>JBHJGN010000008.1:0-89296 GCA_050331735.1 Cyanophyceae cyanobacterium
AACTGCGTGCTTGGGAGCAACAACGCAATCGTCAAAAAGCGAAAGTAAATTGGCGTTTTACGGCTCCCAAGGCTAGAGAAAAAATGGGTCGATTATATCCTCCTCTTAACCTGTCATAGTTTTCTTGGTCAACTACTAGTCTAACTGCTTCTAGCTTGATGTCTTCGGCTCTTCTTGAGAAACGGTATTTGAGGATTGGGGATTGTTCAGTAGTGTTTGCGGCACAAGCGACATAATCAGCAAAAGAGTTAGCTGTCGGATCAAGATATAGGTTTCAATATCCACTTCGTTAGCCAGCAATCTTTCTCGAAACTGGTGCTCTACCTGATTAATCTGCTTGAGTCCGTCTTGAGGGTTGTGGCGAAGCCGAATCTGCCAATCATCGAGTAACTTAAGAGTTTCCTGTGAAGACTCTCTGCGTTGCTGCTGCTGCCAGGTGCGGCACTGATCTGCTAGCACTCGCGTCATGCGCTCGACTCGCTCATAGACCTCGGTCGTGAGCGCTCCGTCGATCAGCATCAGACGATGTTGCTGACGCAGTTGTTCGACGTTGGAGAGCGCTCTTTGGGGTGATTCTTCAGAGAGAATCCGTAGTTCTGCAATAGACTGACGAGTCGTTTTAATCACGTCTGCGGAACGCCGCTTACGCCACCAGCGCAGTAAAAAGCCGATCGCGCTGGTAGACGTTAGCATAATTAAGGCTGCCTGTAAGGGAGCGTTACCTTGAATGTAGCGCAGCCAAGCAACGCGAGGATCGCCGTTTTCTAAGGCCTGAACTGCACCTGGATGCATATATACCAAGCCCATTCTCAGCAAAGTCTCGGCATCGCCCTGAGCAAGCTGCGGATAAAACGGAGCATACCGACGAGCCGTTGAGAGAATTGACCAGGCTAGGAGAGAAACAATTCTTTGGTCAACGTCTGGGCGAGTCACCAGCGCGGTTGCTGTGGAGATGGTGGCTCGGTTCTGGCGAGGTTGAGGAGGAATCGCTCCATAGCTTCCTTGAGGAATAACCGCGCTTTGGTAGGATTCGGGGAACTGAATGGTGAGATAGTTAATTACGTTTGACTCTAGCCCGATTAACTCCAGCTCTGTGTCTAGAGTTAACTGCTTCCGAACTATTTCATTTGTGCCCAAAGGTCCAACATAGACGACGGCATCAAGCTGCCCAGCGCGCAGTTGAGTAAAAGCATCCTCCAAACCAGAACGTTCAGCACGAACGGCGACATCGGTTGCTGCAAATAAACGCTCAGAGGTAAACGCAATGCCGCTTCCGGTTGCCCCAATAGCGACTCGTTTTCCTTCTAAATCAGCAAACGAGCGCACGGCTGCATCCGCTCGCGTAATGATCTGAAGGGTCTCTTGAGCCAGCACAACCACGGCTTGAACTTGTCGTTCTCTCATTGCTTCCCGCGCTACGTCGAGCTGAAGAAGGGCAAAATCAACTTCCCCGTTGAGCAACCGTTCGAGATTATCACGCGACCCTGGGGAATTGAAGTCATCACTGAGCTGCATCCCACCAACACGATTCGCTGAGGTGATTACCTGTTCGCTAATCCGCTGGTAGCCGCTTCCCTGGGAACCACTAGCAATCAAAATAGCTGGCCGCGAAGCACAGCTACTCAAGGCGAGAAGCGCTCCGCTAACTCCAATTACACCTATCTGATCGGGCTTGAATATAGACAGCTTAAGCGATAGCAGTCGTTTTTTTAGGGTAGGCAATGCTTAACTCCTCATCATTGAGCTTGCTCATCGCAGCCGCCGGAGCTATCTCCGGTGTGCCAGTTGTTTCCCGGAGGTTGCCTCCGGAAAAGTTTGGCATCGGAACGTTGAGTCAATTTTACTGATATCTTTCGTGGTTTAGAAAGAAACAACTACCAATGAATGACACCTTGCTAAGAGTTGCTCCCAAACCATTTTTCGTAAATTTTGTCATAAATGCCATTTTCCTTGAGTCGAAGCAGAGCCGCATTCATCGATTTCCGATAGGAGCTACCCACTGGCAGGGCAATCCCGTAACTCTGCGGTTGAAACACAGGACCAACAACTTTGACTGTCCCTTTCCCTTGATGGGAAGCGAAGTATTGTAAAGCCGGAGCATCATACACTACAGCAGCAACTCGTCCATCATCCAAAGCCCGATAGGCTTTCCTAGCGCTGTCGTACATGACAACTTCCGTCTCTTGCTCTTCGAGATACTGGGCAGCAGTACTGCTGGCAACGGTCGCAACTTGCTTGCCCTGGAGATCTTCTGGTCCATTAATTATGCCCTGTAGCTCCTGCACTGTAAATATTGTTGACATTGAGGCGGTAAAGTAGGCAAAGACAAAGTAGCCAGCACACATCCAAAATAGCCCCACCAACCGTCCGAGAAATTTTTTTGGAGTCTTATCTCCATAGCCCACCGTTGTCACCGTCACCGCTGCCCACCATAAAGACTCCCAAATTCCTCGCATGTAGTTATCGGGAAACTCTGAGTTGTGTCGCCGTTCAGAAAACCAGATTGTATGCGCAATCACCAATAGAATCAGGATAAACGACCCGACACCGTAGTACAGCTCGGGAGAAGTCAGCACGGTGATCGCCCGTTGGCTGAAGTTCGCCCACAATCCCTGAGAGCTGTTGGCAACCAAAATCTGGAGCCCAGATTCATAAAAAGGATGAGAAAAATCTAACGCTTCCTCGCGGTCAGCCGTAATGCTAATCCCGGCGATCGCCGCTTCTGCCCGACCGCGCTCGACCTCGTTTAACAGTTGAGCAACCGTGTCTACTCCGTATAGCTGATAGTCTACAGCCATTTCCTCCGCCAGCTCTTGCCACAGATCGATACTGAACCCGACGAAGCGCTCTCCTTGAGAGAAAACGAAAGGTTCAAAACGCTTTGTTGCGACTCTAAATAGCGATCGCTCTTCTTGGGAAGTAGCTGATAGCGACGCTGGCTGCTGAGATAAAGAGAATCCAGAAGTGCTAGCGGTTGCAGTCGAAACTGGAAAGACAAACGTTTGGCTGCTCACTGATACTCGAAAGGTTAGAAATACCATCAGGGCACTTCCAAAAACCAGCAGGTTCGTTCTGATAATTCTAGTAGCCTTCATGATCAAGCATTTAGAGTCAACTACCGAAGTGCAATGGAAAGTTGCTAGGCTCAAATTTTAACAGGATTAAGGAATAATTTTGTCAGTGATTTCAGCGATATTGAAGTACGAAAAGTGAGATAAAAACCAACAGACTAACTTAAGGAATCAACGAGATGCCCGTGTATTTTTTAGGAAAAACACCAGAGCAGAGTTTTGAACAACGGTATTTCTCTGCTACTAACAAAATTGTTTTTATCCAACTGAATCGGCTTTGAGGAAAAACGAGTGTGGCGACTAGCTCTGTTCTCCAGGCAAGTTTCGTTAGCGATGGCGTTGCTTAAATTAGTGAGGGACGTAAGTCCCATAGACAAAAAGCGAGGAACAATCAACCAGCCAACAGATAAAAAAAGAGGGGCGATCGCCCCTCCCTCTCTTTCTAGAATCTCTTCTAGCTTCAATCCGCGGCTACACAGATATTTCGCTCAGTTCGCGAGTCATGTAGTCAAAAGGCTCATCAATAAATGCCGTATTTTCGACTCCCGATTCAGAGGCCATCTCTTTGACAATTCCTTTCATAATCTGAATGCCACGTACTGTAGGAGCGATCGGAACCCCCAAAGAATTGTAGGTTTCCCGCAGTCCCTGTAGCACCCGCTCATCAAGAACGTTCATATCTCCTGCCACTAACGCATAGCTAGCATAGCGCAGGTAGTAGTCCATATCGCGCAGGCAGGCAGAGTAGCGACGAGTTGTGTAGGCATTTCCACCGGGACGAATTAGTTCCGGTAGTTCTTCAAAAAGTTGAGACCCTGCCCGCTTCACAATCGGGGCAGAGTTGCCGTTGATGACGGCGGCTGTTGCCACTCTCCCCGTACCAGACTCAAAGTAAGCTTGCAAGCTGTCTAAGGCGTTGCGGTCCAGATACCGTCCGGAAACATCATAATCTCTAATCAGTTTGGTAACTGCGTCTCTCATTTTTTCTCCCAACCTTATTTTTATGCTTTGGCTGACAAAAAGCAGCTCTGTGCTTATCTTTAGCGTCTTCAGGCTTAAACTAAAGTTTTTTGTCTTTAAGTTTTTTATTTTACTCCTTTAGCTCTATCCGTAGAACTAGAATTAAAAATTATTTAAGCAAGGACTTCCAGCTCAGCTAGCAACTGCTAATTTTTCTGAGGCTCCTCGCGTTGAGGCCCATTTCTATTTTGGACAAACCTAGAAATTGTTGAGGTTTGCCACTAAACCCAAGAGCGGCATCCGAACCCGTAGTAGATTTCAGTATCAATTAATACAAAATCTCCTCGCCCCTCTCCCTAGGATGATTCGAGATGAAATTGCAAACTGGAGAACTAATTCATGCCTGAGACTCCCCAAGAAGTCTTGAAAATGATTCAAGACGAAAATATTCAAATCATCGATCTTAAATTTATTGACATGCCGGGAATCTGGCAGCACTGCTCTTTCTATCAAAACCAAATTGAAGAAGAGTCTTTCACCGACGGCGTTCCCTTCGATGGTTCGAGTATTCGCGGCTGGAAAGCCATTAATGAATCGGACATGGCCATGGTTCCCGACCCGACAACGGCCTGGATCGATCCCTTTTACAAAGAAAAAACCTTGAGCATGATCTGTAGCATCAAGGAACCCCGGACTGGAGAATTCTACGATCGCGATCCTCGTACAATCGCGAGCAAAGCGCTAGACTTCCTTCAGGCCAGCGGCATCGGCGATACAGCTTTCTTTGGTCCAGAGGCAGAGTTTTTTGTCTTTGACGACATTCGTTTCGATCAAACCGAGAGCCACGGCTACTACTACGTAGACAGTGTAGAAGGACGCTGGAATACCGGACAGCAGGAAGCGGGCGGGAACCTGGGGTATAAGCCTAATTACAAAGGTGGTTACTTCCCCGTTGCGCCAACCGATACCCTCCAAGATATTCGGACAGAAATGCTGCTGACTATGGCGAAGTGTGGAGTGCCGATTGAGAAGCACCACCACGAAGTCGCAACCGGAGGACAAAACGAGTTAGGAGTTCGCTTTGCTACCCTCATTGAGGCGGCTGACTACTTGATGACCTACAAATACGTCATCAAGAACGTTGCGCAAAAGTACGGCAAAACCGTCACGTTTATGCCCAAGCCGCTGTTCAACGACAATGGCTCTGGAATGCACACACACCAGTCTATCTGGAAGAACGAAGAGCCCCTGTTTTGGGGCGATGGCTACGCCAACCTGAGCAAAATGGCTCTTCACTACATTGGCGGCATTCTCAGACATGCCCCGGCACTGCTAGCGTTTACGAATCCTACCACCAACTCTTACAAGCGCTTGGTTCCTGGATTTGAAGCCCCTGTTAACCTCGCTTACTCTCAAGGTAATCGTTCTGCCTCGATCCGCATTCCCCTATCGGGAACCAATCCCAAAGCAAAGCGCCTAGAGTTCCGCTGCCCCGATGCTACCTGCAATCCTTACCTAGCCTTTGCTGCTATGCTGTGTGCTGGTATCGACGGTATTAAGAACGAAATCGATCCTGGCGATCCTCTCGACGTGGATATTTACGATCTCAGTCCAGAAGAATTGAGCAAGATTCCTTCTACTCCGGCTTCCTTGGAAGCGGCGCTAGAAAACTTAGAAAAGGATCATGCCTTTTTAACCGATAGTGGAGTTTTCACCGAAGACTTTATCAGTAACTGGATCGAGTTTAAGCTAGATAATGAGGTCAACCCTCTGCGTTTACGTCCTCATCCCTATGAGTTCTCGCTGTACTACGACGCTTAAGCTACACCCCGTGAAGGGTTGAGCTTTATTCGTTAGCTGAGTAGGCGTTCCCTCGACTGCCACCGACAGCAGTAAAGATTGACACCGTGAGTCACCACTCCCAGGAGCGGTGATTTTTTTGTCTATTTTTGAAACAATAGTGCTCAGAGAATTACTCAATGACTATACTGAAGAAGAGATTTACAAAAAGACACTAATTTTTACATCTCAAAATATTTTCTCATCAGTTGGGTCTCAATCATCGCGTTTACTCTAGCTCTATGTCATCTACTGCCAGCATCGATCAATTAATTCCGATCCCTGACACCGTAGCAAAAGTTGCCTATCAGTCTTTTCAGCAGGGCAAAGAAGTGTTTGGGTTTGCCCACAAGGTCATTAGCTCTCAACTCGCTCAGTTTTTTGCTCCAGAATACGACCGGCAAGTCAAGTCCCTCGACCCGCAAATCCTGCTTAAGATTCAGCAGCGGATTAATCAGCTTCTGGAGGTTGACTGGCAAGACGCAGAAAGAGGCGTTTATCCAGCGACTCTCCTCTTCGATCACCCGTGGGAAGATTTCTTGCGCTACTATCCTGCTGTATGGCTAGATATGCCCTCGATTTGGGAGCGGATTCAGAGCAAGCAGTATCAGTCCTTTTCCCCAGAAATTGACCGGGAAGGCTATCCGCAGTACTACCTGCAAAATTTCCACCATCAGACGAACGGATATCTCAGCGATTTATCCGCTAATCTGTACGATCTTCAGGTAGAACTCCTCTTCAACGGCATGGCTGATGCCATGAGACGGCGGATTTTGTCTCCCCTTAAGGAGGGGCTAAAGGCGTTTGCCGCTACGCCCGCTCGCCAGGTTCGCGTTTTGGATATTGCTTGCGGAACGGGCAGAACGCTGAGAATGCTGCGAGCTACTTTGCCAAAAGCCTCTCTGTTTGGGACCGACCTCTCTCCTGCTTATCTGCGCAAGGCGAATCAGTTCCTCTCAGAGAAACCCGGCGAGCTACCTCAGCTCCTTCAGGCTAACGCTGAAGAACTTCCCTATACCGACAACTTCTTCCACGGCGTTACCAGCGTGTTTCTGTTTCACGAACTGCCAGCCAGCGCTCGCCAACGAGTGATTGAGGAAGCGTTTCGAGTGACAATGCCAGGGGGAACTTTTGTGATCTGTGATTCGATTCAGGAGCTAGATTATCCTGAATTCAAGCCTATGATGGAAAACTTCCCGGCTTTGTTCCACGAGCCTTACTATCGACACTACGTGACTGATAATTTGAGTGATCGCCTCATGAGCGCTGGCTTTACTGATCTCTGCACAGAAAATCATTTCATGAGTAAGTACTGGGTAGCTCATAAGCCCGCATAAATCTAGGAGTGATAGCAATGAAAAAGAGCGGCGAACCCGCTCTTTTTCCACTTGTCGGGAAAATCAACTGATTGCCGCCCGTGAAGAGATAAACTAAAAACTGATAACCCATCAATCGCGACGAGCCATGACGACGCCAGACCCAAATTTAGAAGCCTTGGCAACTGAAGATCAGCCGACGGTAGAGGCCTTAACAGAAGAGCTGGATGAGGATAAAGCCAGTCACCACGATGTTATTGAAACCGTCATCTCCAGCCTTGAGCAAGACGATAGCGCAATGGTTTCGCATACGGATGAGGGGTATCTATGGAAGTTCCGGTACGGGAGCGTTGATGTATTTGTGCAGCTCACTGGAGAAACGGATGAAGATCTCTTAACGGTTTGGTCTCCGGTACTCAGTTTACCGGTGAAAGATGAACTGGGGCTGATGCACAAGCTGTTAGAGATGAACTGGGCGGAAACTTTTGAAACGTGTTTTGGCACCGTGAACAGCCAAGTTGTCGTTCTCGCGCAGCGAACGGTGGCTGGGTTGTCCCCTGGCGAAATTTCCCGAGCCATTACTTTAGTGGCAACGATTGCTGACGACAATGATGAGCTACTTCAGGAACAGTTTCAATAATCAGGAGTGACTAACAGATCTCACATTGGTAACTGGTTACTGACTAATGACTGATACGTGGCGCTTAATCCCTCCAGTGCAGGCATCTGGGTCAGTGCAGATGGCGCTCGATCGGTGGCTGCTCGAACAGCATCAGCACGGTCATCCACCAACGCTACGTTTTTACACGTGGTCGCCAGTGGCAATTTCTTTGGGCTATCATCAGCGTCAGTATCCTCACGATTGGAATCACCTCTATTGGCAGGGACAGCCCATCGAATTAGTTCGCCGTCCGACAGGCGGAAGGGCTGTGCTGCACCAGGGAGACTTAACCTATGCCGTGGTGATGTCTGCATCTGGCAGGCTTTTGGAGGTGTACACTCAGATTTGCCAGTTTTTAATTGTGGGCTGGCGATCGCTTGGGGTAGAGTTGCAGTATGGAGCAAGGCAAAGATATGCCCAAACCCACAACTGCTTTAGAATTGCCACCGGTGCAGATTTGGTAACTGCTGACGGCAGGAAACTCATTGGCAGCGCTCAACTCCGCCAGGGCCAAGCCGTCTTACAGCATGGTTCAATGATGCTCTCACCACACCCAGAACTTTTTACTTGCATTTTCGATAGAGCTCCCCAAGGAATCGATATTTTGCAGAGTACCGTTGCGCAGGCTCTGATCCATGCCGCTGAACACTGCTTTAAAATGCAGTTAATTGAACAACCTTTGTCGGAAACGGAGTGGCAAGAAGTCATTAGTTTGTCCTCCTGATAATTTTGATCCTGAGCACAATTCCTTGCGCTTTCCGGAGGAGAAGATTGCTAAACTACAAGTGTTATGAATTTAAATTTATCTCGATAGTATGAGCGTAGTTAGTCAAGTAATTCTCAAAGCAGATGACGAACTTCGGTATCCGAGCAGCGGCGAACTGAAGGGGATTCAGGCATTTTTGCAGACGGGCCAGCAGCGGATGCGAATTGCCCAAATGATGGCCGAAAACGAAAAGAAAATCGTGGAAGAAGCCGGGAAGCAGTTATTTAGGCAACACCCTGAATACCGCGCTCCTGGTGGCAATGCCTACGGTCAACGCCAGTACAATCAGTGCTTGCGCGACTACGGCTGGTATTTACGCCTAGTGACCTATGGTATTCTAGCTGGCGACAAAGAACCTATTGAAAGAATTGGCTTAATTGGTGTTAAAGAAATGTACAATTCCTTGGGCGTTCCCGTTCCAGGAATGGTTGATTCAATTCGCTGCCTTAAAGACGCAGCGTTGGGTAAGCTGAGTACTGAAGATGCTACTGAAGCAGCACCATACTTTGATTACATCATTCAGTCAATGTCTTCGTAACTAGTTCTCAGTCGTCGGCTATCAGTTTATGGGCTTAGAAATGGGGGTCAACCGAAGCTATCTAGTCTAAGACTGGCAACTGACGGCTGAGATATTCACTGTTGTAATGCTTGCCATGCATGTTTGGGCTTAAGACTGTTCCGTGGCTTTCCCTGCTTCTCGTTTTCCTGACCTTTAGTGCCTTTGGCTGGTCTCTGACTGAATCAATTCCCGATCTCGCTGAGGAAATTGTTGATCGAGCAAGTTTTTTAGGAATCTCCATATCGGCAGTCGTTGTCTCCTGGACACTTTTTCCTATTGCCGCAACTCTTATCATTATTGTTGCCGTATCGCTAACGGCTCCGATTCTCTGGATCAGAATCGGCATTGGCAATTGGTTGAAATCAGATTTTAAAGCGTTTGCTTCAATTCTGCTTTGGGCGTTTGCTGTCGCGTTTATTTTTTCCTGGATCGAGTACTTTGTGCGACTACTCGTGCTTCTGTCAGTATCTATTTTAGCTCGCTTAGAACTGCAAAGAGCCGGATACAAAAAAAACCAGGCTTCTATTGTGCTCGTCTGTTGCTGTCTTTTTGGTTTTGCCGTTGGTGTTCTAGCCTATTCCCGGTGGAATCCGTCAGTTCTGTTTGAGGTTGGGTAGAATTTTTCTATTGGATTTAGAACTCTATATGGCTAAAAAAAAATCGCTTCAGCGTTTTCTGATCGTCGCTGCTGGTATCGCGTTTCTCGGTTCAACCGGTTTTTTCCTGCTTGAGATGTTTAATAGTCCCTCTCCCACTCCACAACAGGCTGCAACCTCAGTCGGAGAAGCTGATTTAGCCTCCCAGGAGCAGGGGTATGAACTGGTATTGGAGAGAGAACCAGAAAATCCAGCCGCACTGCGCGGTTTAGTCGAGACAAGGCTGGCCATGAACGATTTGGCTGGAGCCGTTGAGCCGATGGAGAAGCTAGTCAAACTGTACCCGGAGGAGGAACAGTTACAGGCTTTATTAAACGCCATCAAACAGCAGGCAGAAGTGCAAAGTCAACCAGAAGAAGCGGAGGAGAGTCAGCCCTAAAGAAGGACTACAGAGCGCCATCACTGTTTCACTTTACATTCTAGATGTAACTTAGGAGCGATGTCTTCTCCCAACAGTGAATTAACAATTGAGATTGGAGAGAACTGTTGAGGAAAGTTGCCATGTTTGTGCCGCCCGGGTTTCGTCAGCACTTTATTACGACTGCTTTGGGAAAGATGGTGTACTACACCAACGAAGCAGCACCGTGGAATGTTGAACTGGCTCCAGAACTAGTTTTCTTCCACGGATTTGGCGGCGGTTCTTCTGCCTACGAATGGTCGAAGGTATATCCAGCTTTTGCTTCCGAGTACCGAGTGCTAGCACCAGATTTAATTGGATGGGGGCGTTCAGAGCATCCAGAACGAAGCTACCGAATTGAGGATTACGTCTCGGTTCTCAATGAATTTCTGGAAAAAACTTGCACTAGCCCCACTCGGGTGATTGCTTCTGGATTGACGGCAGCTTTTACCATTCGAGCCGCTGTTGAGCGCCCAGAGCTCTATCAGTCTCTTGTCCTAACCACTGCGGCGGGACTGCGAGAATTTGAGAGCAACTATCCTCGTAACTTCTTTACGCAAGTCGTCAGCATTCCGGTTTTAGACAAGCTACTCTACAGCGCCGGAGTCAGCACTGAATTTGGCATCCGCAACTTTCTAGAGCAAAACCAGTTTGCCCGTGCTGAGCGCATTTCTTCAGAACTCATCCGAGCCTATCAGCAGTCGGCTCAGCAACCAAACGCTGAATATGCTGCCCTGGCGTTCGTGCGTGGAGACCTATGTTTCGATCTCTCTCAGTACGTTCCTCAATTAACCGTCCCAACTGCCTTAATATGGGGGCAAAAATCAGAATTTACGGGGCCAGATATCGGTCGTCGCCTTGCTGAGATGAACCCCCAGGCGATTCGTTTTTTTCAGCAGCTCGATGATGTGGGCTTGACTCCTCAGCTAGAGCTGCCAGCAGTGACAGTAGGGTTGATTCGCCAGTTTTTGCCTCTGCTCGAGGACAATCAAGACAAGCAACCGAACAAGCCAGTCAATTATCAAGATTTTCTAGAATCTGTCCAAACTCTCGACTTTATTTCAGATCGGGATACGGCAGATGCAGCCATTAAAGCGGTTTTAGGGCACATTGCCAGTCGCGTAGAAGAGGCGATCGCCCGCCAGTTCATCGAGCAGCTTCCTGACCCCTTAAGCTTTGAAACCCTGCGCGGTCATCAAGAAACCGTCACCGAAATTTCTGCCGAGCAGTTTTTAGTTGATTTGGCCAAGCAGTTTAACATCAGCCAAGAGCAGGCAGCCAGACTAGTCCGACAGGTAGTCCAAGCGGCCAAGGAGGTCTCTGGGAGCGATTTTAGTCGCCTCGAAACTTATTTACCACCTGGCTGGACTGAAATGATGAATGGTTAAACTGACTTTACGGTTTCTAGAAAGTGAAGAGTTGGGGAATCTGCGCTTGGCAAGTTTTAGCATAATAGCAGCGGTTTCAACCGCCATTATTCTTGGCACATCAGAGTAAGCGCCAGCAAGAGGTGGGCATCGCCCACCCGCTAATCTTACGGCTCAACCCAGCGACCATCCGCTTTAATGAGCTCAATCAACTCTTCTACTCCGCGCTCTTCTGGGACTTTGCGAATCTCTTCTCTGCCACGATACAGTGAGATATACCCTGGCTGTTTGCCCACGTACCCGTAATCGGCATCTGCCATCTCTCCAGGACCATTGACAATACAGCCCATCACGGCAATGTCTAACCCGGTCAGGTGCTGAGTCGCCTCTCGCACCTTGTGCAGCACTTCTTCTAAATTAAACAGCGTCCGACCGCAGGAAGGACAGGCCACGTATTCTACCATCGTCTTCCGCAGTCCCAACGCCTGGAGAATGCTGTAGCATACCGGAATTTCTTTCTCTGGAGATTCGGTGAGAGAAACGCGAATGGTGTCGCCGATGCCTTCGGCTAACAGCGTTCCAATGCCAGCAGTAGATTTAATCCGTCCGTACTCTCCATCTCCGGCTTCGGTTACTCCCAAATGAAGCGGGTAGTCCATCCCTAACTCATCCATCCGCTGCACCATCAGGCGATAGGCCGCCAGCATCACCGGAACCCGCGAGGCTTTGAGGGAAATAACGAGATTGCAGAAATCCAAAGATTCGCAGATTTTGATAAATTCTAGGGCAGACTCGACCATGCCTTCGGGAGTATCGCCGTAGGTAAACAGCATGCGTTCGGCTAGGGAGCCGTGATTGACACCAATGCGCATCGCCTTGCCCTGGTCCCGCAGAGAAATTGCTAAAGGCTCTAGCGTTTCCCGAATTTTGTCACTGATTTCTGCAAATTCTGCTGGGGTGTATTCGGTTCTGTCTGCTTTCGGCTTTTCGAAAACGTATAGCCCTGGGTTGATTCTCACTTTATCAACGTGCTTGGCCACCTCTAGGGCAATTTTCATGCCGTTATGATGAACGTCGGCAACTAGCGGCACTAGCTGATAGGTGCGCGCTAGTTTCTGCCTAATCGTGGCTAAGGCTTTTGCATGAGCCATACTGGGCACCGTCACGCGCACAATTTCGCAGCCAATTTCGTGAAGACGGCGAATGGCGGCCACCGAGCCATCGATATCTAAAGTATCTTCATTAATCATCGACTGTACGACGACTGGATGTCCGCCACCAATGGTGATATTGCCCACCCGCACCGGGCGAGTTTTGCGTCTGTGAATTGTGGTATCGACGGGCAGAGTTGCGGGGGCTGCTGCTTGAGGATCTAAAGTTTGCATAGCTCGATGCTGGGGTGCAAGATCAAAATTGATTTTATAGTAATTGTCTCAAATCCTAGTTAAGGAAAAATTAGCAAGTCAGCATGTCAGTTAGATACGATGCTGTTCCTGGCTTACGCTGGCACAGGAGGTTCTAGTCCCAACTTGCTGATTAACCTGTCGAGGTTGAAGTTGTCTGCCAGCAGTTCTTGAATACACTGCACTTTAATCGGTTCTTGGAGGCGCACCTGACCAAAAGCGCGATCAACGATTTCTACAGTGGTAAGAGTATCTAAATTAACAGACAGGATCGGAATTTCCAAATCCTCAGCACGGTTGAGGATCAGAGGCTGCGGCGGACGATGACCGGTTAAAATCAGACAGTGAGTCGAGGTTTCTAAGGCAGCGAGCTGAAGATCGGTGCGATCGCCTCCTGTCACCACGGCCATGTTTCTCCCCTGGCGAAAGTATTCTAAAGCAGAGTTGACGTTCATCGCGCCGATACAGAGGTTTTCGACCATTAAATCTAGCCGGTCTGAGCGGCAGAGAACGTTTGCTTCGAGCTGATTAGCCAGTTCTCGAACGCTGACGCTGCGCAAGAGGTTATCAGTCGGCACCACTCCCAATACCTCGATCCCTTGCTCTTCTAGAAACGGCTGGGCTAGAGTCACAACATCTCGCTCCTCCTGGGGAACATTGTTAATAAAAACTCCCAAAAGGCGATCGCCTAAAAACTGTTTGGCGGCCAGTAAGCTGTCTACCAGCAGAGCATTGTAGCGAGCCACCAGTAATACCGCCGCATCTGCCACCTGAGCCATCTGCCCAACGGACAGATTAAATAGACTACCTTCCCAGAGATTCCCCGGTCCTTCTAGCAGAATTAAATCCCCCTTTAGTTCTTCAATGTACTGCTGAAACGATTGAGAGTAATTTTTGGGATCTTCTTTGCGCAGTTGGCTGTTAACGGTCGGACGATCGAGGCACAGCAGCGGCGGTTTCACCTGCTCGTCAGACAACCCCAAAGCCTCAGCAATAAACTGCACATCTTTCTCTAGGCCATCAGCATCACTTAAGCAGGTTCCCAGGGGTTTGCCGTAAGCGACTGAAAATCCTCGCTGCTTGAGCTGATGAGCAATTCCTAATACCGTTGCCGATTTGCCGCTGTAGGCTTCAGTTGAGCCAATAAGCAGTTTGGTCACGATTGCTTCTACACTCCTTACTCTTTATCTTGCCACCATCATACTCCTTCATCAAAGCGCAGGAGCTTTCTATAAAAGGCTCTCGGAAAATCCGTTAAGCGAGAGCGCTGGAATTTTTTGACAATGGAAATTAAGTAGTCGATAAACTCTGCATTTAATATTGTAGCTTCGTAGCTCAACTCTGCCTGTCCGTCAAACTGAATTCGGCAGCGAGTCAATTCCGAAGGCAGCGTCGAAATATACCAGGTTGCTACAAAGGGAATGTCCTCACCCCCTTCAATGCGTCGCTGTCCCTCTAATGAACCTTGCTTATATAGGCTGATAGCGTAGGGCAGGAGGTTGTGCTTGTCTTTAGAATAGTAGGGGAGATAAATGGAGGTATCTCCGGGTTTAGCTGGCTGTAGCTCGTTAATTGCCGTCATCGCTCTTCTAGTAATTGAGAAGTAAGTTTTTACTATAGTGACCGTTTTGACGGCGAGAAATATCAAGAACTCGGAACTTAGAATTCAGCATTCGGCATTATGCTGCCCTCAGCGTTCGGTTGGCAACGATGGTCGTTGTGGTCGCGGTAGGATGAGAAGTAAGCCCTAAAGTGAGGGAAAAGGGGAAGGGGGAAGGGGGAAAGGGGCGTTATCTGTAGATTAATTCCACTGTAGTTAATGGTAGTTAGCATCGAATCTGCTGGGATAAATTCCCGCGTTACCGATGGCGGTAATTCTTTGAGTGTGGCTCCAATGATGGAGCGTACCGATCGCCATTACCGCTTTTTGATGCGTCAGCTCACCCGCCGTACTCTTCTTTATACCGAAATGGTGACAACGGCGGCGATTCTCAATGGCGATCGCTCCAAACTCCTCGGCTTTTCTCCAGAAGAAAAACCACTATCGCTTCAGGTAGGCGGCGACAACCCTCAAGAACTGGCTACCTGTGCGCTGATTGCCGAAGAGATGGGCTACGACGAGATTAATTTAAATGTGGGCTGTCCGAGTTCTCGCGTACAGAACGGGAACTTTGGGGCTTGCCTAATGGCGCAGCCAGATAGGGTGGCGCGGGCAGTAGAGGCGATGCAGAAGGCAGTGGATATTCCGGTGACGGTGAAGCACCGCATTGGCATTGACGAGCGCGATCGCTATGAGGATATGGCTGAGTTTGTGCGTGTCGTGGCTGAGGCTGGCTGTCGGCGCTTTACGGTCCACGCCCGCAAAGCATGGCTCAAAGGCTTGAATCCCAAGGAAAATCGTACCGTTCCGCCTTTACGCTACCCAGAGGTCTATCGACTGAAGCAGGAGTTCCCTCAGCTATTTGTAGAAATCAACGGCGGTATCATTACTCTAGAGCAAATCAAAGAGCATCTTCACCACGTAGATGCCGTGATGGTAGGTCGCGCTGCTTATGATCATCCTTACCTGTTTGCTACAGTCGATCGAGAGATTTACGGGGAGGAGGCAACACCGCTAACTCGTCATGAAGTGGTGGAAGCAATGTTGCCCTACATCGACTACTGGGTGGCGAGGGGGGTCAAGCTCAACTCTATCAGTCGCCACATGCTGAGTTTATTTTTAGGACAGGCGGGAACCAAAGCCTGGAAGCGGCACATCAGCGAACAGGCTCATCGAGCTGGTGCTGGCGCTGATGTGATTCGGTCGGCACTTCAGAACGTACCGAGGTAAGTAATAGATTACTTGAGAACAGCAATAAGTTTACAGAATCTATTACGTTGCATAAAAGGGAAGGCATAGCCATGAGTGATAAGTAGCAGATAAAATCTGTCATTCTTGCTGTTTTCTATTACACCATTGTTACTGTCTAGTCATTTAAATCCAATAACAACTAGATTCTAAAAGATTTCATGAAGAAAATAACAATCATACTGCGGAGCGAGCAAGGACAATGGATAGCTAGAGTATCAAAATCATCTCATATAAGTTGGGATATTCAGGAGTATGGAAATAGTAAGGAACATGCTTTGAATTTAGCAAAAGCTAAGACTCTGCGAGGAATTGCAGATTTATATGAAAGTCATGATATTAAGCTTGACAGTTTTATATTTAGAGCTACAGATTCATCAGTGGCAGGTAAGCCTTTAAAGAGGTTAACAGAAAGACTAGCATCCTGTTATAAATATATAAAAAATTGGATAATAGAAACACCATATCTAGAATTTTTCCTTAGAATTTCGCTTAATGCCTCTGTTTTGTACATAGCTATTCTCTCGTGCATTTTTGTAGGACTTATCATCAATTTTGTTTACTCGCTATTCCAAAACAAGCAAGTGTTTGCAACTTTCTTTGCATCTTCAGTAGCCTTTGTTGGTGTATTACTATCTGTTGCCATTCAAAGTCTAATAGCTATCTACAAAGACAGAAGAGATAGACAAAGCGAAAGCGTCAAGAAAATGACTGAATATTACGAAAAGATTGTCAAGGTTTTAAGAAATCCTGGAAAATTTCCCTTGAAGGAAGCTTTAGAGTTTATCAACGAATTTTCTGACAAAGTGGAAATATATGGCTCATCAAACGTACTACATCAGTGGAAACACTTTAAAGAAAGAATAATTGAAGCACAAATTAACCCTGTAAAAATTGAAATTAAAGATTTGCATAACTTTAGAAATTTTATTTGGGCAATTAGAAAAGAGATGGGTTACTTTAACGAAAATTCCATGAATAGACATAATATATATAAAGAGCTAAAAAAAATCTATGGAGAAAATAAGAAAATAAAACTATGATGTTATTTTTATTCAGAAAACGTGTTTCACGTTGCAGAGTTCTTTAACATACACTGTGGAAATTACTCTGGCACAGTTAAGCGAAGATTTTGGATTAGAACGGATAGATGACGAGAGTTTCCCTGAATGGCGAGAAAACTTGCCTGAACTAACGGCTGACGAGGAGCAGTTTCTCGGTGAAGTCCAACGCGACTATCTCCATTTATCTCGCTGTCCGTTACTAGAACCCCTTGTAAAAATGGTTGTTCTGTCTCCGCTACTGAGACTGGCAGGATTCTATCGACCTCCATTCTACCTTGCTGCCGAGAAGGAAGTGAGAATTTCCTCTGAAGATGAAGGAGCCATAGTCCAGGGGCGCATTGATCTCTTGGTCTTTCACCCTGAGTTTTGGGTAACTGTTGTTGAAGCGAAACGGGCAGCCTATTCTTTGGAGGGAGGAATTCCTCAAGTGCTGGCTTGTATGCATGGCGACCCCCATCCCAATCCTGCTTTTGGATTTCTGACAAACGGCAATACTTTTCAATTTCTGAAACTTATTCAGCAGAACAAGCCTCGTTACGCTAGATCCTACACGTTGTCGCTCGACCGCCAGGATGACCTCTATACTGTCCTGAGAGCCTGAAAGCGTTTTGGTCAATTGCTCTCTGGGTGAATTTGAGCAGATACTCCTAAGTAAGGAGTCCCTGAACAAGGAATTACAAATTACTTTCTGGGAAATACTCAGGGTTTAACAATTGCTCCACCGTATAGGGACATTCTTCAGGCAAAACTGGTAAATCATACCCTGGTTCTTTTAGCTTTAGATAAGCTTGCCGCTTGGCTTTTGGATAAATTTCATCAATCTGAGAGACAAAAACGATGGATTAACCATTTTCTTCGTGAATTGTTGCGACGTAAAGTTGGGTCAAGCATCTGCCCAACCCAACACCGATGTTTAGTGCTTTAGCACCAACCGATACCTGGGTTTACCGCTGCGCAGCTTTTCCATCGCCTCATTAACCTGGTTAAAAGAGTATGTTTCTGTAATCGGTTCGATGCCGTGTCGGGAGGCAAAATCTAGCATTCGTGCCGTCGTTACCGGACTTCCCAGAGGACTTGCTGAAATTTCCTTCTGTCCTGCGATCATCGGAAACACTTGGCTAGAAACTTGAGAAGCCACTCCGACTAGGTGTAGCCGACCTTTCGGGCGCAGCATGGCTACATAAGCATCCCAATCTAAATCCACATTAACAGTGGAAATAATCATATCAAAAGAATTTTCCAAGGCTTTAAGAGCCTCTAGATCGCGGGAATTAACAAAATGGTTAGCGCCCATCTGTCGCGCTTCTTCTTCCTTTTCGGGGCTAGTGGAAAATGCCGTCAGGTCGCATCCCCAGGCGCGGAGAAAACCAAGCGCCATGTGTCCTAGTCCGCCAATGCCAATTACGCCCACGCGGTCTGTTGGTCTAACATCAAACTGAACAATCGGGTTAAAAACCGTAATGCCGCCACAGAATAACGGACCTGCCGTCGCCGGATTAACGCCTTCGGGAATAGGCAGCACCCAGCCCCAGTGAGCGCGAACTTTATCCGCAAATCCGCCATGCCGACCAACAATGGTTCCTTCGGCGGTCAAGCAGAGGTTGTGGTTCCCCGACATGCACCATTCACAGTGCATACAGGAACGAGCGTACCAGCCTAAACCAACCCGCTGTCCGGGCTGTAGTTCTTTGACTTCATCGCCAACGGCAGCAATCGTCCCGACGACTTCATGGCCGGGAACGAAAGGGTACTCGGTCATGCCCCACTCGTTGTCCAGCATACTAAGATCGCTGTGGCAAATACCGCAGTATTCGACATTAATTTCTACTTGCTCTTCGCCCAACGGTCCCGGATCGTAATCGAAGGGCTGGAGTTCTCCGCCGGGTTCGTGGGCTGCGTAAGCTTTAATCATGGTTGAGACCTCGATAGATCGTTAGTCTTGGATTATTGTACAGTTCAAAAACTCAGCTAAGCAGTATTGAGACAATTCTAGATAGCTCTTAGCTCTTATACCAATTAGAAAAAGTCATGAGAGACTTGATCCGTTGGGGAAAAGGGGAAAGGGTAAGGGGGAAAGGTAAATACAGCAAGCCTTTCCCTTTTAAGAGCCAACTCTTTGTTAGTGAGGAGAACTATCTCACTACTTTCGGTAAATGGTATTAGCTATCAGCTTGAAGAACGTGAGATTAATCTATCGATCCTTTCTCTGCCATCCGCTTCCGCTCAACAATTGCCTGTCTGAAACCGAGCACTACTAAAATATTGGAAAGTGTCAGAAAAAATTCTGCGCTTCCGTGTAGCCAATCAACGTTTGCTAGCGGTTCATGGTAATGAACTTGGGCATAGATACCCGCAGGAATGGTAATGGCTACAAAAATGAGCAGTACATAAAAGCCAATCAAAGCTAGGCGTGGGGTTTTTCCAGAACGGGTCAGAAACCACAAAAACCCTAGATAGGGAAATAAAGAGAGAGCAAATAAATTTTCTTTAGACATAATCCTCGTTTAAGAAGCATCAGCAGTAGATTTGTTTTTATCTACGCGCTCTTTTGGTTGCTCGGAACGCCAGATCCACCAAGCCGCCGCACACAGGGTGCAGTTGCCTACCACCGTCATGAATGCCTGGAGAACAACGAGCCAGTCTAAGGATTTCGGGTTGTCGAAAAAGTGCCAGGTACAGGCGCACATGGCGCTGACCAAAGCAGGCAGCATCGCAACAGAGAGAGTCCGCCACGAGCGATCGCCTGTCGTTTCGCCGTAGGTCCAAATTAGCCAAATAGCGGCCATCCACTCCACAACGCTTGAGAGGTGAACGATCCAGGTCGGAATTGAAAGAGCATGCATCAGTAAGACACTTCCTCAAGTGATGGTCAAAGAGAATATTTACTCTACCCTAGCGCTGTTGCTAGGGTGGCAGCCTCAATGTCTGCACCTAGAAAATGAATTTCACTGGCGACGCGGCTGAAATAGACGAATCAGCCACTGCACAACAGCGTTAATCAGCGCAATTAATTTTTCGAGAACTCCTCGTCGTTCTTCCATTCTGACTCCTCTGAGCCGGCACTTTGATAGGCGATCGCACCTTAGCTTACCAATTACAGAACAACCTCTTCAACGTTTAGCCAGCCCGCTCA
Organism: Cyanophyceae cyanobacterium; assembly: GCA_050331735.1. Lineage (GTDB taxonomy): Bacteria > Cyanobacteriota > Cyanobacteriia > Cyanobacteriales > JBHJGN01 > JBHJGN01. The sequence goes on from JBHJGN010000008.1 coordinate 20,041, forward strand.
CCCGCTGCTGCGTCCAGCAGACTTAACTGCACGTAATCATCTCCCCCATTGGAAGCAGCCTTCTTCTGACTTAGGGCGTAAAGATTCTCTGCCTGCCAAAACTCAGAACTGCCGGGATGTCGGCTGTCCGCCGCTAACCACTGCAAGAACACCTGCTCTCGACCATCGTTAGGACGCACAGCCTGATAAACTCGCACTCGCTTTTTGCCAGCGCTTTCTGAGCGGAGGCAGTCCAAGCCGTAGTCGATCAGGTCGAGAAATCGCCGAATAATCGTAATCGAACTCGCCGTTTTCGCCAAACCAATTCCAACAGTGGCTTTAATCTCCGAGCGATGAGCCAGGGCGATCGCCGCCATCGCCTTTAAATCTGGGTCAGTATTTTTCAGCTCTCGTCCTGGGCTTTGCAGCAGTACCGGAATGCCTAACACCTCCATCGTGCCGATGGTTGCGCCTAGCTGAGAGCCGTTGAAGTCTGGTAAAAACAGACTGCCGCCGCCCTGTTCAACGAGAATACGAGCCACAATCGCATCGCGATCGGCTAAATAAGGACGACCGAGAGTAAGAAAGTAGTGAATGCGGAGCTTTTGATACCAGCCGCGGTCGTCTTGAGCGACGAGCTTGGCCGTTACGGGAATGGCGTAGCGCTTTTTGAGATTGTACTTGCGCAACGCTCGCCGTTGCGGGGCTGATTTGACGAGCTGTTTTTTGAGGATTTGGTACTGAGCATCGCTGAGGTTAGCAGCGGCGGCGATCGCCTCACACTGAGCCAGGTAATTTTGCTCCTGAACGGCGGTAATAGTAGCACTGATGGGATTAGCATCGGCTTCGGCAGCAGTGGCAGGAGATTCCAAAGGGGCATCCACTACCTGATGACCTTCTTCAGTGAGAACCGCGAACACCGATTCTCGATAGCGATTCATTAAAGCATTTACCCGCACCGCCATCTTCGCCCAGCACAGCAAAGATTCTGCCTGAAACCCGGTATCGAGGTCGTCAATAGCCTCAAAGTCAGTCTGTTGCAGCAACCGAATATTAAGCTGAGTCAACCGATGCCCAGAGGTCAGCAGCGCTGGAATTGAGGTAGAGCCGTTGCCCACCCGATTGAACCCGTAGGGAGCGACCCATACATACCGAGGCACATTCTCTCGTAGACGACTGAGCGCCTGACATACCGAGTGAGCGGTTTGCACTCCTTGGGCAATACACCACACAGAAGTAAAATGTCCTCGCAAGTCGATGCTGATTCCCGTCTCAATTGATGGACTCGCTAACACAATATCGGTATTGGCTAAGGCCTCATTGAGCCGTTCCATGCAGCCGTAGGCAGGGTGAGCGGGGTCTGCTAAAGATTCAGAATCAATGCGCAGAATCTTTGCTTGAGGAAACTGATTCTGTAAATAGGCTTCTAGAGTACAGGTTCCCCACTGGCTGCTTAACTTCTGGGCGGACAAACAAACAAATGGTTTGCCTCCAGCGCGGATATGTTGTTCTAGATTCTCAATTAGTTTCTTCGGCGTACTGTCCGTGTAGGCGTATACCTGCCAAGCATCTATTCCCGGCTGCCAATGATTGTGAACGATAAATGGGTCTATAGACACTCCAGCAAGGGAGATCAGATAGTCTAGAGACGTATCGCTTAAGTCAGCATCCGCTACAAACACCTGTCCGCCACTGCCCAAAACGTTCTGCATTAAGGTTTTTAAAGACTTAAGAATGGCAACTCGATTGCCCTTACAGGTATCAGAGTTTAAGCCATGCCACAGCACTTGTTCAACTTCGTCAATAATGACCGTTGCTCCCTCCCAGTCATCGGCATTGAAGCGAGCCTGGGATGCGGGGTGGAGAGAGTCAATACACAGGCCATACCCTAGTGTTTCTTGGCTATCTTCAACATCAGTGATGTAGCTTAATCCAAAGCGCTGACACAAAGTCTCCACCAGCCGCACTCGATGACCAATGACCAGAACACGCTGCTTTTGAGCCAAGGATTGAGCCACAATTGTTTCTAAACACCCAGTTTTCCCGGTTCCTTTAGGAGATTTAATGCCAATGAGCTTGGCTGAACTGGGAACGGATAGATCGCGAAGATAGCGACAGTCTAGAGAAATATTAGGAGTGTAGGTAAGACGAGTTAACGCTTGGGCTTTCCAAGTCTCCAAAGAGGGAGCCTCTTGGTAGGCTCGGTCAAATGCCTGCTGTCCGGCGTTGGCAATCAGATCGTCTACTCCTTTGCCAAGCTGGGGGTTCCAGACAATTACTTTGACACTACATCCCGCGCGTTCGAGCAAGTAGCCCAACCTTTTAGTCGCCGCTTCTACGGCTTTAACAGTCTTCGGTTTCGCATCGCGATCGAAGGCAATCAAAATTTCTCGTCCGGCAGTCACGAGCTTTTTGAGTTGGGGAATCAGGTGGGATCTGCCGATGCGGTTTCCTTGAGGATCTCGCGGGACTCGATAGCCACTGTTAATCCCGGGAAGGGCAATGGCGGCATAGCCTGCGGTCAGTAATGCCCCGGCTTTTTTGGCTCCTTCGGTGATGCACAAAGGAATTGAGGGGTGATCGCTCAGCCACTGCCAAAAACCGAGATCGGGCAGAGTCGGCTTGAGATCCTGGGCATCAATGGCAGCCTGATATCGTTGGGCAATCCGCTGCCAAATTTCCAGAGGAACCCGTAGAGCAAACACTCCCGTGGGCTCTTTGGGGGGATGCTCGTATTTAATTGGTTTACCACGGTCCGAGTTAACGCGGGGCTGTTCTGGCTTAAAACAGCCCCAGAGATCCGTTTCTCCCGTCAGCAGATCGATCCCAGAACACCACCATCCTCCCTGTTCGGTATGTTCGTAACGCTTGAGCAAAGACTCTCTGACTCGTCCATCGTTGCGCCGAGGCAGGTCATCAGAATACAGTAAATAATCTAACGGCTGCGACCCCTGGAGAGGGGTAACATTAAGACGAGTGAGCTGATCGTCTACACAACTTTTCTCCCATTCAGCTAAGTGATCCATTGCCTTTGGCTAATTACTCTATATCTGGGGTCGCGGTAGAATAATTCTAGGGCAAAGACTCTAAATATGGAATCCCTCTTCATGATTTTTGCGGGGGACTACCAGGAAGCGCCCATCTGTCAAAGGACGAATGACAAATGACTAAGGACAAAACACTCAAGTAACCTCTTCAGATAGAAGGCAACATCAAAACCACGCTTTATAACGGAAGGGGTGAGTTTGGAAGCAACAATGGCAGTTGAAGAATTGCGCAAAAGCAAAATGATGTCCCACCTGCTCGATGCGCTAGACGAAGGCAAGGATATTGGACACTACGGCAGGTTAGTGTTTGCGATGGTGGCTCGTCACTTCATGAGCGAACAAGAATTAACGGAAACGTTGAGAAAGGATCAAGATTTCAGCGAGGAAGAGGCGAAATCACTGATCCAGCAAGTGCAGGGCAAAGACTACAATCCACCCAAGCGCGATCGCATTTTAGAGTGGCAGCAGCAGCAAGATTTTCCCATTTGCCCCAATCCCGACGATCCCGATTCCTGCAACGTTTATCGAGACTTACAGTTTCCTGACGGGATTTATGAGAACATTGCCGAATACTACGAACAAAAAGCCGATAGTTAAATTAATAACTGAGCCTATTCGCCGTTAAGCTTCAAGGTATACTATAGCGCTTGCTTGAGAAGTTAAGTACTGAGGCGAAAGAGTACCTATCTGCCAGATTAAACGCTGCTGATCGATAACAGCAACTTGGTAGCATAGTGCTACTGAATCCTCAGTCAATCCTTCTTCACCTGCTGGAATTAAAACAGTTCCAGGTATGCGAGTACGTCGTAGGTTCGATGTTAATGGAACAATAACGATAGTTCGGGTAAAATGGGCTAGTTGGTTCCGTTGTACCACAATTGCAGGTCTAATTCCGGCTTGTTCAGAACCTCTACTAGGATTTAGATTAGCTATATAAACATCTCCTCGCTTCAAGATCGATCCTTTTGTTGAAGCATAGCTACGTAGTCAGTTAAGTTTGCTTCTGCGATCGCTAAATCTTCTTCCTCAAACTCAGCTTTAAGAGCAGCCGCTTCTTCGTCTGAGATCTCATCCCACTGTTGGATGGGGTCTTTTTTCTGTAACTGTAGGGCAAAGTCTAAAACTTTCTGATGCTGCAATGGGGGCAATTGTTCCAACAGTTGAAGAAGTTGTGCTTGAAAGGAGTTGCTTGGGCTTACACTCATTATCTATGTCTTAAGTGTAAATATATACAAAAGATTTTGTCTGGAAACTAGATTTGAGCAGACCTCCGTGCTGAATAAACTATAGTTCTAATTATAATAGAGCTATTTGTCGTCTCGACTATCTTCAAAAGAGGAGTATGGAGAAGATATTTAATAATACGTTCAAAAGCTTTTTAGCTTTCTGGTCTGCTCTTGTTACGATCACCGCTATTAGTTCTGTATTAATAGATGTATTGTATTCTGTCTCAGAGACAACTACTCGACTTATCTTAGGTTTACTCTTAATACTTATATTTGGAGTAGGTATTGCTATAATTTTCTACAGGGAAAGGCAAGATCGAAACAAAATAATTAAACTGGAAGAAGAAAAATCAAGAAGTGAAGAAACGCAAAGACAAAAAATTATTAGAGAAAGAAAAGAAAAGTTTTTAAACACGGATAATATTTATTGTTATTAGATTAATGAAAAATTTGTTGAGGAAAACTATAGTCGTCACCTCAAAGAACCTATTCCTGAAAATGCTACTACAGAAATAGCAAATGAAAGGTCTGAAAGCGCTGGAGGAAAAATCTTTAAGGGTATAAATCTAAATTTTGGTCGTCAAGGAAGCAATAGGACAACTAAAAACTTTGGATATCTAAAGCCGACTTTAACATACAAGTTTTCACAGCTTCAGAAAAAAGCCATTAATAACAATAGAGCTATTTTTGGAGTAGAAGATTTGGAGCTTGAGTTATCGGATGTACATAAATTCAAAAAACTGCTTGATCAACTAAGACAATTTAAGCTTAATTTTGACAGAGATCTAGAAAGCTTGTTTCAAAACGCGGTTGAACAAAAAGAAGAAGAATTGAGCAGAGAAGCGGCAAGTGAAACAATAAACAAGCTGCAAGAGGTTAGAACTGATCCAGGGGAAATTTTACTAATGAGTGGCGATTTTTGGATTTCTGATCTTGATTTTAATCAGTTCAAATTTACCTATAGACATCCTGTAAGCAATTATATAAACAAAAATGTTGTAATTTGTTTTTGTCTAGAAGAACAGCATTGGAAACATGGAAGCAACAAATCAATCTACCTAAACATTTGTGGAAAAATTTTCTCCCGAATAAATTCAGATTGCTCAAGTTGGGAACTAGAAATAAAGCCGATTGCAGTATACAGTTGAGTTATAGTAGACAAAAAGATTGATGGACATGACTAACAGCGAGAACATCTATCGTCGCATCAATGACGTTGAGGCAGTAGTCGCGGCTAACGTTCAGGGAATAGAAGCTAACAGACAAGTCATTGAAAAATTAACCTCCGCTATTGCCGATTTAAAAGATATCGCTAATACGTTAGTTAATTCCAAAGCTGATATAGAAGCATTAACGCAACAGGTAGCGCTCAGCCAAATTAACCTGAATGAAAATGTTATTCCTCAGTTTGTCACTCGGATGGAAGAGATGCAGTCAGAAATTAGAGGATTACAGACTGAAAATCGCCGTATTATCGATCGAGTATTCGGAGAAAACGGCGAACAACCGCAGTGAAAGTTCCCATTTGCTTTCTCCTACGCTTCATAAAGCCAAGCTTCCGTAAAAAAGTCACGTTCGCACTCAAGCGCGTAGCGATAGGTAGAGCGAACCAACTCCGTTACTGTTGCGTAATCGTCGGCTAAATCCTCTAACTGTTGCGCTAAGGCTTCAAATTCTGTGCCGCTGTAGGTGCGAATCCAGTCAGCATACTGGTGCTGAGGAATACCGGGCAAGGCGAGCTGCTGACCAAGATAGGCATAGAGACGCATACAGGGACTCATCGCGACAGCGGTTAACCCAACATCACTGCTCCACGCCGTGGAGAGCAGAAAATCTGTATAGCGACGAGTGGCGGGGGCGGGGTTAACGGCAGATAAATCGATGCCCCATTGCTCAGCATAGTCGCCGTGAAAACGCAATTCTGCTAATACCCCATCGGCAAGATGATGAAATACGCTGAACCCACGCCAGTCAGGAGCTTTAGCCGCTGCAATACTGTAAGCACGAGCAAACCCTTCTAAAAAGAAGGCATCTTGCCCAACATAGAAAGCAAAACGCCGTTTTGCTAACGTCCCGGAGGCAATTCCCTGGACAAATTCGTGTTCGAGACATTCCTGAACGATGTCTTGATGGTTTTGCCACAGATCTTCGCTGAGCGCCATTGTTATTTTACTCTGTTGTAGATGCAGGCCAGACTGAAGAGAGGGCGATCGCTGGTCACCAAACAGTCAGGCACCACAGCTCATTTTAGCTTTATATACATATACTGAAGCGTACTGTTCTACAGCACTTTCGCTCGCAATTAATGACTTTAGAAGTAACAATTCTCAGGGAATCAGAAATCTCAGTAACAGCGGACCTAGACTTCCAATCAGCCGATCGAGTCCCAAACCCCCTTGCGGTTTCTTCTCCTGGTTGGCAGCTTGTCGGTACAGTTCTACCGCCTGAAGGAAATTTTGCGCGGCTTCATACCCTTCTGGGTTGTCTTGTTTTTCAAACAGTTGCGCCGCTATTTGAGCATCTTGAGTCGCTGCGGCTTCGTTGCCAAGGCGATAACGAGTTAATCCACGCCCTAAATAAGCAGGGGCAAAATCAGGATTAAGCGCTAAAGCCCGCTCAAAGTAGTCAATGGCAGCTTGGTAATTGCCACTCGCGGCTTCGTTCATCGCCCAGGTGTGAAACTGTTCAGGAGTGCCAGCATCATTAGGTAATCCAACCACTCCCTCCAGATGAACCGCCGCTAAATCTACGCCCAGCAAATTAGCATTCATCAAATAAGCCTCTCTTAAATCGGCTCCTGCTAGATTGGCCCCTCTTAAATCCGCTCCGCTCAAATTGGCTCCGTAGAGAGAAGCACTGCTCAAATTCGCCCCCCTCAAGTTCGCGCCACTAAGATTAGCTTGGCTCAAATTAGCTCCCACTAAATCAGCTCCCTCAAGATCGGCTCCCGCCAGATCAGATAGCACTAAACCAGCCCTGCTCAAATCGCACTGAACACACTGTCCAGTTGCCAACAGTCGGTTCAAATCATTAAGATCTTCTGCCGTACTAGGAGCCATAGCTGTCAAACTGAAGACGGTAGCGGCGGCGGATGCTCGAAATATTGTTGCTAAGGGAAGCCGAATCATATTAATGGGGCTAGCGTTAGGTATAAATTGCTACTTTGCTGCTCACTTTATTGAGGTTTCCCAGATGTAGCCAAAAAAGCAACATCCCTAAAAAAACTAAGCTAGGATTTTTACGGGAACACCTCACCAATTCCAAATCTTTTCTATGAATTTTTTCACATCCGTTGTTCACCTTTTGGGGTCAGGCGCGGTAGCGTATTTTACTGCTGCTAGTATCCGCGATCCCAAAACTCGCCCCAACACTTTAGCGGGGTTTCAACTTGCTGAATCTGGCTCGGTTCCTTTTCTGACGGCCTTGGCTGAGCGAGCCACCGCCGAAGGGGATACCTGGCTCGCCGAGAAACTGACTCGCCATGCGGCTGACGAACAGCGCCACGGACAAATTTTTGCCCATGCTCTTAAGCAGCTTGGCAAACAAACGATCGACCCGAAAAGCCTATCCGACAAAAACGACAAGCCAGACAAGCGCAAACGCAGCCCCTTCTTCGAGGCTTTCTTTGAGGGGTATACCCAAGAGGAGCTTAAGCCAGAGCGGATCGACTGGGTTGTATTTATGGGCAGCACCTACATTCTAGAGCTAGATGCCTGTAAAGATTTTGTCCGCATGGCCAATGTGTTACCAGAAGACGAGCTACACAGCCGCCGTCTCAAAGAAGGCCTTCTTAGCGTTGCCCAAGACGAAACCAGACACGCTGCCTATCTTCACGAAGCTCTCCATCGCCGTTTATCGGCTGCTGAGGCTCAGGCCGTTATCGACGAGTGGCGCACTCGTAAAGTCAACGCCCTGCTGGCTATGGTTGGCAATCTAGCTCAAGGAAAAGGCAATCCCACTCTAGTCCGCGACGGTGCGCCGACAGAAGCTGAATCTGAACCAGAACTAGCAGCCGCCTAGCGCCTGCGGCGCGGGAAAAGGGGAAGCGCCACAGGCGCGGGGAAAAGGGCAAAGGGAAAGGGGGAAAGGGGGAATTAATCAGCGGATTTCTTAATTCTGTGTTTTTTCCCGTCCGGTCGGGACAAATTTCCCTTTCCCCGTTCCGATAGGAACTGTTTCCCCGTCGCGGAGCGACAGTTTTCCCTTGTCCCGTCGGGACAATTCCCCCTGGGAATTCTTTTTTCGACTAGAATTGAAACATTCCTTAATACTTGTGAGGACCGATGGAAGCAAAAGTTGAAATTTATACTTGGAGTCGCTGCCCTTACTGTATTCGTGCTAAGTCACTGCTGAAGGAGAAGGGAGTAGATTACATTGAATACTGTATCGACGGAGATGAGGGAGCCAGAGAGCAAATGGCGACGAGAGCGCACGGGCGCAGGAGTCTTCCCCAAATTTTTATTGATGACGAACATATCGGTGGCTGTGACGATCTCTACGATTTAGAGTTTAGCGATCGCCTCGATCCGCTGCTGCAAAAAACGGCTTAGCTGCTCCTGAATAGAGACGGAACGCGGTTTAATAGACAGTAGTGCCAGACAAGCGAAAGGAAGGTGGGTGACGCGTGAAGTTTGCATTTATCATTGATCCTCTACCCAAACTCGACCCAGCCCACGACACCAGCGTTGCCATCATGGAGGCAGCCCAAGCCCTCGGACATGAGGTGTGGGTGACTCAGGCTCATCAACTCAGTGCAATCGCCACAGGAGTGCAGGCTGTGCTGCAGCAGGTGCAGCTTAAGGGAGTAGAGCTAGTAGAGGGACGATGGATTGTTGATGAGCTATGGTATCAAGCATCCGAGCCAGTGCATCGCTTGCTTGGAGAGATGGATGCGGTATTCATGCGAACCGACCCACCCGTAACGATTCCTTACCTCTATGCCACGTATATTTTAGATTTAATTAGCCAAGAAACGCTGGTGGTGAATTCTCCTCACGGATTGCGCACCGCCAATGAGAAAATGTATGCTCTTCAGTTTCAGTCGGTGATTCCCGAAACGATTGTGAGCCAGAATAAGCAAGTCATTCGGGAGTTTGTCGAGCGACAAGGAGCTGGCGTCATTAAGCCGCTGGGAGGAAAAGCCGGAGAAGGCATTCTGCTGGTAGAAGCAGGCGATCGCAACTTTAATTCTTTGATCGAAATTAGCACGAAACAGGGACGGGAACCCGTAATGGTGCAAACCTTCCTCCCCGCCGCCAAAGAAGGTGATAAACGAGTCATTCTGCTCGATGGCGAACCCATCGGAGCCGTCAATCGGATTCCAACCGGAAGCGAGTTTCGGGGAAACATGGCGGTGGGAGGAGTTGCGGCTAAGGTAGACATTACTCCCCGAGACCGGGAAATTTGCCAAATTGTCGCCCCCAAGCTGCGCGAGGATGGGCTCTATTTTACGGGCATCGACATCATTGGTGGTTATCTGACAGAAGTCAACGTCACCAGCCCCACTGGTATCCGAGAAATTGACCGCTTTAACAATACTCGTTTGGGAAAACAAGTCGTTGAGTGGGCCGAAAAAACGGTTTCTAGCCGCGTTCGTTAAGTTCAGCTTAAACGCAGTCTCTTAAGATCAGAACCATTTAAAGAGATATCATCGGACAGCGAGTTTAAGGCGATAGTTAGTGGTAAACCTCTTTATTGATGTTGATAACGACTAACCACTAACTTACGCTCTTCCCTCTCGGATTGGGTCTAATGAGGCGAATTCGAGCTAACGTTCTACCGTTTTCCCATCTGGCTAGCTATCCGCTTCGCTGACTCGACGAACATTTAAGACATCGCTCATATTTTTGATTTGGTTGAGGCTGCGCTCAAGCTGTTGACAATCGCGGATATCAATACTTAAAGAAATGAGAGCGGGTCTACCCGTGCTGGTTTTGACCCCGGCATTACGCACGTTGATGTTGTGATCGCTTAAGCGGGCCAAAATATCTCGGAGAACGCCAACGCGGTCAAGCACCTCAATCTGAATATCGACCGTGTAGGTTTGTCGCCCGTTAGATTCTACGGGATTCCAGCTCACCGGAATTAACCGTTCCCCCGGTATATCCTCTACGTTAGAGCAATTCTGGTGATGAATCGAAATTCCCCGAGAGCTTTGGGTGACAATGCCGATAATTGGTTCGCCAGGAACCGGTTTACAGCAGCCAGCAATGTAGTAGAGCAGTCCTTCCACTCCAGCAATGGGAGATTTGCTTTGAGAAGTGGAGCGCTCTTGCAGTAGTGCCGACTCAGAGCGACTGCGATCGCTTCCAGAAGGTTTTTGAGGCTGCGGCTCCGGAGATAGTTCGGCGGTTGGCTGCTGAACTTGGATAGCTTCTCGTAGACGGTTAAGAACCTGATTGAGAGTCACTTCTCCATATCCCAGTGCCGCCAATAAATCTTCCACTCGCTGATAGTTGCATCGCTGAGCCACAGACTGCATCGGGTCTGACTTCAGCAGCGCCTCTAAGCCACTTTTGCCCAACTCTTTTTCCAGCAGTTCGCGTCCGCGAGCCACATTCTCTTCCCGATGCGATCGCTTGTACCACTGGCGAATCCGGTTTCGGGCTGTCGGCGTCACCACAAAGTTAAGCCAGTCTAGGCTCGGATGACAGTTCTTTTGAGTAATAATTTCGACAATATCGCCGTTCTCCAACGGCTGATCTAACACAGTCCAGCGACCGTTGACTCTCGCTCCTTTCATGTGGTTGCCCACTTCGGTATGAATGCGATAGGCAAAATCCACCGGAGTCGCGCCTCTCGCTAAGGCTACCACGTCTCCTTGAGGCGTGAACACATAAACGTCATCCTCAAAGAGATTGTCTTTAAGGCTATCGATGTACTCTTGAGCATCCTTGAGGTCTTTTTGCCACTCTAGAAGCTGACGCAGCCAGGTAAATTTTTCATCCTCGGACGTCAGTTGCGTACTGCTACTGCTGGTTTCTTTGTATTTCCAGTGGGCGGCAATGCCGTATTCGGCAATATGATGCATTTCCAGAGTCCGAATTTGCACCTCCAAAGGACGACCGTTGAGGCCGATAACCGTCGTATGCAGCGATTGATAGCGATTCGGTTTGGGGAGGCCAATGTAGTCCTTAAACCGTCCTGGGATTGGTCTAAACGCATCGTGAACAACCGCGAGGGCGCGATAGCACTCGTCTTTCTTCTCGACGATAATGCGGAGAGCAGCAATGTCAAAAATTTCCCCGAATTCCTTCTGTTGCCGTGCCATCTTTTGATAAATGCCATAAAGATGCTTCGGACGCCCCTTCAACTCAAACACCTTGATTCCTAAAGCTTCCAGGCGATCGCGCACCATTTTGTTAACCTTGTCAATTCTCGCCTCGCGATCGCTGCGCCGTTCAGCCACCAGTTCTTGGATCTCTCGATAGGCATCTGGCTCTAGGTATTTAAAGCACAGATCCTCCAGTTCCCACTTAAATCGTCCAATCCCCAGCCGATTTGCTAAAGGAGCAAAAATTTCTCTCGTTTCCCGAGCAATGCGCTGCTGTTTCTCTGGGCTGAGATGCTCAAGCGTCCGCATGTTATGAAGCCTATCGGCAAGCTTAACTACGATCACGCGGATATCTTGGGCCATCGCCACAAACATGCGGCGAAAATTTTCGGCTTGCCGCTCCGTTTTACTCGAGAAATTGAACTTTGAAAGCTTAGTCACGCCTTCGACTAGCTGACGAACCTGAACCCCAAAGCGTTCCTCGATTTCCTCAGGAGTCACATCGGTATCTTCAACCACGTCGTGTAGAAAACCAGCGGCAATCATGGCGTGATCGCCTCCTAGATCTCTCAGTAACCCAGCAACAGCGATAGGATGGGCAATATAGGGTTCGCCGGATTTACGAGACTGACCTTCGTGAAGCTCGTAGGCAAACTGAAAAGCGCGACAAATTAAATCAGCCTCTTCATCTGACGTATCGCCGTTAGCTTGATGAGTTAAGCATTCCTGAAGCCAGCGGGGAAGCTGAACGGGCGGTTGAGATTGGGTGGTTAGGGCGATCGCGTACATAAATCAGCGGCTGGATGAATGAGGGTGGAGGTTGACAAAGGAAACAATCTTAACTGAGAAGATAATGCTGCTAACCGACAAACAAGCGGTATTGCACTGATGAGCGTAAAACTGGAGCGATGGTCAATGTGATCAGGAAGTCGCCCGCGGATATCCAAGATACTTTAAAAAAAAAGCGCCCTTTAGCTCAGCTAAAGTGACAATTAAATAGCAATATTATTATCAAAATTTTAGCTTAAGCTGCCGCATAATGTTGCCTAAAACACATATCCAGGTCTACCAGGAGCTACTGTCTGTCCTCCTTACCATGCGGGATCGCTCTACTGACGTTCATCCTGACGCTGACGCTTTGCAGAAAAATTATTTGAGAGTACAGCAAGTTTTTCAACAAGCAATGAGTTTAAACAGCGATCAGCTCAATTCAGATACGGCTTTCCTGTGGCAATCGGTTCAAACGGAAATCTATCGAGCTCTCCGGCTGCTAGAGACGGATTTGCTGTTTCTACGCTCCTCAAAACAAGCTGCTACTGTAGAACAGCGCCTGACCAATATCCAAAACCGCATTGAGAAAGTAATCGGTTACTGTCAAGCCATCGTCAATGAACAGTAAGCAATCGACAATACTAATGAGTTAACTCGGTCACTAATCTTTGATAATTGATAACTGAATCATGACGAGAGCGATTATTTGCGGGTACTACGGTCAAGGAAATGGGGGAGATGAAGCGCTGCTGGTGTCGCTGCTTCAGATGTTGCCGCAGTCAATCGAACCAATCGTGCTTTCGGGAAATCCTGCTGAAACCCTCAGCCACTATGGAGTGGAAAGCTGCGAACACCGCTCGGCGTTTCCGATTTTAAGAGCATTGAACCAGTCCGATTATTTTATCTGGGGCGGCGGTAGCCTGATGCAGGACGTGACCAGCTTTGCTAGCCCTTTCTACTACGCGGGGTTAATGGCGCTGGCGCAACAGCGAGGACTAAAAACGATTGCCTGGGCCCAAGGGATTGGTCCCCTGAAGCGAGCGCTCACTCGTACCATGACAAAACGAGCGCTCTCTGGCTGTGCGGCAGTCAGCGTCCGCGATCACGCTTCGGCTCAACTGGTAGCGGATTGGCAAATTCCCTTTGTGCTGGCTCCCGATCCGGTTTGGGCCTTATCTCCCGAGCCAGTTCAAGGAATTTGGGATTTACCAGCACCGAGAGTGGCGGTAACGCTGCGATCGCATCCGCTGTTAACCCCACAACGACTTTCCATCCTGACTCAGGCGATCGCCGACTTTCAAAAGGCCACTCAAACCGGGATTTTGCTCGTTCCCTTTCAGCCTGCTCAAGATGAGGCGATCGCCTCTGCGGTAGCCTCTCAGCTTCCGGGGCCTCATCGGATTGTCTCCTTCACCGATCCCCGACAACTCAAAGGCCTGTTCCAAGGAGTAGAAATGGCCATCGGGATGAGATTCCATAGCTTAATTATGGCGGCTGCCCAAGAATGTCGCTGTTTTGCTCTGAGCTACGATCCGAAGGTCACTCAGTTAATGAAAGAACTCGATTTGCCGGGGTGGGAACTAGAGGCGTTGCCGGATGAGGCCAACCAAATCAGTACAGCTTGGCTGCAACACTACGCCAACGGCGATTCGCTAGCGGCGGCTCAAGTCCAGTCCCTCGTTGACCGCGCCTTGATGCATCAAGAACTCTTAATGAAAATTTGTAATTAGCCATTTGTTTGTCCTGTTTGGCCTGAAATTGAATTTTGTTTGCTAGTCCCTTGACGACTGTATTTTAATCTCTACACTGGATCTCTAGCGACTGACAACACACTGAATGCCAGATACTTTTGCGATGAATACAGATTGGGCGAAGATAGCGTATGAGCTACGTCAGCAAAATCGAGAGCTAACCAAAATGGTGATTCAGCTCGAACAGACTCTAGCAGAATCTCAGGAAAAGTTACAAGCCTATGTACAGCAGTCTTTAAGTCAAGCCATCTCCACGGCCCAACCAGCAGAAACGGACATTCAGCAACAGATCGCTCATCTTTTCCAAGAAATTTCCGCCTCCTATCAAGTCGTTCAGCACCAACAAATTATTGCCAAGCTGACAAAACAGCTAGAGACGAGTCAAGCCAGAGTCGCTCAGCTAGAAAGAGACTGTGCATTGCTTCAAGAAAACTATAACGAGCAGCATCATCAGCTCCTGACCACGACTGAACAAGCCCAAGCACTACGGCATAGCCTTCAGCGCCAGGAGCACTGTACTCTCGCCTACAAAGAGGCTCTTAGCCAGCGTTCGAGCGTGACGGAGCGGCTAACCAGGCCGTTGATGCCTGCTAACCATCGAGAATCATCAGGCTGTTGCCAACTACTAGAGACGCTCGCTAGAGAATCCGCCTCAGAAATCGTTGGGCGACCGCTCACTATTTTGCCCTGGTCAGAACGCGAGAAGCTCAACAGTAATCGGTTCACGCCTCAATCTCCTGGAGAGCCAGCGCTTCCTGGTAAATTACCGCCGATTGCTCAGACCAAGGAGCAAGCAACTGCTGTAGCAGTGCAGACAACAAACCGTTCAGCAGCTTCTCCCAGTTCCACCGGAGAAGGCAGCAGCTCTAAAGCCAGTTTACAGTCCAGTCCTCCTTCAGAAAAACTGCCTTTACGCGGAGCGTCTCCGCTAGCGCAGCCCCCCCGGAGGAAGCAGGAGTTGAAGACTACAGCACCAAGTCACGGCGGTTTTGAGTCAGCTCACTGTCATTCCCTACGACCGCTCAGAGTAGCGACAACCAAGCCAAATACCGTGCCGAGCTACCTTCTCCGCTCGACCAAGAAAAAAACGAGGACGGTAGAGTTGCCTAAGTTTGTTTAACTGTCTGTCTAGACGGAACAGAGCTAAATCTCGGTTGGGGCAAACTACCAGCAAAGCGTCCCCGCGCCGCGCCGCAGCGGGAAATGACTGACCAGAGGAGAGCCCTGGAACTAAGTCGCGGTGCTTCAAGCCAGCTCAAAGCTACTGCTCTGGCGCAGCATCTGATTCTAGATTCGCTTCGCGCGGAAGCTTTTGAAGCAAATCGCCTATTCTTCTGAGCGGTCTGGTAATATCGCTGTTAGGGACATTTTTGATGCTGTTAGCTAATTCCTGAAGCTGCTCTTTCATCTCCTGAAGGCGCTCTGCTGCTTCATTGCTCGTTGAATTGGGAAGAAACCGCCGAATACTCAAAATCCTGACTCATAAGCTAATCACGCTAGAGAAAGACAACGGAACTAAAAGAAGCGCTTGGGAGTCTTGCCGTGTTTCGACCCCAAACGCTTCTTGCTTTACTCCTCACACAACTACACTGTAGGGTCACATCTGGTGAAAAGTTAACGGCAATGTGACACTTATAGGAGTGTCCGCCGAAATCGGTGATTACTGTAAGCGTCATTCTGGATACCAGATCCCTTTCCTTTAAACTTGATCGGTGAAAATTACTTTTGATTATTTTTTAGTACTGCGCTGCTCCTAACCAATTTTCTATCCCTTTCTTAGTTGGTTGACCTTTAGCGGTAAAAGTCCAAATAGCGCGTTTATGTTGAGGACCATAGCTAATGTGTATTGGTCGATCTGAACCGTAAAAATATAAAGAATCAAAGGGCAGCTTGCGAGCTAAAATCCAATCAACTACGCGATCGCTTGTTAGACCAACAACCAAAAAATCACAGGCTGCTCCTTGTCTAGGGCAGTAGTACTGTCCGGTGCGCTTGACCTCGTGAGCCATATGTTGATCTCTACTCGGGTCTGCGCGACCGTTTTTGCTGCCTGTTGTGACATCTTTTTGCTCGAGAAATCGCTTGAGATCTAGAGAGCAAAATCCATAGGTGAGTCTGAAATTATCTGCACCAAAACCATCCATAATTGGCTCGACAAGGTTTTGATTGAGGTTTTTAAGAGCAGAAATTGTTTCTGGATTTTGGGGGTGAGGATTAATGAGGTTAGCGTGTTTTTGATATGTACTTGTGCAAGTGCAGTAGTCTTTTAGGGTTAGGTATTTTCCAAGCGGTGTGGCTAACATAGAAACGCCTTGCGGGTGAGGAGCTGCTTAACCAAAGGAGCGTCAATCCCCTTTCTTCAAATATGGGGATATCAGCGACCCACTTGTGTTATTCTTATCTAAAGATTAGTGATAAAGGTTGTTGTGTTCAAGGCTTATCAGTACCTAATCTATCCCACTGACGAGCAACAGATCGCCCTAGCTCAACACACGGGGAATGTAGGATGGTATTGGAACTATGCCTTGAACCTCTGTGAGACAGCTTATCCTGAGGCAGGAAAAGGACTAACAAGAAACGCGATCCAACAGCTTCTTTCTAAACTCAAGAAAGAGTATGAATGGCTAGGGCTTTGTTACTCTCAATGTCTGCAAGTAGTAGCGCTAAAACTTAGTACAGCCTACAAAAGCTTCTTTGAAATCAGAAGCTGGCAATGCCCGAAATGCTGCACCAAGCACGACCGGAATATTAAGGCCGCCACTAACACTAGAGAAGAGGGTCTGCGAATACTAGCGGAGGGGCGCTTCGCTACTGCTCACGGACGACCTGTCAGACTATCTTCGGATAGCGGGGTCGGATGAAGTGAGAATCCCCGAGATTCATCTATGGGGAGTCGTCAAGATAAACACAGTTCTCGATCCGATAGAAATTTGCTTTCACGATTAAATGTTTTCCTCATCGGCATGATGGGGACTGGAAAAACAACGGTGGGTCGTCTGCTGGCACAGCGCTTGAGCTACCGCTTCTTCGATACCGATGATTTGGTGGAGCGAGTCACAAAACAAACCATCAGCGAGATTTTTAAGCACCAGGGAGAGGAGAGTTTCCGTCGCCTAGAAAGCCAAGTGTTGGCAGAACTGTCTGCCTATACCCAAAGTGCGATCGCCACTGGCGGAGGCATCGTTCTCAAGCAGCTTAACTGGAGCTACCTGCATCACGGTTTGGTCGTGTGGTTGGATGCACCAGTAGAAATTTTGGTACAGCGTCTAGCCAATGATACTAGCCGTCCCCTACTCTCGGAGGTAGATTTGGCCCACAAGCTCTCCTCGCTATTGAAAGAACGTCGCTCCCTCTACGCTCAAGCTGACCTGCGTATCACGATCGAAAAACAAACTCCCGAACAAGTTGTGGCGCAGATTATCGAGCAAATTCCGACCGTCTTGAAGAGCCAACACCACACGGCTGATGCCTCCTCCGAGCTGTCTTGAGAATAACTAAAGCAATTGTCCTATGAGCAACGAAAGCGAGTTTATTAGAGAAGCTGAAGCCACCCGCGTCCGCATCCTCAGCGAGGCGCTGCCCTACATTCAGCAGTTTGCTGGTCGCACTGTGGTCGTCAAATACGGTGGTGCCGCCATGAAAGACAGCTCCCTCAAAGACAAAGTGATTCGAGATGTGGTTTTTCTGTCCTGCGTTGGCGTCCGTCCGGTGATCGTTCACGGTGGCGGTCCCGAAATTAATAGCTGGCTAGATAAATTGGGGATTGAACCTCAGTTTAAAGATGGATTGCGGGTTACGGATGAAACCACGATGGATGTGGTGGAGATGGTGTTAGTCGGTCGGGTGAACAAAAACCTGGTATCGCTGATCAATCGGGCTGGAGGCAGGGCCGTTGGTCTGTGCGGTAAAGACGGTAACCTGATTCGAGCCCGTCACGTCGGCAGAGAAGGCGTGGGATTTGTGGGCGAAGTCAGCAGCGTTGACATTAAGCTCGTCAAGTCTTTAGTCAGTAGCGGCTACGTTCCCGTGATTTCCAGCGTAGCGGCGGATGAAGCGGGGCAAGCCCACAACATTAATGCCGATACCGTTGCCGGAGAAATTGCCGCCGCCCTAGAAGCAGAAAAGTTAATTTTGCTCACCGACACCCCAGGTATTTTGCAAGACTACAAAGATCCCTCAACCCTGCTAACAAGGTTAGATATTCAGCAAGCAAGAGAGCTAATTGCCCAGGGAGTTGTTGCTGGCGGGATGATTCCCAAAGTGAACTGCTGCGTACGTTCCTTGGCTCAGGGAGTCCGGGCCGCTCACATTATTGACGGTCGCTTGCCCCATGCCTTGCTGCTGGAAATCTTCACCGACGAGGGAATTGGCTCTATGATTGTTGCGTCAGAGTATATGGCTCAGAAGCCGGACGCGCCTGTATTGATCGAAGATTGACATCGTAGCAGCTCTCAACTGCACGAGGCGCAGCTAGACATTAGATTAAGTCTAAAGCAAGACAAACCAAGGACATCGAGGCATCATAAGGGGCTAAGTGTATTAGTGCTGACGTTTGCCTACTGCATGCCGTTCACTGACTTCACAAATCCCTATCGAGATCCAGCCACTGCTCTAGAGGAGTATCGGAATCATTCATTTGGTAAAAACATTAAGGCTAACAAGGTCTGCATTAAAGGCAGTGATATTGTTTTTGTCCGCATTGAGCCTTGGATTTATGATCTAAAAATAGCACTGATTCTGGCTGAGATAAAATAGGCATTAGATTCAACGGAATTACTCATTGCTCGTCCTAAACCAACAATAGTTCCTTATAAAGCAAAAATACTACAGACCGAGGCAGAAGCCATTGCTGCTGCTGCCAAAGTGCGAGTAGAGCGGATGATTTTAGCTGAAGAGGTCGATGACAATGGTTGAGTTGCAAAGCCTGTTGAATGGCAGAATCAAGACCTCTCCGGCTCAGATTGCAGAATTTTGCCACCGCTGGAAAATTACTGAATTTGCCCTCTTTGGTTCTGTCCTTCGGGGTGACTTTCGCCCCGATAGCGACATTAACGTGCTCCTAACCTTTTCACCTGAGCAGTGGTTAACCTGGGATGACTGGCAAACTATGCAAGCAGAGATTGAGACCTTATTTAATCGAAAAGTTGATCTGGTGAGTAAGAAATATCTAAAAAATCCCTACAGAAGATACGAAATTCTGAATACCCGTCAAGTTATTTATGCAGCCGAACAATCGTGATGTTGCCTCTGTTTGGGATATGACACAGGCTATTCAACGCATTCAATCGTTTACTAATGGTCTGACCTTTGACGAGTATCTAAACGACATTCGCACCGTCAGTGCCGTTGAGCGACAATTTGAAGTTTTAGGAGAAGCTGCCCCGAGAATCTCTACTGAATTTCAATACGCTTATCCCGATATTGATTGGCAACGTACGATCAGCTTACGCAATATTATTGCCCATCGCTACGACGAAGTCAGGCAAGAGATATTGTGGACAATTATCTGCTCTGAGTTAACCCCGCTCCTAGCCCAGTTAGAGGCACTGCTCCCTCCATTACCAGGGCAAGATAGGCCATGAGCATCAAACCTAGCAGAAAGTACTACCCATTCACTGTTTCAACATCTGCAAGGCTGCGCTCAAGAAGCCGTTACACTGAACCTTTCAGGCAACTTATAATATCCAGCACAAAGACGGTAATTTGTTCTAGAATGCTCTCCGCAGAATTAAACGGCAAACCCTGTCTCTATTCTCAAAATGGGGGATGGCAACGATTCGTGAAATTTACTCCCATATCCTCCTTAAACCTTCTGTAGACAATACTTTTAGCCTTCAAATATCTTGACCAAAACATTACAAAAAAACACGTTCGATTCTCTAGGTAAAAGCTTTTCGATAAACTAAGACAAGAGACGAGTTAAAAAACAAAAATGGGGAAAGAATTCCTGAATAATGATTGAATCTTTAAGCAATAAAGTGCGAGATTACCTGCCAAAAAACGGAAGTGGGAGCGCATTTCATAGTTTTTCCGAAGATATTTTTTGCATCAAAGAAGCAGATATCTCTGGGTTGAACGAAACACTTTATGAGCCAGCATTATGCATCGTACTCCAAGGTGCAAAGCAAACAAGTTTGAACAATCGCACTCTTCAACTATCAGCTGGCGATTCTGTCATAATTAGCCATCACGTACCTGTGTATGTCAAAATCACGCAGGCATCGGTCGAAGTTCCCTATTTCGCGCTGATTATAAAAATAGATCTGAAAATTATTCGGAGCCTTCATTTTGAGATTGAGCAAATCATTGAGAAACAAGAACGTGCTTTTTCTGAATCAACAGAAAAAGCTGACAGTGCGCTTATGGATACCATTGACCGTCTCATAACAACTATGGAGGATCCGATAGAAGCCGAACTTATTAGTCCCTATCTTTTTAAGGAATTACACTTACGAGTGCTGCGGGCTGTCCATGGCGGAATGCTTCGCCAAATGATCCCAAGTAACAGCGCAGCCAACAAAATTGCCAAAGCGATAAAATACATTCGAGATAATTATCGTGCTGGACTCCTTGTCACTGAAGTTGCACGTGAAGTTAGCATGAGTGAGTCGTCTTTTTACCACAAATTCCGCGAAATAACAGGGACTGCCCCGCATAAGTATCAAAAAAACCTACGTCTTATGGAGGCTCACGCTCTTCTGTCATTAGATGGGTATTCTGTTTCTGCTGCAGCTTTTGCCGTCGGCTATGAGAGCGCAAATCACTTTAGTAGGGACTATTCAAAAAAGTTTGGAATCCCACCGAAGGAAGCCAAATCTATTGAAACGTGAACTGTGAAAATATCTTTGTTATAGTGAAGAGCCTGGCTAATCGCTCACGGATAGAAAGTGGCAGTTCATCAAAGCGATAGTTGCCGCTTAGAACATTGATTTTCAGTCATCTACGAACTTTTGATTTGTGGTCTATACGATGTTTCTTCAGTTGCTTTGATCCTGCTATAACTTTGGCGATTGCAGTGCATAAAGAACACTCAGAGCGTCTGGCACAGTTACACGTCAGACGTTGACCTTATATCTTATAAAACTCAAGATCTGGACCAGCGAAGGGGGCTAATGCATCGATCCGTTTCTGAAGTTCGGCTTGGTTCCAGTTCCATGTTTCTCGCGCTATGGCAGCATTTTGGGAAACCTGTTCGACACTTTCCATACCACTGACAAGGCAGGTGACAGGCAGGGACCATGCAAAGCCGAAGGCATCCTCTAAGGAAATAACTTCTGGTATTACTGGCTTGAGGGAGACTTCTGTACGTCGCCAGCCCTGGTTTCCTCCGAAGAACCGTCCGTAAGCTAGCGTTTTCATAGCCAGCACGCCGATACCCGCCTCCACGCATCTAGGCAGCACATTAGTAACAAAGCTCTTGAAGTGAGGGTCGGCGGGGTTGACTGGTATCATTGAGGCGTCCATTTTCACCCCCCGTTTCTCAATCTCCTCCAGCATCTTGAGATGGCCTTCAAAGGAATCATGACCAGTGAAACCAATGTACCTAACCTTGCCCGATTCCTGGGCCTCAAGCAAAGCATCGATTATACCGTCTCGGATGCGCTCTTCCACACGTTCCGGGGTTTCGAGGGCATGCACCTGCCACAGGTCTACGTAGTCAGTCTTCATGCGGGAGAGGGAAGCATCGAGATCCGCCAGAGCGTCCGCCCTATTTCTGGCCAAGGTTTTGGTCATGATGAAGGAAACATCTCTGTAGTTAGGCGTGAGGAATTTCCCATAGCGTTCCTCTGCTAATCCATCACTATATAGGGGGGCATTATCGAAGAAACGCACCCCCTCCTCTAAGGCTTTTTCGATGATAGCCTGCGCGTCTTTTTCCGAGGCTTTCCCTATGTGGTCTCCGCCCGCCCCCAGGTTGGTCACGACTGAACCAGACGAACCCAAATTACGCAAAGGCAGGAGCTTACCTAGCCGGTCAGAAGCGGAGGCATGAGCGGCGGTGGTGTCCTCGCTATTGAAATAGCCAGACACTGTCAGACTGGCGGTTAAGCCCGCTAGCATAGCGATTAACTCTCTGCGATTTAGTTTAGACCTGCTCATGTAGCGGTCAATAGCTGAAGTTTCTAATCTATGACCGGGTTTGCGAGCTTTCATGCTTGAAGTCTCCTTTTTTGTAAGTGTTCCATCTTTACTTCAAATTCAACAAATATAATGCGCTCTGGTTGTGAAAAGCGATTAATTAGATAGACTTTAAGTTCAACATCTTATGCAATGCTTCTCGCCAGTGAGCCGTAGCTAACGTCAAACACTTCACCAGTAACCTTATCGGTAGCGCTTCCTGCGAAAAAGAGCACCGCCTTGGCAACATCAACCGGCTCTAAGTGTCCTACTGGAATAGGATTTTCGGGTCTCAACGTCTCAGAGAGCATCTCGAAGGTTGGATTTGGCACTTCTGGCAACATTTTGCGTAAGATAAAATCGTTGTTAGCAAGTGGTGTATCTACCAATCCTGGTGCAACAGTATTGCATAGGATGTTGAACTGCCCGTAAGACAAAGCTGCCGACTTAGCAAAACCGATCACTGCCCATTTTGTCGATGTGTAGACTGGAAAAAGCTCGTTACCCATTCGACCAAGAGCCGATGAAATGAAAATAATTCGCCCAGAACCTTGTGGTTTCATGAATCCAACAGCCGCTTGAGTCGTTTTTACCGCGCCAGCAACGTTAATCTCGAATACGGTGCTGATCTCTTCATCTGAAAACTCTTCGATTGCACCTGCCTGTGAAACACCCGCATTGACAACCGCAATATCGAGACTACCGAATGTGTTTACAGCCTGTTCCATTGCGCGCACTTGTGCATCTCGATCGCGTACATCGCCTTTAAGTCCTTATATTACCAAGCATATCAACCGTTTTGGTAGCTATAGTCTCGATCTAAATCGTCAACCTCCAGCATTGAATTTTGGGTTTTCTCTGATTCCTATTTGATGAAACTTACTCTAGACAAAGGTTTGAGGGGGATATGGGAGTAAAATTCACGAATCGTTGCCATCCCCCAACTTGACTGA
Organism: Cyanophyceae cyanobacterium; assembly: GCA_050331735.1. Classification (GTDB taxonomy): domain Bacteria; phylum Cyanobacteriota; class Cyanobacteriia; order Cyanobacteriales; family JBHJGN01; genus JBHJGN01. Next base: position 43,159 of record JBHJGN010000008.1, read on the forward strand.
CAACCCTCAAAACTTGATAAAGCCAAGTCTGCATTTTTATGCGCCTCCACATTTCAGATGTAATCTGATTTTCATGGGAAGAATCGACTAACACTAATCCGACCACATCTTCTGGATATTGACTCGCATACAGCCGCATATTGACTCCACCCAATGAGTGTCCAACTAAAATGTAGGGAGGATTAATTCCAGCTTTAGTCAGAAGTAAATGTAATTCATCAACGCTCTGCTGACTGGTGCGGGGGCTCCTGAGATTAGGATCGCTCCAACCCAAACCCGCTCGATCATAGGTGCAAACACGGGTAAATTTAGCAATTTCAGATGGAACCAAGCCCCATGTAATTGAGGGAGCAGCACCACCAGCATCCATAACAACCTTTGGTGTACCTTGCCCAATACAGTTGAGATGTAGAAGAAATCCCCCAATATCCACAAGTTCACCCGGTGGAGGATGTCTGCGTCGATTTAAGGCTTCACTCACTGCTTGATAGAAAATCCCTGTAAGTAATGAGATAGCGGTAATACTTAGAGTAAGCATAGTCAAATTTTCCGTAATTGTCATAGCAAAATTTATAGATTTATACTGCTGCATTCAAGGTTATCTTTGCCACCAATTAGTTTGCGGCATAACTATTTATTAAACGAAAACTTGCTGGATATTCGCTCTTTACAGGTTACAAAACAGAAACTCTCGGCGTATCTACCCCATACAGCATGAGATCAAGAATCTTTCAGAATGTTTGATATTTGTTGGCGATCTCGAGAGACTTTCTCGATGTTTGGAAGGTTCCTCTGTCGAAAAAACCTGCTCCGCCAACCGTCGGCATCAGAGTCCTGTCTGAAGAAAGATGATTTTTGGAAGGCTTTAGATTCTAATGGAAACCTGTAGGTTAACTGCTTGATTGAAAGATTGACACAGAACCTATTGAAAATTAGGTTGACTTGCAGCCAAATATGGCCGCTGGAGCGATCGCTCTTGCTGCTGAACTGCGACACAATTTAGGAGAGTAACAGATGGCGCTTTTAGCGAAAGAAGAGATTAAAACTTTAGTAGAACAGCCTCAAGGACCGTGCGTGTCTGTGTTTCTGCCCACCCACACAGCAGGAGCAGAGATTCAGCAAGATCCAATTCGCTTCAAAAATTTAATGAAAGAAGCTGAGGAAAAGTTAGTCGAACAGGGAATGCGCCCAGCAGAGGCGGTTGAAATGCTCAAACGCGCTTACGATCTAGATAAAGCCAATTTCTGGCGGCATCAAAGTAATGGGTTAGCGGTATTTGTTGCTAAAAATTTCCTTCGCACCTATCGCTTACCGCTAGAGTTTGAAGAGATAGTGGTAGTGAGCGATCGCTTTCATGTCAAACCCCTGATGCCCCTGCTGACTGGAGACGGCAGGTTTTATATTTTGGCCCTCAACCAAAAGCAGGTCCGCTTTCTCGAAGGAACGCGCAACCACATTAAAGAATACGATCTCAACAGCTTAGAAGATGTGCCGGAAAGCTTGAGAGAGGCAGTCCTCCAGTACGAAGACTCCGAAAACCAAACTCAGTTTGAAACCGTTGGTTCTGCTTCGCCTAGTTCGCCCCCCGGATCTAGCCCCGGAACGTTTCACGGCAGTGGTGCTGATGAAGATAAACAGATCAAGATTCTGCAATTCTTTAACCAAGTAGATGCGGGACTGCGGGAGTTTTTCCAGGGCGATGATGCTCCGATGGTCTTAGTCGGTGTAGATGAACTGCTGGCCATTTATAAGGATGCCAATAGCTACCCCCATCTGCTCGAAGAAGCCGTGGCCCGCGAGCCAAAACTGATCAAGCCCGAGGAACTCCACGAACAGGCGTGGATGGTGGTCAGCCCCCACTTCCAGCAGGCACGCAAAGACGCGGCTGAGCGCTACCGAGAGTTCAGCGGCAATAGCCCCGAGTTGGCATCTCACGACATTCGAGAGATCGTCAAAGCAGCTTACTACCAGCGCGTCGATACCTTGTTTGTGGCCATAAACCACTATCAGTGGGGACAGTTCGAGCTACAGGAAAATGCCGTCCATCTGTACGATAGCGAGGAAGCGGATAGCGAAGACCTATTGGATTTTGCCGCCCTGCATACGCTGCTCAACGGCGGTACGGTATTTGCCGTCGAACCAGATCAGGTTCCCTCTCAAGCTTCAGTGGCCGCTATTTTCCGCTTTCCAGGGGAATAAATGGATCGGGAGGAGGGGGCAAGCGGCACTTCCTTCTCCTCAGAAAGCTAATTCAGTCCGCTCAATCAGCCTGCTTGTCATTTCTACCAGGGGACTTTCTTGTTGAGATTCACTAACTGACCGCTCATACTGGTCACGAAAAGCCGAACAATGAATAAGAAAGTCGTTGATAGCACTGAGATGGGAAAACGGAAACGGATTGGAATTTTGACCAGTGGTGGTGACTGTGCTGGCTTAAACGCCGTCATTCGGGCAGTGGCTCACTGCGCGATGGGAAATTACGGCTGGGAAGTGCTGGGAATTTGTCAGGCAACGCTCGGATTGATGCATCGCCCTCCAAAAGTAATGCGGTTCGATCTCGACAAAATTGACTCCTTGCTGACTATGGGAGGGACGGTATTAGGAACCACGAACAAAGGCAACCCCTTTGCTTACCCAATGCCTGACGGCAGTTTACGCGATCGCTCTGAAGAAATTATTGAAGGCTACCGCCACATCGGCTTAGATGCGCTGATTGGCATCGGCGGCGACGGCAGCTTGGCAATCTTGCGGCGGCTTGCTCAACAGGGCAGTATTAACTTAGTCGGCATTCCGAAAACTATCGATAACGATGTCGGCATTACCGAACGCTCCATTGGCTTTGATACTGCTGTCAATACCGCCACAGAAGCGTTAGATCGCCTCCACTTTACCGCAGCCAGTCATAATCGCGTGATGATTTTAGAAGTCATGGGGCGCGATGCGGGACATATTGCTCTCAATGCTGGCATTGCCGGAGGCGCCCATATTATTCTCATTCCCGAAATTTCTTACAAAATTGAGAATGTTTGCCGACAAATTCAAAAACGCCAGGTGTTAGGACAGCATTTTTCCATTGCGATCGTCTCAGAAGCCGTTTGTACCGAATCCGGCGAACAACTAAAGCTCGGCTGCGAAAGCGATCGCCTCGGCGGGATTGGACAGCACTTAGCCCAGCAAATCGAAACCCACACCGGAGCAGAAACCAGAGTGACTACCCTAGGACATATTCAGCGCGGCGGCATTCCCTCTCCCCTCGATCGCACCCTAGGCTCGGCCTTTGGAGTCGCAGCGGTGGAGCTGATTAATCAAGGAAAATACGACCAGATGGTAACGTGGCAAAATCGCCAAGTTGTGAGTGTTCCTATTTTAGAAGCGATTAAAGATTACCGAGCCGTCGATCCGCAAGGAACATTGGTGAAAACAGCCAGAGGATTAGGTATTTGCCTAGGTGACTAAGCTGCACGAGCATGACCTAGAACTAGAAAGAAGATTTTCTTTGTGTTCCATCAACGTTAGGCGAAAGTAGAACCGAGATCGAGAGGAACATCCTGAAGACGACCAGGACCGACCGCTCGCACGGCTTCAGAGAGATCTACGTCTCCTGTATACAGGGCACGACCAACGATCACTCCAGACACTCCGACAGGCTCTAACGACAGCAAGCTCAGCAGATCGGTTAGAGAACTAACGCCACCAGAGGCAATCACGGGAATATCAATCGCTGTAGCTAACTCTCGTAACGCCTCTAAATTAGGACCAGAGAGCGTTCCGTCCCTCTTGATATCGGTATAAATAATAGCGGCGGCTCCTCGTGCTGCCATATCCTGCGCCAAATCTAAAGCAGCGACTTGAGCGGTTTCCAACCATCCTTTGGTGGCTACCTGACCGTCTCTGGCATCAATACCCACAACGATCCGTCCCGGAAACTCGGCACTAAGCTGCTGGACGAGCTGCGGCTGTTCAACGGCTACCGTCCCCACAATCACTTGCTCAACCCCAAGATCGAGTAACTGAGCGATAGACGAGCGATCGCGCAATCCTCCACCGACCTGCACAGGCACAGGCACTGCCTGTACAATCGCCTCAATCGTTTCCCCATTAACAGGCTGACCCTGTTTAGCGCCATCTAAATCGACGACGTGCAGCCGCGTTGCTCCTTGTTCGACCCATCTGCTCGCCACGGCAACGGGGTCGTCGTCAAAGATCTGCGAGCGCTCGTAATCTCCCTGATACAGCCGCACACATTTTCCCTCAAGCAAATCTATCGCTGGAATCACTTCCATGACCAGTGTCCTCACTTAATGTCCCAAGTCTTTAATCATATTGAAATTTGTTCATGGTTAATAGTTGATAGTTAATTGTTCCTATCAACCATTAACCCCTCTCCCTTTCCCCCTTCCCCTTTTCCCGTCCCACCAGGGACATTTCCCCTTCCCCTCGACTGGGTTGTTGAGACAGCAAAGTAAAGCTCACAGTGGTTCCCTGACCCATTCCTAAACTTTTAAGTTCGATGTGGCCTCCCATTAGCTCTACTAATCGCTTGCAGGTCGTTAAGCCTAACCCAGTGCCGCCGTAGCGCCGCCTCACAGAACCGTCGGCTTGCACAAACGCGTCAAATAACTTGTCATGCTTACCTGGCTCAATTCCTATCCCCGTATCCGAGACGGAAACTTCGATCCAGGAAACCGAGGGTTCGGAGCCAGGAATTTGAACAGCTTTAATCCGCACCTCACCGCTATGAGTAAACTTAAAAGCATTAGAAAGCAGGTTTGTCAACACTTGCCGGAGCTTTGTTTCATCGGCTCAGACTGTATCGACGTCCGACTCCACAATCAGAGCCACTCCTTTCTTGTTCGGATGTCGGGTAAAACCTAAATCTGTAAGCACGTGCCTGCTTCGCAGGAGCTTCGCTAACAACCATGCTCACATTTTACCTCGTTATTTGTAAACACACAATTGGAGGCTGGCATTCCTCCCGCCATCAAGCTTTTAGCTTTGGTGGCGGGAGGAATGCCAGAAAACAGATGAACGTCTTGGGAGAAGACAAAGAGGTCTGCTTTCAACCGTCAAGACGCGCTCCATCGCTCTTTTTTTTGCGTCCATACTGAATGCCCCACTGATGCATGGCATCAAGGATGGGCTGTAAACTTTTGCCGAGGGGCGTGAGGGAATATTCTACTTTGGGGGGAACTTGCGGATAGACTTCTCGATGAATAATGCCGTCTGCTTCTAATTCTCGAAGCTGCTGGGTTAGCATCTTTTGCGTCACGCCGTGTACAGCGCGTTGCAGTTGACCAAACCGCTTCACTCCCTCCAGCAATTCCCGCAGAATCAATACTTTCCACCGCCCTCCAATCACGGCTAACGTATTTTCTACAGGGCAGCTCGCTTTGGGAATAATTTCTTTAGCTTCCACAGTAACTTTTTGGTAAGTGGCTTACTTTAAAGTGCATTCTTTACATCATAACGGTAGATTAGATAAAGTTTAAATAGATAGAAAACAGCTCAAAAAGCTAGTAATAAAAAATGCTTTTGACTGTTTATTTCTCTTCAACCTATCTACTAAAAGCAACCATGATTACTCTTCGTAAAGCGCAAGAGCGCGGACATGCCGACCACGGCTGGCTCAATACTTATCATACATTTTCGTTTGCTAACTACTACGATCCTGAGTATTTAGGTTTCAGAAGCCTGCGGGTGATCAATGAAGATCGCGTCACTCCTGGTGCTGGCTTTGGAACCCACGGTCACCGAGACATGGAAATTATTACCTACGTGCTGGAAGGAGCGTTAGCCCATAAAGACAGCATCGGCAATGGTTCTGTGATTAAGCCGGGTGACGTCCAGCGCATGAGTGCAGGAACCGGAATTTTGCATAGTGAGTTCAACCATTCTGCGACAGAACCCGTTCATTTTCTGCAAATCTGGCTACTGCCCAACCAAAGAGGCATCCCGGCTAGTTACGAACAGCATAACTTTGGGTTGGCCAAAGAGCCTGGTCAACTGCGGCTCGTCGCTGCCCCAGACGGTAGAGAGGGAGCGCTGACCATTCATCAGGATGCTAGCATCTATGCGGCGGTGTTGAATGAGAGCGATCGCCTTTCCTACTCCCTCAATCCTCAACGTCACGCCTGGATACAGGTCGCTAGAGGAGCGGTAACCCTCAACGATGTTGCTCTTAGCCAAGGTGATGGAGCTGCGGTCAGTCATGAGACTGAGTTGGCGATCGCCGCCACGGCAGACGCAGAGATCCTGTTGTTCGATCTAGCCTAAACCCATTCCTTGTCTCGTTAAATAAAAGGAAGGCACGTTGCCTTCCTTTTCAAGTCTTCTACCAATTAATTTGCCTCTGAGAGAGGACTCTTGTCTGGATCTGAAGTTGCTGAATTTTCACTCATTTTGTCTTCGATTGACTTAGGAAGGACGAGATTTAAGAGCAAAGCGCAGAGAGACCCGACAGAGATGCCTGACTCCAAAATGCTCCGAATCTGCTCAGGAAATCCTGCTAACGCATCTGGAATAAACGTTACACCTAGCCCGGCTGCTAACGATGCGCCAACGATTACGAGGGATCTATTTGTCATTTCGATTTCTCGAAGGATATTAAATCCGGCAACAGCCACTGTCCCAAACATTAGTAGGATTGCGGCTCCAAATACAGGAGCTGGAATGGCTGTGAGAACGCCTCCAACAATGGGAAACAATCCCAAAAATGCCAAGATTCCTGCTACATAGAAGCCGATATAGCGACTGCCTACTCCGGTAAGCTGAATAATGCCGTTGTTTTGCGATAGCGTCACCGTTGGGAGAGTACTACAGCAGGAGGCGATGAATGAATTAAATCCATCTCCAAGTAGCCCGCCCTTAAGTCGTCTGATGTATCTAGAACCTTTAATCGGTTCTCCAGTCACCATTGAGGTTGCTGTGATATCACCAACAACCTCTAATGAGGTAGCGAAATAGATAATAGCAAAGGGAATAAAGGCAGCAAGGTTAAAATCTAAACCGAACCGGAATGGGATGGGAATATTAAACAGAGGAATGCTTCCCAGTTGGCTAAAGTCTGTCATGCCCATCAAGGCGGCAATAATGGCTCCTACCAGCAGTCCAATAATAACTGAACCCATTCTCAAAAAACGATTTGAATTAGCGCTACAGATAGCGACAGTCAGAAATACGGGAAAGGAAACAGCCCAGTACTTTAGGCTACCGTAGTCACCAGCTTCTTGTGCCACATCTCCCCCAGCCATATCGTGCATTCCAAATCTAATTAGAGTCAAACCGATCAGGGTTACTGCTGTTCCAGTGACAATGGGGGGGAAAATAACTTGAGCAAACTGCAAAAATCGACTCAGGATAATCTGAATAAATGAGCCAAAAAAGCCCAAGCCCAGAATAAGAGCGAGGGTTTCTTCTGGTGTTCTTCCTGCCGCACTAGCTGTAGCAATGACGCTGAAAATAGGAGGCAGAAAGGCAAAGCTTGGACCTTGAATACTGAGCAAGCCTGAGCCAATTGGACCAATTCGTCTTGCTTGAACGAAAGTGGCAAATCCAGCAACAAATAGAGTCATGCCAATAATGTAGCTAATGCTAGCAGCATCTAAATTTAGTGCTCGACCAATTAAAATTGCTGGAGTTACGCTAGGCACAAAAATAACACAAACATGCTGTAAAGCGACAAGAATTGCAGTTTGAAAAGGAGGATTATCCTCTAGTCCAAAAATTAAGGCACTACGATTCTCGCTGTCAGTTTCGGACGATGGGACAACTTCTACACCAGTCATAAACCATTCTCCTTTTTGAGAAAATTTACAGATTTTGTAAAACTTAGACTGACAAAAAACGCTGTAAAAGACTATTCTCAGCTAGCTTTTAGGCTTCTCCAAAGAGTGTTGTCATTAAAACTCATTGAATTAAATGTTTTTGTACTTCTTACTACATTCAAACACAAGATTTTTCTTAAACTTTTTTAAACTCTAGTACTCGTTGCTTAAACCTTGCCACAGCCGTCGTGTTGCAATCGTCCCTCACTCCTTGAATCTATATCCAGGTTGGGTTTTGAACGATAGAGGCGATCGCAGAACGATGTCAAAAGAACTGCCCTGCGAGTTAATGTTTTGCCTGCGATCTGGGTAATCTTTATTTAGGAGAACCCCGCAGCGTTCGGCTGCATGGGTTCAATCTGTCCATACTCGCTCGCGTTGAGACGATATGCCTCTTGACTCAAAACCCGATCCTAATTTTGAAGACCTATTAGGATATCGGGACGGGACAACCATAACGGATTCCAATGCTGATGAAGGTCTGCTAGACCCAGAGGACTTTGATGAAGCTGAATCTGACCACCTCCAGCGTAGTCAATCCTGGGCGAATAATCCTTTCGCCAAATTAGGCACCATTGCCGGAGCTACTGCCGTGATATTCATTCTGTTGGGCGTTGTTTTAACCAGTATTTTTGACAACGGCAACCAGCCTGTGGAGCAACCCATTGTAGGCGTACCGGACACCTCAGAAGAACTAGAGGAGTCAGATGAGCTTTCTTCTGAAGAGGGTAGACTAAAAACCGCCTTAGCGCTTAGTCGTCAAGCCGAGCAGCTAGAGGATATCGAAATTCTAGAGACTGAATCGGAAGCAGAGGCGCAGCCCCCCTCAGAATTACCCACGCCACAGCCGCGACCAGTCCCAACCATCCAGCGACCCACGCCGCGACCCGCGCCGCGACCAGCACCACAGCCGGTCCGCCGCGTAGAACCCCGTATTGAAGTCAGACCGCAGCCGCGTCCTCGGGTTGAGTCAAGAGCGAGTACTCCACAGTCGCGCCCTGCCCCAGCATCTCAACCAGCAGCGACGGCTCCTACCCCTGCCCCGACTGTCGATCCGGCAGCCGAATGGCAGCGTCTTGCTCAACTCGGCAGCTACGGACAAGGGGCTTTAGCCTCGAACTCGACTCGTCCGCAGCGAACGACATCGAGGAGCAGTACCACCCAACCAAGACGAGCTGAGTCGGCTTCAGCCGCCCAACGAAATGCCCGTCAGGAAGCCCCCATTTTAACCGGACGACCAAATCGGGCGATTCCCCCTGGTACAACGACATCGGGAGTCCTAGAAACTCCGGTGGTTTGGGAAGGACCAGCTCAGCAACAGGACAAATTTGTGGTTCGCTTGGATCGTCCCGTAATGGCGGACAATGGAGAACGAGCTTTCCCCAGCGGCACTCAACTGCTCGCAACCGTTTCCTCCGTCTCTAATAGCGGACTGGTTCAGATGTCGGTTACTCAAGCACTAGTGGAGCAGAACGGGCAACAAACAGCAGTCAGTTTGCCCCCAGGAGCCATCCAGATTCGCGGACAAAGCGGCGCTCCTCTCATTGCCGAGAAGTTTTTCGATCCTGGTCCGAGCGTTGCTGCCCTGGATACGGGCCTCGCCATTTTGTCGGGCATTGGTCGTGCTGCCGAACTGATTAACCGTCCCGAGAGAGACATCATCATTACTGACGACGGTATTGTATCTGACTCCGATAATCGCGACCCCGATATTTTGGCTGGCATGATCGAAGGCGGTGCCAATGTTCTGATCCCAGAAATTGCCGCTCGTAACCGTCGGGCTGTTAACGAAGCCTTGAGCCGAGACAGTCTGTGGACGATTGAAGCTGGCACTCCCGTTGAGGTATTTGTCAATCAGAAGATTCGGCTATGAAATGCTTATTTGTGCTAGCAGCAGTTAGTACTCTCCAGTTTGCTGAGCCTGTTTTGGCTCAGCAGCAAACTCGCTCAGTCTCTCTCGCTCGTCTCCGAGATGGCGAAGTGACCACGGTGACGGTTCATGAAGGCTATGGTTTTAATATCAACTTTATCCCTACAGGAGAAATCATTCGGCGCGTTTGGCTCGATGACCCTTCGAGAGTCACCGTTGATTTTGATGGCGATTTAAACTCCACTGGCGCTCAGGTGATCCACCTAAAACGAATCGAACCGCTGACCTTTCGCAATCTGCCCCAAACTCCAGCTACGCTGCTATCGGTCGTCACCGAAACGAGAGCCGGACAAAGAAACCTCTACCAGTTCCGCCTCACCTATGGGTCTGGAATTCCAGAATATTCCGCGCTCACGCTCTACCCCGAATCTCGCAGTACGCCGCTGATTGATGTCGGGATGCTCGGCATTCAGGCCACTTTAGAAGATGTCGCTACTGGCCGAAGGATTGTCCAAGAACAAGGACTACTGAAGCGCTCAGATCCTCTCTGGGATCGCATCCAGGAATTTATCACCCTCGCCCGCAACGGCGAGTCGATTGTTGATGCTGCCGAACGCGCTGGCGTGTCGATGGCAATTGTCAGAAAGCTTGCCCACAATGGCTTAGAACAGCGCCTCTCTCAGCAATACCGTCCTCTAGACCCCGATCCGGCAACGAGTAATGTGGAGCCCTCAAGCGAGAATTAGAATCATTGGCCTGTTTTTATGTTCCTGCCTGTGCATCATTGGCATTGCTTATGCAACCCAGGTCAAAGCTGGAGTCGATCCGGCGAGAAGACAGACCTGTGCCGTTAGTACTCCCGCAGGCAGTTTCGAGATCCCAGATATTAGCCAGTGGTCAGCGGAGGATTTTGGGGAGTTTGCCGAAGCCGTCGCGATTGAGGAAGCATCAGCAACGGCCAAACAGCAGCTCGGTTTTGACCCGGCTGGCGTGTATCATTCATTTAAAGAGCTTAAGCTCGGGTTTCTGTCTTCTTTAGGGGTTGAGCAGGCAAGTCTGAGGGGAATTGGCGATCGCACCGGGCTTCCGGTAGAGTCTCAGAGTCTTGAAGCTTCTGGAGAATTAATCAAAAAGCAAACCCTGGAGAGTCTTGCCGATAGAGATTCCGGGGCCATTCTAGGTTTAGCAGATATCCCCGTTCAAGATGTTCTGCCAATTGCGGATTTTCTCTCCCAAGCAGGAATTAGCTTTTCCTCCAGCACGACGATCCAGGATGTGATCGATGGGGGGTTTGGAGCTTTGAGCTTAGAATCAATTTCTCTAGCCGGGTACAGCATCGGCGACCTTCCTGGCTTAGCAGAGACGGCCCTCGGCTACTTCCAAAATTACCAGGATGTCCCCATTAGCGAGATTACCAATCTCTCGGAACTGCGCTTGGGAGATTATCCCTACGGAGATCTGTTGCAGCTCAACGGCGTTATTTCGCGAGCAGATTTAGTGTTTGGCGAAGCCGAAAATCAAATTGTCGATCGAGTGGTTTCTGGTAGCGTCACTGGACGAGATGGGATTGATTTATCAGCGGTTCCCTGCGACGGCTCTGGCTGTCATCACGTTGAATTGGGCGACTTGTTCGACTTAGAGCTGCCAGAACTGAGTGTAGACTGTGGAGGATTGAACGTCAGTACTCCATTCCAAAGTTGGTTAGGCGATCGCTGGATCGGCAAAAATCAGCTAGTCACTGGAGGAGTGCCGCCCTACTGCCTGCTTCCCATCGTTCAAGAACCAACCGGGCGACCGTTTGTCGGAGACTTCAAAATGGTGCTGGTTTCCTTTGACGAAGCCGCCGCTCAAGCGAACGTCATGCTGTACATGCGGTTTTGCTGTCGGGGACTAGTCGATTTAGGCTGTACGCCCTACTTTATTCCCACAGGCATTACCTGGCCAATTACAGAAGAAGGCATTATTTTCTTGGGTCCAGGTGGAAAAGGTTAACACAGTGATGTCATTGAACTTATTTGCCAGTTTCACTTGTCCAATTACGGGGGCGATCGCAGCAAGCCCACTACTACATTCAACAGCCCATCCAAAAATCGTTTCCCAAAAACCGCTGATAGCGCTCCACAAACTATGGGCGCTAATGCAAACATTTCGATCATGGTTGCGTTCCACTCGATGGGATAAAACATTAAGAACATAGCATAGAAATAAACAAGTGGCAGAACTAAACCACCAAATGCGACCCCGATTAAGAAACGATATGCAATCGTAGTCAGGGACTGTTCTTGTTGGCTATTATCTTCACATGGCATATCTAGAAACTTTTAGCAATAGTTCTTAACCCTAAGCTTGCTTAAAGCGCATAAATAGTATACCAATCCTATATCTCGTTAGCGCTGATAGTTCGCCGGATGATCGACAGTGAATGAGTCTTTTGACCGAACTGCCGGGGTGGTGCTTGGCGGATGACCTCGAAACCCATTCTTTTCCACAAGCGCAACACTTTAATATTCTCCTCGACGACAGACCCCATGATGTACTGTATCCCGTGTGATGCTACCCAGCGCTCAAGTTCCTGGGCGAGAGGATTGAGTAACCCTTGACCACGATACTCTGGTGCCAGCATAATGAGCCCTATCCACCAAGTTTCATCATCGGGATAGCCACGAATGGACTCAATCAAACCGATGAGTTCATTCTGAGGAGTGAAGAGGCCAAGCATAAATTTATCGTCTAACCGTTTCCCATCCGGCACAGCAAAAAATTCTTCGTGGGCGGCTGTCGGCGAGGGTGGCTGTCCATCAACGAGATACGAGAAATCAGCACACTTTTCATAAAGCTGCTGGAGATCATCTGCATCGCTCGGTTTGAGGCTTTTTACCAAGTATCCAGATTTAACGGCAAATTTCATGGCTACTGTCCTGCTAACGCTAGTAATTTTCAAGTTTTACGGACACTTCTGTTGGGTAAGAGAGCATAGCATCGGAAATTTCCCACTGCCGAAACCCTTCCTATTAACCACATCAAAGCTGTCAACTGTATACTGTCATCAAATGACCTACTCATGACTCTGTTCATCTATTGCACAGATAAACTAATGATTCGAGATCGAGGAATTTGGCTCCAGCGCCGAGATATTGTGATAGCCTACACTCTTCTAAGAATTGTTTTAGGCATCAACTACTTCAATCACGGATTTACCCGCATGGGCAATATACCGGGATTTGCGCAATCAATGGTGGATCTGTTTCAAGATACCTTTGTCCCGGAAGCATTAGTGAGAGCGCCAGCTTATTTAGTCCCACCCGTCGAACTTATTGGCGGACTACTCTTAACCCTAGGACTCGTTACCCAAGTGGCGCTCGTTACTCTGTTTGGCTTGATGATTGTGCTGATGTATGGGGTAACGCTGCTGCAAAACTGGGATGCAGCATCCTCGCAGCTTATCTACTGTTTGGTGCTGTTTATTCTGCTGGCGGGCAATAGCTTTAATACTTTTTCAATAGACAGTTTGTTTCACCGTCGAAAACCCTAGCATCTGGGATTAATTGAGACTATTCAGTTTTAGGCTTCCTCAGACCTAATCTTTCAGCAAGATTTTTAATGGTGTCTTTGGGAAACCAAACCATAAAGATGTTTCCCCGGTCAAGAACCACCAGGTTCCACAGATATCCGTAACCGGGAAACTGTCTTAATATCGACATTTCCGCCAACACGTAGCGGCGATTTTTGCGCGGGTGGTTGGGGGGATTATCTTCGGTGCGGAGTTGTTCTGGTAACGGAAGCCAGTGACCCGCGATTTTCCCCGGCTCAAAAAATCTGGACTGTACCGATAACCCCATCAGTCGGTCAGCCGTCCAGAACGGAACGTACTTGAAAGGACCAAAGAGCGTAAACGTGGGGACAACTCCTGTGAGCGCCTCCTGAACCAGTTCGTTTTTCCAAACTTTTTTATCAAAGTTTTCTTGATGGGGTCCATTGTGATCTCTGCGTCCCCGAAAAAGAGCGAGCCAGTCTACTCGATTGTCTAAAGGAGTAATCGGGATTTCTCGCATCGTTTGGTCTTTTTCGGCTTCGGAATAGGCTTTTTCGGCGTTCCGCTTTCTGACGTTGATATCTTTAAACGAACGCAGAGATCCCCAAGGCTTATCAATAGGTGCGTCTCCAAAGGGAAACATTGCTTGTTTTAAGCGGAAAAAGTAGCTATCTGGATAGGTGCTGAAGTAATCCTCGGCAATGGCAATGATGTGGGGATGCAGATACTCATCGCAGTTAACCGAAAGCACATATTTCCCAGCGGCGTTGAGTAGCGCCGTCACTCTTTGAATGACTTCTCCGCGCAGCGGACTAGCGATTTGACGCAGGCGAGAATCGGCGATCGCCATAAACGGCACACTCGGCGGATATACTAAAATGAACTCCACCTCACCTTGAACTTTCAAGAGTTCTTGGAGCCATGACTCTTGAACCCCTTCCCTCATGGGAATCACTATAGACAGCTTAGGCTTTGTCATTTGTTCAACAGCACGAGGGCACTCTAGTACATAGAATAGCAAGTTTTTTTCCGGGTTTAGGCCACCTTATTTCACCCGATGCCTTACTAGATGGAGTTTTGGCCTTTAAACCATCGGTAATTGTGACCTCAGCTCTGGCATTTTAAACACCTGCATAACGGCGGCCAAAGCTAATTACTGATTTCTACTCTTCGGTAGAACAATAGCCACAAAATCTTACCTATCATAATGAACGGGATTTGATTAAAAAATCTCAAAAGTGCTCTTCTATCTACAGGTTATGGCGATTTTGGCTGGCTCAGGAGCAAGCAAAAGCCACTCCATTGCTAGTTACAGAGCGCCCAATGGCTATACGAAGAGGCTTAACAAATATTGCAGGAGATAGATATGGATTTTGGAATTAAAGGGAAGGTGGCCGTGATTACCGGAGGAGATTCTGGGATCGGTCAAGCAACCGCTAAACTGCTAGCAGCCGAAGGAGTTAAAATTGCTCTCCTCGACAAAACGAAAGACCAGCTTAAAGAAACCGTCGAGGAAGTGAACAAAATTGGCGAAGCCTTTCCGGTACAGGCAGATTTGACCAAAATAGAAGAAGTGGAAGCTGCTAAACAACAGGTTCTCGAGCGGTTTGGTTCTGTCAATATCCTCGTCAACGCCGCTGGCATTACTGGTGCGACTAAAGAGTTTTTGGAGCTAACTGACGAAGACTGGATGGAAACGCTTCAGGTCGATTTTATGGCGGCTGTCCGCATCTGTCGCGCCTTTATTCCTGCGATGCGCGATGCTGGCTGGGGACGGATTATTTTGATCAGTTCTGAAGATGCCGTGCAGCCGTACACCGATGAAATGCCCTACTGTGCAGCAAAAGCCGCCGTCATTAACCTGGCGAAAAATCTCTCCAAGGCTTATGCACAAGATGGCATTCTTGTCAATACTGTCTCTCCGGCTTTTATCGCCACTCCGATGACAGACAAAATGATGGAGCAGCGCTCGCAAAAACTCGGCGTTGGCTTTGACGATGCCATCAGCAGCTTCTTAGAGAAAAAGCGTCCTCACCTCGTCCTCAAGCGGCGCGGCAAAGCTCAGGAGGTAGCTGCGGTCATTGCTTTCTTGTGCTCAGAGCAGGCTAGCTTCGTTGTCGGCTCGAATTACCGCGTGGATGGCGGCTCCGTTGGCAGCATCAGCCTGTAATCGAGTGATGGGTTGATAGGCACTGCTGATGGCGCTGGGGAAGACTCTCGCGCTCTAAACGGCTTACGCTCTCGGTGAGAGTGATTTAAGCAGCGCTCATTTGCTCTCACCTCGCTAGGGGAAACGGACGCTCGCATTTCGGGGGGTAGAGTGAGACACAGACTCAAGGCTATCGGTAGCTGGGATGTAGTTTGCGTTAATTGTTAATTTAGTAGTGAGTTTCCCCCAGCACCCGCTCAGCTACCGACCAATCCTTTAACTGACCCCAAACACCTACAGATGATCAGCAATCCCAACCCGAAGACCCAATCGGTAGAATCGGCCACACCAGAGGGGAATAAATTACTGGCAACCGTTGCTCTGCAAACGAGAAGCTCCCTGAATCTAGAAGAAATCTTGGAAACAACAGCAGCAGAAGTCAGAAAACTGCTGCAAACAGACAGAGTGGTTGTTTATCGTCTGTATGATAACGGTCGGGGTCGCGTTGTTGTCGAGTCTGTTGACGACCGCTGGATGTCAATTCTAAATTGCAATGTTGAGGATAACTGCTTTGTTAATGAATGGGGCGATAAATTTAAGCAGGGCGAAGTCACGGCTAATAGCGATATTGACGAGGGGATATCTCCCTGTCATGCAGAACTGCTCAAGAGTCTTCAGGTCAGGGCGAATTTAGCAGTACCGCTGCTTCAGGGCGAGAAGCTTTGGGGGTTGCTGATTGCTCACCACTGCTCTAAACCGCGACAGTGGCAAAAGGCAGAAATTGAAATCTTGCAAAGGCTTGCTGTCCAGGTAGCGATCGCGCTTCAGCAAGCCGAACTTTATCAGCAAGCTCGTTTAGAAGTGGAACGGTTTAAGCGCCTCGAAAAACACTTAAGAAGAGTCAATCGTTCAGTGAAAGCTTTGAGCGACTGCAACCAAGCCGTTATTAAAGCCACTAACGTTACTGAACTGCTGCACAAGATCAGCCAGATTCTGGTTGAAGTCGGGGGATACTGTTTAGCCTGGGCGTGTGTTGAAAACGAATGTCTCGATTCGCGAGGAACCATTAAAGAGCTAGAGAAGAACCGTTGCTGTCAGGATGTCACCAAGCTGTCAGAGGCAAGAAAACCTCACGAGCTTGAGGTTATTCAAAATCTGGAAACAGAATTGCCCAGGACCGATTGGAGTCGCACAATGTCGGCAGAAGGCTGTCAAGCATTCGCCACGGTGCCTCTCAAGGTCGGCGATCGCCGGTTGGGCACGCTAACCATTGGCGCACCCGAACCAAACGTGTTTGATGAGGCCGAAATCGAACTCCTGAGCGAGCTAGCCGACAACATCGCCTACGGAATCGCGGCGATTGAAGCGCGGATGGCTCTCGAAAAAACCAATGAAGTGCTCGAACAAAAGGTCCAAGAGCGTACCGCCGAGTTACAACAGGCCAATCAGCAACTTCAGCTTAAGGTAGAAGAACAAAAGCGCACCGCCGCTGAATTGAGAAATTTTGCTCAAAGGGTAGAGCAGTCCAACCGCGAACTTCAAGATTTTGCCTACATAGCGTCTCACGATCTCCAAGAACCCCTACGGAAAATTGCGGCCTTTGGCGATCGCCTGATGACTAAGTACGGGCATCTTTTGCCCCAACAAGGAGTTGATTATTTAGAACGAATGCAGAGTGCCGCTCGCCGCATGCATAAGTTAATCAATAATCTCCTCGATTTTTCGCGAATTACAACGAAAGCCAAACCCTTTACTGCTGTTGATTTGAACAAGGTTATACAAGAAGTCCTGCTCGATCTAGAAATACAAATAGCCAGAACAGGAGGAACAGTCAAGGTAGATCAACTGGCTACCATTGAAGCTGACTCTTCTCAGATGTACCGACTGCTGCAAAACCTGCTCAGCAATGCTTTAAAGTACAGTCGTCCCGACGAACCGCCTCGGGTTAGGATTCGCGGTCACCAACTGAACGAACAGTATCAAATTTTCGTAGAAGACAACGGTATTGGCTTTGATGAAAAGTATTTAGATAAAATCTTCACTATTTTCCAGCGTCTTCACGACCGCACCACCTACGAAGGAACAGGAATTGGGTTAGCGATTTGCCGCAAAATCACGGAGCGCCACGGAGGAACCATCACCGCCAGGAGTCAACCTAGCCAAGGCGCAACATTTATTGTTACTTTACCCATTAAACAGTCACTGATTGAGATTAATGAGTAGAAAGCAGATGATTATTTTAGTCGCCGATGACGATGAAGACGACCGCCTCTTAATGCAGGATGCGGTAGATGAGGGCAACTTAGCGATCGCCCTGCACTTTGTCGAAAATGGCGAAGAACTGTTAGACTACCTGTATCGCCGGGAACAGTACAGCGACGTGGCCCGGTCGCCATTGCCCGATCTCATTTTACTAGATCTCAACATGCCCAAAAAAGACGGGCGCGAGACACTAGCAGAAATTAAAGCCAACAGTGACTTTCGGCAGATTCCGGTGGTCATTCTGACGACTTCAAAAACCGCAGAAGATATCCACCGCAGCTATAAATCGGGAGGAAATTCCTTTATTACTAAACCGGTTAGCTTTGAAGGGCTGGTAGAAGTCATGAAAACGCTCGGAGAGTACTGGTTTGACGTGGTGGAGCTACCGCAGAAAAATTAGAGTTCCGACGAATCAATGCAGGGTCAAAGCCAATGCGCACTCCTGGAAACTTGGCTCGTGATGAACTGATAAACGCCATACCAATTGAGGCTCCATTGGTCATCAAGATCGAACCAGTGAACCTGGTATTTTCGGCATTCCTGCCTCAAAAAGCGACTGAGGGTCGTAAAATTATTTAAGGCAACGTGCAGCTCTGAGTCGGTATATTGATGAGACCAGCAGGACGGATTTATCTTGGCGTAGTCACGAATATCTTGAATTTTTTGTTCAATATCAAGACAGTTATAGAGCAGAAAAACACTACAGACAAATCCTTGTTTTCTTAATTGCGCCACGGACTCTGGAAGCACGTAGCAAGATTCAAAGATACTGATATTGTAGTCTAAACCTTTACCCATGTTTCTAACGAGCTTGACCAGATAATTTTGCATGGGCAGCAGGTAGTCTCTGTAGTTATTCGTGTCAATCGTGTCGAAATTGGGAGCAAAGGCATTTTTGTAATTGTTTTTAATGGCATTCACCAGAGTATCGCCATGCATCACCAGACCGTGATAGCGATCAAAGAGTTTCTTGGCCAAAATGGACTTGCCAGTTCTGGGAACTCCGCCAATAATTATCTTGGGATGAACTTGAATCATGGCGAAGACAAATAGCTCTTGGCAGTCCCTCAATTTTACAACAGCGATTATGACAGTTCTTTGGATTTAGTTTTTTGTGAATTGTTGATTACTCTTTGACGACTGTGCTTATGTTTCAAGGCTTTGAAAAGCCATTTATCAAGCTAAACGGCGGAACATCAAACGGACCATAGCGGCATCAACTATGGCTACGCGCACTTCGGGTAAAAGCTCACAGTCTAGGCTCAAACGTCGGGAGCTGATTAACTAGCTAAATGTGCGTTCGACTCTCCTATGTATATACAGTTACAATATTTAACAGCTTTTCTAAGCTTGCCCCTATAAAATAAAGATACAAACTGCTAGGGGTAAAGCATATTTCCTGCCCTGCTTTTCCCTTTCCTATCAACTGATTGACAATCAATTCAGCAATTGATGGGTCAGATCTTAGGTGGGAATCACAATACCTATGATAGCTACTACAAACACAGCTCTTCGGGAAGACGTTCACCAACTAGCAGAACGGGCTTTCAAAAATAACCTAATTTCTGGCTATGGTGATGGTCAGTACCAAGAAGAGTATCAACTGGTTCTTCATGGTAAACCCCGGCACTATAGCTTAGAACGTGCCTACTTAATCTTGAGAAACTTACTGAACAGTCAATTTAACTGAATCTGTTGTTTTTGGCAAAAACTCTTCACTTTTAATCGCTAGTTTATTCTTGATCAGGTTCTGCAACATCAGTCTCCTAAAGCTATTAGCAATCGATTCTCTTATTTGTCACCGACTCTAGCTCTACGAGTCGGTTTTTAATGCTCTACACTAAGTGACGGCTGGCAAGTAGATGCTAAAATAGCTACACGGTGCATTTCCGCAAATCGGCTGGCTTGAGCAAGAGTCAGCTTTTCGCGCTGAAAGAGCATGACCGCGATTTCTTGACGCATCTCAACCTCAGTCATGCGAGTTGCGGTGAGAATTTTGTCAGAACAATACTCATGGCTCGATTCCTCGCTACCCTGACTATTCTGCGCTTCTGAGCAAGCAAATGACTGTATTCTATCCGAGCCAGCTCACGCTACGTTGGTGCGGACGGCACAAAGACTATCGATGAGAGTTCGAGGTTATCTGCCGCCGCACGACTTCACCTTTAGCTTCTACTTCTTGCAAGGATTCCTTTTCCCTTTCCCCGTTCCGCCGGGACAGTTTCCCCCTATTGTTCGTTGTCTTATGACCTGTTACCGGCAAACTGTTGATCATTTCTTAACGTGAAGGCAGAGAGTGCTTAAACTTTCTGCGGTACGCTACCTATGCCTAAACTAAAATTCACGGTAGTTAAGAAATGGTTACTGTTGACAGTACACGCTTTTCTCAATTTAACGTTTCTCTATTTCGCAATGAAGCAGGCGAACTGAACGAAGATTTATCAACCCCAGATAACGAACAGATCCAGAACGTTGCTGAAATTATTCAGCGGACAAATCCCGACGTGCTGCTGGTCAACGAGTTCGACTACGACCCCAATGGCACTGCTGCCGCGCTGTTTCAGGAGAACTATTTGTCTGTCAGTCAGAATGGAGTCGATCCGGTCGAGTATCCCTACGTTTATCTCGCTCCCTCCAACACCGGTATTCCTTCTAACTTTGACCTAGACAACAATGGCGAAGTCGTCACCACACCTGGCGAACCCGGATACGGCAACGATGCGTTTGGCTTTGGTAATTTTCCGGGGCAGTTTGCGATGGTGCTGTACTCCAAGTTTCCAATTGTGGAAGACGAAGTACGCACCTTTCAAACCTTCCTCTGGCAGGATATGCCCAATTCCCTGCTGCCGGAAGATTTCTACTCAGAAGCAGAACAGGAGGTGTTTCGCCTGTCTTCTAAAAGTCACTGGGACGTCCCCATCGACATCAACGGGGAGGTGGTCCACGTCCTGGCCAGTCACCCTACTCCCCCCGTCTTTGACGGCGACGAAGACCGCAACGGTCGTCGCAACCATGACGAGATTCGTTTCTGGGCAGACTACGTGACTCCCGGTGCTGGCGACTATATTTATGACGACGCTGGCAATACCGGGGGACTCGCCGCCGGAGAACGGTTTGTGATTATGGGCGACCAAAACGCCGATCCGTTCGATGGTGACGACACCGACGATGCGAGTCTGCAACTGCTCGATAACCCGCAGATCAACATTACGACGACTCCGGCTAGCGCTGGCGGTCCCGATGCGGCAGAACGTCAGAACGCTATTAACGACGAACATCTCGGCAACCCGGCTCTTGATACCGCCGACTTTAGCGAACCATCGCCGGGAAATCTGCGAGCCGATTACGTGCTGCCATCTCAGAATCTAGAAATTACCGATGCAGAAGTCTTTTGGCTTCCCGATGAAGATCCGCTGTTTGCCGAACTGCTTGATGTTGACCCAGAAAACCTCTTCAACGGCTTCCGCAGTTCCGACCACCGCCTGGTTTATGTCGATGTGCTGGCAACTGATGGAGTTGCTGACCGCCAAACCGTTACCGACATCGAACTCATTGGCGAAGTTACCTTTGAAACGGGCTTTCAGTTTGCCAACACGGAAGTCGGCGGACTATCCGGCATGACCTACGACCCCAGCAACCAGGTGTACTATGCTCTGTCCGACGACCGCAGCATGAACAACGATGCCCGGTTTTACACCTTAGATATTGACGTGAGTGACGGTAGCCTAGATGAAGGAGACGTTTCCTTTAATGAAGTCACCACTCTCCTCAACGAAGACGGTGAGCCTTTTCCGGTCGGCGGAGTCGATCCCGAAGGCATTGCCTATAGCAGCATTGGCAGTCTGTATATCTCCTCTGAAGGCGACGCTAGCGCCCTGCTTGCTCCATTCGTAAACGAATTTTCGCTTAACACCGGAGAACTCATCAACGAGCTACCCGTTCCCGACAAGTTTCTGCCCACCACAGACAGCGGCATCCAGAATAACCGTGCGTTTGAAAGCTTGACTATTACCCCCGACAATCGCACCCTCTATACTGCTACTGAAGGATCGCTCTTGCAAGATGGTGCTGAAGAGGGTCCAGTGCGGATTCTGCGCTACGACCTGACAACCGACGAACCGGGGAAAGAGTTTGCCTACTTCCTCGATGAGGATGTGGCTGGCAACGGGTTAGTGGAGCTACTGGCCCTCGACAATACCGGCACTTTACTATCTCTTGAGCGCGGGTTCTCTCCTGAGATTGGCAATACTCTGCGGCTGTTTGAGGTGCAGTTGCAAAACACCACCGACATCAGCGACTTTGACAGCATCTTATCTGAAGAAGGAGAACCGTTCGATATCGATGCCGTCGCCGAAAAGACCTTGCTGCTCGACTTTAACGAACTGGGGATTGAACTAGACAACAGCGAAGCGTTAGCCTTTGGTCCCACGTTACCCGACGGTCGCCAGTCTCTGTTTGTCGTCAGCGACAACAACTTCAACGACGCTCAATTTACCCAATTCCTGGCGTTTGCCCTCGACCTGGAGACTATTCCTGCCGTTGCTCCAAGCGTAGAAACGCCGTCGCTGCTGCGGTATGACCCCGAAAATCCAGAGGAGGAAGTATTTGACTCCGACGATCCGGCTATCTATGTTCACCCCGACAATCCGGCCCAAAGCTTTGTGATTACGGCGCTGAAGAACGGCGGATTTGGCGTGTACGATCTCGAAGGTCAGGAGCTTCAGCTTGAAACTCCAGAGGAAATTCGCTATAACAACGTCGATTTGATCTACGACTTTGAGTTAGCCGGGGAAACGGTTGATTTAGCGGTGTTTAGCGATCGCGCGAACGATACTCTAGCCATTTACAGCATCGACCCCGATACTCGTCAGATTACCAACGTGACTGGGGATGTTCCCGAAACCATTTTCGGCGTGGATGATGGCGAGCAAACTGCTTACGGACTTGCGACCTACACAAGCCCCGTTTCTGGTGCTGAATATGCGTTTGTGAGCCAGAGCGATGGTAATCAGGTGGCGCAGCTAGAGCTGGTTGCCGATGGCGATACAGTAGCGGCGGAAGTGGTGCGTTCCTTTGCCGTTCCCGTCCCCGAGGGGGAAGACATCGAAGACGGACAGGTAGAAGGCATGGTGGTGGACCGCGAGCTGGGCTATCTGTACGTCGGTCAGGAAGGATTTGGGATCTACAAATACTACGCCGAACCCGATGCTGGCAATGACGGTTTGCTCATTGATGTTGCGGGTGGCGACAACTTAGTGGCCGATATCGAAGGACTCACCATTTACTACGGCGCTGACGGCAACGGCTACCTGCTGGCTTCCAGCCAGGGAGATAGCACCTTTGCACTCTACGAACGGGCAGGATTTAACCAGTATTTCGATAGCTTTGCCGTCGGCGACGCTAACGGCATTGATGGGGCAGAAGAGTCCGATGGCGCAGACGTGACCAACGTTCCCCTGGGTGAGGAG
The DNA here is from genome assembly GCA_050331735.1 of Cyanophyceae cyanobacterium. GTDB lineage: Bacteria > Cyanobacteriota > Cyanobacteriia > Cyanobacteriales > JBHJGN01 > JBHJGN01. The sequence goes on from JBHJGN010000008.1 coordinate 66,263, forward strand.
TTTCCTGACGGGCTATTTGTGACTCAAGACGGCGCGAACGAACCTGCCGCCGTCCTTCAAGACCCTGAAGATGGCGAAATTCAGAACTTTAACACCAACTTCAAGTACGTTGACTTTGCAGACATTGCTAAAACCTCAGAACTCGTAGAAGTAGATACCGCTAGCTTCGACCCGCGCACCCCCATACCGATGTCCTTGGTTAACGGTGTCGCTAGCGGCGATACCACTCAGGATTCTACCGTTCTCTGGGCCCGCAGCACGTTTCCGGGTGAAGTCACCTTTGAATACTCCACAGAGGCTGATTTCAGTTTCATTGCCGGAACAGCCACTGCTACGGTCGATAATCCGGATGTCCCGGTTAAGGTTAACCTGGACAACCTAGAGCCAGATACCCAATACTTTTATCGCGTCACCGATGCCGCCGGAGCCACCGCCAATGGCGAGTTTGAGACGGCAGCAGAACTAGGATCTCAAACTGGCTTTCGCTTTGGGGCCACGGGAGACTGGCAGCAGGCTCCACCCTATCCCTCGCTCAAGAATGCGGACGAGCGCGACCTAGAGCTATTTGTCAAGCTGGGAGACACCATTTTTGCAGATGCGGAAACCCCGGCGCTTCCAGGAGTAACTCAGGCACGCACCCTGAATGAGTTTCGCACCAAACAGGCAGAAGTCCTTTCCACGCGCTTCGAGCTCAATACTGTTCCCGAACTGTATGCTTCGACCTCCATTCTCTCCTCCATTGACGACCACGAGTTAGTCGATAATTTTGCTGGCGGTGCGGCTCCGGGAGAATCTCCTGATGCCCCAGATATCGGCTCTTCGACCGAGCCTTTGTTTACGGATGATGTCGAGTTTGTTAACGACACCCAAGCTTACGAAGCGGCTCTCCAGGCCTTTCAGGAATATCATCCCCTGCGCGACGAGTTCTACGGCGACACCGGAGAGGAGCGCACCGCTAACGAGCGGCAGCTCTATCGCTACAACAACTACGGAAGCGATGCGGCGGTAATTGTCCTCGACAGTCGCTCTTTCCGGGACGACCAGCTTGAACCAGCAGACCTGAGCAATCCGGCTCCCTTTTTGGCTCAAACCTTCGACCCAAGCCGCACTCTGTTAGGAGAAGCGCAGCTAGAACTGGTTAAAGCAGACCTGCTTCAGGCCGAGGAGAGCGGCGTGACCTGGAAGTTTGTCGTCATTCCTGAACCGATTCAAAATTTTGGTCCTTTAGGATCTGAAGATCGCTTTGAAGGCTACGCCGCCGAGCGCACCGAGCTGCTCAAGTTCATCGACGACAACGAGATCGATAATGTTGTCTTTATGGCCGGAGACTTCCACGGCACCCTGGTTAATAACCTTACCTATCAGCTTGGTCCCGGTCAGGAGCAAATTGCCACGGATGCCTTTGAGATCGTCACGGGTCCGGCTGCCTTCTTTGATGGTTTGTTTGGTCCAACCCTGGTGAATATCGCGGCGGGGGCGGGTCTTCTCAGTCCAGAAGAAGTGGCCTTTTATGAATCTCTCCCGGTGGCTGGCGATGCGGATAGCGTTGTCGATGACAGGGATGATTTTGTCAAGCAGTTAATCAACGATGGCCTGCCTCCGTTTGGCTACGATCCCCTGGGTTTAGACGACAATCTCGGTATCGCTGACAGCTTGATTGATGCCACGTTACTTGAAGGGGACTACGTATCTACCCATACCTTCGGCTGGACGGAGTTTGATATTGCTCCAGACACCCAAAAGCTGACGGTGACCACCTACGGCATCGATCCCTACAGCGAAGCAGAATTGCTAGCTAATCCAGAGGAGATTACCAGTCGGGAACCGCGCATTGTTAGTCAGTTCGAGGTCAATCCGAGCGAGACGCCTACCGGAGAAACGATCGTAGGGGATGAGAGCGACGAGAGCCTGAGCGGTTCTGGCAGCGATGACCTGATTGCAGGCGGCTTCGGCAACGACGAAATCGACGGCGGTGATGGCGATGACGTGCTGCGAGGCGATCGCAACAGCCGTTCTCCCGGCGGCACGATGGGCGGTGACGACACCCTTATAGGTAGCGCAGGCGACGATAGATTGGGCGGCAAAGGCGGCAACGACGACCTCTTTGGGGGCGCAGGCGTTGATACCCTGTATGGGGACGATGGCGACGATTTGCTGCGCGGTGGTGCAGGCGACGACATCCTTCAGGGCGATGACTTCTCCGGTGGCGAGGGGAGCGACACCTTTGTGCTAGCGGCAGGCGAAGGCACGGATACCATTGTTGACTTTGAAGTGGGGATCGACTTCATTGGTCTCGCCGATGGGTTGAGCTTCGCTCAGCTAGCGATCTCTCCAGACGGCAGCAATAGTGCGATCGCCCTCGGCAATGACACGCTGGCGATCGTCAACGGAGTAGACGGTAGTACTCTCACAGAAGCAGCATTTGTCGTTGTTTAATCCATTGGCAGGAGACTTTATCACGGGATCTCCTTCCTCATCAGACAATCGTTCTTTGTCGTTTAAAGATTTGGTAAAGATTGGCCCCTAAGTTTGAAGATTGCACAAAGACGGCGATTTACCGTTATTTTTAAACTCCGCTTTACCCGTCCTTTACCTGGCTTAACAAGGAAATCCAGTACAGTAATTTTGGCCACAGCAGGGGAAGCGCCGCAGGCGCAGGGAAAAGGGTAAGGGGGAAAGGGGAAAGGGAGTCATGATTCAGTTTGTTCCTTCACTCTGTGTTCTCTCCCCGTCGCCGAGCGACTTTTTCCCTTTCCCCGTCCCGCACCGGACAGTTTCCCCCTTCCCCGTCGCGCAGCGACAGTTTCCCCGTTCCGCAGGAACTATTTTCCCCGTCGCGTCAGCGACATCATTAGAGTTGATTTTTAGCGGTACGCAGCAATATTAGGAGGAATTTGGTGACTATTTTAGAAAAAATCGGGAGCTTGACCAGCGAGATCGGAGCGGAGATTAGTGCTTACGATCCGGCTACTGAAAGACTATTCGTTGTTTCTGGCGATACAGAAGTTCAGGTTATCAGCTTGAGCGATCCGACTGCTCCGCAACTGGTAAGCACTATCAGTATTGCTGAACTGGGAGCAGGAGCGAACAGCATTGCGGTGCAGGATGGGCTGGTGGCAGTTGCCGTTGAAGCCGCTCCGGCGACTGACCCGGGAACCGTGGCTTTCTTTGATACCGACGGCGACTTTCTTACTGCCGTTGAAGTGGGTGCCCTGCCGGATATGGTGACCTTTACCCCCGACGGAAGCCAGGTGCTGGTGGCTAACGAAGGCGAACCGGATGAGGGAGTTGATCCAGAAGGCTCCGTCAGCATTATCAATGTCGATAACTTCGGCGTGACCACCGCAGACTTCAGCGCCTTTAACGGCAGCGAAGCAGCCTTGCGGGAAGAAGGCGTACGCATTTTCCCTGACGTAGCGGTAGCAGAGGACTTAGAGCCAGAATTTATTGCCGTTGCTCCCGACGGCAGCACCGCGTTTGTCGTTCTCCAGGAAAATAGCTCCTTTGGAGTGGTCGATATTGATGCTGCGACGGTAACGGATATTGTTCCGCTCGGAGTGAAAGATCATTCCGAAGCCGGTAATGCCTTAGATGCCAGTGATGAAGATGGCGGAATTAACATAGAGAACTATCCGGTGGTCGGACTGTATATGCCTGACGGGATTGCCGCCTATACAGCAGAAGGCATCACCTACTATGTCACTGGCAACGAAGGCGATGCCCGTGATGAGGACGCATCCATCGGCGAGCTAGAACTGGACCCAATCGCTTTCCCTAATGCAGAAGAGCTGCAAGCTGATGAAAATCTCGGTCGCCTGGAGGTGTCTACCATCGACGGAGACTTAGACGGTGATGGCGACTTCGACCAGCTCTTTGCCTATGGGGCTCGCTCGTTCTCGATTTGGGATGAGGAGGGGAATTTAGTCTTCGATAGCGGTGACGACTTCGAGCAGATTACCGCCGAACAGATTCCCGACATCTTCAATTCCGATGACGAAGGAATACCGGAGGAGACATTCGACGAGCGCAGCGATAACAAAGGACCAGAACCCGAAGGGGTCACGGTGGGAGAAATCAGCGATCGCACCTATGCCTTTATCGGACTAGAGCGCGTGGGCGGCGTGATGGTATACGAGGTCACCAATCCTGAAACTCCTCAATTTGTCCAGTATCTCCCCAACCCCGAAGGAGACCAAAGCCCAGAAGGACTCACCTTTATTTCCGCCGAGGCTAGCCCCACTGAAGAGCCGCTGCTGGTGGTAACAAACGAGATCAGCAGCACCGTATCGGTGTTTGCCGTCGAGCCGGGGGTCCGCATCAGCGAGATTCAGGGAGCCGGTCAGTCGTCTCCGCTTGAAGGCGAAGCCGTCACCGACGTTCCCGGTATTGTTACGGCAGTAGACAGCAACGGCTTCTACTTCCAAGACCCCAATCCCGACGATAACGTGGCCACCTCTGAGGGGCTATTTGTCTTCACTGGTTCCGAACCTACCGTCAGCGTTGGCGATGAAGTCTCCGTATCCGGGACGGTCTCCGAGTTTATCCCCGGTGGAGCAGATACGGGTAACCTGTCCATTACCCAAATCAGCGGCGATCCTGACGTGACCGTTCTCTCCAGCGACAATTCTCTCCCCGATCCGGTTATTTTGGGTACAGATGGTCGCGTCCCGCCGAACCGCGTTATCGACAATGACCAGGATACTCTCTACAACGTCCTCGAAGGGGAAGGAGACTTTGAACCAGGGGAAGACGGCTTAGACTTCTACGAAACCGTCGAAGGAATGCGAGTAACGGTTCAGGAGGCTCGCGCGGTTTCTGGAACTAACCGCTTTGGGGAAATCTTTACCGTAGCTAATAACGGCGACAGCGCTACTGGGTTAAGCGATCGCGGCACGATTAATATCGGTCCGAACGACTTCAATCCCGAGCGCATTCAGGTGGATGATGACTCGACGGTTAGTCCGCAAGATACACCGCTGGTGGACGTGGGGGCAGAACTAGGCGATGTTACTGGAGTAGTGAGCTACAGCTTTGGTAATTTTGAAATTCTGGCTACCGAAGAATTTGAGCCAACCCCTTCTGACCTAGAGCCAGAAACCACAAATATAGAAGGAAACGGCGAACTAACCGTTGCCAGCTACAACGTCCTCAACCTCGATCCAGTCATCGAAGACCCAGCTTTGACTGAAGATGGAGAGGATGATGTCGATGATGACGTGGGCGAGGGTCGCTTTGCCACCATTGCTGAGCAAATTGTTGACAATCTGGCGACACCCGACATTGTAGCCCTCCAAGAAATTCAGGATAACAACGGCGCTGAAATTACCGATGTAGTCGCCGCAGACGAAACCTTGCAGTTGCTCGTTGACGAAATTGCGGCCATTAGCGACATCAACTACGAGTTCATCGATAACCCCTTTATCGGTAATGAAACCAGCGGCGGTCAACCCGGTGGCAACATTCGCACCGCCTACCTGTACAATCCAGAACGGGTCGATTTCGTGGAAGGCTCCCTCGATCCTGTTACCGATCCCGAAGACCAGCAAACCAACCCCGATAATCCCTTCTTCGACAGCCGTCTGCCCCTCGCGGCCACTTTTGAGTTTGATGGCGAGGAAATCACTCTCGTTAATAACCACTTCAGCTCCAAAGGCGGCAGTTCTCCGCTGTTTGGTCAACTCCAGCCCGCTACCGAGCTTCAGGAAAACCCCGAAATCAACGGCAGTTTGGACGAACGCCGCGACCAAGCGCAAGCGGTCAAGGATTTTGTTGACGATATCTTGGCAGCAGATCCGGGGGCAAACGTATCCGTGTTGGGAGACCTCAACGAGTTTGAGTTTATTTCTCCCTTGGAAACTCTTGAAGAGAGCCTCAATAACCTCACCGAAACTCTTCCTCCCAACGAGCGCTACACCTTCATCTTCCAGGGGAACTCTCAGTCTCTCGACCATATCCTGGTCAGCGACAGCCTTTTCCCCTCCGCCGACTTTGATATCGTTCACGTCAACGTGGAGTTTGCGGAAACCCCTCAAACCGCTAGCGATCACGAACCGCTGTTGGCTCGTCTCGACCTCGGCGCGGGGGCGGTTCCCGGCACAGCCGCCGATGATGTCCTTGTCGGCACGGAAGCCGATGAAACCCTCTTAGCGGGCAGCGGTGACGATCTGGTGGCTGGCGGCTTAGGCAACGATCAGATCTTCGGCTCAGACAGAGATGACGTGCTGCGGGGAGACCTCAACAGCCGCGATCCGCAGGTCGGCATTGGCGGCGACGACACCATCTTCGGCGGTGCAGGCAACGATCGCCTGGGTGGTAAAGGCGGCGACGACGACCTCTTTGGTGATGCAGGTGACGACACCCTCTTCGGCGATGACGGGGACGATCTCCTGCGCGGCGGTGCAGGCGATGATCGCCTCCAGGGAGATGACTTCTCCGGCGGCGAGGGCAGCGACACCTTTGTGCTGGCTCCTGGGGAAGGAACTGATACCGTTGTTGACTTTGAAGTGGGGATCGACTCGCTCGGCTTAGCAGAAGGTCTGGGCTTCGACCAGGTGGCCATTAGTCAGAATGGCAGTGGCGCGGCGATCGCTTTCAATAACGAGACGCTGGCTATTCTGGCTGGCATTAGTGCCGATGCTCTTACAGAAGCTGACTTTACGGTAATTTAGCCCTAAGCCAAATAGACAAAGGGGGCGGCGAATCGCTGCCCCCTTTTGTCATAAAAACAGCTTCAAGCAATGAGTAGCCGATTGATTTCCATCTCCATATTGGGAAAAGCAGCGGGTTCAATGACTCCGGCAGTCAGTTCAGAGCAGTTTTGATAATGCTCGCCTTTGGCCTTAAATACTAGCTGGCGATCGCCTTTCCTCTGAACATAGTCCAGTACACTAAAACTAGGAAACGGACGTGCGGCTATGATTTCTACCCATCCGACAATTTTCTATCCCAGTGCTGACGGCGAACCTGTAGCTGAAACCTTTGACCATCTCTACGTCCTGTTAGTGACTCTAGAAGGATTGCGTCAGTATCTCAGCGATCGCCAAGCGACAGTACTGGGCAATCAGTTCCTCTATTACGCTCAGGGCTATCCCCGGCTGCGAATTGCTCCTGACGTGATGGCGATCTTCGATGTGGCCCCCGGAGGGCGAGACAATTACAAAATCTGGGAAGAAGGACAGGTTCCCGCCGTCATCTTCGAGATCACCTCGACCTCAACCAGGAACCAGGATGAGGGCTTTAAAAAAACGCTTTACGAACAGCTTGGCGTTCAGGAATACTGGCAATTCGACCCGAAAGGGGAATGGATTGCAGAGCAGTTGCGGGGCGATCGCCTCTATCGAGACACCTATGAACCCATCACCGACAGTCAGAGCGAACCATTACAGCTCCGATTAGCAGTGCAAGGGAAACTAATTGGTTTCTATCGACTGGATACGGGGGAAAAACTGTTAATCCCTGACGAACTCGCCCAAGCCCTGCGTCAAGAAACCCTCGCTCGTCAGCAGGCCGAGGAACGAGCGGCCCAAGCTGAGGCTCAAGCTGAGCAAGATCGCCAACGAGCAGATGCCCTCGCTCAACAGCTCGAACGCTACCGACAACGCTTTGGTGAATTCTCGGATGAGTAGCAACAAACTTCTGACGTGAAGTTAGGGAAAAGGGGAAGGGGGAAAGGGGATGGCTTGTTTAGCTCGGCAAGAGGATTAATGAATCATAATTTATTAGATTATCCCTACTCTTCCCAACGGCGCGTTGTCTTGGGAAAGCATGGGGCTGTCGCGACGAGTCAATCTCTGGCTACTCTTGCCGGGATGGAAATGTTTTGGGCGGGAGGAAACGCGGTCGATGCGGCGATTGCAACTGCGATCGCGCTCACGGTGGTAGAACCAACCTCTAACGGCATTGGCGGCGATGCGTTTGCCCTCGTCTGGGATGGCAAGCTTCACGGACTGAATGCTTCTGGCAAAAGCCCCCAGGCAATGAGCCGCGATCGCTATGCGGGGTTAGAATCTGTGCCTGAATTAGGCTGGCGAGCGGTGACAGTGCCGGGGGCAGTGTCGGCGTGGCGGGTTCTGTGGGAACGGTGGGGCAAGCTGCCCTTTGAGCAGCTATTTGCCCCGGCTATTCGCTACGCTCAAGAGGGGTTTCCGGTGTCTCCCGTGACGGCAGCGGCGTGGCAACGAGCCGAAACTACCTATTTACCCCTTACTGGTCCCCAGTTTTCCCCGTTTAAAGCGGTGTTTTTTCCCCAAGGACGCGCTCCTAATGCGGGAGAAATCTGGGCTAGTCCCGCTCACGGGCAAACTCTCCAGGAAATTGCCAACAGTGGGGGAAATAGTTTTTATCGAGGCCAGCTAGCTCAGGCGATCGCTGAGTTTGCGGCAGAAACGGGAGGCTTGCTTACCTTAGCCGATCTCGCCAATCACGAATCGCTCTGGGTAGAGCCAATTTCAATTCAATACCGTCAGTTCCGGGTATGGGAGATGCCCCCAAACACCCAAGGAATCGCGGCGTTGATGGCGCTCAATATTTTAGAGGGCTTTGATATTGCAGCTACCCCTCGCGAATCGGCTGTCAGCTATCATCGCCAAATCGAAGCGATGAAGCTGGCGTTTGCTGACGTATACCGTCACGTTGCCGACCCAGACTTTATGACAGTATCGGGGGAACAGCTTTTAGATACCGCCTATGCCGCTCAGCGCCGAGAATTAATTCAACACCGAGCCAGTTCTAGAGCACTGCCGGGACTCGCCACAGGAGGAACGGTTTATCTAGCAACAGCGGATGAGGAGCTGATGGTTTCGTTGATTCAGTCTAACTACAATGGCTTTGGCAGCGGCCTTCTCGTTCCCGGTACAGGCATTGCTCTGCACAATCGCGGGTCCGGCTTTACCCTCGCCGCCGGACATCCCAATCAGCTCGCCCCCGGCAAACGTCCCTTCCACACCCTCATTCCCGGGTTTCTAACCCAAGGTGATCGCCCAGTGGGTCCATTCGGAGTGATGGGCGCACCGATGCAGCCCCAGGGCCATCTCCAGGTCGTGGTTAACCTGGTAGACTACGGCCTCAATCCCCAAGCGGCGTTAGATGCTCCGCGCTGGCGATTTGTCGAGAGCGATCGCGTTTTAGTAGAGTCGGGGGTTTCCTCGGCCATTATTCAGAAATTGCGCGATCGCGATCACGATATCCAAATAGCTCCTCCAACCCTGTTCGGGAAGGGGCAGATTATTCTACGACAGAACGGAACCTTGGTCGCTGCCTCTGAACCGAGAGCAGATGGAATAGCGCTCGCGTACTGAATCGCGTGAGAGATCAGTTTGCAACTGAAGTTAGAAGCCTGAATTGTTAGGGCTGCTCACGGCCCTCCTTCTCTCCCTCTGCCGCTAAAATTTAGATGGATCGAGAATTTAATGACGACGGGCTACTTGAATCAAAAGAGTCTGCGTTTGTTAACTTGCCATGCCCTGCTCCCTATCTTCCCATGACTTTTATTCGCATTCCTAAATCCTGGCAAATTCCAGAGTCCCAGGCAACATCGGAAACTGCCTATTATAGCCGGCGTCGGTTTATCAAAAGCTTAATCGGAGCCGGAATCGGCGCTAGCGCGGTGTCTCTCGCTGGCTGCCAAAATGCCTCCCAATCGGCGCTAGAAGCCTCTCTCGATTTGCCTCAGCTTTCGGCTACACCAAATCCCGCCTTTGCCTCGGCAAATCGACCAATTACTACCGAAAACCTCGCCGGACAGTACAATAACTTTTACGAGTTTGGCGGCACTAAAAAGATTTGGCTCAAGGCCCAAAACTTACCAACCGACCCCTGGCAGGTAGAAGTCACCGGACTGGTAAACAATCCCCGCATCTACGACATTGATGACCTCAAAAAGTTTCCGCTAGAGGAGCGCGTGTATCGCTTTCGCTGCGTGGAGGCGTGGTCGATGGTGCTGCCGTGGACCGGGTTTCCGATGAAGGCATTAATAGAAGATGTAGAGCCAACTTCCCAAGCAAAATTTGTCAGCTTTACCTCCTTCTATGACCCCGACATTACCCCTGGTCCCGGCATTCATTTAGGATCTTTGCCTTGGCCTTATACAGAAGGGCTGCGGATTGAAGAGATGGCCAATGAACTCGCCTTCTTTGCCGTAGGAATCTACGGTCACGACTTACCAAAGCAGCACGGTGCGCCGATCCGCATGGTACTTCCCTGGAAGTATGGCTTCAAGGGAGCCAAATCCATCGTCAAAATTGAGTTTTTGGAGTCTCAACCCGCTACCTACTGGAATACCATTAATCCTCGGGAATACGGCTTTGAAGCCAACGTTAATCCCAACAAGCCCCATCCGAGATGGTCGCAAGCGACAGAAAAATTTGTCGGCAACAGTTCAGATTTCTCCTGGGAACGGAAGGAAACCTTACTCTATAACGGCTATGAAAAATATGTTGGTGGTTTGTATGCTTAGTTACTCCGCTTCGCTTTGAGGCAACATTAACTTTTTCCTGCTAAATTTTGCTTTTTGGATCGAAGAGATAGCTGCTACCGTTATGGTTAATGACCGTCCTCTAAAAAACCATGTCTGCCAATCATCTTCGTATTATCTCGCTTCTGCCTAGCGCTACCGAAATTGTGGCGGCGTTAGGGCTGACCGATCAACTTGTCGGGCGATCGCACGAATGCGACTACCCCCCAGAAGTTCAGGATCTCCCAATTTGTACTGAAGCGAGTCTTAATGCTCAAAAGCCTAGCGCTGAGATTGATGCCGACGTACAATCCCTCGTTAAAGCAGCGCTCAGCCTCTATCAGATCAAAACGGATGTTGTAGACCAGCTTCAACCCACGCACATTGTTACTCAAGATCAGTGCGATGTGTGTGCTGTCAGCTTTGGGGATGTACAGAAGGCGGTCAAAGAGCTAATCCACAGCCAGCCCGAGATTATCTCTCTCCAGCCGAATGTGCTAGTCGATGTGTGGGCCGATATGGAACGGGTGGCGCAGGCGTTAGGAGTGGAGGCAAAACCCGCCCTAGACAAGCTCCAGTCTCGCATTGATGCTTGTAGAGAAAAAACGCAAAACTTACCGCATATCCCTAGGGTGGCAACGTTTGAGTGGACCGATCCGCCAATGGCAGCAGGCAACTGGATTCCAGAACTCGTTAAGCTGGCAGGCGGCGAGCCACTATTTGGAGCAGTGGGCGAGCGATCGCCCTATTTAGAGTGGGAAAACGTTGTTAAAGCCGACCCAGAAATGATCGTTGTGTTGCCCTGCGGCTTCGATTTAGAACGGACTCGCCAAGAAACTCTCGCCCTAACTAAACAACCCGGCTGGTCAGAGTTGCAGGCCGTCAAAGCCGGAAAAGTCTTCATCGCCGATGGTAATGCCTACTTTAACCGTCCTGGTCCGCGCTTGGTCGATTCTCTAGAAATTCTGGCAGAAATCATTCACCCAGAACTGTTTAACTTTGGCTATCGAGGCACTGGGTGGGAGAACTTTGAAACTAGCCATTGACCAAATTTAGGAATGTTTGGAAGCAACAGTGATTCCACGAGGCTATTACTGCTAGCATTAAAGACCCACTAGCGCGATCGCAGGGCTTTTCCTACTTAGCCAGAATCTACCTAAAGAACGATCATCAAGCTGAAGCGAACCTGCAACAGATTCTTGAGCAATACCGCTCAAGCGACAGCAGCGACTGAAGAGGCGAGTTGAGCTACGATAATAGAAAGAGCTAACCATTTGCACAGAAAGCAACTGCTATGAAAATCTTAGCTAACCTAATTATTTCCGCAATTGTTGCTGCCTGGATTGGGGCTATTGCCGTTTTTTCAATTCAAAATATCGAGCCTGTATCCCTGCAATTCTTGTTATTTGAAACCATTGAGCTACCCATCGGAGTGCTGCTGGCCTTTTGTCTAGGAATTGGACTTGTGATTGGGGCGATCGTTCCTTTGTTATGGCAGCGCAAAAAGTCTGCTCGACGGCAGCGCGATCCCGAGTTTGATTTTTAAGCAAAGGAGAGGCTGAAGAAGCCGCAGAATCAGCGAATTGAGGAGAAATTGAGTGTACTACATACTCAGTCTGTGGTATTTTTCTATATTTGGCACCAAAGCGACAGCATGACGACGTTTCTTACAGACTCTACCGATATTGCTAGGCTCCATTTCTCATCACGGCTAAATCTTAAGCAGCGTAGTAAACTAGGACAGTTTTTGACTCCTGCCCCACTTGCTCGTTTCATGGCGGGACAATTTAGTAATCTCTTTGGTCACGTCAGATTTTTAGACCCCGGAGCCGGAGTTGGAGCATTAACTGCTGCATTTGTAGAGCGACTATTAGCAAATCCTAGTCAAGTTAAGAGCTGTTCCATAACAGCATATGAAGTTGAACCAACTTTTCTATTCCCTTTAAGGCAATGCCTTGAAGAGTGCTGTTTAGCCTTGAAAAACAGAGGAATACGAGCAAATTACTGTTTACTAGAAGAAAGCTTCATCAATTCCGCTGCTGTCATGAGCTTTCCTCTTCTCAACACATCCTCTATGGGGTTTACTCACGCAATTCTGAATCCACCTTATAAAAAAATTAGTAGTCAATCAGTTGAAAAGAAAATTTTATCTAAACTTGGGATCGAAACTGTTAATCTGTACAGCGCATTTGTCTGGCTTACTATATTACAAATTTCCCAGGACGGAGAGATTGTGGCAATTACCCCTAGAAGTTTCTGTAATGGTGCTTACTTTCGTCCTTTTCGTCAAGCTTTTTTAGAAAATGTAAGAATAAAAAAAATTCATGTTTTTGAGAGTCGTTCAGTAACTTTCTCTGAAGACAAAGTCTTGCAAGAGAATATCATTTTTTTAGCAAAAAAACAAGAAATAAGCCCAATTATGTAGAAATCTCCAATAATTCTGAAACTAAGTTAGACGAAATTTCAGAATTAAGGCGTGTTTCTTATAGCGAAGTTGTTGAAGATAACGATGCTGAGAAATTCATTCATATTGTCACAAGCTCTCTTGAAGATTCTTTTCGATTACAGATGCAAAATTTTTCATCTACTTTAGATGAAATGGGTATAGAAGTTTCAACTGGTCCAGTTGTCGATTTTCGACTTAAATCAGCTTTAAGAAGTTGTTTAGATGAGCAAAGTGTCCCTTTATTTTACCCAGAAACTATCAAGGCGGGAAAAGTTACATTCCCACCCAGTAATCCTCGTAAGCCAATCGCTATTGAACAAAATAAAGAAACAAATAAATGGTTAATTCAATCGGGTTGGTACGTTTTAACAAAGCGTTTTTCTGCTAAGGAGGAAAAGCGACGTGTTGTTGCTGCTGTGTGTTCTCCAGTAGATGCGCCAGCATTGGGAATAGAAAATCACCTTAACTACTACCATGCCAGAGGTCAAGGAATGAACCCTGACCTTGCAAGAGGTCTGGCAGCATTTCTCAATTCAACTTTATTTGATCATTACTTCCGCCAGTTTAGCGGCCACACGCAAGTCAATGCAACTGATTTACGGAAAATTAAGTACCCTTGCAAAGATGATTTAGTCCGTCTAGGAAGCCAAATTGCCGATTCTCATTTTGATCAAGAGGAACTTGATGAAGTTGTACACAAAACCTTATCGATTATGGATGAAGCAACAAATGCAGTACAGGCTGGTAAACGAATCGAGGAGGCATTAGCAATTCTCAAAGCTATTTCTGCTCCAAGAGCGCAACAGAATGAACGCTCAGCACTTTGCTTACTAGCATTAGCAGACATTCGACCTGAAGTACCTTGGAGTCAAGCGACAGCACCAAGACGAGGCATTACAGAGATGATGGAGTGGTTTCGTGTTTACTACGGCAAACAATATGCACCAAATACACGCGAAACGGTTCGACGGCAGACGATGCATCAATTTGTACAGATGGGAATAGTTGTTGAAAATCCAGATCGACCGATTAACAGCCCAAAATGGTGTTATCAACTTCATCAACAAGCACTATCACTTCTTAAATTTTATGGCTTTGAGCAGTGGGAAGAGGCTCGTCGAAACTATGCTGTTTTAGCCACAAACTTATTGCAGGATAAAAATCGTAACATATCGATGATCCCTGTTAGTCTACCTGACGGTCAAGCCATTCAGCTATCATCAGGTGGACAAAACAACCTAATAAAAGACATTTTAGAAGGATTCTGTCCCAGATTCACTCCTAGAGGTTTAGTTCTCTATGTGGGTGATGCTGGAGATAAATTTGTCATCAATGAAACTCAGAAATTCCGAGACATAGGAATTGAATTAAACCCTCACGGAAAGATACCAGATATTGTAGTTTACTATGAGCGGAAAGACTGGCTTGTATTGATAGAAGCTGTGACTAGTCATGGTCCTGTCAGCGTTCTCTCGGATGCAAGTTCCGAGAGCTGCACTGACTACGTCAATTTGAAACGTCACAATGAATTGAAGCAGCTTTTTGAGTCTAGTTGCAAAGGATTAGTTTTCGTTAGTGCTTTCCCAAGCCGCAAGGAAATGACTCGGTATCTTGCTGAAATTGCTTGGGAAACAGAAGTTTGGGTAGCAGATCAACCCGACCACATGATTCATTTCAATGGTGAACGATTCCTTGGTCCATAAGAAGATCCAGAACATCGTTCCTGAAAATATGGTTGTGAAAGTGCATCTGAAAAAATAATCAAGCAGACAATTGAGAAATCTGAGTTGTAATAACATAAATACCTACCGTCGCCTATTTAAGCCGTTGAATGTTACTTCTTCCTCGAGACAATGCTCTGGTACTAGTGTTACTAGACAAATTTTATCAATCTTCGCTACTCCCTACTTAAAGGATGAGCGACATAATAGAAGCAAGAAGGTTTAGCTAATCGGCAAATTAGGAGATTTTCATGTTTTTGGTCACGGGCGCAACCGGATCGCTAGGACGGAGGATTGTGCGGCAGATACGAGAGCAAGACCTGAGCGCAAAAGCTTTTGTGCGCTTATTCTCCCGCTATAGCGAACTAGAACACCGAGGAGCAGAAATTTTCATTGGCGATTTACACAGAGAGCAAGATATTCAAAAAGCCTGTCAGGGAATGAGATACATAATCAGCGCTCACGGTTCTGACGGAGATGCTCAAGCGCTTGACTACCGAGCCAATATTGAGCTAATCGACTGCGCCAAACAGGTTGGCATTGAGCATTTTGTCTATATTTCCGTCCTCGGGGTAGAGCGGGGGTACGAAGATGCTCCGGTGTTTAAAGCCAAGCGAGAGGTAGAGAAATATCTCATCGCTAGCGGAATCCCCTATACCATCCTGCGCCCTGCCGGATTTGCTAACAATTTGCTGCCGCTCGCTGAACGGTTTCGCGATACAGGTATTTATCTGCAAATTGGCGATTCAAAAAATCGGACTTCTATTGTCAGCACCGACGATCTCGCCAAAATTGCGGTCCATTCTGTCAGTATTGAAGATGCCAAAAATAGAGTGTTATCTGTTGGGGGAGCGGACGTGCTCAAGCGAGAAGATATTCCCCGGATTTTTGCTCGCATTTTTAAGCGAGAGCCGATTTTGATTAATCCTCCGTTAGTTGCGTTTGATGCGGTACGAAGTGCATTAGGGCTATTCAATCCGCAAGCACAGCGTTCTTTAGGAACGTTGCGAACTCTGCTTGCTAACGAATTTTTTTGCACTCCAGAAGAAATTGCTACCATCGAATCTCTTTATCAGCTCAAGATGGAATCACTAGAAAGCTTCCTGCGACGTTATTTAGGCAGTTAAGCGCTGCCAGCGCCGGGAAAGGATAAGGAGAAAAGGGCGTTTTTTGGTTTCTCCTGATGCCTGACCATCTGCCATAGTCTCCTTTGAATACTGTAGAGGGTGTTGAATCAGCGAGGGATACAGGCACAGTATTAAAAGGAGACAATCAGCCATCAACTATTAACAACAGGTTGAACTAAACTCGATGAAGACGAGAACGGCTTTACTCACTTAATTAGATGAGCCAGTAAAATTAATCCGGGCAGAACCCAAGTACAGACCAGTACTTTGCTCTCCTACTGGAAAGGCAGTTACGCCAAACTGATAAACGCCCCCGAAATGGGGATTTTTTCTGGCTTTGACAGAAACGGTTACCGTATTGCCAGGTTCTACCGGTTCGTCAAAGACAACCGTCACTTCATTGTCATCAGGTTCCATCCCGCCGATGCTAGACACTGCTAGAGAACGGCTAATGTTGAATTGGTCTGTAGCGGTGGCGCTACTTTCGCTGGGGTTGAAACTGATTTCTTCGACGTTTTCTTGTTGATTAATAGTAAGCGCTTCTAAAGGTGCGCCAGCATTTTCTGGCACTTGAATTTGAAAATGATAGGTTGAGGACGCACTAGGAGCAATATGGCTCGCGTTAGCATCTACTAAACGCGGCGCTCTCACAAAGGTAGACCGTCCGCTTCTGCCTTCAATGGCTTTTGCAGATGAACTGACTAAAGTAGCCGGAATAATTGACCCGAATAGTAAAGCCCCAATCATACTAACTTGCAGAAATCGCTTGGATCTGATGATGTTAAGCATAGTTGCCTCCGATTGTATATAAACGATGTTGCTGAGTGTGAAGCAATCTATCTCGGAAAACTACTCTTCACGATTTGAACACTGTTGAACGGGAGATAGCGATGAACTTAGCCTAATATGGGCGGAAGAGTCGTTTCAAAGTTAAGCGAGGATGTATTGCTTTCTATAATCTATGAGAACGTATCCAGGTGAGCGTCTTGTTAAAGCTAAATGAGAAAGAACTGAGCGCTACTAAAGAAATCTAAATTAAGCTGTATTAATAATTACATTGTCGAATATATTTCAAGTAATTCGGGGAGATGCTTCACAAAAATTTGTGTTTTTACTGTTGACAAACCAAGTGGGAAATGCAGATTCTAAGCGTGGTCATATCGTCCTCACCGAGCGATCGCCAACAACCAGTTGTGATGAACCCATCGTTAAGCTAAGAACAGTGACTAGAAACGAGGCAGCATGGAATTGTTTAAACAGATCGAGGATGCCAGAGAACACCTCCGGGGACAGGCGCTGGAAACACCTGTCATGACTTCGAGTACGCTGAATGAGCGACTGAACGCCAAGGTCTTTTTCAAATGCGAAAACTTTCAGAAAGGGGGAGCGTTTAAGTTTCGGGGCGTTTACAATGCCCTCTCGCAGCTTTCAGATGCCGAACGCGATCACGGCGTCATTACCCACTCCTCAGGAAATCATGCCCAAGCCGTTGCTTTAGTCGGGCGACTGTTAGGCATTGCCACCACTGTGGTGATGCCAGCCGATGCGCCAGCGATTAAACGCGCTGCGACTCAGGAATATGGAGCGGAAATCGTGCTGTATGACCCAAAAACGACCACCCGGGAAGCACTGTCTCACTCTCTTCAGCAGCAGCATGGCTACACCATGATTCCTCCGTTTGACCATGCAGACATTATCGCGGGTCAAGGAACCGCTGCCGTTGAGCTGATTGAAGCGGTAGAATCTTTAGACCTGGTCCTGGTTCCCTGCGGTGGCGGGGGACTGTTGAGCGGTACGGCGATCGCCCTCAAGCATCTGTGTCCCGGCTGTCGAGTGGTGGGCATTGAACCAGAATTAGCAGACGATGCTGCCCGTTCGTTTCGTACTCAACAACTGCATACTATCAGTAACCCACCCACCATCGCTGACGGAACGCGCACTGCCTCTCTCGGTCAGCTCACGTTTCCCCTCGTACTAGAGTACGTAGACGACATGCAAACGGTTTCCGAAGCGGCGATCGCTGCCGCCGTCCAGTATTTGTTCTACCGAATGAAGCTTGTCGTTGAACCCTCTGGCGCACTCGGTTTAGCAGCCCTATTGAGTCGCAACATTGAGTCAAGAGGACGAATTGGTGTTATTCTCAGCGGTGGCAACGTAGATGGGACAACATTGTATCATTTGCTTGGTGCTTAGGGAGAGGAAAAAGAATGTGGGAAAAGGGATTTTTAAAGGTAATCAAGAAACTGCTGGGGAACGACTCGTAGCTGACCGGAAAGACAAGCTTCTCTATCAATCCAAACAGCGGTTTTCTTCCGCTTGCCTTCGTTAAAATCAATTGCCCCTAGCTGATAGAACTGGGGGTCAGCAAAGTCACACTGATACAGTTGAATAATTTCGTGACCGGGCTTGTTTTTAAACACAAAAATGTTTTCTAAACATCCTAAATAGCGAATATTAGTGAGTTCAGCGTCAATTTCTTCACGGAACTCTCGCTTAAGAGCCTCTAGGCTGGTTTCGCCGAAGTCAACGCCGCCGCCCATCGCTCGATAGAACGGTTGCTGTGTTGCCGGATCGACCCCTTGAGACAAAAAGGTGCGATCTCCTTGGGTAATTAACCCCAACGCCAGTACCCGAATATTTGGCATTAGTGATGATTATCTGAGTAAAACAGTTCTGGTCGCTCGGTGGCCCAATCTTCGTTTTGTCCACCAATAATAAGCCTTTTGATCTGGACGTACTCTTGGCTCAGTTGGCGCAGAGCGTTAATCAAAACATCGAGGGCAATCAGATCGCTGGTTCCTAAATCAAACCAGCACCGTCCCCAAACCCCTTGATATTGCCAATCAGACATATTGTGCATTGGAGCCATCATACTTTCAGCAGCAATATCGGCCTTATAATCCATGTAGCTAATTTCGATTCCTGTTTCCTGCACCTGAAGATTTTCAGCGTTAAACCCTCCCAACTTACCAAGATAAAACCAGGAGTTGAATACTTCTTCAACGTACTGCTGTTCCATCGGTGAGGGAACGGTTTCAAACTCTAGCCAAATCCACAGATCGAAAGGGTTAAATTCGCGGAACTGTATTTCCATTTATGACTTAGTATATTGCGGTTAAATTTAGCACAAAGGCAAGTGCCATTGTCTATCTCAAGTGTAATTCATCCAGCTTTCTTCTCTATTAACTCTTTCAGCTATCCCATAAAGAAAAGTTCGTAAATATTCAGTAAAACTTCGACAACAATTAAAATAACAATATACCACTCTACTCTGACAGCGCTACGATGCTGCATCAGATCGAGTACTATCTGAGCGGTACGAGAGATCAATTCTAGTTTACGTTCTAGGGCTTTATTGCGTTCGCGAATTTCGTATTCATCTTCTAGTCGCACATACAGCCGTTCCAAATTAGGATAATCCCATAGCTGTTCTGGCTTGTCTTCAATTCCTACCAAACCGACTGTGGTTTGCTGAACCATGATGTTGTTGCCAATTAGTTTTAAGAGATCTGCTCCCTGGTGACGACCATTACCAAAAGTTTTGATGCTAGCAGCGATCGGTTCGATTTTATCGAATACCTGAGTAATCGCATTTTCATAGTGGCTCAAAACAACGCTCTTGGCTAGAACATCAGCGACGATTTGCAACCGTTCGACGCTGAATTCTTTTAACTCTATGTTCCCATTATCGGTAATAATTTCTT
The DNA here is from genome assembly GCA_050331735.1 of Cyanophyceae cyanobacterium. Taxonomy (GTDB): domain Bacteria; phylum Cyanobacteriota; class Cyanobacteriia; order Cyanobacteriales; family JBHJGN01; genus JBHJGN01. The sequence goes on from JBHJGN010000008.1 coordinate 85,711, forward strand.
TGGTATTGAAATTTAATTTTATTTGGGTTTCTTCAAATTCTGGTTCTTCTATTGGTTTAGTAATCCAGGGTCGCAAATTATTAATAAAAGCAGCTTCTTCTAAAGGATCGACCCCAAATAAAACAATCGCCCCATAACGCTGTAGTACTACACAACCATATTCGCCTGCGGCAATAGTTAGCGGCGAATCACCCAAACATTTAGTGTTCTCCAAAGTTCGCAAATCGAGCTTTTGCCCAATAAACATAGCGCGAACGCTGACAGTTTTTTCTCCTGCAAATTCAACAATATTCGTTTCAGTAATATTCATCTCGCTCTAAATAGCTAATTAGTTTCGTAATCCGTAATTCGATTTAACTGTGGGTAGTAACTTTAACTTCCATATCTTTATTCATTTCATAAATTTGTTTTTGTCGTCTCAAGGGACTCCATTGATACAGTAATAACTCAATCGGGTACCATAAGCTGACCCAACCAGCAATTAAAAAACCTTCGTTTAAAAACCTGTGTACTAATGTCGGTAAGTATTCTACCCTGTCGAAGAAGGTAGATATTATCAGACAGACTGCTAAAAAAAGTAGACCCCTTCGTAAAGCGCGAACTCCCTGTCCTCTTAGTGCGATTATATCGTTGGAAATCTTCTCAATCTTATGGTTACAGTAACGCTGCAAAGCATCGGCGATCGAGGTTTCGATATTTTCTGAAAGCTGATGGTCTGGAAGTAAGATTGTAGTTCGTACTTTGTCTGTTAGAGATGTGGGTTTGAGTTGATTGACAATACGCTCGATCCCAGAACTAGAATCTGTCTGCGGGACAAAAAGATCGAATTCTGGTTCTTGGAATAAGTGTTTGATATTATCGAGCTTTAAATTGAAGTCATAGTAACTATCGCTCATCAAAGTAATTAAGAAAAATTAGACTTTGGACAGTAATAATATAGCCGTACAAAGTTAGATTACGACAATATCAGCGATAAGCAAGGGCGGCATAGTTTCGCTACGCTTTAAAAGCAGCATTTAATAAATAATGCCCTACTCAAGATTTTATCTAAAAAAAAGAGGAAGGATTTGGTTCCTTCCTCATGTCGCAATTTTGTCGATTCGCTTGCGCTTCGTTGTTTTCTTTGAGTTTTTGCCGCAGTCGCTGCTGCTGTTTTTTAATTTGTCTGGCGCACGCTGGAGCGTGCCGCCTTTCCATAGGAAAGTCGAAGCTCGAAGCGAGCTTGCCGAACCGCCCTTTCCTTTGTCGTTGCGCCCTTGGCGACGGGGCGATTCCCAACTTTTTAATCTCATATTTATCCCTCTTTGGTCGTGCGTGCGTGTTTTAACTGTAGTACGCGGTTCAATTTGCAGCTACGATAGCCTTCTAAATCTAAGGTGACGAACATAAACCCTAAATTTTGAAACTTGGCAGTCAACTCCTCAAGGTCGATCGCGCTAACAAAAGCTTTAATTTGTTCTGGGGGTAGTTCGATCCTGGCGGTATCACCCTGAGAACGCACCCGCAGATTTTTATAGCCCAGGTTACGCAGATAAATTTCGGCTCTACCTACCCTTTGTAGCTTTTCGACGGTAATTGCTTCGCCGTAGGGAAAACGGGAACTCAGACAGGGTTGAGCGGGTTTATCCCACCAAGAAAGCCCCAACAGCCGCGAAATCTCCCGCACTTCTAGTTTGCTTACACCCACTTCAGCTAGAGGCGATCGCGCTCCTCGTTCTTTGGCTGCCTGAATACCTGGGCTATAGTCTTGAAAATCGTCGGAGTTAACTCCATCGATGACGTAGGGATAACCCCGTTCTTTAGCTATGGGTTTGAGCGTGTCGTGGAGTTCGCTCTTGCAAAAATAACAGCGATTTACAGGGTTAGCAGTGTAGTTAGGGTTGTCCATTTCACGAGTTTCTACCAGTTCGTGTTCGATCCCGATTTCTGCTGCCTGTAGCTGTGCCGCATCCAATTCTTCGGGCATCAAGGAAGGAGATACCGCAGTAATGGCAATGGCGCGATCGCCCAAAACCTCACAAGCAACTTTAGCAACCAAGGTACTATCAACTCCACCAGAGTAAGCAATTAAAGCTTGCTCCATCTCTTGAAATAAAGTTCTGAGTTGCTGTAATTTTGCTTCGCTCATCTAAAAACACGCGGGCAGCACGGAAACCCCTGTCTTTTGAGCAGGGGAGGAGTGCTACGCGGGCAATTTATTGCCCGTCACCCATTGCGTCCTCCATGTGTTGTACGTTAAGAATTTAATGTCTTTGGGAATAGCTGATTGTGTTAATCTTTTCCCCGTGAAAATTGAGTGCAAGCTAATGACTTTGCGACTCGGCTCTTTCTTGGTAGGCTTCAGCATTTCACCTCCAACGTAAGTCAATCCCCATTTGGGATGCTGAACTCGCGAACCGCGTTTGAAACCAGCAGATATCGTACCCCCATAAGGAGAGCGAATCTGCCCTGGTGCGTGTTCGAGCCTGTGAAGCTGCCGTCGATGAAACCGTAGCGGCGTAACTACTAACAAGTCTTTGTTGCTAGGTTGAGATAACCCACCTACAGCAGAGTAAGCTAAAGCAAAACTATCAACGCAGTGAGCCGAAAAGACTGCTGCCATTTTATTTCTAGTTTTTTTTAGACTTAACTGTTCTCTAAGTTCGGCGCGGACTGGAGTCCGCCGACGCGCTCGAAGCGCGGCGATTCGCTCCAGCGAATGATGACCTTGTAGTAACTCGACAGGGGCAAGTTTCTGTAATTGAGAGTAAAACCAGTCTTTTCCTACCTGAAGCGGTGAGAATGTAATTCCCCATTTACCTCCGTAGGCTCTAGCTTTTACATCTTCAACTACAAAAACAGAAATTGGGTAGATCTTTGATAACCAATTGGCTATCCGTAACTTCCATTGCCAACGGGCTTTGGTGCTAGGAGCGAGCGCTATTTTGTTTCTTAGCCTGTTCCATCTAGGCTGGCGACAAGGTGTTTTGCGGTAGCGTCTAGATCTACGCATCTCGCGTCTAGTCTTGATGTGCTTTTTTACCCAATCAACTGTTACTGCCTGAATATTCAGATACTGGTGAAGGCTTGACTTAACTGTATAGCCTTCCATTCGGCTACCTGGGTCAATACCACAAGCTATAGGTTGATAATTTCTAGCTGACGGTTCTTGGTTCAGGCGAACACAAAATATGCCGCGCTTCCAGAATGGGGTTGCTTTGCCAGACTTAATCCATCTCGCAGCACGGGCTGGAGTGGTGGGCATTAAAGGTCTTTGGTCGTAATCTACAACTGGCACTTTGCTTTGCATGGCAGTAAGCCTGTATGTTTACTTCCCTTCGCTACTGACTAACACAGAGGAACAAAATTAGGGAGGCGTTCTGTTCGTGTTTCGGACTGCTACGTCCAGTTAGTTCAGTGTAAGTGCGGGCGGCATAAACATTCGAGGAAACAGGGCGTTCTCCCAACGCCGAGCCGTTAGCTAACGGCTCCGTCGTTTCCAACGACGCTAATGACGCGCCCTTAGCTAGACACTGGTTTAACTTAGCCTTTACCGATTAGCTGTCGGCAGTGCCCAGCCCCCGAATAGAATTCGGGGGTTAGTGAC
>JBHJGN010000009.1:0-68441 GCA_050331735.1 Cyanophyceae cyanobacterium
ATATTTTCATCTCTAGCACCAACATAGACTTCTCCCTTAACAGCATAAGCCTCTGCAAGCTGACTCACGGCGCCTCAAGCCGCCAATCGTATTCATCCAACGGCTAAAGCGCGTTGGCTTTCTACTTCACAGCTCGGTAAATTTTTCCTGTTGCTGAGCAATCGACTCAAGAAGAGCTTCGATTCTATCTAATCTGTCGTTACTGTCGGTCATTATTAGTGGAGTTCACTTCTGCTTACATAATCCATAATATTGGCCCATTCTGCTCCCAACTGCTCGTTTTGGAATAGCACACTCAGCATGTCATACCAGTAACCGCGTTCTCCATACCACTGGGCTTGCTCTTGTGCTGTCATGCCTCCCAGTTGAGCCTCAATACTGGCTGTCCGTTCCACTCGCTGTACCCAGCCACTGAGGGCCGGATCGCCTGGTTTTAGATATTCCTGGCAAACGATGCCAATGGTCCACTGATAGTTTTTCCCAACGACTAACGGAGGCTTGTCGTTAGGAAACGAAAAACTGACAATTCCATCGCGCTCAATTGGTAAGAAGACTCTTTCATAGTACTCGCCCGTCTCGTCTCGGAACGACAAAACCACCTGCTGAGCAGAAGTTTGTGGTAAATCAAGGAAAATTGCCGGATGTGTAGCCAAGCTGAGGGCATAGTTGCGTTGCGGCATCAGGGCGCGGATGGCTGGTTCATCTGGAGCACAGCTCAGATCGTCACGACTACCGCCCACTTCCGTATCTTTAGGCTGTCCATCTCCTGGAGGCTCAAAGTTTTCCTCAAAGACAATGACCTCTTGATTTGCAAACGCACCATTGAGGGGAAGCAAAGCGCTACCAAAGCTTAGAAGCAGAATGAGAAGACGGTTTTCGAGCATGAGAGCAACGTTAATTTGGTGGCTAGGATATGAAGCAACAATGGGGAAGTCGTCAGTTGGAAGTTGAGCACGAATTGGAGCCGTTTTTCTGCCTCCCTAACTTGAGATATGGTTATTAGTGCAGCAGAAGGCGATCGCCTGTGGATTCTCGATCGATGAGCAAGCTGACATCAGCTCCTTAGAGGTTGAGCAGACCATAACAGCCACTCACAAATATTTTTCAAGGTTAATTTTATCTTGAGCCGGGACTGATTCAGTTTTACTAAACTAATCCCCCCAGAAAAACCATCAAAAAGCTATTGGTCTAAACGTACTCATGAGTGATAATATCTAGGCTCAAGTGTTTATTAAAAACTAATGCCGTTCGCTGATTGCTGGCAAAACAACTGGGCCAAGTATTGGGCGATCGCCTCCGAGACGCTGCTAGTTGCTAGTTGCATAGGGATAGCCGCACTGCCTGTCCGCGCTCAGCTTGTTCCCGACAAAACTCTAGAAGCAGAATCTCGCGTCACGTCTCAGGAAACACGCAAGCTGATTGAGGGGGGGACTAGGCGCGGTTCTCAGCTTTTTCATAGCTTTGCCGAGTTTAATGTTAACGAGGGTCAGCGAGTTGATTTTGCCAATCCTGGTGGCGTTAATCACATTCTTACTCGCGTAACCGGAAATACTCTCTCCACTATCCTTGGAACCCTTGGTGTAAACGGGAATGCTAATTTATTTTTGCTGAACCCGAACGGCGTTGTTTTTGGGCCAAATGCTCGTCTGGATGTGGCTGGTTCTTTTGCGGCATCGACAGCCAATCATATTACTGTTGTCAACTACGAGTTCAGCGCTAACCCCACCACTGAACCACTATTGCAGATGAACGTTACTCCTGGGGTTCAATATGGAGCGGTCAATCCCAGCAGTACAATTCAAAATCAGGGAAATTTGGCAGTCGGAGGACAGAGTTTGTCTCTGGTTGGAGGCAACGTCAAGCATACAGGAGCGTTGGTGGCTCCCGGTGGTTCTGTCAACATTATCGGTGAAACAATTCAGCTTTTAGGAACGGCTGATACTCGCAGTTTAGAGGGCGTTGGTTCGCTGTTTCTAAATTCACCCAGCATGCGGATTGCAGAAGGTGGAGCGATTTCAGGCGCAGCCGTTAGTCAAGCTTTAGCAACTAATCACGTTGTCCTTGAGGCCAATAATCTCCTTGTTGACGCAGATATCACTGGCGTTGCCGAAAATCATCTCAGCTTGCAGGTAGGGCGATCGCTTACCGTTGGCAACAACCGCACGATTGCTTTAAATGGTGGGAACTTTACTGCCACCGTAATCAATGAGAACGCGATCGCTAACCAGGTAGCTCAGTTTTCGATGAATCCAGGTTCACAGATTCTTACCAATGGTGGCGACGTTACCGTTGCAGCACAAAATGGACAAATCAATACGGCCAACGGCAGGATCGTTACCGTCAATCCAGTCACCCCCGGCGGTAATGGTGGCGACATTAGCCTCTTCAGCACTGGCGATATGGCCACTGGGCTGCTTGTCAGCGGTTTTTTAACACTTCCCAATAATGCTTTTGTTGTCTTAGATATTGCCGACGCGGCGAATGGCGGAGATATCACCCTTGAGAGCCAAGGAGCCATCACTACCGATAATTTTATTTTAGCCCTGGCTCAGCTTGATTCTGGAGATATTATCCTAGATGCCGCTGGTAACCTGACAATTAACGCTCAAATCAAAACTGGAGGCAATAGTGCCGGTAAACTGACCTTGACCAGCGGCGACACGTTCTTAGCCAGAGGTGACTTTATTGATAATCAGGTTCTTGGTTCTGGTTTCGCCGCTGACGTGACTTTGGCGGCTCCCTTCATGATCCTTGACGATACGGCGATCGCTACGGTAACTACAGGCAATGCTCAAGGAGGAGATCTGCTTGTCCATGCAGAAGAAGTTGTTTTGCGCAATGGTCGGCTGGCGACAGTTGCGTTTCAAGGCAGCGGTGATGCTGGCGACCTCACCTTGAACACTCGTCGTCTGAGTATTATAAAAGAACCTGGAACGACCGTCACTCAAGGTGTTGGCGTTGCGACTACCGCTTCCTTCGACAGCAGTGGTAATGGCGGAGATCTAGTCATCAACGCCTCTGAATCGATTGAGATTGTTGGCGATCGCCCCAGCCTTTTTACCCCCACTCCTAAACAACTTTTGCAGGCCATTACGGAGCAGGTCGATACCGGAATTGCCACCTCGGCTGTCGGTAGCGGCAATTCTGGAAACTTGAGCATCAATACAGGTCGCCTCGTCGTTCGGGATGGGGTTGGAGTAACGACGCTGCCCTTGGTGGGTCGCGGAGGACAGTTAAGAATCAACGCGAATGAAGTCGAACTGCGCGGATCGGCTAAGTTGAGCACGGCAACATTAGGACAAGATGCCGGAAATTTATCGCTCGATGCAGACCGAGTTACCCTAACAAACGGTGCCCTAATTGCGACTAATACCTTTAGTTCTGGCGATGCAGGAGACTTAACCCTAACAGCCGATCAGCTTGTCATCGGTAATGGTTCTTCGGTTAGCTCGATAACGACAGGTGCTGGAGCGAGCGGCACAATAAATATCAATGCTGCCAATCTAGAGGTGAGAGGTACTTCAGCAGATGGCAGCTTGCCGAGCAGCATCTCCGCGAACTCCCTGGCTGGTTCTGGCAACGCCGGCAATCTAACTATTAGTAGCGATCGCCTCCTCCTCCGCCAAGGAGGAGAAATCTCTACCGCGACTGCTGGGGCTGGGGCAGGTGGCAATATCCAAATCGAGGCTCGCCAGATCCAGATAGAGAACGGCAGAATCAATGCCTCCACCGCTACCTCTCAACCAGGAGGCAACGTTACCCTGCGCGCCTCTGAAGCGATCTCCGTTGTCGGTAGAGGATTTGAGACACTCCAGCAGCAGATTATTGTTCCGGCTTTTAACGGTACGCTCAGCTTCGCTAACTTCGATCAGGGCGTGTTTACAGTGACCGCAGGCGCAGGAGCTGCCGGAGATATCTCGATCGACACCCCTAACTTCACCGTTCGGGATGGGGGGTTAACTGCCACGACAACTCTGGCTTCGGGAGCCGGAGGCGATATCAATGTCAATGCTGGTGACACCTTAGAAATCAACAACTCTCTGTTAGCTACGGGGACATTCACCGCCGCTGCTTCTGGTCACATTAACTTAACAGCTCGTCGCTTACTCGCTGAAGGAGGAGCGCAGGCCATTACAACCACTTTTGGAGAGGGGAGAGCCGGAAACCTCACCGTTAACGTAGCTGAATCGATCGACCTCATCGATCCGTCTCAGCAAGGCTTCGTTTCTGGACTGTTTGCCTCCTCGTTTCAATCTGCCGCTGGCACGGGCGGCGACATCACCGTGACCACGGGAGATTTCAACATTCTAGATGGAGCAGCGGTATCGGTCAGCGGACAGGGAGCCGGCGATGCTGGCAATATCGAGATTACGGCTCGCGTACTTTTTCTAGATGAGGGAGAAATTAACGCCAGTAGCGCTTCTGGAGCCGGAGGCAACCTTACCCTTGACGTCGGCGAAGCTCTCATCCTGCGCAACGGGAGCGAAATTTCCACTCGGGCTGGTACGCTAGGCGGAGGCGGGAATGGCGGCAACATCGATATTGAGGCAGAAGTCGTTGTGGGAGTGCCGAGTGAAAATAGCGACATTACCGCCAATGCGTTTGCTGGGACAGGAGGAGAGATTAATCTGAGCGCTGAAACCATTCTCGGCTTTCAGGTGTCAGATACTCTCACGCCTCAGAGCGATATTTCGGCCAGTTCTCGGCTCGGTATTGACGGCACCATCGCTCTTGATACTCCAGATGTCGATCCCAGCGACGGGATTACAGAACTGTCTACTGAACTGACCGATGCTGGCGATCAAATGATTGCTGGTTGCCCGAGTAACGAAGAGGCAAACTTCATCGTCACCGGACGCGGCGGCCTGCCTCCCGATCCTAGTCAAGAGTTGCCAGAGCAGATTTTGCTACCCGCCTGGGATTTAGAGGCGAGTGCTCACCCTCAAAACAGCGTGAGCGATCGCCCGCTCCAAACAACGGGACAAGCTAGCAGCCCTGCTAGTTCAAGGATTAACAATATTACTGAAGCCCAAGGGTGGACGTTAACCAAAGACGGAAAATTAGTTTTGGTCGCGAGTAATCAGTCAGAAACTTACACTCAACATCCTCAATGCCATGAAGTGTCGAGTGAATAAGTCCTGCCGCTGGATTATTCTGGCTCTGCTCACTTTCCTGCTGGTTACGGTGTCGCCTATTAGAGCAGCTCTATCTCCTCATGACGCTTTAGCTCAAGAAAGTGAACAAAATTTCCCTTTCCCCCTTCCCCTTTTCCCCTTTCCCGTCCCAAAAAGCCTCGCTCAAGCCTCTTTACTCGAACAGGGAAAACGACTCTACGAGCGCGGACACCTCCAGGAGGCCGTGCAGATGTGGATCGGGGCCACGGAGAAACTCGCCGGACGTGATCGCCTGGCGGCTTATCGCTATCTTGCCATCGCCTATCAAAATTTAGGTCAGTGGGAAGCCGCCCAAGCCGCGCTCGCTCAAGCCCAAGCCCTGCTACCCACTGTCGATGACGATTTCCTCACCGCGCAAGTTTTAAGCACCCAGGGAAGCCTCGAGTACCGCCTGGGGCGATCGCAAGCGGCACTGGTAACTTGGCAGCAGGCAGCGGAACTTTACCGTGCTCTCGATGCCAGAGAACCGTTACTCCGCACTCAGGTCAATCAGGCTCAGGCGCTGCGGAGCTTGGGGTTTTATCGACGAGCGAGCACTGTTTTAGAACAAGCCAACCAAGAATTAGAGGAGCTTCCTGATTCTATTCTCAAAGCCAAAGCGCTCCAGAGTTTAGGAGTCACGCGGCGAGGGATGGGGGAACTCGAACAAGCACAACGAACCTTACAGCACAGTTTAGCGATCGCTCAACGCCTAGAGAGTCTAGTAGTCACAGAAGCTGTTCAGTTAAGCTTGGCTAATACCCTCAAAGCACTAGGGAATTCTTCCGCCGCGCTCGCTATTTATCAACAGCTTGAGCAATCTGCCGATGTCTTCACTCAAGTAGAAGCATCGGTTCACCGCCTCAGCTTGCTTGCTCAAACCGATGCTGCCGCTGCCCTGAAGATGTTGCCAACCCTGCGCTCTCGGTTACAGGCTTTGCCTAACGCTCGTCGGACCGTACAGGCTCGCATCAACCTAGCCGCCAGCCTCGCTAACATGAACGCCCAGGAACAAGCGGCAGAACTCCTCACGGTCGCGATCGCCTCAGCGAAAGAATTTAACGACTCCCGAGCTGAATCTACCGCCGTTGGGCAATTGGGGCATCTATACGAACAGACTCAGCAGTGGTCGGTAGCCCTCAAGCTAACGCAGCAGGCTCTGACCCTCGCTCACCAGAGCCGTTCCTCGGAGCTGGCGGCGCTGTGGCACTGGCAACAGGGCCGGATTTTTACCGAGCAAGGCCAAACCGGAGAGGCGATCGCTGCCTATGCTCAAGCCTTTACAGAGATTCAGGTTCTGCGGCAGGATCTGGCAGCCATCAATCCTGACGAACAGTTTTCGTTTCGCGAGCAGGTTGAACCAATTTATCGACAATACGTTGGGCTGCTCTTGCAAAACGTTGATAGTTTACCAACCAACCAGCAGCAGGAACATCTGCGGCGATCGCGGGAGGTGATTGAAGCTCTCCAGCTAGCAGAGTTAGAGAACTTTTTCCGGGAAGCGTGCTTAACCGACACTCCCCAAACCATTGATGACCTCGATCCTCATGCTGCCGTTATCTATCCGATTCTGCTGGAGGAACGGTTGGAGGTAATTCTCTCTCGCCCCGGACAGCCGCTTCGACACTACGGCATCTCTGTTTCCCCGACAGAGACAGCCAAGATTTTCCAAGCCCTGAGTCAAGCCCTGCATCCCAGTTTTGCTGCCAAGGACGTTTTACCCCCCGCCCAGCAGCTTTACGACTGGCTGATTCGTCCGGGAGAAGCCTTCTTGACCAATACAGATACCTTGGTATTTATCCTCGATGGCTTTCTTCGCAACCTCCCGATGGCGGTGCTGCACGATGGCGAGCGCTACCTGGTCGAAAAGTACAGCATTGCCCTCACTCCGGGGCTTCGGCTCCTCGAATCTGGTGAGTTTGAGCTAGAGCAACTCAATGTGTTGACAGGGGGATTAACCGCAGCCCGCCAGGGTTTTGCCTCTCTTCCCAGCGTCGGTGAAGAGATCCAACGAATTACCGATTTAGTTGACGCACAGGTGTTGCTTAACCAAGACTTTACCCGCGCCAACTTTCACAACCAGATTCAGGGGCAACCGGCTGTGGTGCATTTAGCCACTCACGGTCAGTTTAGCTCGGAGGCGGAGGAAACCTTTCTCCTGACCTGGCAGGACCGAATATATGTTCAAGACTTAGACCAGGTCTTACAACAAGGCGCCCTGACCCCCGTTGAGCTGCTCGTCCTCAGCGCCTGCGAGACAGCCGCCGGAGATGAACGAGCAGCCCTAGGCATGGCTGGAGTGGCGGTTCGTTCTGGTGCGAGAAGCACAGTAGCGAGTTTATGGACCGTTTCCGATCGCTCGACGGCGATTTTCATGTCTCAATTTTACCGTTTGCTGGCCAACCACGCTCCCAAAGCTCAGGCCCTGCGTCAAGCCCAATTGTCGCTTATGCAAGATCCGCAGTATCGTCATCCCTATTACTGGTCGCCCTTTGTCCTGGTAGGTAACTGGCGCTGACATAGAGTCCAAAATTGTTTCCCCGCAGCTACAGACTGACCTGCCAACACTGAAATAATTCACCAGGAAGGCTTTTGACGATCTTCCCTTCAGCTTGGCGAACAACATTGTGCCACTCCTCCAGCGGCGTTAACAGCACTTCTGCCCCCAGATAAGTCTCCAAAATGGCCCAATCTTCCGCCAGCGGGCTGTCGGGATCGACGACATCAAAAACAAAGCTGCCTCCGGGCTTTAGTACCCGCCTCACTTCAGCCAGGACTCGCTCCCAGTAGTCGAGAGGATAGTAACAACTCCATCCTGTCGCAATCACCCCGTCAAACTGGCTATCTTCGTAGGCTAAAAGATGCCCCGCCCCGAGTTTTACGCCCCGAAACAGTTTAGAGTTTAATTGTGGTCCCCGGCTCATAGAGATGTTCCGTGCCGTCGCACTGATCTCCTGACCGCAGAAGAAAGCATCCCACTCATACCAAGGATAGATCAGGAAACTCAAGCCACAGCCGATGTCTAACCACGCCTGCTTTTTCTTGGGAAGCTTCAATTCCCAGAATTTAGAGCTGATGCGGTCTTGAAGTCTTCCTGACTGCCATTCATCGAAAATCGAAATGGCTTCTATTTCTGCCGGCAGAGCCACTGGTTCGCGGCGGTATTCGCGCTCAAATCTTTGTGTTGTTTGTTCCAGCGCCGTTTGCCAGTCTCCTCCAAAATCTAATGAGCGAGGATGGGGTGAGTCAGATTGCCCTCGGTTTGTTTTACGTGCCAATGGTGCGTCCTAGATAAGTAGCTGAGTAGAATTAGCTCTATCTTAAAAATACTCTTTGAGCTGGCTAAATGCAGCTTCCGGGTGAACGTTTAGTATGCTAGGAACAAAATAGCGAGCTAGATTCTGCCAGAATACGATTGCATTTTCAACGGCACCACTAAGATGGAAGTAATTCAACAGGCAAACGCTACGGATCCAACCACCTATAAGTTTCGCTTACGGGATCTCCCCTTGGGCGCTCAGATGCTCTTTGTCGCCTTTGGAGCACTCGTATTGGTTCCTGTGTTAGCTGGGTTAGATCCGAACGTGGCGCTGTTTACGGCTGGACTAGGAACGCTGGCTTTTCAACTCGTGACAGGGGGAAAAGTTCCGGTGTTTCTAGCCTCATCCTTCGCCTTTATTGCGCCGATTCAGCTAGGCGTGGCGGAATACGGTGTGGCAGAAACCCTCTCTGGACTAGCGGCGGCTGGGGTATTTTATCTTGTCCTCAGTCTGTTGATTTTTTGGCGCGGTCCTCAACTGATCGCTCGCTTGCTGCCGTCAGTTGTTACCGGTCCGGTGATTATGGTCATCGGGTTATCGTTAGCGTCTGTTGCCGTTGGCATGGTCTCTGAAGCAGGCGATAACTATAGCCGAGAGGCTGCCCTAGCTGTTGGGGCCGTGTCGTTATTGGGAACAATCCTGGCAAGCTTGTTAGGTCGGGGGTGGCTGCGGTTGGTGCCGATTTTTGCGGGCATTATTGTAGGCTATGGGCTGGCCCTTCCGTTAGGAATGGTCGATTTCTCGCCCGTTGCGTCAGCGCCTTGGCTAGCGCTGCCTCCGTTTGTTGCTCCCCAATTTCACCTGCCCGCTATCTTGTTTATTCTCCCGGTGGCGATCGCTCCTGCCATCGAGCACATCGGCGATGTGCTAGCGATTGGTTCGGTAACGGGCAAAGAATTTATCAGGGAACCGGGCGTTCATCGTACCTTGCTCGGAGACGGATTAGCCACCACCCTAGCGGCATTCCTTGGAGGACCACCCAACACGACCTATTCCGAAGTAACGGGAGCAGTGGCGTTTACCAAGGTATTCAATCCTGGAATTATGACGTGGGCGGCAATTGTTGCCATTCTCCTCTCCTTTGTCGGCAAACTCGGAGCCTTGGTTCGCACCATTCCGCCTCCGGTGATGGGCGGTATCCTAGTGATTCTCTTTGGCACGATCGTCATTGTGGGCATGAACAGTCTGATGCAGGCAGGAGTCGCTCTGCTCAAGTCCCGCAATCTCATTATTGTTTCTGTGATTTTGGTCTTGGGGGTTGGTGGCTTATCCCTAGAGACGGGAGCATTTGCCCTTGAAGGCATTGGCCTATCCAGCATCTTTGGGGTGCTGCTTAACCTGCTCTTGCCCCATTCAGCCGTTGAAGCGACAGAATAGCGAGAATCGTAGCAGGCACCATAGCTCCTTATAATTGTGTAGTGTGTAGCTTCAAAAAAGCCTAAAACCAATGCCTCAAGTAACCGCTCAGGGAAAAACGTTTACCTGCCATTCTGGCAGTAACTTGCGCCAAGTTTTGCTCGACCACGATATCGCGCTTCATAATGGCCCTTCAAAAGTTGTTAACTGTCGAGGCATTGGAACCTGTGGAACGTGTGCTGTTGCTATAGAAGGAGCTGTCTCGGAGCCAAACTGGCAGGAAAAGACGAGACTGACTCTTCCTCCCCATTCTCCGGCAAGCAATCGCCGCCTCGCTTGCCAGATCAAAGTGCTAGGAGATATCTGCGTGACGAAGTACGATGGCTTTTGGGGACAAAGCCACGAGGTCATTTGGTCTCCAGCAGTGGACAAAGACCAATCAACCCTTAACCATTAACGAAAAACAGGATTGGAGCAGAACGAGGATGTTGCGAAGCCCCAGGACAGACGCGATCGCCTAAGGATTAACCGCTCATGGGCAAGCTAATCGTAAAGCACGTTTGCTGGGGGACTGAGTGCAGAGAAATGGTGCCGCGATGACGATTTTCAACGATGCGTCGGACGGCATCTAATACCACTTAGAAAAAGTAATAGGAGACTTGATGAGTTGGGGCAAAGGGGAAAGGGAAGCACAGCAGCTCCTTGCCCTTGAACCTCCAATGCTTGGTGAGTTTAAGGAATTATCTGACTACTTTCGGTAAATGGTATAAACCCAAACCCGAACTGCCGACAGATTTAGTGGTCAAAAATGGCTCAAAAATCCGGGACTGAATTTCAGGAGGAATCCCGACTCCTGAATCAATGATTTTGACGATCAGGCGATCGCCTGCATTCGCAGTGACAATTTCAATGGTGCCTGTTCTGTTCGTGGCATCGATAGCGTTGTCAATCAAATTCGTCCACACTTGATTCAGTTCGCTGCCGTAAGCCTGAATCTCAGGGATACGAGCGTACGCTTCACTTTTACTCCCGGTTTAAGGCGATGAGATAACAGTTGCAGAGTATCTTCTAACCCCTGATGAAGATCCACCAGTTGTTTAGCCCCGCGATCTAACCGGGAATAGGAGCGCATCGATTGTACTAACTGAGATACCCGTTCTGCCCCCCGCAGGCCTGATTGAATCATCCTCATCACGTCAAAAGACAGCGCCAGCCAGCGCAGCCCCATATCCCTCAATTCTGTCGGATCTTCGCGCCACCGTTCTAGGAGTTGCTCGAGAATTTTCGTGTCTACGACCGGCGCTTCTGTGGGAGAGCGTGAAACAGTTCTAGTTTGAGCAGTTCGTCCGAACACAGCACGACAAAACATCAGTAGCGAGTTGGAGATTCTGTTTAAGAGTTTACCTCGATTACTCAGACAGCGTTTGGGTCGTGCCATCGAGCGCCGGAGAGCTCTGCCACCCAAGCCAACTAGCTTCTCTATTGATAATAGGTATCGTCGTCAAAAATTTGCTGCTGCTGCCAGTCTTCGCCTAACTGAATGGTGACATCCGATGCCAGCGACCCAGTACTTTCTACGAGCACTTCACCAACTCCCAGCGCAACCCGAATCGCTGCGGCACTGGCATCATCGCCTTTCTGAGCCACAATCTTAGTGGTTTGCAGCGGCACAGGCCAGTCGCTGCTGATGTACACTTTCTGGTAGCCAAGCTCTTGCAGGTAGTTAACTATGGCCTGTACTGCTTCTGGATCTCCGGTGCTGTCTTGAATCGCCACCTGCACCTCAGCCGGGTCGGCCTCGCTGGTGTAGGAGTAGCCGATGTCAAAATGCTGGGCCATCATTGCTTGAATGCGTTCTTCATCTGGTAGCCAATAGCTTGTCTGACTCTGGCCGTTGCTAAAGTCTCCCGGCACCATCAGCATCTGGACGTCGGAACGCTGCATATTGGTAGCAAACCCAGCCAGAGCGACTAGTTCTTCCACCGTTAAATTGGTGTCGATATGGGATTGAATAATCGACAGAATCTTGGGGATGCGAACTACAGTGCTCGGTTTGAGAGCCTGTTCGACGAGCGATCGCATGAGCAGTTGCTGCCGCTGAACTCGACCAATATCGCCGTAGGCATCTTGTCGGAAGCGCAAAAACTGAACGGCTTTCTCGCCATCTAGATGCTGAGTTCCTTTCTTCAAATTAATGTAGAGGTGCTGCGAGTCGTCTTGGTATTTCATATCCTTGGGAACGTTGACTATCACTCCTCCCAAGGCATCAATCAGCTTCTCAACTCCTTGCACATTAACTCGAACATAGCGGTCGATGGGCACCTCTTCTAAAAGATTGCTCACCGTTTGAGCCGTTAGAGCAGGACCACCATAGGAGTTAGTGAAATTAATTTTCGCAACGCCATAGTCCTCAATTTCGGTGCGGGTATCGCGGGGAATCGAGAGAGCGGTGAGCTTTTCTGCCTGCGGATCGAAACGAACCAGCAGCATGGTGTCTGCTAATCCTTCAAAGGAATTGACGAGGGCATGATAGCCCAAATCAGCGTCTGGGCTTTCTCTAATGTCCGACGTTAATACTTTAGTCCCAATCACTAATATATTGACGGGTCGTGCCAGTTCCGGGATTTGAAGATTCGTGCGAGCAACCGCCTCTTTTTGAGAGAAAATCGCTTCTTCTTCCGGAGTCAGTGTAGATTGCCTTAAAGGAGTTGCTGAAAGCGATAGCGCCAGCCACGCTCCTGCTGTTGCCGACAGAATGGCAACTCCGCTTAAACCAATTCCCGTCCAGAGCCAATATGCCAATCCTTTCTTCTTGGGTTTCTTAACTTTGGACACGGACTGACCGATGAAGTATTTTTGAGATCCAGACACAGACTTCCTCACACACAAGTTAACGGTAGTTGCTCAAATCGTAGAAATATAAATTAACTTAGAAGACCGCTGACCGCTTTGCCACTGCTTTAGGATAGAGACTAAGGGAAAGTCATCTATTTGCCGAAGTAAAATTTGGACAGAGCGGAGGCTTTAACTATCGTTGATTGACTTTGATATAGCACTCTTTTTGGTTTCCGGCAAGCGATCTCTAAAATTTATTAGGTTGGTTCTTCAACAGCAGAATCACCATCATTGGCTCGGTTCTTAGTGTTGACAGTTACCTCTTGATTTCAGCTAGCTCCACTTTAAACTGCCAAGAGTGTAACAGTTCTTGGTAAAAAAACAGAAAATCGTCGAAATTACCGAATTCAGTAATTTCTAGCAGGGCGGGAGCGGCGCTCTCTTTTTCTGCTGTGTCGCTCACACTAATAATGCCCAATAACCCAGCTAGTTCCACACGCTATGTCAAATTTACCGCCAAGCCATCCCCAAGCTCTCACGGCAATTATTCTGGCAGGGGGTCGAAGTGCTCGCATGGGCAGAGATAAAGCGCTCATTTCGATTCAAGGAGTGCCGCTGCTCACGAGAACCTGTCTGCTCGCTCAAAGCTGTGCTGACTTGGTGTACATCCTAACTCGGAAGCCAGAACAATACCGAGCTCTCGTTCCAGAGAGCTGCTGTTTGGTTCCAGACTCAGGCCGTGGACCGCTGGTCGCTTTTTCCCAAGGATTAGCCTTGGTGGAAACTCCTTGGGTGCTTCTGCTGGCTTGCGATTTGCCCCTCCTCCAAGCGTCCGATTTGTGGCAATGGTCTGGCTGCTTGTCACAGGTCTCTCCCCATGTCACTGCCCTCTTGCCTCAACGCTTTGACCGGTGGGAACCTCTATGCGGCTTCTACCGTTATCGCTGCTTACCAGGGCTACAGGAATTTCTGCGGGGAGGAGGCCAATCGTTTCAGCGTTGGCTCGATCAGCAGCTAGTACAGGAGCTTCCGGTGCCTAATCTTCAAGCATTGTTTAACTGCAATACTCCTGCGGACTGGAAACAGGTGACTGAATTACTCAAGCTCCAGGAGTAGAGTCAGTAAATCAGTTTAACTGCCTGGATTGGGCGATTAACGCCTCGAAGCCAGCCACGATATCTAGTAGTTCGTTGGTGATTGTGGTTTGTCGTTGATGGTTAAATTCTGCTTGCAGGGCAGTCAAGCGATCGCTAATATTCTTTTCGGCAATCTGCATTGAAGCAAGACGGCTGGCATTTTCGCTGGCTAAAGATTCGGCACAGGCGCGGTAAAGAGCCACAAAGAAGTACTGACGGAATAAAGCGGAGGCTAAACGGTCTCGATCCATTGTATAGGTTGGCAGACTGCGGGAGGACCACGGTTGCTGCTGTAGCTCTCGCAAGCGGTCAAGATTGAGAGGAAAGAGCTGCTGCTTTTGCGGAGAGTAGGCAGCGCTAGAGCGAGGATAATTGTGAAAGAGCAGGATGTGGTTAATCGCGCGCTCTCGTCGCCAGGCTTCGAGAGTAATCACAATTTTCTGGACGATTGGTGTAATTCCGGAAATAGAACTGGGAACGGTAAAACAGACTTCACTCGTTATTCCGGCGGCTGCTAAACGGTCTCTAATTCTGACCCCCACCGTTAATACTTTGCTACTCCACGGTACTGGTAGAGACAGTGTTTCAATCAACTGAGCGAGCCGCTCGTTAAACTGTCCGCACAGGCCCTGATCGGACCCAAAAACCACGATCCCGAGGCGGTCAGTTCGAGCAGGCTTTACTCCAATCAAGCTTTCTGGCGCATTCTTGAGTAAGATTTGTGTGCCCAGTTCTAGGGTTCGATTATACTCGGCTAGAGAAACAACGGCTTTTTCGTACTGGCGAATACTCACCGCCGCCAAAGCTTTCATTGTTTTGACAACGGATTGCAGATCGTTGGCGCTGTCAATTTTGCGTTTGAGTTCTAGAGTCATCTCGCTTCGCTCCCATTGAACCTTGAATCAGTAAAGTTAAACAATTATTGTTCCGGTTTAGCAGGTCTGATGGCGAGTTGGGCAATATCTAAGAGAGCTTGGCGATCGCCCTCGCTCAACGGTCCCCCTTCAATTCGTTGGCAGACATCGGGTAACTGACGCTGCACTGCCTGACGGACCACCCTTTGAGCGGTTGCCATTTGCTCCAACGGAACTTCATCAAAGCTCCCGGCATTCACCGCTAGCAGCACCGCGAGCTGTTCTGCTACGGGGATAGGCTGATATTGAGGCTGCTTAAGGACTTCCCGGACGCGGCGACCTCGTGCTAGGGTTTTTTGGGTGGCTTCGTCGAGGCGCGTACCAAAGCGAGAGAAAGCCTCTAGTTCTTCAAACTGAGAGTAGATCAGCCGCAGGTCGCCAGCCACAGCTCGGTAGGCTTCAAGCTGCGTTTTACCGCCAACGCGAGAGACGGATCTGCCGATATCAATCGCCGGGAGTATCCCTTTCTGAAACAGGTCGGGGGTGAGGTAGATTTGACCGTCAGTAATTGACACGAGGTTTGTCGGAATATAGGCAGAAAGGTTTTGAGCTTCGGTTTCCACGATGGGGAGTGCCGTTAACGAGCCGCCGCCGAGTTCTGGGCGCAGATGGGTAGAGCGCTCGAGCAGACGTGCATGGATGTAGAAAATGTCGCCCGGAAACGCTTCTCGTCCCGGTGGACGGCGCAGCAGTAAGGAGAGTTCTCGATAGGCGCGAGCATGCTGAATCAGGTCGTCGTAGACAATCAGCACGTCCCGTCCCTGTTCCATGAAATATTCTGCCATCGTGGTAGCGGCATAGGGAGTAATGTACTGCAAGCCCGGTGGGGCAACTCCTGGGGCAACCACCACCAAGCAATAGTCCATAGCTCCGCGAGTACGCAGGTCAGCAATCAGTTTGGCCACTGCCGAACTGCGTTGACCAATGGCACAGTAAACGCAGATGACGCCTTGCCCTTTCTGGTTAAGAATCGTATCGAGGGCGATCGCTGTTTTCCCCGAAGCGCGATCGCCCAAAATCAGTTCCCGCTGTCCGCGTCCAATGGGGACCAGCGCATCGATTGCGGTAATTCCGGTTTGCAAGGGAACCGTCACGGGAGCGCGCTCCATAATCGCTGGGGCTTCTCGCTCTACCGGACGACGCTCGCTAGCAGGAACTGTCCCGCGATTATCTAACGGACGACCCGTGGCATCTACCACTCGCCCCAACAACCCCTCTCCCACCGGAGTATCGAGAACTTTCCCGGTGCGGTACACTTCACACCCGGCCTTGAGGGAGTCACTATCGTCGAGGAGAATGATGCCTACTTCGCGATCGAGGTTGAACGCCATGCCCAGGCGATCGCCGGGAAACGTCACCAATTCCTCTGCCTGCACGTTAGGCAGCCCCACCGCACGAGCGATTCCGCCTCCTAGGTAAGTCACCGTACCGACTTCTTGAGCCTGTAATTCTGGGTGGTAGTTAGCTAAAACTCGCCTAGACGTAGTAAATGTTGCGTTTAGAAGTGCTTTTAGGGAGTCAGGACTAGAATTCATCATCAGTCAGTAGGCTACAAGTTTTTTGAAGGAAAGGGTCAGCAGTCAATGATTAGTAGGTATTAACAAACCTGATTCCCGCCAACCACTAACGACTCACTAAAGCTTTTCTATCAATACTGTTCTTTAAGGCTCTTTCGGTTTCTGCCTCCAACTGGTTTAAATATTGCTCTAGGTTCCAGGCAATTTTGTAGCCGCGATCGCGCAGCTCAATCCCACACAGCGGCTCAGCTCCGGTTTCAAACCTGATCTCAGTCCCAGCAATTTGTCCTTGAACGGTTTTAATAAGCTGGTCGCGTTTTTCTGATGAAATTGGAAAAGTGCTGCAAATTACCACTTCATGAGGCTCTCTAGAAGACCTTATTAGCTGTAGCTGCTCGTCATTTAGGTGCTGAAGACGTTCAATAAAGGTTGTCACAATCTGCTCTTCAAGACTGACACTCGCTAGGTCGCCCAAGGCGCGGCGGACTGTTATGGTAATTTGCTGACTCGCTCGCTGCCGAAACTCCTCTAAAAAAGCCTGCTGTTCCCGCTGGAGCGCCTCAATCCACTGGGTTCGCAGCGCCTCTACTTCTGCTTGTGCCTGTCTTAGCAGCCTTTGTTTCTCTTGTTCCACCTGCTGTTGGGTGCGAGCAAACCATTCTTCCCGGTGAGCCTCCAAGTCTTGCTGCTGATGGCGATACCGCTCTGCTTCCTGCTGCGCCTCTTCCCGCATTGCTGCGCCTTCAGAGAGACGTTGAGCAATTCGCTGCTCCCGCTGCTCCATCGCTTTCACAATCGGACCATATAAGAAATGCTTGAGCAGAGCAACGAGAATGAGAAAATTAACAATTTGGGCGACGACGGTAAACCAATCAATCAGCATAGCTTAGCTTCCCGCTTGTGTGACAACGTAGTTCCAAAAAGGATTGGCAAAAATCAGAATTAAAGAAATAACGAAGCAATAAATGGCCGTAGATTCCACCAGAGCTAACCCGACAAACAGAGTACGGGTGATGGTGTTGGCTTCATCTGGCTGTTGCGCTAGAGAACTCAACGCCTGAGACAAAGCTCGTCCCTCGCCCAAAGCCGGAGCTACCGCGCCAATCGCCGTCGTCAATCCGGCAGTAAAAATTGAAACGATACCAATGAGAACAATATTATCCACGCTCAGTGTCTCCTTCGCGTACTTGAGTAGCGGCAGCGATATAAACCATTGCCAGAATCGAAAAAATGTAGGCTTGAATCAGTCCCGTCAATAGCCCCATAGCCTGCATAATAATCGGAAATACCAGCGGTGCGACGGAAAGCAGAATTCCCACAATCATTGTCCCACTCATCACGTTCCCAAACAGACGAACTGCTAGAGCCAATGTACGGGAAAATTCACCAATGATATTAAAAGGCAGCATCACGGGCGTTGGCTCTAGGTACTGTTTTAGATAGCTTCGCCATCCTCGCTGACGAATACCGTACAGGGGAACGGCGAAAAAGACACAGATAGCTAGAGCCGCCGTCGTCGAGAGGGAACCCGTAGGAGGCTGGTAGCCAGGAAGAATGCTGAGGAGATTGGAGATGGCGATAAAGATAAACAGCGTCCCGACAAAGGGGAGATAAGGCTCAGGGGTTTGCTGACTGACTTCTCGAATTTGCTGGTTAATGCCAAGCACCAGGACTTCGAGTAGGTTTTGAGGGCGGGAGAGGCGCACAGAAGCCGAGAGCTTGTGGGTCACCAGCCAGGAAAACAGCACCAAAAAAGCCATCACCAGCCAGGTGAAAATTAGGGTGGCATTCAGGGAAATAGCTCTCCATTCCCATAGCACAATCTGATCGGGAGTTAAATACATTTCATCTCCTCTGGATAGCAAGACGGCACAACAGCCCCCGAACTAACAAAAAGCCGAAGACACAAAAGAGTAACGAGGTAATTTGTTGTTCTGCCCCTTTAATGATGAGATAAAAAACGAGCAGGCTGACACTTAATCGCAGGCAGAAACTGCCCAGAAGCCAGCGAAACGGATGTTGAGTCGCAAGAAGTCGCTGCACCGTGAACCACAGCCCGCCAAAGTAGAATAAACCGATGCTCACTCCAATCGCAAACGCGATTCCTAATAGAGGCAGTTGACGTACATTGAGGATTGCTACCATGAAATGCGAAGTTGAGCAGTTGATTTTAAAAAAGACTACAGTTTTTATCTCTTATTTCTTGAAAAGCACCCGTGTTAGTAGCTCAAATTTCACTCTTGCCGAGGTGGAATAGAAAAGTCGGCAAAGGAACGCACGTCATAAGGAGTAGTTGCTAGAGCCTTAATTAACTTTTGGTCTAGAGTTAACAGAGGGACGCTAACACGCTCTGAAAGATCAACGTAAGCTCCATCGTAAGCGGTAATGTTATGGGTTAAACCAATACTCGTTGCTTCTGCCATTAGTTCTGCCGTTGAAGTAGTTCTGAGCGGAAAGGCTTTTAAACTTACCAAATCTTGTTGAGTTTCGGTTGGTGTATAGAGTTCAGCGCGGACATATTTCCAAAAAATATTGGCAATTTCAATATAAAAAAGATCGGGGATATAAATAGCAGTTTGAGGAGTGTACAACGTGTCGAACAGTTGTCTGACTTTTGAAGTTAGCGGATCTTCAATAAATCGTTTGATACCTACGTTGGCATCAATGACACATCTTAAGGCTTTACTCATCGTTCCCGATCTTCTCGAATCAAATTTGTACTATCGAGGAAACCGTGTTTTTTGGGGTTGAGGCGACGACGTTGATCGATTTGAGCCTGCAGTTGGGGGACGGCTTGACGGCGTTCTTCCCAAGCGGGGGCGGTTTCAGGAGAAATCAGGAATTTCAAAGGTGTCTGTTTTTGCAATGCCTGTTGGAGCAGACTAATGGCTTGGTCATTGATAGTCTGATTCTTTTGTTTGGCAAGCTGTTGAATTTGCTCCATCAGTTCATCGGGTAGATTTTCGAGAATGAGTCTAGTCATGAGCTTAAGTTTCTTTTGATTGGAAATTCTGGATGCTTTTATTATGGAATTGAGGGAATAAGTTTGACCTGGTAGCAAGCTGGCGATCGCGCTCCAGCATCCTAACGCAATTATGGAATAGTCTCTGGAAGCTGATGCCACCGTTGCAGCAGTGGACGCAGCAGCAGCGGCGACAGCAGACAAGTCGCTGCCGATACCAGCACTAGAGCCGCAAAGACGGAGGGTGGAACGGCCCACCCCAGTTGTTGTCCTCGTTGTAGAATTACCAGGGTAATTTCGGCTCGGGGAAGCATACTGACGCTCAGTAATACCGCACTCGAATAGCCTGCTGTGACTAACGCAAGGCTGCCAATGCCGATGATTTTCCCCGCAATAGCGATCGCCAGCAAAATACTGCCCAATCCCCAGGCGGTACCCAGTAACAGAGGGTCAATCTGCAACCCCACGTGAATGAAAAAAAACGGCACCAAAAAATCATAGAGCGTCCCAAAAGACGCATCCAGCTTCACCGCCTCTGGGTCGCGGCTAAAGGCTAATCCGGCAAAAAACGCTCCTACCGCTACTGAGAACCCTAGAAACCCAGCTAGTGCCGCAATCACAATTCCGGTTCCAGCGACCATCAACATTGGGTCGGGAGGCGGCTCGATGCGCTCAAAAAAACGGGTCATGGGACGCTCGAGATAGCGAAAGAATACAAAACACAATGTGCCAAACAGCAGCACCTTGAGCAGGAAAGGACCAACGACCTCTGCCAGCACGGGGAGAAACGCCTGACTTCCCAGGGAAGGAATAATGGCAAAGAGCAGAGACATTAAAGCGATCGCCGCGATATCGTCCATTTCAGCAATATCTAACAGCAGCTCTCCGTTGGGGGAATGGAGCGCTTTTTCCTCTTGCCACACGCTCACCGAAATCCCCACGCTAGTGGCAACGAGAGCAATGGCGATCAGCAGGCTCGTAATGAGGTTTAAGTTCAGCAGCCAATAAGCCGCCCCAAACCCTAGCAACCCACTCCCCAATACGTCTCCGAGAAGAATCACGCTAGCGCGGGGAAGCTGGCGCAGCAGTCCCGCTAAGTTACTTTCTAACCCCACCCGGAATAGTAGAGCAATAATGCCCAACTCCGCCAAAAAACGGTAAACTTCCAGCACCGGAGAACTCAAGAACCATCCCTCCCCATCAGCGAGTCGCATCCCGAAGCCGAAGAGAAGATAGCCGACTAATGCCGGAACTCCGACGCGCTCCAAGCCTGCCTTGATGAGGAGGGCGAAGATAATCGTGATCCCAACGAGCAGCACCAGGAGTAACTCCGCATCCACACTAGTCGCCATGACTCTCCCGCTCGATCCAGTACCAAGCGTTGAGGCATCCTAAAATAACCCCGACAACCAGCAGCATCAGAGTCCAGGAATAGCGACTGGCGATATGGGTATCGATCCATACCCCTAAAGCAATTCCTAATAAAGCTGGAAGCGCCACCGACCATCCCACCATGCCAAACATCCCCAAGCCGAACCACAGGCTTTTTGACTCTCGGCGGGCTTCAATTTTCCGGTTGGCTTTTGTTGCTACCTGATACGGAAACGTCTTCTCCCTGCGGGGTTTGTTGGCATCTGATCGCGGCTTAGCCATGACCGAGCTCCTGAAAATAGCGCACAATATTAATCTCAAACTTAGCCAGAGCCGAACGGGTCAGTCGTTCTCGTTCGTCTAGGTCTTGAAACTGCGATATTACCGTTTGCTGAAGCAATTCTAAGCGATCACTTTGCACAGCGCTGCGGGTGGAAACGAGCACTTCCTGAGCGCATTTGACTAAAATTCCTTCATCGACCGCCAAAAAGGCTTCTTGTCCTGACGCTTCAAAAATCAGAATTCCCGGCACTAACGCCGCTACAAAGTCGATGTGATGGGGCAGTAGGCAAAAGTGACCGTTTTCCGCCTCAGCAATCACTTTATCAACTTCCTGCTCGATCAGGACTTCGTTGGGAAGCATTACTTTGAGTTTCATGAGTGAGCTGCTAACGTTCTGCAAATTCATTCAAGGCTTTCCTTCCCGTTGCTAAGAAAGCTCTTAGCGAGGTTTCCGTTCGGTGGCTTCATCCACTCCTCCAATCATATAGAGAGACTGTTCGGGATAACCAGAGAATTCATCATTGAGAATCCGTTCGCACCCGTCTAAAGCTGCGTCTAAATCGACTACTCGACCCGGTAGCCCCGTAAACTGTTCGGTCGTAAAGAACGGCTGAGTCAGAAATCGCTCTAATCTCCTAGCCTGATAAACCGTTTGCCGCTCGCTTTGGGCGAGTTCTTCTAGTCCTAGCATAGCGATAATGTCTTTGAGTTCCTCGTAGTTTGCCAGCGTTTTGCGGACTGCCTGGGCAACGTGGTAGTGCCGCTGACCGACCCCCTGCGGAGACAGCAGCTTCGAGCTAGACTGCAGCGGATCGACGGCTGGGTAAAGTCCTTCGCTGACTCGCTTACGAGAGAGGACAATCGATGCTGAAAGATGAGAGAAGGTGTGTACGGCGGCGGGATCGGTAAAGTCATCCGCCGGAACATAAACGGCTTGCACAGAGGTAATGGCTCCCGTCGCCGTGTTGCAGATTCTTTCTTCGAGTTCGGCGAGTTCGGTGGCGAGAGTGGGCTGATAGCCCACCCGCGAAGGCAGTTGCCCCATTAGCCCCGATACCTCAGACCCGGCTTGGATAAACCGGAAGATGTTATCGATCATCAGCAGCACATCCCGCTGAGCCTCGTCGCGGAAGTATTCTGCCATCGTCAGCGCCGCCTGCCCCACCCGGAAACGGACTCCTGGAGATTCATTCATCTGTCCAAACACCATCACCGTGTTGTGGAGAACCCCAGCTTGGGCCATCTCCCGATAGAGTTCTTCGCCTTCGCGCGATCGCTCGCCAATGCCGCAAAAAATACTCACCCCCTCATAGCGACTGACGACATTGTGAATTAGCTCGGTAATCAAAACCGTTTTTCCCACCCCAGCCCCGCCAAAGAGTCCTGCTTTACCGCCCCGTTCTAAGGGGGCCAGCACGTCAATGACCTTGATTCCTGTCTGAAATAGGTCGGTCGTGGTGGCTCGCTGGGCTAGGGGGACGGGGGAGGCATGAATAGAGCGCCAGTCTCCTCCAGCTAGCGGCTTTTGTCTGTCAATCGTATCCCCAAAAACATTCAGCATACGACCGAGCAACCGCTCGCCGACAGGCACTCGGAGCGGTCGCTCGGTATCTGTTACAATGGTTCCCCTCGCTAATCCTTGAGTTTTAGACAGAGCTATGCCGCGAACGACCTGAGCACTGAGATAGGCGATCGCTTCAATGATGATGGACTCGCTCGCCGTTAGGAGACTGTGGAGTTCCGGCAGCGTGTGCTCGAAGTGAACATCCACCACGCTGCCTCTGACAGAAACAATCGTCCCTTGATTAACAGAGCTAGACATTTAGAAGCAAATCTTAGCAAACTGCTGGTTAAAATTCTGAGGAATGTTGGTCATCGTAAGGATCGCCGCTAAACGGCTGTACGCCGGAGTTTGGGTAGTCATTATCGCTAGAGCTGAATAGCCTAATAATACCTTCCCAAACAGATTGCATTGCTTGTTCGAGTCTTTTAAAAACAATCATCTTTGTCCCTCCTTACTGTAAATTGATGTTTAATTCTTGCCTAGCTTAGGAATATTAACGGTCAGTACCCCATTGATAAGTTCTGCCCGTGCTTGCTCAGGTTGAACGGGAACCTTCACGGGAACCTGGCACTGAAGACGACCGTAATGAAATTCTGAAGGAACAATCTCTTGCTCGATACTTTCTGCTGGAGGATGAACTCCCGTAATTGTCACGGATTCGGAAGTGACGTGAACGTTTAAATCTTTGCGCTCTACTCCTGGCACTTCTGCCTTGAGAATGAGGGCTGTGTCAGTCTCGCTAAATTCGATGGCCGGACACCAGGTTGGCTCTTTGTTGATAATTACCGTCATCGGAGTTGCTTACCTCGATCTTGATGGACTCGCTAAGCAGCGATTAACTTCACTTAGCTTTACTTTTAGAGTAGGAAAATATTTTGAGGAACTTGTGAGGAACTTGCTGGCAGATGAGGAGACGGTTCGTTGTCTAGAGTTACTCAGGGGCGCTGGTGGAACGAAAGCGTTTTTGAGCCATCAGTTCCTCTACATACCGATACCATGCTGCTATTCCCTCCCCGGTTCGTGCCGATACTTCAAACAGAGTTGCTTGGGGCGACATTGTTTGCAGATGAGAAACCGCCAGTTCCCGCTCGCACCCAACTGCTTCAGCGATATCAATTTTGTTGAGAATGGCTACCTGGGCCGTTTTAAAAGCTGTTGGATATTTGAGCGGTTTGTCTTCTCCCTCGGTGACCGAGAGCAGCACTACGCGCCGCTCTTCTCCTAAATCGTAAGCCGCTGGACACACTAAATTACCAACATTTTCGATGATTAATAAATCGAGGTCGTCGAGGTGAAGTTTGAGCAGGGCTTGGTTCACCATCTCTGCGTCTAAGTGACAAATGTTGCCTGTTGTTACCTGGACCGCAGATGCCCCTAGTTTTTGCAGACGCTGGGCATCGTTCTCAGTGGCGAGATCGCCAATAATGGCTCCGATCCGCCACTGACTGCCACAGTCGGTTAGCATTCGTTCGATCAGGGCTGTCTTCCCTGAACCAGGAGAGGATAAGAAATTGAGAACCGTTAAGCGTTTGGTTTGGAACAGCCGGCGATTCTGTTGGGCAATTTTGTCGTTTTTGGCCAGGATGTCTTGGTGAACGTCAAGGTGATACTGAACGGGGCGAGCTTGTTTCCCCCGCAGAGCGACGCGCTCAGTAAGGCCACAGCCGCAATCTTGGCACATCTCAAGATACCTCCAGCGAAGCTAGCTCTAATTCTCTGCCCTGGAGAATTTGAGTGCTAATGTGGTGGCACTGGGGGCAGGCATGACACCAACCAAAAGGGTGAAACGTCAGGCAGCAGTGAGGACAATAGCAGGTTACCGGAATGATTTCCAGCTCTAGCTTAGCTCCCTGGGCGATAGTTTCTCTGACAACGACATCGAAGGCAAATTTCAGGGCTTCCGGGACGACTCCCGATAGTTCCCCCACGTTAATTTTCAGGCTATGAATCTGCGTTGCCCCCTGATTTTTAGCTTCGGTGAGGGCAATAGCTAAGGCGTTTTTCATGAGGCTGACTTCATGCATCGATTTTAAGCACTCGGTTTGGTGGCTGCTAAATTTTGGGTCGGCTGCTCCCTGCCTTGGATGAGGTAGACAATCTGCTTAAGAGCTTGGGCCATGCCTCGTCTCGCTGTGGGAGAGAGGCGATCGCCTAGCTCAAAATTTGTACCAGGGATTAGTACCCACCAGGCGGTTGGACAGCGATTATACGCGGTACAGGTGAGGGCTAGTAGCGCCCAAGGGTTACTGGCATGACTGCTCATCATTTTTGAGGAGGAAAAAGAGAGACGAAAAACCTGAAGGTTTTCGCGAGGCAAAGCGGGGTAGGCATCGACAAAAATGACCTGTTGAGCCGCCGCGATCTCGGCTGCCAATTCTGGCGTAAGCTGACGGACAGGAAGCGAGCGCACATCGGGTAAACTCCACTCGTCGAGAACCTGCGCTACCCGTACGCCAACGCCATCGTCGCTGCGTAAATTGTTGCCGTAGCCGATTACCAGAATTGGAGATGGAGGGGGGTTGGTCACGTTATCCCAATTAGAAGAAGGAATGAAAGACTTGATGAGTTGGAGAACAGGAAAGCACAGCGAGTCTTCTCCTTGGAACCTCCAGCTCTTGGTTGGGCTGGAGAACTATCTGACTACTTTCGATCAATGGCGTTAGCTACTGGTCGGAAGCTCGTTGCCGGGATTACTCTTAAGTTTCTTCTCTAGCGTCACCTCCTTAAACTACCAAGAAAGTTTGAGGAAGTTGTGAAGCCGGCGACGCTAGTGTTTTAGGAGGAAAAGCGTCCTCCGTCTCGTACTTGCTCAAGAAAATTGGATTCAGTCCATGCCTCTGCGGTGTTGACAGTCACGACATAGGGCTGTTCTGCTTCTGTAAAAGATTCGGCGGCTGCCTGTTGAGCGGCTAACAAATCCGCCGTGGCATCGGAAATATCTTGGCGGTGGTGAAGGCGATTTCTGAGAACCTCTACAGGGGCGGTGCAGTAAAGAATTTGGAGCGGAAAGGA
This sequence comes from Cyanophyceae cyanobacterium, assembly GCA_050331735.1. Taxonomy (GTDB): domain Bacteria; phylum Cyanobacteriota; class Cyanobacteriia; order Cyanobacteriales; family JBHJGN01; genus JBHJGN01. The sequence goes on from JBHJGN010000009.1 coordinate 25,423, forward strand.
TTGCGCTTGAGCGAGAGCGATCGCTTTTTGCCGCCAAACGCAGCGGTCAAACTTAGCATCTAAAATTACCGGATATCCTGCACCAGCAAGCATGTTTCCTAGTTCGAGCAAGCGAGTATAGGTTCTGTCGTTCATTGGCGGGGTATAGAGTTCACTGCCACCCCGTTGATGCACGGGGATTCCCGCTAGATGTTTGCGAACCGCATCTGAACGAATCTGAATAGCTCCCGTACGCCGAGCTAGCCATTGAGCGACAGTGGATTTACCCGAACCAGACAAACCGGACATCAAGATAATTTTGCCCCGATTCATCTTTGTATAAGACCAGGCCAAACGATAATAGTCAGCAGCGGTTTGAGTCACTTGTTGTGCCTCCTCTTCGTCTAAGAGAAAAGAATTGACCTTTGCCCTGACGTAGGCTTGACGACAGAGATAGAACGGAAGTACCTGTAGTCCTTCCCAATCTCCCGTTTCTTCGAGGTAGGAGTTTAAAAACGCATTGCCGAGATTGTGTCCGTGGCGAGCCTCCAAATCCATAACGGTAAAAGCCACATCGTACATCACATCGACAAAGCGAAAGGCTTCGTTAAATTCAATGCGGTCAAATAGCTGGATTTTGTTCTGCCAAAAGCAAATATTTTTGAGATGCAGGTCGCCGTGACACTCTTTGATCTTGTCGGTTGCTCGGCGCTTTTGAAATAGCTCCTTCTGAGTCAGAAAAGTATCGGTAAACTGCTTGGTTTCTTGATACTGCTCGTCTGTTTGAACAATGCCGATGTATTTTTGAGTCTGTTGATAGTTTTCTTCGATTGACTCTCGAATTTTACTCACTTTCCCAAAGCGACGGATATAGTCGTTCGTTTGAGCTTGAGCATGAAAGTTGGCGACGATTTTGCCTAAATCATTCAGATGAGCTTCCGTCAGCTTTCCCTGCTCAAACATATTGAGGAATAAGTTTTCTTGGGGAAACTGGCGCATTTTAAGAACGTACTCTACTGCTTCTCCCGTTCCTCCTAAAACAAACTGCTCTCCCTGTTTGGCAATGGGTAAAACCTCTAAATAAAGAGCGGCTGCCACCTTCTGGTTTATCTGGAGCTCCTGCTCGCAGAAATGCTTTCGCTGAGCCAGTGTGGAATAGTTCAGAAAACCAAAGTCAACAGGCTTCTTAAGCTTATAGGCGTAGGCTCCTGTCAAGAAAACGATGGAGGCGTGGGTTTGAATGACCTCAATCTTCTCAACGGAATGGGGGTAAAAATGAGGACGGTGCATCTGCTCAACTAAAGCAGAGAGATGTTCAGCCATAGTTCTTCGGGGTAATCGTTAATCTCGCCAGACTTCATGAACTACTTCTCCCGCTGCATCGACGAGCTGAATATGCAGCGGCATTTGACCGGCGGCGTGAGTTGAACAACTCAGGCACGGATCGAAAGCGCGAATGCCTGCTTCAACTCGGTTCAGCATCCCTTCAGGAATTTGGGGACCGCGCACGAAGTGTCGAGCAATCTGGGCGACAGTGCGATTCATGGCTAAATTGTTTTGACCGGTGGCAATAATTAAATTTACCTTCTGCATCAAGCCGTTGTCATCGACCTGATAGTGATGAAAGAGAGTTCCTCTGGGAGCTTCGCTCACGCCGACTCCTTCTCGTTGATTAATGCCCGCATCAGCCCGTAAGCGTCTAGACAGTAACTCTGGATCGTCTAGCATTAGTTCAACCCGCTCAATGGCTCCCAATATTTCGATCAAACGAGCATAGTGATAGAAAAAGGAAGCATTAATCGTGCCGTTCCCGCGGTCTCTGAACTCTCTAAGTTCCCGATCTGCTAGCGGCATCCCAATCCGGCTACAGATATTAAGGCGAGCCAGCGGACCCACCCGATAGATGCCGCTATCGAGTTGACAGCGATCGCCGGCTGAGGCATAGCCGAGGGGTCGGTAGTAGGGAAACTTGAGATAGGACCAGGGTTCAACCGCCTCCGCAATATAGTCCTGGTAACGAGTAGGATCTAGGCGATCGGCAATAATGTTGCCACCGCTATCGACAAACCGAATTGTCCCGTCGTAGTGTTCCCACTCGCCATCCTTGCCGACCAATCCCATAAATAGGCTGGGAAAATTCCCCAAGGTTTGCGTTTCTTTTTCGTAGTTTCTCAGTAAGCCCTTAAAACGCTCCAAAGCTTTCAGTGTCGTCTGTTTCACTTCGGGTGTCCAGCTTAACAGGTGAGTGCGTCCTCCTTCGGTCAGCGGTTCCCGGACTCCCCCCGGTACTGCCCAAGCGGGATGAATCTTGCGACCTCCTAGCTGTTCAATGACTTCCTGTCCGAACTGCCGCAGGCGAATGCCGCTGCGAGCTAGTTCTGGCTCGGCAGCCATCAAGCCAAATACGTTACGGGAGGCCGGGTCGCTATCCATGCCCAGCAGCAAATCTGGAGCGCTGAGATGGAAAAAGCTGAGGGCATGGGACTGGATAATTTGCCCTAAATTCATCAGGCGGCGCAGTTTTTGAGCAGCCGGGGGAATGGTAACAGAAAGAAGGCGATCGCCGGCTTTTGCCGAGGCGAGGAGATGACTTACCGGACAAATCCCGCAGATGCGGGCCGTGATTCCCGGCATTTCCCACAGAGGACGACCCTCGCAGAACTTTTCAAATCCCCGAAATTCTGTCACGTGGAAGCGGGCGTCTTCTACCTGTCCGCTATCGTCGAGGTAGATGGTAATCTTGGCATGACCTTCAATCCGCGTCACCGGATCGATAATAATTTTCTGAGCCATACAGCTTAGTCCTTCGTTGTTGGTAGCGATAAGAACACGCTCGATTAGTCGAGACGGTTTTCCCCTCACGACTGACTCTTAGTTCAACCCAATGTCGTCGCTGTGGCTGTTGAGATAGATTTGAGCGTGAATAGCCCAGAGGAACCCTATACAGGTAGGTCAGCATACCAGGGGTCATCGCGCTCCATCGCTTTTGCCTCTGGATACTCTTGACAGTATTCCTCAAAGCTCGTTTTTCCTAAGTTTTCTGCTCTGCGGTCACGATTCCGTAGCTATCGTTCTCGTTCAGGCGCTCGACGATCAGAGAACTTAAGCCCAACTCCCGCATCAGTTTCACCGCTTCAGCAACGGAGGCAAAGCTGCGAATGGCGATCGCTTTTTTTGACATGATATCTGCTGCTTTCATCGTGATTTCTCCAACGTTGTTATTTCTATCCACTACACCAAGCGTCATACACATCAGTCGGCAGTACTTCTAATGGGCTCTCTTCCCGCTCCAATTCTTCTAACTGCTTGAGCAGAGAATGGGCATTTTTAAACTGGAGTTGTGCTCTAAAATTGTCCAGAGCGAGAAGATCGGTAACGGAAATGATGCCGAGGAGCTTATCTCTAACAACTGGTGCTCGGCAAATACCAGCCCTAGTAAACAAACCAGCGATATACTCCACTGCCAGACCGGGATTGACGACAATGCAGGGCTTAGTCATCACTGCGCCGACCTTCACTTGCTGAGGATTCGCTCCAATGGCCACGACTTTTTGAATAATGTCCGTTTCGCTAACAATGCCATAAGCATCAGCTTCATTGATACGATTAACAATTAAAGCCCGTACTCCTGAACGCTTCATCAACTGAGAAGCTTCGGCAACGGTGGCCGCTCCATCGATTGTTACAACTTCTCTAGTCATAATGTCTGATGCTTTCATGTCTTTCTCCTTCGCTTCTTCAGTAGCGATGAGACTGGTACTGGAGGGAGCGCATTTTTGAATAGTTGCTCCGGTTCAGCCAGGAATTTAACTATCTATCAGAAGCAGATCGACTACTATGCTTAGAGTAAACAAACAACTTGAGGAACTTGTGAGGTGGTCCGGGCTTAGTGAGGGAAAAGATGCGCCTAATAAAAATGCTCTGCTCGAGTTCCGTCGTGTCTACATTCGCGCCTAGCACCGCTTCAGGAAGAGCTGCGGAAACTAGAGCTCCTTGGCTTGGCCCTACATTTCGCAGGTTATACCAATTAGAAAGAGTCATGAGAGACTTGAGCCGTTGGGGAAAAGGGGAAAGGGTCAGGGGGAAAGGTAAACACAGCCAGCCTTTCCCTTTTAAGAGCCAACTCTTTGTTAGTGAGGAGAACTATCTCACTCCTTTCGGTCAATGGTATTAGTTCAATTGTTAAAACGTCGTAATCATATTTCATGTCGCCATCTCTCGGTCGGTTGTTAGCGCTTCTAGGTAACAGCCATCACTCTTCCACAGCGCTCATTCGCGGGAACTGCTTCCATCATCTTTTTCGGATCGGGTAGGTTGAGGTTGTTCATAAACTCGATAAACTCAGCGCGGTTTCGTCCGACAAAGCGAGGATTCCATTGCTTCTCTTCTCTAATTGTCGAAACTGTCTGACCTCGGTAGTCGTGTGCGGGATAGACGAGAGTATTGTCTGGCAAAGTAAATAAGCGCTGATGCACCGAATCATAGAGCGTTCCGGCATCACCACTTTGAAAATCTGTCCGTCCACACCCCCGAATGAATAGGGCATCTCCGGTTAACACTCGTCCATTTACTCGGTAAGCCATGTGACTGTCGGTATGTCCTGGAGTGGCGATCGCCCCAATCTCAATCTCTCCCAGTTGCAGAGTTTCTCCGTCTTGAATGTAGCGATCAGCGCAGCTTGCCTGGGCTCCTGCTGGCACAATCCCCAAACAGCCCGTTTGTTGGCGGAGTTGTGCCGTTCCCGTAACGTGATCGGCATGGATATGAGTTTCTAGACAGTAACGCAGGGTTAAGCTCAGTTCTTGAAGTAGCTTTAAGTCTCTTTCTACTTGTTCGAGAACTGGATCGACAAGCATTGCTTCCTGCTGTTTTAGGTCAGCAAGCAAATAAGTATAGGTACTCGATTCGCGGTCGAAGAGTTGACGAAAAAGCATGACGTATCCTCCAATTGCTAAATGATTTCGAGCTAGCCTTACTTTCAAGGTAAAAAAAGTGTTTGAGGAACTTGTGAAGGCTAGCTCAATCGTTCTATATTATTGGATAGCTACATAGTAATATAATAATTAAAAAGTGACAGAAATTTCCTCCGCAGTCCTATCTCAGGTTGCTGAATACTTCAAAGTCTTATCTGAAGTCAGTCGGCTTCAAATCCTCTGTAGCCTTAAGCCAGGAGATAAAAATGTGACAGAAATTATCGAGACGACCGGACTCGGACAAGCAAACGTTTCCAGGCACTTAAAGACCTTAACCCAGATGGGGATTGTGTCGCGCCACCCCCAAGGGGTCAATGTTTTCTACCGAATCGCCGATCCGACAATTTTTGAGCTGTGTAATTTGGTCTGTGAGCGACTCGCAATGCAATGCCAACACGACGCTGAGCAGCTCAAACAGCTTGATGTGCTTAAACGTTTATAAAGCTACGCGAGAGCAGGCGGTTCTTCTAGTCGTGGTCGAGGGAACGGTCTAATGATCGACTAGTTGAACTGCCATCCCAAAAGCAACTATTCTTTTTTTTCAATCACCAGGGTTAGATGCGCCACGAGCGCCCCAATCGCCCCCAGAGCGGCTATCAGGGGAAACATCACTGCACCGACCGCACCACCAACGACTCCAATAGTCAACGGAATTTCAAGGAGGATGTGCCCTTCTTCATTTTTAAGAATAATGCGACGGACATTTCCTCGGTGAATCAGCTCTTTTACCTTGGCAACGAGGGCATCGCCACTGACTTTAAATTCCTCGACGCTCACTTGAGAGGGACGCTCGACTTCAGATTCTACAGTTGATTCAATGTCTTCCGCTTTTGTCACTTCTGTTTGATGATCGGGTTTCAATGATTCATTCATCGGTTGATTCTCCATGAGTTAATTCAAGATCCAAAAAAGAAAAGCTCTGTTAATTCTCGTTAGCCAAATTTGATTTGCTGTCCCGTCAAATCAGGAATTTTAGCCGCCAGCAAAGGCTCTAGGACTGCCCTAATCTTTTGGGCAGAAGGGGGGCAACCGGGCAGATAAATGTCAACAGGAACGAGCGCATGGACCGGCTGAACTCGCTGGAGGAGAGAAGGGACAATGCCGGGTGCTGAGGGAATTTGACCTTGACAATCAGCGTCAATATAACAACGTTGCAGAACGGACTCGCTACTGCCGAGGGGATTACGGAGAGCCGTCACATTGCCCGTCACGGCACAGTCACCGAACGAAACTAAAGTTTCAGAGCGATCGCGGACTTGATAAATGAGCGCGAGGTGGTCTTCATTGGCCACGGCTCCCTCGACTAACACCATATCCACTCCTTCTGGATAGTCTTTGATGTCGGCGAAGGGGCTGTAAACTAAATCAACTTGGGCTGCTAAGTCAAAGAGCCACTCATCCAAGTCAAGAAAAGACATATGACAGCCAGAGCAGCCCCCAAGCCAAACGGTTGCCAATTTAATTCGGGCCATCGTTACGTCTCCTTACGAGTCAACAGGCTAATTGAAACCCAGGCGGCAATTTGGGCAAACGAGTTGGCGCCAGGGATGCCACCTCTAAAAACACGTCTTTCTGCGATCGCCCCTTCAAAACACCCACTGCTGTTTTTGCCTTGCTGTCGCAATAAATTCTAGCTTGTCGCGGTCATGCTTCATTTCAGCTACCGTAGAACCGCGATGAAAAATTGCTCCTGTGGGGCAAGCGTTGACGCATTTACCACAGGAAGTACAGCTAGAGGCAGTTCCCCAAGGCTGATTTAAGTCAGTAATGACGTGAGACTGCCAGCCTCGCCCTGCCATATCCCAGGTATGAGCGCCTTCAATCTCGTCACAGACGCGGACGCAGCGCGTACACAAAACGCAGCGGTTATGGTCAATACCAAAGCGAGCGTGGGAAATATCGACAGGACGGCTAGGAAACTGATAGTTTAACCGAACGTGATCCATTCCCATCTCTATCGCTAAGTCTTGCAGCTCGCAGTTACCGTTCGACACGCACACTGAGCAGATATGATTACCTTCAGCAAAGAGCATCTCGACAATGAGACGACGGTATTGTTGCAGTTGTGGCGTATGGGTTTGTACTTCCATGCCTTCTGCCACTTGAGTAACGCAAGCTGGTTGCAGCTTGGGGCTGCCATCAATTTCGACTAGGCACAGCCGACAGGCTCCGACGGTAGACACGCCTTTGAGATAGCACAAAGTCGGAATGTGAATATCTGCATCCTGCGCCGCTTCTAAAATGGTCTGCTCTTCGCGGGCGCTGATTAGGCGATCGCCAATGGTTAACGTTTTTACCGCCATTGCAACTCCACTATTTTTCTCCAATTACAGGCAACTAGTGTGTTGACTGTTTCTACTGTCAAAGTAGAAAAAAAGAATGAGGAACTTGTGAGGATAACTGCTCCTATAATCTATCTATATTGACTGACGGCAATGATGATTAGAGATGACCTTTGCCTCATCAATCTGGGTTTCGACGGCTAATATGGAACGTTGGTTCGACAAAGCAATTTTTTGAATTAATTTTAGTTATTACTTAATATAACAAAAGCTTATCAATAGCAATCTCGACATGAGGAAAGGCTTGAGGCGTTACTGTTCCAGAATGATATTTAACCATTTGTAAGTATTTGTCTTTGCTGGGCTGAGTGTGAATAATTAACTGCTTATTTTTTAAGTCGATTACCCAATATTCAGAGATTCTATTGCGAGCATAGGTTATAACCTTCTCTTCCAGGTCTTTTTTGAGTGTTCGTTGGGACACTTCTATCAACCAATAAATATCTTCTGCATAGGGATGATGAGTCCGATAAATAGTTAAGGGCAATCTAACAATAGCAATATCTGGTTCGGGTTCGGAATTGTTTAAAGTGATGGGATGCGATTCTCTGACATGAGCTAATCCAGATAGCTTGTTTCGCAGATAAATAACGATACTCTCGTTAGTAAAGCTGTGCTCGACCCCCTCTGGACTCATCTCAACGATATCTCCTTCCAACAACTCCACCTTTTGCCCTTCTAGCACTCCAGAGTCCACCAGTTCGTGCCATTTATCTATCGACCATTTGTAAGTTGCCCAGACCATGTCCTAAGCTCATCAGTGACTACAAGCTGATTTTACTCTATTGCTATCAGACTATCGTCAAAGCGAATTTCCTCGTGAGTTCCTCAAATTACTTGCCTATGTACATACTTAAGCGAGGTAAATAAGATGTTCAATAAATAATTCTCTCTTGAGAAAATTTTTGTCCGAATCTAAAAGAACTTTGTGAGTACAGCGACTACGAGAAGCATTATGCCCGCTTCGGTAGCGTGTTCCGATAGGCTTTGGGGCAACAGAATGTCGGCTGTATCGAGAGAATATTGCTCGTCAACCGGTACTGCTGATTGTGGTTGTGGCTAGCCATCACCGCTGCATTGTTAACCTTTTTGGCTGGGGCAGAACTATTTAGAGCAAAATTGCTCTATGAACAGCTTTTGTTAGTTTAGGTTAAGAAAAGGAGAAGCAGATGCTCAACAAAATCTGGTTGAGAATTCTGGCTCTACTGGCGATTACAGTTCTAATGGCGATCGTTGTGCGAGGGAGAAACGCTCGAGTCGCTAGTCAAATCTGGCGATCGCTCGCCACTCCACCCCCGACCGAGAAATTTACCCCAGAAATGGTTGCCGACTTACCCGAACCTGTCGGGCGTTCGATGACAACACCATCACAGCTAGCTTCGAGATTGACGAAGAAACCATTACGCTTACCTTAGCGATCGATCGCAATGGCAGGTTGCTCCAGGTGATGATGCCGCGCTGGGGAGAGGACAAGCTAGAGAAGGAAAAGTTTGCTTATCTCCCCTACGGTGCAACGGTGTACAAAGAAGCTACGTTCGAGGGCTATACAATTCCCTCGCAGCTCGGTGTAGGCTGGTGGTTTGGCACAGAGCGGTATGAGGAAACTTTCTGCGCTACGGTTGACCAAGCAGATTACCTTGAGCAGGAATAAACTCTGATGAGATGTTTATCCAAGTCTTTTAGCAAGATCGTTCCTGAACTCTTGTCAAGAAAAACACTTATTGAACTTAGAATAAAAAGCAGATTAAGTTGGTAGTGTAAAGCGTTACAGGCAGATTTTCTTAAGCCTTTAGAAAAATGCTAAAAAATAATATAGATATAGAGTATGATTCCTGGCTACTAGAACAAGCAGAACTACTACGGCAACGGGACTTTGAGCATCTAGATATAGAGAATTTGGTCGAGGAGCTAGAAGCATTGGTAAGAGGTGAAAAGTCTTCCGTAGAGCAGTTTGCCTATTTAATCATGCTTCACCTTTTACTCATTGAATACTGGCACGAGCAGTCTGAATGGAATCGTAATCATTGGGAAGCGGAAATAACGGGATTTCGCCTACAGCTTAATAACAAATTAACAACTAATTTACGTCGTTACCTTTTAGAACGTCTTGATTTTCTATATAGCAAAGCCTATCAAGCTGCGGTTAAAAAAACTAAGAGCAGCATCAAGGGCGATCGCTTTCCTAAAGAGCGAAAATATAGTTTAGAAGAGATACTTGACGATTGATAAGCAGGGTGAGCGAGAAGACGCGATCGCCTCCTTAAATTCGTAATTTCTCCTAATTTCAAGTCTCCAAGAAGAAATAGAATAGGCAGGCGAACATACAGATCGTAATTGTTAGGTGAAGGATTTGGCTCGCACGTAATACCATTTACCGAAAGTAGTCAGATAGTTCCTTAAACTAACTAAGCATTGGAGGTTCAAGGGCAAAGAGCTGCTGTGCTTCCCTTTCCCCTTGACCCCTTCCCCTTTCCCCCAACTCATCAAGTCTCCGATTACTTTTTCTAATTGGTATAACATCTCGATACATCACGCTTGGGTTGTCTAGCTTGAGCCTCTTTTGCACGGTTTTCCATCGCTACAGATCAGAACCAGTTGTCCGTTGACGGCTGAGCGTTCGAGTCGTTCATGGGCGTGTGCTGCTTCAGTTAGAGGGAGGCGATCGCTCTGATCTTAAATTGAGTACGACGGGGAGAAAATTCAACCCTGAAGAGAAAGACAATCCACAGGATAATCATTTTTTCTGGGTCACTAATCGCCATCGCTTTTTTTCTCCCTATTCCTAATCAATGCCAAATACTCCTCCCGGAAATATCGCAACGTACTCAAAACGGGGTTGGGGGCAGACTGTCCTAGTCCACACAAGCTGGTATGTTTCACCATATCGCACAAGGTTTCTAGTAATTCTAAGTCTGCCAGCGAAGCTTTGCCCTCTCGAATCTTTGTCAGGAGTTGATAAAGCTGTACCGTCCCCGCACGACAGGGAATGCACTTGCCGCAGGATTCATCCATGCAAAATTCCATGAAAAAGCGGGCGACATCTACCATATTTGTGCTTTCATCCATCACAACCATGCCGCCAGACCCCATAATCGAGCCGAGATGGGTCAACGATTCGTAGTCTACTGGGGTATCCAAAGCCGTCGCTGGAAGGCACCCGCCTGAAGGTCCACCCGTTTGCACCGCTTTAGCAGTGCCGCCATCAGGAACGCCTCCCCCCATGTCTTCTACAATTTCTCGCAACGGGATTCCCATCGGCACCTCAATTAACCCCGCATGGCGGACTTTGCCTGCTAAAGAAAACACCTTGGTCCCTTTGCTGGTTTCGGTTCCGATATTGGCAAACCAGTCGGCTCCTTGGCGAATAATTGTCGGGACGTTGGCGAACGTTTCGACATTGTTAATTAGGGTTGGATAGCCCCACAAGCCTGATTCCGCTGGATAAGGAGGACGAGGACGAGGTAGCCCCCGCTTGCCCTCGATTGAGGCCATTAGTGCCGTTTCTTCGCCACAGACGAACGCTCCTGCCCCAATGCGCAGGTCGATGCGCAAGTCGAAGGGAGACTCAAAAATTTGGCTGCCCAATATCCCGTAGCGCCGTGCTTGCCGGATAGCAGTTTGCAGATGGCTAATCGCGAGGGGATACTCGCCGCGCACGTAGATAAACCCTTGATGAGCGCCCACGGCGTAAGCCGCGATCGCCATTCCTTCTAAAACACGGTGCGGGTCGCTTTCCAGTACGCTGCGGTCCATAAATGCCCCAGGGTCACCCTCATCGGCATTGCAGATCGCATATTTTTGCGGACTCTGGGCTTTGGCAACCGTTGCCCACTTTAAACCCGTTGGGTATCCGGCTCCTCCCCGTCCCCGCAGACCACTACGGGTAATTTCCTCGACAACTTCGCTCGGATTCATGTCTCGCAGGACGTGATAGAGTGCCTGGTAGCCATCTGCGGCAATGTAGTCGTCGATCTGTTCTGGATCGATCTGGCCGCTGTTTTCAAGAACAATTTTAAGCTGGCGGGTAAAGAACGGACGATCTAGATTGCCTGGCGACATGGAAACGCTCTGGCCTTGGATACTAGCAACGATCGCGGAGGCATCTTCTGGAGTCACCTGTTCGTATACCGTTCCCGTATCGATCTGTACTAAGGGACCGCGACTGCACAATCCCATACAGCCAACGCCTCGAACCTGTACCTTCCCGCCTAACCCCGCTTCTGTCACCGCCTCTTCCAAACGCTCTTTGACGGTGACGGCATCAGCCGAGAAACAGCCTCCCACTGTACAGCACCGGATACAGGTTTGCGGTCTCGGGCGATGTTGAGCGAGCGCTCGTAATTCTTCAAGATCCATTTTCTAAGCACTCCTTCAGGCGACTAATCACAATCTCAGGGGTCTGATGCCCTTCTACTTGTCCGTCAAACACAACTGCGGGGGCAATGCCACACGCTCCCAAGCAGCGGGCGGTCACGAGGGAAAGCTGACCGTCAGGGGTGGTTTCGCCCGCCTGAATGTGATTGACCTGCTCTAAGGTGGTGAGTAATTTGGCGGCTCCTTTAACGTAACAAGCAGTCCCCAGACAGACAACGCAGGTATGGGCTCCTTTTTGTTTCAGGGAAAAGAAGTGATAGAAAGTTGCGACCCCATAAACTCGACTGGGAGGCAGTTTTAAACTCCGAGCCAGGTAGAGCAGTAAATCTTCTTCTAAATAGCCAAACAGTTCCTGAGCCTGATGCAGCACCTCAATGAGGGCCTCCTGGGCGTACTGATGGCGTTTCATGGTGGCTTCGAGCATCCGAAAGCGCTTGTCGCCGCTGGGGTGATACACAGTAACTGAACTTTGGGGACGATCGCTCATGGGTTTGTGGTCCTATTTGATGTCGGCAGCTCGGATGAATCTCTGTTTTGACTCTCCTTCGTATCGATCGGGGGATGAACAATCAGAACCGAACAGTGAGCATTATGCTTGACGTAGTTACTAACGCTCTCTAGAAAGGAACCCCTCACGTCAGCGCGATCGCGACTGCCGACAACGATGAGGTCGGCGTACCAAGTCTGGGCTAGAGCACAGATGCCGTAGCCCGGATCGCCAAAGGTTTGGGCCACTTCGGTCTGTACGTGGGCAGCCGTCGCTCTTTGGGCCAGCGATCGCAGTTGCTTGATGCTATGAGTTTGGAAGTTGTGCCATTGCTGTGGATAAGCTTTGAGTGGATAACGGTTAAGAGTCGGATAGTGCTTGTCTTGAGATGACAACACGTGAAGCAGCATCAGTCGGGCATGGCTTAATTTAGCTAGCTCTAACACTGGCTCAAAAATCACCTCACTGTCGGTGAAGTTGGCGATGGCGACCAGAATTTTCGTAAACATCTTGTCTGCCTCCAGCTAGCAAAGATTCTCATCGGTTTCCAACAAATCGTTGTCTTTACTAGTGTTATAGAGACATAAATTGAGGAACTTGTGAGGGCTTCCCAAAAACAGAAAAATTTAGTTCCTCACAAGATCCCCAACTTTTGTTTTTAGGCTGAGAACATAGTCCAGATTCTAAGTTTAGGTGTGTCTCTGTCATTGACACTCCCTAAAAGACTAGCAAGGAGAAATATGTCTACCAAGAGTTGTCCCTGCTGCCAGGGAACTTTACTTCGTCATATTCGGTGCAACAAGATTTACTGGTACTGCTCAAGCTGTCGCCAGAACATGCCCGATTGGCCTTCACTCACCCGTGAGGCATCTTCTCACAGACGAGAACAACGGGGCTTAGAGCTAATGCCAGAAGTGGTAGAAGCTTGGGCAAATTAACAACTAAAGTTGCTGTGAAGGGTCTGCGAGTAGTTTGATCCGGTTGACGTTAGAGGCTGGGCTGAACGCTTGTGTTTGTATCACTATACATAGGAAGCTTTATGAACAACCTCACCAATTTTTTCAAGACTCTCCCTGTGGTGGGAAGAAATATGCCCTGGTGGGTCAAAATTCAAACAACTGCTCCTCAATGTACCTACTACTTTGGTCCTTTTGCTAGCGCTCGCGAAGCCAAAAACTATCGCCACGGCTACGTTGAGGATCTCGCTCAGGAAAAGGCTCAGGGAATTGCTGTCGCCATTGAGCGGTGTCAGCCCAAGCTGTTAACAATTTATGATGAATAGTCGAAGCGGCAAGGTGTTCACCCTAACCGAAGCGGCGCCAAAAGCAGTTCGTGTCTTCATGAACTAGTTGTGAGCTGACTTCTAGTCAGTCGCTTCTTGATTAGCAACGGCGCGGGTCGCCTCGCCGTCTGGCGAAGAGATTCCTTGCACAACTAAGACGGAACAGGGAGCGTGGTGAACAACGGTATTACTAACGCTCCCTAACAGCATTTCGGTTAATCCCTGACGACCTCGACGACCGAGGACGATCAAATTGGCGTTCCAACTGCGGGCAGTATCAATAATTCCCTGACTGGGCTGGCCGAGAACGCAGTCATATTCTGCAACGACACCGCGAGCCGTTGCCTGTTGGGAATAATTTCTCAGCCAATCCCGGACTGTCTCCCTTTCCTCCTCAAGCCGCTGCTGGACGATCTGAGGGAAAGATTCGTAGGTTTCTCCTAGGGCGACACCTACATAGGGATAACTATGACCATACTGTTTTTCGTGTTCCCATTCCAGCACGTGAATCAGCATCAGCCGGCTGCCCATCGTTTGGGCTGTTTCTAAGGCTTGCTCAAAAATAGCGGGGGATAGAGATGAACGATCTAGCGCGACCAGTATCTTTTGCCACATGGTTTTCTCCTATGTTTGTGATGGGTGAGGACTCGGCTGATAATCAGAAGCCAGCCGTTTTGGGAAATGGCTCGCTGCACTCGTCGTTAGCTGAGTGACGCTAGCAAGACTAACGGCGGGGCGGTAGTAAGAAACTCCGCGCCACTTGAGCTCAATTCTTGATTGCGGGTGGTAAGACTTGGGGACGAGAGCGCCCCTCGGCTGATATTCTTTATGCCAGCAGCGCTCTAGCTTTTCCGCGTACGCTTGTTTCCAATTCCAGCAGCGTTCGAGATAAGCAATTTTGTAGGAGCGCCAGAGCTGGCAAGGATTGTAAATTGGTTTAGTTTTGGAGTAAGCAATCCGCCATAGATGAGGCTGGAGTGGAACGAGGAATTTTACTTTTCCTGGAGGAGGAAGTAATTTCATGGCTGCAAAACCTCTGATGCTGCAATAAACTTGGTTATTTCAAGCTATGAGCGAAAAGCAGCTTCACTAATCGTTACAAATGACGAGAGAACAGTTTTAGGTCAAAGTATACGAGTCTTGAACGCTTTTGCGTCTCTCGTCGGAGAAAGAGTTTGCGCTGTTTGTTAAGAAGCCACCGTTTCACGGTCAAGATTCAGTCGGAGTTAACGCTGACTCCGGCTGCAAATCAGTCTCAGACAGGAGCGGTGGGTGAACGACCATCACCGAGCAAGGAGCGTGGTGAACGACATAGTTGCTGACACTGCCTAAAAGGAGCTCCTTCAGTCCGCTGAGTCCCCTTCTGCCAATAACGATCAGGTCCGCCTCCCAGTTAAGCGCCAATTCACAAATCTGGCGGCTAGGGTTGCCGTAAAGCTGCGTTGTTTCTGCGCTAACCCCGTTAGCGATGGCTCGCTCGCTAAAGGAGCGCAGCAGCTCTACCCCCTCTTGCTCAAATGCCTGCCACTGCTTCTGATAAAGCTCCTCAACTGCATCATTCAGGATGGGTTCGTAGTATCCAGCAACAATTCGAGTGGGGCTGTTTTTTTCTTGATTAGAGAGAACGTGCAATAGCATCACGGTAGCTCCAGTGGCTTTGGCGATAGACAAAGCTTGTTCAAAGACAACAGTTCGGGTTGATGAGCGATCAATGGCGACTAAAATCTTTTTCATGATCTAAACCTCTATGAAGCTTTTCTGGCTATATCTTTGTTGTAAGTTAATAAATTGAGGAAGTTGTGAAGAACGCACTTAACGACTAGCAAAACTCGACTCAGGCAGATTGGAGATGAGAAATAAACCAGTCTCTTGCCAGTTGTGCGGCTCTCTGGGCTACGCCTAGTTCTGTGAATGAATGCGTTGCCTCCCGGACAATTTCGAGGTGCTTTTCAGTTTGTAGCAAGGCGATCGCATCTTGATTCATGCCGACTCCCAGAAAATCTTGCTCGCCAACAATGAGCAAGGTGGGAGCTTGAACGTTTGCCAACACCGGACCCACTAGATCTAAATACCCACTGCAAGAAACAAGCGCGGCTACCGCATCTGGACGTTTTGCCGCTGCTGCTAGGGCAGCACAGGCTCCAGCGCTAGAGGCAAAGTAGCCTACCTTGATGGGGGCACTCCAAAACTGCTTTAACCAGTCTGTTGCCACCAGCAGCCGCTCAGAGAGTAAAGCAGTGCTGTGGCGCAGACAGTACCGGGTACGCCGGTCGGTGTCTTCTTCTTCCGGGGTCAGAAAATTGACTAACAGACTTGCCAACCCCGCCTGTTGCAAAACTTGAGCAATGTAGTGATAAAGAGGGCTGTCGTGGCAGCAGCCGCTAGCGGGGACGAACACAACGGCTCCCTTCGCGTTCGTGGGAATCTGAAGCGTTCCACGAAGGAAAAGCGAACCGCTGGGAATTGACACGAGATTTCGATGATATTGGATAACTGTCTTCATCTGTCTGTGCTCCATTCAGGTGCGAAAATGCCCGCCCCCGGAGAGAGCGGGTTGTCAAATAAGAATCAAATTAAATAGATTAACTCATGGCTGCGGGCGAGCGGTCGTAGGTCGCTGCAAAACCAGAGGGGAACTCGCCTTGAATGCGGTTGCAGTAGCAGGATACATCTGCCTGTAAACCAACCTCGCTAGCTAATCGACTCAGCATCGTTAGCTCGCGGCGCTTGATAGCACGATGGTGCTTCATCATCAGACGGCGCGATCGCTCTTGGATTGAGGAAACGGCTGGAGGACGACTAGCCCTGCTCGTTTCCCCCGCATCTAGCTGAGGGGCGGCTTGACCTGTGCCAGAAAAAGCGAGGTCTACACCTCGATGCTTCCCCGTAGCTTTGATATCGCCTTGAGCAAGTTTCGGCGAATTGTCTTTATAACTAACGCTGCGATATTTGATCATATTCCTCGCCTCCTTGATGTTTGTCATTAAGTAAGGCGCGTTCTTTTGGGAGGAGGTCTCCCTACTTCCGTTTCCTGGCAATATTTGACTGGCAAAGAAATGAACGGTTTTTTCTCTCTCTACTTTTAGAGTAGACAAACAAGTTGAGGAACTTGTGAGGAGGTCACTGCTGTTGAGAGGAATTTCCTATAGGGTCCAGGCGAGAATTTCCGCCATCTGCTTGGCAAGGGTCAGCGAATCAAACGGTTTAGTAATCACCCCCGTAGCGCCAGCTTCAAGAAAGAATTGTCGGTCTGCGGTTTGGGCTTTGGCGGTTAAAAAAATCACTGGAATTTGCCGTACCTTTGAGTTATCCCGGAGCTTTTGGAGAGTTGCTACACCGTCAAGGTCGGGCATCATCACGTCTAGGAGAATAGCATCGGGCTGCTCGGCTTCAGCAACAGCAATGCCTTCTTGCCCCGAATTAGCGCTTAGCACTTCCCAGCCCGCCTGCATGGTTAAACCAAGTCGCGCAACGGCCTGAATGTCCTCTTCGTCGTCAATCAACAGGATACGTTTCGTCATGCCAATATCTTTAGAGGTTCTAACAGAACACGATAGGTGCTTTCTCCTTCATACCACGTCTATACGAGCCACTACATGAATTGACACCTAAAGAAATTCGTTCTTGACCTGACTTTGACGTAGAATGAGTGTAGTGAAGTCAGCCCGTTCTGGATGGAATTTAGGTAGCGAAGAGGCAAGAAGTAACGCTGGCTGAGAGGATGATTACCTGACAGTAAGA
Organism: Cyanophyceae cyanobacterium; assembly: GCA_050331735.1. Taxonomy (GTDB): domain Bacteria; phylum Cyanobacteriota; class Cyanobacteriia; order Cyanobacteriales; family JBHJGN01; genus JBHJGN01. Next base: position 42,601 of record JBHJGN010000009.1, read on the forward strand.
ATTTTAGGAAGTATCTCCGTGTAGAAGGATATTTCCTGACTGCTCCGGCCACAAAATTCAGCAAACAGTCCTGTTACTGCCGAGCCGCTTGAACCGAGTGAACGATTAGCGTCTACTGATTTGACTGACCTAAACTGCTGAATTCTCGGGAGAGTAAACCGTGGGAACTGAAGATAGGTGGGAAAACATCCAAGTCTCAGAAGTGCTTGAAGGAATTTCGGCTGTTCTCGTAGCACCGCTTGTCCTTCCCCTCTCAGCCGGAATGAATCAGCCGTTAGCGAAATCGATGCTCAAAGAGGCGATCGCCTTTTCCCAACGCTGCCAAGAAGCCGTGGCAGAGGCCAGAGAGCGCTTTGAAGATGTCGTCGCTGAGGCGCAAGCGGAACTAGATGAAGAGGCGCAAGCTTTCCCGCCACGCCGTGTCCCCCAGGAAACGTCAGAGGTAGCGGGCGAAATTCTCAAGGCTGCGTCTGAGCTTAACGCGCAAGTGGGTCGGCTCACCCAGGGTCAGCTCGATTTGCGATTACTGGTGCCGCTGGGGTTAGGAACCCTTGCCCTTCGGCAGTTATTGGTGAGAGGACTGCAACTAGACGAGCTGCCCTGGTATGTTTTAGCCTGGTACGCTTTTGATAGCTTTACTAAACTCAACAATGAGTCCCGGCAGCCCTGGGAAAGTGAACTTTGACTGGATCGATAATTATTGGGTGAACTAATCCTAAAACCGTGGTAGAGGCAATTCATACGGCTGTTAACGGAAGAGCCAGATACAAAGTCAAAGAACTTTACCGCTCTAAATCTCTTGAACACTATCTGGAGCGAGCTCTAGGGAATCAAGAGGGAATTATTAACGTGTCTGCTAGTTCGCTAACGGGCAACATTCTCGTGAGTTTCAACCCAGACCGCAGTGCTGCTGAGATTGCCGCCCTGATTCAAGAAAGTGTTTCAGCCTTTGGTCAGCAGGGGAAACAGAAATCTCCTCGAAGGATTGCCGCCACCGTTGCTGACGCTGAGGAACAGAAAACAGCAGACTGGCATTTGCTGGAACTAGACACTGTTCTAGAAATTCTCCAAACCTCTCAAAAGCAGGGATTATCGAGCCAGGACGCCGCCGAAAACCTGGCGAAATATGGCACTAATGCTTTAGCGGCATCGCCGTCTCGCTCGGACCTCAGCCTATTGCTCGAACAGCTAGTCACCTGGCCCGTTGCTCTCCTGGGAGCGGCGGCGGCGGTTTCTTTGGTCACAGGAGGAGTGGCCGATGCCCTGTTGATTGCCGGAGTCGTGGGCATTAATGCGGTGATTGGCTATACCACAGAAACTCAGTCTGAAAAAATTATCCGTTCGCTGCAAAGCGAGGGACCGCGAACGGCTGTAGTGATTAGGGACGGCGATCGCCTGGAAGTAAGTACCGAAGCGGTAACGGTGGGAGACCTGTTGGTGCTGCAACCGAACAGCTACGTCGCCGCCGATGGCAGGCTTGTTGAGGCGGAAAACTTGAGCGTTGACGAATCTGCCCTCACCGGGGAAAGTATTCCCGTCACTAAAAAAACGGTTTCCCTTTCCGGTGCAGAGCTGTCGCTAGCAGACCGCAGCAATATGATTTATCAGGGAACGTTCATTACGGTTGGTCAAGGGCTGGCGGTGGTGGTGGCAACGGGTCAGTTGACCGAACTCGGAAAAATTCAGAGCCTGGTCAGCGCCGCCGAATCTATAGACACCCCCTTACAAAAGCAGCTAGACCAAGTGGGTTCTCAACTCGTCCTGCTCTGCGGCGGAGTTTGCGCCTTAGTCTTCGGCGTGGGGCTGCTGCGGGGCTATCGTTTGCTTCCGATGCTCAAGTCTGCTATTTCCCTGGCGGTGGCTTCAGTACCCGAGGGTTTACCGACCATTGCGACCACAACGCTCGCCCTTGGTATCCAGGATATGAGGCAGCGCAACATCCTTATTCGCGGCATTAACGTCGTCGAGGCGCTGGGGTCAATTCAAACCATCTGCCTGGATAAAACTGGCACAATTACCGAGAATAAAATGATCGTTGAAGAAGTTCGTTTAGGGAGCGGCACTCTCAAGCGAGCGGACGGGCAGTTGCGGAGGACAGCTATTAACCCCGACCAGGACAAAGAACTCCTCAAGCTTATTGAGATCGCAGTCCTCTGTAACGACGCCAACATAACCACCAAAGACGGTAAGAATGAGGTCGAGGGGTCGGCAACGGAGAACGCCCTGATTGAGCTAGCGCTCGTCGCTGGCGTGGATGTTGTTGCCCTTCGAGGAAAATATCCTCGCCTCAAAACCTATTCCCGTACCGACAGCCGCAACCGGATGACCACGATTCATCAAAGGTCGCGTCAGCTATTAGTTGCCGTTAAGGGCAGCCCGGAAGAAGTGTTAGCACTGTGTACCTCCCAGCTCAAAGCCGGGACGGTCGTTTCCCTCGCAGAGGAAGAGAGACAAACCATCGAGCTGGCAAACGAGCGTCTGGCTGGTCAAGCGCTGAGGGTGCTTGGAGTGGCCTATACCACAATTCAACATCTAGAAGCAGAGCCGGAAGAGCTGACGTGGGTAGGACTAACGGGAATGGCAGACCCGATTCGGGAAGGAGTGTCAGAGTTGATGGCCGGGTTTCACCAGGCAGGCATTAAGACAGTCATGATCACAGGCGATCAGAGTCCTACCGCCTATGCGATCGCCAAAACGCTGCATCTTAGCCGTCACCACAAGCTAGAAATTCTCGATGCCTCGGCTCTGGCTCATCTCGACCCGGAGAAGCTCCAGGCACTCTGCAACAGAGTAGACGTATTTGCTCGCATTAGCCCTGCCGATAAGCTACAAATTGTGCGCGCTCTCCAGGCTACGGGCAAGATTGTAGCGATGACTGGAGATGGGATTAATGACACTCCAGCTCTGAAAGCCGCCAATGTCGGGATTGCGATGGGGTCCGGCAACGCTGATATCGTACGGGAGGTCGCCGATGTCATTATTAAAGACGACCGGCTGCAAACGCTCATCGATGCCGTCAGTCGCGGGCGCACGATTTACAACAACATCAGAAAGTCAGTTCATTTCCTGCTGTCTACTAACCTCAGCGAGATTGTAGTAATGACGATCGCCACGGCTCTTGGTCTGGGGGAACCTCTCAACGCCATGCAGCTTCTCTGGCTCAATTTAGTAACCGATATTTTTCCAGGGCTGGCACTCTCCCTAGAACCTCCAGAACCAGACATCCTCGCTCAAGCTCCCCGCGATCCAGACGAGCCCATCATCAAGTTTTCTGACTTTGAGCGCATTGTCTTTGAATCAGGCATCATTTCTCTGGGGGCTCTCAGTGCTTACGGCTATGGTCTGTTTAAATACGGTCCAGGCTCTCAAGCTAGCACGATCGCGTTTATGAGTTTAACGGGAGCTCAAATCCTGCACGCGATGAGCTGCCGTTCGGAGCACAGCTTGTGGGCGCGTGACCCGCTACCGGCTAACCCCTACCTAGACGGAGCGATCGTTGGTTCTTTAGCGCTCCAGCTTCTGCCCCTCGCCGTTCCGGGGTTAGGCAAAATTCTGCACCTTGCTCCCCTCGCTCCTGGGGACTGGTTCATCATTGCTCTTCATGCGGTGCTGCCGCTGGCAATTAACGAGAGTGCCAAAGAATAACGACTGATACCATTGACCGAAAGGAGTGAGATAGTTCTCCTAACTAACAAAGAGTTGGCTCTTAAAAGGGAAAGGCTGGCTGTGTTTACCTTTCCCCCTGACCCTTTTCCCTTTTCCCCAACGGCTCAAGTCTCTCATGACTCTTTCTAATTGGTATTACTACTAACCGCAACCAGCTTTCTCCTTGCGATTTCTGATCGATTACGCCATCCCGAGCGACGCCATGAAAAAAAACTTTATGTTCACCTCAGAGTCAGTGACTCAGGGACATCCCGATAAGCTATGCGATCGCATAAGCGACGCCATTGTAGACCGTCTCCTGCAACAAGATCCCTACGCCAGGGTGATCGCAGAATGTGCGGTCTCCACAGGCATCCTGTTTCTCTCTATCCGATTTGAACCAAATGCCAATGTTGACTTTACCAACACCGCGAGACGAGTGATTGATGAGGTCGGATATGACCAGTCTTCGTTCAACAGCAAGACCTGTAGTATCCTAACCAGCCTGGAGGAATTGCCGCCAGACGAACAGCATAAATTTGATGCAAACCAGCTTGCTGACGACGAAATTGAGCAAATACCGGTCAAGAACCAAGTAACAATCTTCGGCTTTGCCTGTAATCAAACGGCTGCTTACCTGCCGCTGCCTATTTGGCTAGCGCACAAACTTGCCAGACGGCTGGATACGGTGAGGCGGGAGCAGCTTGCCTATCTTGCCCCTGACGGGCAAACTCAAGTAGGCGTTGAGTATCAAGACCGCCAACCCACCAGAATCCACAGTCTCACAGTCGTTGCCAGTCAACAAGAATCCGCGTCTCCTCATCTAAAAACGCTCCGAGACGATATTTACAACGCCGTTATCCTCCCGGCCTTTGCTGATGAAGTTAATTTAGACGAGCAGACCAATGTGTTTATCAACCCTGACGGTCCCGTGATTCCTGGCGGTCCGGCGCTTCACTCTGGACTAACGGGCAGAAAGAACGGCATCGATACCTACGGAGAATATGCTAAACATAGCGGGGCGGCTCTCAGTGGAAAAGATCCGCTGCGCATTGACAGGGTTGGGGCTTATGCGGCTCGTTATGCAGCGAAAAATGTTGTAGCGGCAGGATTAGCCGATGAATGCGAAGTTCAGTTGAGCTATACCCTCGGACTGGCAAGACCCGTCAGCGTTGAGGTGGAAACCTTTGGCACCGGCAAAATTCCTGAAGCAGACATTATTCAACAGCTCCAGCAGCACTTTGATTTTCGTTTAGCTGGCATTGTAAAGCAGTTCAATCTTCGGTTTCTCCCCTCCCTGAACAAAGGTTCCTTCTACCAGCAGCTTGCTACCTACGGTCACGTTGGCCGCATCGAACTTCAGCTTCCTTGGGAGAAAACGGATAAAGCTGATGTGTTACGCTTAGCCCGCCATTGAGAGGATTCTGTATCCCCTCCCTGCAACATCGTTTCTCTCGTTACGAGGAAGAGGGCCGACTCTGCTGGAACTCGGTTTCAGATGGAAAGCAACACTCGCATTCCGCGAGTTTTAGACTCCCTTCAAACTCCCACGATAACTGCTGTCGTACCCCAAGCGCGTTCTTAAACCACAAGGAACTCACTCGCTGCGCTCTAGAGGATGTCGCTTGTAGAGGAGCTACGTCCTCACAAGTTTCTCAAATTGTTTCTTTACTGTAAAAAGTGAGGGAGGAGTTAAGCCAACAGGCGCTCCTGGCTCTCCTTAAATCAGCTTATCGGAGGAACTAGATGAATACTCAAGAAGAAGCCAGAGAATTAGCAGCACGGCAGCGCCGTCACGACGAACATCTCAGACAAACGGAGCTGATGCGCTCCACTGACGAGATTAAAACAGCCAGTGGGAAGGCGTTAGAGGAGGAAGCAAGAAAAACCATGAGGCAGCACCGTAGCCGGGAAGACCAAATCCAAGAAAAGGTTCTCCGAAGGTCAGCGGCTGAAGTTGGCTTACCCGACCAGACGGATAACCCATGAGCGTATCTCATTTGAGTGCCGCCGCATCAATCAAGCTTTTTTACAGGAGGTGAAGCATGATGACAGTCTTTTGGCAACCTCTTAAGCAGAAGAGACGTCAGCCGGATAAGGAGCCATCGCGGGTCTCGCGGCTGGAGAAAATTAAGCGTTTGATTAGCAGTCTAAAGCTAAACTGGCTTGATCGTCTGGCCAGACGCATAGGAGCAGAATCAGAGCCACAGGTTTGGGAGAAACACGACCGACACGGGCACACCTTCTTCAAAGTGTACGACCCGCAAAGCGATCGCTACCTATATTTGAGTTCGGAAGATGAAGTCCGAGTTTGGCTCGAAGAACGCTACTCTCATTGAAACGGGCAGTTGTTTCACAACGGAGCCGGTATATGTTTGATTCGTTGTTTACCCCTCAACTCGCCTCCCTCCCAAAAACCGATACCATTCGCCGTCGCAAAGGAGTTGTTATTGGGGCTGGGCAAGTGGGAATGGCCTGTGCCTACTCACTGCTCATCCAAAATATCCTCGACGAAATGGTGCTGGTAGATGTCAATCGTGCCAAGCTCGAAGGGGAGGTGATGGACTTAGTGCATGGGTTGTCTTTCGTGGAGCCAACCATCGTGAGAGCAGGAACGGTAGCCGACGGGCAGGGAGCCGATTTAGTCATGATTACCGCTGGCGCTAAACAAAGACCCGGAGAAAGTCGATTAGACCTGGTGCAGCGTAACACCGAGCTGTTTAAAGAACTCATTCCCGAAGTGGTGCGATACTGCCCTGACGCGATTCTCCTCGTCGTTAGCAATCCGGTGGATGTCCTCACCTACGTTTCTCTGCATCTTTCCGGTCTTCCTCCTGCACGAGTGATTGGTTCAGGAACGGTCCTTGATACCGGACGGTTTCGCTATCTGCTAGCTGACAAACTTCAGCTCGATCCCCGCAGCCTGCACGCCTATATTATTGGCGAACATGGCGATAGCGAGGTGACGGTTTGGAGTAAAGTCAATGTGGCGGGGACTTACCTTTGTGACGGCGGTTGGTCCGATAGCCCGACAGCAAACAACGAGCAACTGACCGCTATTTCGGCCCAGGTCAAAAACGCCGCCTATGAAATTATTCAGCGTAAAGGAGCCACTAGCTACGCCATTGGCTTAGCGATCGCTCAAATTGCCAGAGCCATCCTAAGAGACCAAAACCGAGTCCTGACCGTGAGTACCCTCATCAATGGTGCCTACGGTCTCCACGATGTTTGTCTAAGTTTACCAGCGGTGGTCAATCGCCAAGGAGTTACCCGAGTGCTCAACCTCTCCCTATCTGAATTAGAAAAAGAACAGCTTCGACAGTCTGGAACCGGTCTGCGCCAGGTGATTGAGCAATTGAATCTCTAGGTAGCTGGGAGCTTGTTCGTGGTTAAGGGTTGATGGTTGCCAATGACCGTGAGCAATCAGCCCTTAAACACAAAGTCATCTACTAACACCATTGATCAAAAGTAGTCAGAGAGTTCCCCAAACTATCGACGAGTCGGAAGATAACGGGGAAAAACTGGTGCCCCTTTCCCCTTCCCCTTGACCCGTTCCGACACCGAACTATTGTCCCCAACCAACCAATCTCATTACTTTTTCTAATTGGTATAACAACACTCACTCAATCAAGGAGCAATCATGAGTCAAGTCATTGAGCTGCATTCCCTAACTGCTAAAGAGCAAGCTCTAGTTCTGTGGTTCGAGCAGGTTGGCATTGAAGATATTTCTCTGGTCGGAGGCAAAAACGCTTCTTTAGGCGAAATGATTCAACAGCTTGCCCCGAGAGGCATCAACGTCCCTACCGGATTTGCCACGACCGCTTGGGCCTATCGCACCTTTATCCAGAAAGCTGGCTTAGAAACGAAGCTGCGTCAACTGCTCAGCGATCTCGATATCGAAGATGTTGCTAATCTGCGATCGCGCGGTCGGCAAGCCAGAGCCTTAATTCTCAACACGCCCTTTCCTGAAGAATTAGCATCAGCAGTTACGCAAGCCTACGTTCAGCTTTGTCAGCGGTACGACACCGAGATTGGGCACAGCAATGAACTCGATTCCCAACTGTACGAGTCTCGCTGCAACATCGATGTAGCCGTGCGCTCCTCAGCCACCGCCGAAGATCTGCCCGATGCTAGCTTCGCCGGTCAGCAAGAAACCTACCTCAATGTTCACGGACTGCAAGCTGTCCTGGAATCCTGCCATCGCTGCTTCGCCTCTCTGTTTACCGACCGCGCAATTTCCTACCGCACCCTCAACGGCTTCGACCATTTTGACGTAGCGTTATCGGTAGGCGTTCAAAAGATGGTCCGCTCCGACCTTGCCGTTTCTGGAGTGATGTTTTCCATTGATACCGAAACCGGATTTCGCAACGCAGCTCTCATTACCGCGGCCTACGGACTGGGGGAAAACGTCGTTCAAGGAGCCGTCAACCCCGATGAATACTTTGTGTTTAAGCCGACCTTAACGCAGGGATATCAACCCATTCTGCAAAAACGCCTCGGTAGCAAAGAAATCAAGATGATCTACGACCTCGGCGGCAGTAAGCTGACAAAAAACGTGCCGGTGCCGCTCGCTGAACGCCATCAATACGCCCTCAGCGATGAGGAAATTCTCACTCTGGGGCGATGGTCTAGCCTGATTGAGGAGCATTATTCCCGAGTGCGGGGTCAGTATACGCCGATGGATATCGAATGGGCTAAAGACGGCATCACGGGAGAGCTCTTTATCGTCCAGGCTCGTCCGGAAACGGTACAGTCTCAAAAGTCTCACAATACGCTCCAAACCTTCAAGCTGCAAGGCACAGGTCCGGTGCTAGTCGAAGGACGGGCGGTGGGTGACAGCGTTGGTCAAGGCCTCGCCCGCGTCATCCTCGACGTCCGCAAGCTCGAAGAGTTTCAGCCCGGGGAGGTGTTAGTGGCGAACAAAACTGACCCAGACTGGGAACCAATTATGAAACAGGCCCAGGCGATTGTCACCAATCAAGGCGGACGCACCTGCCACGCCGCCATCATTGCCCGCGAGATGGGAATTCCAGCCATTGTCGGCTGTGGAACTGCAACGGCAGATATTCAGTCGGGTCAAGCCGTCACGGTTTCCTGCGCCCAAGGCGAACAGGGTAAAGTGTACGAGGGGTTGATTCCATTTGCCGTCGAAGAAACGCCGGTCAATAATCTACCCCGCCCGCGTACGCAAATTCTCATGAACGTGGGTAACCCTGAAGAAGCCTTTGGTCTATCGGCCATTCCCTGTGATGGTGTCGGTTTGGCGCGGCTGGAGTTTATTATTGCCAATCACATTAAAGTTCATCCTCTGGCCTTGATTCAGTTTGATGCTATCAAAGATGCCGGAGTCAAATCTCAAATTGCTCAGTTGACTTCTCTATATACCAACAAGCCTCAGTTCTTTGTCGATAGGCTAGCTCAGGGAATGGCAACCCTCGCAGCGGCGTTTTATCCCAAGCCCGTTATCGTCCGCCTGTCGGACTTCAAGAGTAACGAGTATGCCAACCTACTGGGAGGAAAACAGTTTGAACCAGCCGAAGAAAACCCGATGCTGGGCTGGCGAGGAGCCTCTCGCTACTATGACTCTGGATACAAAGCCGCGTTTGGTCTAGAGTGTCAAGCCCTGAAGCAGGTCAGAGACGGGATGGGTCTGGTCAACGTTATTCCGATGATTCCGTTTTGTCGCACCCCGGCAGAGGGGCAGAAAGTGCTAGGAGAGATGGCACAGCATGGCTTGGTTAGAGGAAAAAATGGCTTGCAAGTCTACATGATGTGCGAGATTCCCAGCAACGTGATTCTCATGGATGACTATAGCCAAATATTCGATGGGTTTTCGATCGGCTCCAACGACCTCACGCAACTGACGTTGGGCTTGGATCGCGATTCAGCGTTGGTAGCCAGTCTTTTTGACGAGCGCAACAAGGCCGTTTTGGAAATGGTGCGGATGGCAGTCGGTAAAGCCAAGCAGAACGGACGCAAAATTGGGATCTGCGGACAAGCCCCGAGCGATTATCCAGAGTTTGCCGAGTTTTTGGTCGAGCAGGGCATCGATTCGATGAGCCTTAACTCGGATACCGTTCTTAAAACCCGCTTACAGGTTGCCGCAGTGGAAGAAGCGATCGCTCAACAGAGCTAATTTATTTGCTCTTCAGCAGGCTTGGTCATCTTGCACAAAATCGGACCAATCAGGGGTGACCTCCCCAAAAGCTGCTGTTTATTATCCGCTCAGTGGCTAATCTCCCCGAAAGAGGCCCGTTGTCTCTGTGGTAGATCGCTAGATCCTGTTGAGGAGCCTTAAGCAAAGTTATATTAGGTCTACTACTATAGAGTGTCGTTTGTAAACGTGATGAGCCGAATTGTGAAGCGGTGCTGGAATAATATGAGTGCAAGGACGAGGCTAGCTTTCCCGGCCTTCGTTATCTTGTTACTGAGTGCTTGTCGGCTTTCCATCGGTCCAACGAGCCCAGTTGATTCCTCTAACCAGCAGGGATTGAACGTCAAATTTTTAGTTGGCAGCAACTTAGCAGAGTTTTGCCAGCAGGCAGCCACCCGCCTCAACAACACTAATCCCACACTGGAGGACGGACAAGCGTTTTCTATGAGTTGCGAAGCCAAAGGCAGCGGGGATGTTGTCAGTACCGTGCTTGCTTTGGCCAGTCAGTATCAAGCAGGAACGATTGCCGCGGAAGCCCCCGAGTTTCCCACCCTACTTTCTGTAGATGGCGAGATCTATCAAAGTCAGCTAATCTACCAGATGAATAGAGTCTTTGCAGGACAAAACTACATTCCTGCCATCACAGACTCTCCTCTCATTGCCTATAGCCCGATGGTGTTTATGACTAGAACGGATCTGGCTTCAGGTCTCAACCAAGTTGACGACCTTTACACCGCGCTAGTCGAATATAGTGACCATCGCCAGCTCGATTCGAGTGCTCCCGCCTTCCCCATTACCTACGTTCACACGGCTCCAACCCGTTCTAATTCTGGCTTGCAAACCCTCGTTGCTCAGTTTGCCTCAGTCGCTAACAAACGTCCCGAAGAGTTAACCATCGCAGACGTTCAGCAATATCAAGATCAGGTCCGGCAAATCCAAAGCAAAATTACTCGCTACGGGACGTCAACGGGGTCTTTAGCAAAATCGATGGTTGCGAATGGTCCCTTTTGGGCCTCTGTTGGCTCAGTGTATGAATCGTCAGTGGTGGCTGCTAATGCTCAAGGCGACGGTCAAACGACTTACCAAGCCGTTTATCCCGATGCAACCTTCAGCTCCAACATTCGCGCCATCCTGCCTGATGCTCCCTGGGTCAGCGCTGACGAAAAAGCGGCAGCTCAACGAGTGATTGAGTATCTGCGTCAGCCAGAGATTCAGCAAATTGCGGTAGATCTGGGTCTGCGTCCCGGTGTTCCAGGAGTTTCTGTAGACCAGTTTTCTGCTCAACTTGGGGTAGAGCCTAGCCCTAGCTACGATTCCTATCGTCCGCCCCAGCCCGAAGTTGTAGAGGCGATGCTGCAAAGCTGGCAAACCTATGCCAAAAAGCCGTCTCAGGTGGCGGTAGTTATTGATACTTCAGGCTCGATGCAGGGACAGAAACTAGCCGCTGTTCAGAATACTCTCCTCAATTACGTTGAAAACCTGGGACCAAAAGAGGACATTGCTCTCATTAGCTTTAGCTCTGCGATCAACGAGCCTGTAATCGTATCTGGAACTGAGCAAGGGCGCGATCGCGGAGTCCAGTTTATTAGCAACCTCCAGGCTGGTGGAGACACCAGGCTATACGACAGTGCGCTCTATGCGCGGAACTGGCTCTCGCAAAACTTAGACTCCAGTGCCATCAACGCTGTGCTGATTTTGACCGATGGCGAAGATTCTGGCTCACGAATCTCCCTTCCTCAACTCGCTCAAGAACTAGAGCAAAGTGGTTTCTCGTCCGACCAGCGGATTGCTTTCTTTACGGTGGGATACGGTCGAGAAGGAGAGTTTAATCCTACGGTTCTCCAAGAAATTGCCGACCTCAATGGTGGGTATTATCGCCAAGGCAATCCCGAAACAATTTCGACATTGATGGCCGATTTGCAGGTAGAGTTCTAAATGATCGCTAATCCGCTTCGTTATCCGATAGCTGTGCTGGCAGGGGGAATCGTGCTCTTTGTAGGGGTACGACTGCTTCAACTGCCGAGTGCGGCGATGCTGCCAGCTTCAGCCGCGATCGCCTGCCTGGGTTCAGCTTTTCTGAAGTCTCGAGAACCAGAAAGAATCAACCTCGGCAACCCCGCCCTAGAACAAGAGCTTCAGTCGGTACAGCAGCAGGCTCACCGGCTGGCTCAACAAGCCGAAAGCCTCCGCGCTGAGGCGGAAAAATTGCTCACTTCTTCCACCCAGATAGACCTCCTAGTAGCGGTACAGTACGCCTGCGATCGCGCCATCGAGCTGCCGCAAAAGCTGGCTCGGCTCGTGCGTCGCCTCCACGGGGCTGATTCGCTGCTGTCTCCTCAAGACTTACAGCAGCAGCTTCAGGAAGTTCAGGAAAAACAGCGCCACAGTTCCGGCGTCGCTCGTCAACAGCTCGACCGCTTGGCAGAGAGTCTCAGACGCAATCTCACTCTCGCCCGCCAGGGGCAGGATGCTCGGCAGGCACAAGTAATCTCCCTTTCTACTCTCATCACCGATTCTGCCGGAGTCCTACAGCAGCTCCAAAATCGCCTGCGGACCTCGGATTTACAAGACTCCGAACAGATTCAGGAGCTGCGCTCCCTCAGTGAAGAACTCAGCGGTTTTCAAGAAAATGTCGATGTTCTTGTCCGATAATAGACACAAAAGCGACTGCTAGATTCATGAATCGCCCCCTTGCCTCTGTTGGTATCATTCTTGCCTCGCTGGGCTTGACCTACGCCCCGCTGCCGGGAGTCCAGCGGACAGTGATCGTCGTCAGCGGAACGGAACTTCAGGAGCCTTTAGAAAAACTAGAACCCAGATTTGAGCAAGAAAACCCGAATATCGACCTGAAGCTAGAGTTTCAGGGATCTCAGGATATTGTTAACAACTATGTAGAGCGGCGCAACGATTTTACGCCGACGGTGCTGATCCCAGCCAATGGAGTGCTGCTTGAGGAGTTGAGCGATCGCTTGACGGCCCAAGGAGAAACCCCGTTTACCGATGCTCCCCAGTCCATTGCCAAAACCATGTTAGTTGGCATTGCTTGGCCTGAACGCGGTCAGGTATTGTTCCCCACCGGGTTTGAGTGGGACAACATAGAAGAAGCGATGGAACAGCGCAACTGGGAAACGATTGGTGGAGAGCCTTGGGGCAGTTTTGATTTTATCACGACCGACCCTACTCGTTCTAATAGCGGCCAACTGACGCTGAGTCTATGGACTCTGGCAGAGATGGGAGATTTAGACTTGAATTCTCCGGCTGTTGCCGAACTGTATGCTCTGATCAAAAGTTCGGTCTATCAGCCCCCTCGTTCCACCGACATTCTCTTGCAGGAATTTATTACTCGCGGTCCCAACGATGCCGATGTTGCCACCGTTTACGAAAGTATTGCTCTCTACCGCTGGTCCCAGGCTCAAACAACTCAGGGCCAAGCCTACCAAATTTACTATCTCGATCCCACTATCGAAACCGTCGCCACGGCGGCAATTATGCGTCGTGATGTCGATTCCCAGACCACTGAAGCGGCTCGTCAGTTTTTAGAGTTTCTCACCGCGCCTCAGCAACAGGAAGTGTTTGCCGAGTACGGCTTTCGACCGACGGCTAATGTTGATTTACAGTCGGTTCCCAATAGTCCCTGGTCCCAAGGTATTCCCGGTGCTCAAGTCGCTCCTGCCGTCGAGATAGTGCCGCCTCCAGACACCGCCGCTATTCGAGAAATCCAGCGGGTCTGGAATCGAGTTAATTAAAAATTCAAGAAGAGTGGCCCCTTTCCAGTCCAAAACCCGACTCGTCTTTTTTGGACTCTAAAATTTTGACTATCTTAATACAGCGTCCGGCAATTTTTGGAGATGGGTGGAGCAGAACCTCTTAATCCGGTAAAATGACTCTTGGTTTTTCTAGCCGGAAAGAGCTTCATGATATCTAGTAACGACTTTCGCAGCGGTGTAACAATTGAACTGGATGGGTCTGTGTGGCGAGTGGTGGAATTTCTTCACGTTAAACCCGGTAAAGGCTCGGCGTTCGTGCGGACGAAGCTAAAAAATGTTCAGTCTGGAAACGTAGTGGAGCGGACCTTCCGCGCTGGAGAAACGGTGCCCCAGGCAACCCTGGAAAAGCGCACAATGCAGCACACCTACAAAGAGGGCGAACAGTTCGTTTTCATGGATATGGAAACGTTTGAAGAAAGCCGCTTGAACGAAGAGCAAATTGGCGATCGCGTCAAGTATCTGATGGAAGGGATGGAGGCCAACGTCATCTTTTGGAACGGGCAGGTGCTGGAAGTTGAGCTACCCACCTCGGTGGTGTTAGAAGTGATTGAAACCGACCCAGGCGTGAAAGGAGATACGGCGACAGGAGGAACGAAACCAGCGACGGTTTCTACCGGAGCGCAGGTGATGGTGCCGCTGTTCATTTCCATCGGGGAAAGAATTAAAATCGACACGCGCACCGACTCCTATTTAGGTAGAGAGTAGCATGACCTTGCTGAAACTGGCGATCGCATAACTATCGGCGACTAAACATTTAAGAGGATGTATTGTTCTTGTGTCAATAGATTTAAATCAACTCCGGGAATTTGTAATTGCGATCGCTCATACCAACATTACTGAATTAACTCTTAAAAGCGAAGACTTCGAGCTAGCCGTAAAGAAGGAGATCGCGACGACAGCAGACAAAATTAATGGCGATACCCCGGTCCTCCCCTCACCTCCTCAAGACTTAGTTGTTCCGCCCAGTCCTCCTGCTGAAGCTTCTAAAAGCAAATGGGTCGCCATTACTTCTCCGATGGTCGGAACCTTCTATCGCGCTCCGGCTCCAGGAGAAGCCCCCTTCGTGGAAAACAATGACCACATTCGTGTTGGTCAAACCGTTTGCATCATCGAAGCCATGAAGCTCATGAACGAAATTGAGTCAGAAGTTTCAGGGCAGGTCGTGGAGGTAAGCGTCGAAAATGGCGATCCGGTTGAGTACGGTCAGACGCTGATGTGGATCGAGCCAGACTAGCTTTAAAAAGCTGTTAGCTCTTAGCTTTTAGCTAACGGTTAGTCGCTGTTCATTCCCAACGTTCCCTTGACGACTAGACGAAAATATCGCCCGGTTACTGTGGTGGCCTTCAACAGTTTGGCACTAAGTCGTTTGTTGACTAGACGATATCAACTTTCTGAGAACCTAGCTAAAAAGCAAAATTTTCTGCAAAGCTTTGACGAGTCATTGGCTGATCCACGATCAGTCCTTCGCCTCCCAAAACTTCTAAGGGTTCTCCTCCCACGCTGATCCACACCGAACTACTCGGCTCTAAACTCGTCGCCGTGTAAATAACTTGGCCCAAACGACCCATCATCGAAGCGCTACCGCCGCCAGAGGTAAACTGCTGAGACAGATCCACATGAACTCCATCTGGCTTCATCTCAACGTTGAGGAGCCGAGTTCCTTCAGGAATCGTCGTGGAGTAAGCTTGCTCACTTGGCCCTGCTAACAGAGATTCAAACGCTTTTTCCATCACTTCAACGGGCGGGGCAGATTCCGGCACCGTTACGGTCACGTCACTGGGCAGTAGCTCTAGCTCACCAATCTGATTGAGCCAGTAAACCTGAACGCTAGTTTCCTGGAGAACTGGAGTTGACGGCTGCTCTATCGGTTGCGGGGTAGGCTGAGAGGTTGTTTGAGGAGGAGCGGTTGATTGCAGCGAATGAATTGCCCACCAAGCCATTGCTCCGCCGGCGGTGATCGCCGCCACCCCAATGCCAACAATTAACCCCAGTGGAGAACGCTTTTTATCTACTGACATAACAATCCCTCATAAATCTTGATAGAGATTTCAATCGCCGGTTTCCAGCAAAGAGAGAGACACAGCGCTGCTAGTAGCTGAATCGCGGCTAGAAATCATGCGGATCCCTTTTACTGTATCTTCATTTGTAGATGTAACGTTAGTTACGTCTTTTCCACGCGAATGAATGCCGCCATCTTTAATCGCTCTGCCTGTATGTCTAATTGTAAAAGCCGAGCCACAATTCCGGCCTCTTCTAATCGGCGCAGATCGAAAAAGCGCTGACTGATCCCCTGGGCGATGCCCTGCAGTAGTCTCTGAGACAGAGGACGACCATCAATTGTTCCCTTTGGCTCAACCAACAGTAGCGTATGGCCATCGCTCACCTCCAGCCCTGATTCTAGGCTTACTCTCAACGACTCATCAGTGCCAGCCTGCTTTAGCTCTGCCTGAATCCGCAGCCGCGTACTGTCTAGCTCTAGGCGAGGATCAACGAGCTCGTACTCCCTGGCTTGAGTCGCTCCTGGCAACTGGCTCAACAACTGCTGAAGTTGAGATTGAACCAGGGGAGACTGTAGGGCCTGGTTCAGATCGGTTTCTGTCAGCACTAGCCTTACGCCCCCCTGGAGCTGGGCAACGGAGTCTTGAATATTGCCGCTGCTTTGGAGCTGTTCCCAGTCAATCGCCATCGGGTCGGTTTCTAGCTCCAACGCTTCAATTCTCAAATCTTCAATCGGCTCCAGACCGCGGCTGGCAATGCGGAGCCGCTCGATCTTTCCCTGCAAAATTTGGTAGCTGGGAGCGTTGTCAATTCTCACTTCTAGCTGTTCAACGGCAGCAATCTGAGAGCGAATTCTGTTTTCAAGGACGCTATCTAAAATTAAGCCAGCCGGGGAAATAGCAGCCAGCAGGCTAGCGAGAATAATTGTGACCCATTCCATCTGCCATGTCCTTATCTAGCGGTAGCTGCTGTTCTAGTGCTGGTAGCTTGAGCAACACTCCTGCCACAAACCAATAGTAAACCGCCACCGGATCGACAGCTAGCGGATAGTAGTAGGGATTGTAGCTAATGAACAACACAAATAGCCAGAGGCACAAACCCAAGCGTCGCAGAGACGAACTGTGGATGGAGCGGTAGGCGTTGAAGGTCAAAATCGTGAGTATCGTCACCAGCACGAGAAAGGCGATCGTTCCGACAATCCCGACTTCGTAGAGAAGCCGCGCGTGAAACGTCTCAATCAGTCTGATCTCTCCAAGGCGACGGGCAGCGCTGGTGGCTCGTCCTAACCCATTTCCCAGCAGGGTTAAACTGTTGCGCATCACTTCACTCATTTGCCCCACCATAAACTCCGGCGGTGGCGAGTACTGCCAGCGCTCCACCAAGCTGACGAGCTGCTGCTGCACTAGCTGCATTCGACTGACTAAGACCAGGAGAAAAGCAACGCTTCCTAGCGCCATCGGCAGCCGTCGTTTGGGCTGGGTCGCCACGAGCAACCCCAGTAAGATAATCGGCACCACCAACAGAGCAATTCGTTGACCAGAAATAACGGCTGCGAGAGCAATCAATCCCATCGCGGCGATGCTCAGGATTTGCCACAGACGCGAGCGCTCGCCGACAACAGCAGCGAAGGCAAAAAAGCTATTCGCAATCAAAAACCAGCCCCACTGCCAGGGAGAAACAAACGTTCCTGGCAGACGGAGAAGATTCGCTGTGGGGTTATAGAGCAACGAGCCGCCAACAAAACAGCGAGCCTGTAAACTCGCGCGAAAGGTCGCAGGCTCGGGCAAGCTACTGCTGCCCGCGCATACCCCGTTGACCAAAAATAAATACTGCACCACACACAGACTACAGCAGATGAGCATCAAGACGACCTGGAGACGCATAAACACAAAGAGCTGAGTGCGATCGCGAATCAAATAGTTGGCACAGAGAATCAGCGGAATGTACCCAACGAAAATTTTTAAACCAATGATTCCCATCAACAGAGGACTGCCAGAATCGGCTGTCAACTGCTGCGGGAGATTCACCAACAAAAGCGTACCCAAACTCACTCCTAGCAGGCAGAAAAACCCCACCAGCAATGATTTCGGAGGAAGGGTCAGACGCGAGAACGCTAACCCGACTAGCGCCGGGAAATAAAACGCATCTTTAGCCAAATGAAAAAGACCGTAGGCCGAGGAGTAGACTACTTTACCACCAACAGCTTGGTAAATTGACCCGATAGAATAGGTGATCGTGCCGCCAAACGGCAGGTAAATTAGAAATAGCCACAGCCCGAGACGAGGATATCTCAAGGCCAGCGCCATTGCTATCACGAGGAAGCTGCCGACGACCCCCACCTGGAAACTTTTCATAAAAACGAGGACAGAACTGGCGCAGACGGCCACGAAGACTGCCGCAACCCAGTAGAGAGCCTGTTTATCGAAATCGCTCATAGTTTTCTAGCCTTAGAGAAGCTTAGATTAGTCAATCCAGCTAATTTTTGCAAACCTGGAATCTAATTTAACTGATGTTTTAGAGTGATAAAATAAGCACGCTCCGGTCTAAAAAGGAAAATCCCATGCGTTTGTCTCAAATGCTGTTTGTGACGCTGCGCGAAGAGCCAGCAGAAGCAGAAATTATCAGCCATAAACTCCTGTTACGCGCTGGCTTCATTCGCCGTATCGGTAGCGGAATTTATGCTTATTTACCGCTGATGTGGCGTGTGTTGCAAAAAATATCTCAGATCGTGCGCGAAGAAATGAACGCAACCGGAGCAGAGGAATGCCTGCTGCCGCAGCTACAGCCTGCGGAGTTGTGGAAAGAGTCCGGGCGCTGGGATACCTACACCAAGGCCGAAGGCATTATGTTTTCCCTCACGGATCGTCAGGAGCGAGAACTGGGATTAGGACCAACCCACGAAGAGGTGATTACCACGATCGCGAAAGAGATGATTCGCTCCTATCGCCAGCTTCCTCTCAATCTCTATCAGATTCAGACGAAGTTCCGCGATGAGATTCGCCCTCGATTCGGGCTGATGCGCGGACGGGAATTTATTATGAAAGATGCTTACTCTTTCAACGCCAATGAAGAGAGCCTACAGCAGACTTACCAGGCGATGGCTCAGGCCTATCGCAATATTCTCAAGCGCTGTGGATTAGCCTTTCGAGTGGTAGAAGCAGATTCGGGAGCCATTGGCGGCTCTGCCTCCCAAGAATTTATGGTGCTTGCCGACGCTGGGGAAGATGAAGTTCTCTACACCGCAGATGGGAAATATGCCGCCAACGTTGAAAAAGCAGTGTCTCTGCCTGCTGACGCGCAACCTTCTCCCTTTACCCGCGATGAAAAGCGGGAAACTCCCCAAACGGAGACCATTGCTAAACTCGCTCAGTTCCTCGACTGTTCTCCGACAGCGATTGTCAAAAACGTATTGTACGAGGCGGTATACGATTCTGGCACGTCGGTGCTGGTGCTAGTCAGCATTCGGGGCGATCAGGATGTCAACGAAGTGAAGCTCCAAAATGAACTGACTCAATTAGCCTCCCAGTACAGTGGCCAAACTTTATTGGCGTTGACCGTCCCCGATGAAACGGCTCAAAATCGCTGGGCGGCTCACCCCTTACCGTTAGGCTATATCGCTCCCGATCTTAGCGATGACTACATTCGTCCCGCTTCCCAGGTGGCTCCTCGTTTCCTCCGTCTCGCCGATAAAACCGCTGTCGAGCTGAAAAACTTTATCACCGGAGCCAACGAACGAGGATATCACGTGCTCGGAGCCAACTGGGGCGACCAGTTTCCATGGCCGGAACGAGTGGTGGATGTCCGGGAAGCACACGCTGGCGATCGCGCCCTGCACGATCCCAGTCAAACGCTCGAGAGCGCTAGAGGCATCGAAATTGGTCATATCTTTCAGCTCGGAACCAAGTATTCCCAAGCCCTAGGAGCTTCCTATACGAGCGAACAGGGCGAGGAATTGCCCTTACACATGGGGTGCTACGGCGTGGGAGTTTCCCGCCTTGCTCAGGCCTCTGTCGAGCAGTCCTACGACCAGGACGGCATTATTTGGCCCGTGGCGATCGCCCCCTATCCGGTTATCATTATCGTTCCTAACGTCACCGACCCTAAGCAAACTGAAGTGGCAGAGACGCTCTATCGTGACTTGACTGAGGCCGGAATCGATACCCTTTTAGACGACCGCGATGAACGAGCCGGGGTGAAATTTAAAGATGCCGATTTAGTCGGGATTCCTTATCGCTTAGTCTGCGGACGTTCCCTCAAAGAAGGCCAGCTAGAGCTGGTTGAACGAGCCACGAAACAGTCTCAGTTGATTTCTGTTGACCGAGCGAAAGCCACCATCGAGAAACTGCTTTCAGAGGCCATCGCCAACGCATAAGCAATCTTTTTAGGACAATCTTCTTCCTATCTCCGAATCTGCTTCATCGTAGCGAGAGCAAACAAGCAACCAGAGATCGCTCAACGCTTCGATCTGGGTACTGTAACTGTAATCAACTAGCCTACACCAGTTGAAAGACCGTTTTTGAGTAGTGAGCAGCATGTCAAGGCATTCCGCAGAAATTCAGCAGACAACTCCCAACAGCAAAGCCCAGGTTTACTCCAACGTGATGGAGCTCCTCGTAGATGAAGAAATTGCTAAACAGCGCCCCAACTACTCTAGAAGCTTAGCTCAGTATTTCAACCCAGTTGAAGTAGCTACCTACGCTCTTAACCGACTCCCCCCCCTGTACGCCTCTAGCAAAGAGGGGCTAGAGCGACAGAAACGGCGAGGTCGGCAAAAGTTTGGTGGCGACATCCGTAATGCCGTTCGTCAAGGATTTGCCGCTATCCAACGAGATCCCCTCAGACGCTCAACGCCTCTAACTCCAGAAAAACCTGAACCAGGTTGTGACCCACCCGAAGCCACTGCTATGTTAGAACTGGCAGAGCGGCTTTCTTCCCAAGATTATTTTTGGTCTATCAAAGTGAGTATGCTACAGCAATTAATAGAACAAGCGGCAACGAGAAAAATTACTCAGTCTGAAATAGAATCTGTCTTACGGTCGATGAATGATGTTTGGAATGATGAGCGCTACAGACGATAACCCCGGCGATCACGCCTGTCTTTGCTGAAACGACCGCCAGTCTAGCTATTCGTGTGGCCAAGCTAATCTCTGTCCTAACTGCGTGAGATCGAGAACGTGACCGCCCGTGACTAGATAAACGCAGTCAGCGCTCGCGCCGATGTTGCGGCTGAGGTTGCCGAGGCGATCGCGAAACTGTCTTCCGGCTGAGTAAGCAGGCACAACCCCCCACCCGGTTTCCTCGGCAACCAAAATGACAGTAGCTTGAGTTTGGGCTAAACTAATGAGCAGTCGCGCCACTGTCTCTTCCCACGCTTCTGCATCCCACGAGAGCAAATTTGCGACCCACGAACCTAAAGAATCAACTAGGAGACAGCTTGAGGCAGAAGCGTACTCAATTTCTTCTGCCAGTGCCACCGGAACCGAGTGAGTTGTCCAATGGGAGGGCCGTCTCCGCTGATGTTTGTCGATCCGTTCGCACCATTCCCGATCGTTCTCGTCGAGCAAAGCTGTTGCTACATAAACAACAGCCCGACCAGATTGAGTCGCTAAGGTTTCTGCCCATTCACTCTTGCCCGAGCGAGCGGCTCCCGTCACTAAAATGATCTGACTTGAGGGAGTGTTTTTTGAATTCATGAAATACTAGAGTTAAAATGTTGCTCGTCAGAGTTCTTAAAGCGAGAATTTAACTAAGCTTAGTATCGAAGGGCTCAACCCCGATCCGCAAAGGTCGAGTAACATAGCCAGTCAAGAAAAAGTCATCAGAATCTACTAGGAACTAACAACCCAGTATTAGACTGGAAAATAACATTCACCGCCTAAAAGAGCATGACCACGTTGCCGGAAAAAATACCGATTTCAGTGCTGATTCCCGCCAAAAACGAGGAGCTAAATCTGCCTGCTTGTTTAGAAAGCGTTGCCAGAGCCGATGAAGTTTTTGTGGTCGATTCCCAGAGCACTGACCGCTCCTGTCAAATTGCCGAAGCTCATGGCGCGAAGGTTATTCAGTTCTACTTCAACGGGCGGTGGCCGAAGAAGAAAAATTGGTCGCTCGATAATCTTCCCTTTCAGAACGAGTGGGTGCTGATTGTCGACTGTGACGAACGCATTCCTCCGGAACTGTGGGACGAAATTGCTACAGTCATCAACGAGTCTCACTATAGCGGCTACTACCTCAATCGGAAGGTGTTTTTCCTCGGCAAATGGATTCGTCATGGAGGTAAATATCCTGACTGGAATTTACGTCTATTCCGCCACGCCAAAGGACGCTACGAAAATCTCCGGACCGAAGACATTCCCAATACCGGAGATAACGAGGTCCACGAACACGTCGTGTTGGAAGGGCCGGTGGGCTATCTCAAAAACGATATGCTCCACATCGATTTTCGCGATGTTTACCATTGGCTAGCACGGCATAACCGTTACTCTAATTGGGAAGCTCGCGTTTACTACAACCTGCTCACGGGGAAAGACGAAAGCGGAACCATTGGCGCCAAGCTTTTAGGAGATGCCGTTCAGCGCAAGCGTTTTCTCAAAAAAATCTGGGTGCGGCTTCCTTTTAAACCAGCTCTGCGGTTTATTTTAGCCTACTTTATTCAGCTAGGATTTTTAGACGGCAGAGCGGGGTATATTTATGCTCGTCTGCTCAGTCAGTACGAGTACCAAATTGGCGTTAAGCTTTATGAGTTGCGCTCTTTCGGCGGCCAGCTTAACGTACAGTCTTCTTCGGCTCAGTCGGTAGCCGAGCCAGCCAAATTACCACAATGAAGATGGACCAAACGACGGCGGCTCTCGAAACTCAGCCTCTCGTCGATTTACGACGCTACGATCAGTCGTGGTACGACCGAGGGCGTTCTGGCTGGTTCGTTTTGCTGTGGTGGCTCGTCCAGGCGATCGCGTTTCCCCTCAGTCCTCATCCTGTCAATGGGTTTCGCTGCTGGCTGCTGCGTCTGTTTGGCGCTCAAGTTGGGGCAGGAGTCCTCATTCGCCCAACCGCTCGCTTCACCTATCCCTGGAAAGTCAGCATCGGTGACTATAGCTGGATCGGAGATGATGTGGTTTTTTACAGTTTAGAGACGATCTGCATTGGCTCTCACTGCGTTATTTCCCAAAAGTCTTATCTGTGTACAGGGAGTCACGACCTTAAAGATGTTGCTTTTAATCTGCAAACGGCTCCTGTCGTCATTGGTAATGGTGCGTGGATTGCCGCCGACTGCTTTATTGCTCCTGGGGTTACTGTAGGAGCTAATGCTGCTGTTGGCGCTCGCAGCAGCGTTTTTAGCGATATTCCTGCCCAGCAGGTCGCCTGGGGAACTCCCTGCCGTCCTCGTTATTTAAGAAAGATTGATTAAAATATTGGCCAGCGACGAATAAGATGGCGAACAGTGGCAGTGAATCAGCGGCAATTCTGTTTTCACTATCATTGTTCTTTAAGGAAGTTCAGGACTTTGGAGCAGCCATGAAGATTAGGCCAATTCTCTTGCTGGCGTTCCTCGCGCTGTTTAAACTTGTACTGGTTGATGCCCAAAAAGCAGCCGCAGAAGCTTACGTTGCTGATTTTGGAGATGTTCAAGCAGAGCTATTCTATACCTGCGAAGAGCCCGGAGAGCAGGGAAGCTGTCTTAAACCCAGCTCCGTGTTGACAATTGTTCGAGAAGGAAAAACGCGATTACAAACCACCATCGCCGATGAGTACGGACAGCCCCTCGTGACGTATGAGCCAGCCACCGGATTCACAGTACAAGATTTAGATGGTGATCGCGAACCAGAAGTGATTGCCGATTTGTACTCCGGCGGCGTTCACTGCTGTACTACGTCGCTCGTTTATCGCTACGATCCTGCTCAAAAGCAGTATCTACTAACTGAGCATCACTGGCAGCACAGCGGCTATTACCTGCAAGATCTTAACCAGGATGGGGTGCCAGAATTTATCAGCGGAGACAATCGCTTCGTCTCCCAGTTTGCTAGCTATGCTGATTCCGGCAGACCGATTCAAATTTGGCAATTTCGCTCCGGTGAGTTTATCGATGTGACTCGTCGCTTTCCTCAGCAGATCTATCGCAGTGCCGCTCAGCATTGGCAGCGGTATCAGGAAGCCCAAGCTAAAGGATACGAACTGAAGGGCATATTGGCGGGTTATCTGGCTACAAAGTATCTCTTAGGAGAAGAAGAAGACGGGTGGCAGCGGATTAGGCAGGCTTACCAAGCTGGCGATCGCGAGCGTTTTTTTACGCAGTTACGCCAGTTCCTACAGAAGGCCGGATATGCTTCTTAATCCTTTCTAGGAGAGTGCCGTCTATTATTATTCGATCGTACTATTGAAAGCCAAAAAGACTATCGATATGAATCCCGCTATTGTTACTATTTCTGCTAAATATCAGGTAGTAATCCCTCAAGAGATCCGAGAAACGATGCAGCTTAAGCCAGGAACCAAGGTAATGATGATTCCTTCCGGCAACCGGTCGAGCTCATTCTTCAACAAGACCCGCGGGCAAAACGGGGTTTCTTGAAGGGCATGGATACGAAAATTGGACGGTCAGAAAAAATTTATAGCAAACTCAAGGCTAAACGACAAAAGCTTCAGACAGTCAGTTTTAAATTAACTGAATCTATACGAAATTAGGTCGTTTCCTGCTGTAGTTCTAATTGAACGAGCAAAAAATTGCTATGGAAGCCTTATGTCTGTAAAAACTATTTGCGCAACGCCTCTATGTCTATATCAATGTTCCCCGTCGAAAATAAATAGAATTTCTAAGACAGACTGGCAAATCACAGCTAGCGAAGACATTTCTACGAAGCTTTCCCCGAGCGAGTTAGCATGTGTTTTCCAATACATCAGCAGCAACTTAGGCCAAAAAATTTCTTTAAGCAATTTAGCAGATGCCGTTAATAGGAGTCCCTACCACTTTACACGGTTATTTAAACAGGCAACCGGATTCACTCCTTATCAATACGTTATCCAATGCCGGATCGAACGGGCCAAGCAACTGCTGCGGGAGACCGATTTAGCGATCGCCCTGATTGCCCAACAGGTTGGTTTTTCTAGTCACGGCAGTTTTACCAAGGCGTTCCGTAAACACACAAATCTTTCTCCGAAAGTGTACAGACGGCAAAGATGAAGTTTGTTGACTAACTGAGCAATATTTGCTAACTCTAAGTACTTCTACTGCTTTATCATCTTCGATAGTGAAAAAGTTTAAGTATTTTTTCGGAGATTGTCTGCCTAACATTCCTGAATGGTGTGGAGGGAGTGCTTCAAAGATTACTCGCTTTACCTACCATGTCTATTGCCCAGGATGTCAAAGTAATGATACGAAGCAAACTTAGTCACTTTGTGCTTTACCCAAGCAATGGCCCGATTAACTTCATCAAAACTTTAAGAACAAGCACGGCTTGTATTTTTACGATGAAGTCACACGCTGGTTGTTGCTGACCAGCATTATGCGTGATAAATTCCTACCGCGGTCATTGCTGCGTAAGGTTTTCAGGAACACAATACTAACAGTTTCAACTAACTTAATTATGAAAATCAACACCTTTTTGAACTCATCATTTTTGGCAGCCTCCTGCGGCTTATCAGTTCTGGGGCTGGGATTGGTTGCAGGTTCTGCTCGGGCTATTAACATCACTCCAACTGATGACGGCGATGCTCTAGTTAACTCGATTCTAGGTTCAGGAATTACTGTTGTCCCTGGTTCTGTTGACTACAGTGGTGCAAGCGGTGCCTCTGGAACTTTTACGGACGGAGAATCGTCAGGACTCGGCATCGAGTCTGGCATTATTTTGACAACCGGGCAAGCTGCTGATGCGGTCGGCCCAAATAGCCTTGATAATACAACCACCGATAATGGCTTTCCTGGTGATTCAGATTTAGATGGTCTTATTCCTGGATTTAGCACTAATGATGCTACGGTACTGGAATTTGATTTTACAACAGAAGGTGGCGACCTCTTCTTTAACTATGTTTTTGCCTCCGAGGAGTATAACGAATTTGTAGATTCTCCATTCAACGATGTATTCGGGTTTTTCCTAGACGGCAATAACATCGCTATGATTCCTGGAACCTCGACTCCCGTTGCTATTAACAAGAGGTCGCGGAAATCCCCTTCTTCAAAGCAGTAAGGAGGGGATGGACAGCGACGCTACGACTTACCGTTTTAGTATATAATGGTAAGTATGATTAGAGTCACTCAGAAAGTCCGCATCTATCCTGAACCTGAA
>JBHJGN010000010.1:0-10625 GCA_050331735.1 Cyanophyceae cyanobacterium
CTACGACTTCGTCTCCCAGGAGATCCGGGCGGCAGAAGACCCGGAGTTTGAGACGTTCTACACCAAGAACATCCTGCTCAACGAGGGCTTGAGAGCCTGGATGGCTCCTCAAGACCAACCCCACCAGAAGTTTGAATTTCCAGAGGAGGTACTCCCCCGTGGTAACGCTCTCTAATAACGTTATTCCCGCTACAGGCGGTCGCGACTTAGACTCAACGGGCTTTGCCTGGTGGTCTGGTAACGCTCGTCTGATCAATTTATCCGGTAAGCTTTTGGGTGCTCACGTCGCTCATGCTGGTCTGATCGTTTTCTGGGCTGGCGCGATGACTCTCTTTGAGGTTGCCCACTTTATTCCTGAAAAGCCCATGTACGAACAGGGCTTAATCCTTCTGCCTCACCTCGCGACCCTCGGTTGGGGTGTCGGTCCTGGAGGGGAAGTGATCAACACCTTCCCATACTTCGTTGTCGGTGTTCTTCACCTCATTTCCTCTGCCGTTCTTGGCTTTGGCGGAATTTATCACGCCGTTCGCGGTCCAGAAACTTTAGAAGAGTATTCCAGCTTCTTTGGTTACGACTGGAAAGACAAGGACAAGATGACCACCATTTTAGGTTTCCACCTGATTATTTTAGGGATTGGAGCCTTTCTGCTGGTGCTTAAAGCTATGTTCTTTGGCGGTGTCTACGATACTTGGGCCCCCGGTGGTGGAGATGTCCGTGTTATCACGAATCCAACCCTCAATCCGGCTGTCATCTTCGGCTATCTGTTCAAGGCTCCCTTCGGTGGAGAAGGCTGGGTAATCAGCGTCGATAACATGGAAGATATTATCGGTGGACATATCTGGGTTGGCTTAATCTGCATTTTTGGGGGAGTGTTCCACGTTCTGACCAAGCCTTTTGGTTGGGCTCGTCGGGCCTTCATCTGGTCTGGAGAAGCTTACCTATCCTATAGCTTGGGAGCCTTATCCTTGATGGGCTTTATTGCTTCTACCATCGTCTGGTACAACAACACAGCCTATCCCAGCGAATTTTATGGACCAACAGCAGCAGAAGCGTCTCAGGCTCAGGCTTTAACCTTCCTGATTCGCGACCAGCGCTTAGGGGCTAACGTTGGTTCTGCTCAGGGGCCGACTGGTCTGGGTAAATACTTGATGCGCTCTCCGACTGGCGAAATCATCTTTGGTGGTGAAACCATGCGTTTCTGGGACTTCCGTGGTCCTTGGTTAGAGCCTCTGCGCGGTCCCAACGGTCTTGACCTCGACAAGATCAGAAACGATATTCAGCCGTGGCAGGCTCGTCGCGCTGCTGAGTACATGACTCACGCTCCTTTGGGTTCCTTGAACTCTGTTGGTGGCGTTGCTACGGAGATCAACTCTTTTAACTACGTTTCTCCCCGTGCTTGGCTAGCAACCTCTCACTTCGTGTTAGCCTTCTTCTTCCTCGTTGGTCACCTGTGGCACGCTGGTCGTGCGCGGGCGGCAGTCGCTGGATTTGAAAAAGGTATCAATCGTGAGACCGAGCCTGTACTCTCGATGCCAGAACTCGACTAATCAAGCTAGGCGGTTTTAAAAGGCGAGGCTTCCACTCGAAGGTGGAAGCCTTTTGCATGGGGCTAGATACTTAGGTGACTAGTGTGTTTCTATCCAAGCCGAGGGGCTAATTTGAGCGGCGTTCATGCCAGTCATCCTCCTTGAGATCTTGTCAGGATCGGTAACTAATAAGTTAAGCTGAAGTATTGCGTGACCAGCTTGACCTCGGCTCGCTGGCTTGGCGATCGCTAACACTAGCCGAAAAGCTGGTGGTCATTGCTGAAAGTTCCATTAAGAAACAATAAATTAATGAGTCAACCCAGTTTAGAAGAAATTTCGACGAAGTTAGAAAGCGCCAATTCCGGTGATCGCATGGTGGCCCTCGCGTCTTTGAGGCAAGTGCCAGCGGAAGAAGCCGTGCCTTTAATTAAAAAAGTTTTAGATGACGAAGTGCTTCAGGTTCGTTCGATGGCGGTGTTTGCGTTAGGAGTGAAGCAGACCGACGAATGCTACCCCATCTTGGTGAAGCTATTGGAAACTGACCCAGATTACGGGATTCGTGCTGATGCGGCAGGAGCGTTAGGATACTTAGAGGATCAAAGAGCCTTTGAGCCGCTGGTGCGGGCTTTCTATGAGGACACTGAATGGTTAGTGCGCTTTAGCGCCGCTGTTGCTTTAGGGAACCTGAAAGACGAACGAGCGATGGAAACTCTACTGAAGGCTCTTGAAAGCGATGAAGTCGTGCTTCAGCAGGCGGCGATCGCGGCGATTGGAGAAATTAAAGCCGTTGCTGCCGTTGACGACATTTTACGCTTTGCGCAATCAGAAGACTGGCTCATTCGACAGCGATTAGCCGAAGCTTTGGGTCATCTCAACACCGAAAAAAGTGTCTCGGCGCTCAGGTTCTTAGCTAAAGATAGTCATCCTCATGTAAGAGAGGCCGCAACCGTTTCTTTGCAGCGCCTAGAAAACGCTTAGATTGAGGTCAAGCCAAAAATTATTTCAATAGTAATGAATATTCAGGAATTTATCGCGCAGTGTGAGGGCAATTGGTTTGCTCAGCGTACTGACTACTCGATCGCGCAGGACAAGTTTGCTAATAATCAGACGCTTTTGAGCATCAACGTTTTTTCCTCAGAACACCCCGAGCTCCAGAAACTTTGCCAAAAGCATCACATCAGCGGCAGTATTATTGGCATGGAAACAAGTTGGGCGGAGTCTGGACAGAAATTGCCAAAAAGCTCGACTATCGTCGTTTTTACGGCTGATAACCCAACCCATCATCAGGGCAACCTGGTTCAGATTCCCAAGACCGATAGCCCCATAAACGGTCGCTACTGCTTAGGGGACGACGAGGCATTGACTCTGACGCTCACTGAGGGGGCTACCTCTTATACAGAAAGACTGTGGTTTGCCAGTCCCAATCTGCGACTGCGCACCAGTTTGTTCATGTGCGAAGACGGAGTTAGCACCACGTCGTTCTATTCAGAAATTCGTAAACTGCCGCCTAAGCCTGCTCCCGGTTGACCTTTTACTAGCGGTGTTAGGGCAACAAGTTAGGATGGTTGTTGCTAAAAAAGCTCATCAATGTGATATAAATGACAAGGCTCTTAAGAGCCTCTGAAATTCAAGAAAACTAAGCAAGAGGTACTTTTCCAGTACTGCTAACACTGAGTCTTAGCTTCATTTCAGCGCATGGCAATCTTGCTGTGAGCCTCTGATGAGGCGGGCAAGTATTTTTTTTGCCTGTTTTCGTCAGCATAGCGCTATTCATTTCTGTAGAAATTAACTTATGACTGCAACGACGGAAAAGTTGACCCCTGTTAGTTCTTTAGCTCGCACCGACCTGCAACTCAAAGATATTGTCAAAACTCTGCCGCGAGAGTGTTTTCAAAAAAACCGCCGCAAGGCTTGGCTCTCGGCCTGTTTCAGCCTATTCGCTGTCCTTCTGGGATACGCTGGTATTATTTATCTTCCTTGGTTTCTCTTACCCCTTACCTGGATTTTTACAGGAACCGCTCTGACTGGGTGCTTTGTAATCGCCCACGATTGCGGACATCGCTCTTTTGCTAAACGCCGTTGGGTTAATGATTGGGTCGGACATCTGTTTATGCTGCCGCTTCTCTATCCCTTTCATAGCTGGCGGATCATGCACAACAAGCATCACGTCCATACCAATAAGCTGTATGTCGATAATGCTTGGCATCCCTGGACCCCAGAGAACTATGCTCAGGCTAGTTCTCTGGTGCGAGGCTTCTACCGAATTTTTCGAGGATACTTTTGGTGGCTATCTTCGATTGTCCACTGGGCTATGCTGCATTTTAACCTCTCTCTTTTTTCTCAGCGCGAACGGAACCAGGTCAAACTATCTATTGCTGCTGTCGCTATTTTTGCCGCGGTTTGCTGGCCAACTCTGCTAGCCACATCTGGGGTATGGGGAGTTGTCAAGTTTTGGCTAGTTCCGTGGTTAGTGTATCATTTCTGGATGAGTACATTCACCCTCGTACATCACACCGCTCCCAATATTCAGTTTCGTCCTGCTGAAACCTGGAATGCCGTAGAAGCACAGCTATATGGTACAGTTCACTGTCGCTATCCTCGCTGGGTAGAAATTTTGTGCCACGACATCAATGTACACATTCCACATCATATCTCGGTAGCGGTTCCGGCCTACAATTTACGGATGGCTCACGAAAGTCTGCGACAGCACTGGGGCGATCATCTCCAAGAGCGACAGTTTTCCTGGAGCTTAATCAGAGAAATTGTTCAGGAATGCCATCTCTACGACGCAGAAAACGCCTACACAGCTTTTTAAGTCCCTAGCGGGACGGGGAAAGAGGATATTGTCCCTGACGGGACGGGGCAAGAACACAGGGCTGAGGAACAAGCTAACCCAACCCCCCCTTTTCCCGTTGCGGAGCAACTTTTTCCCCGTGCCGCAGGCACTTCCCTTTCTCCAGCGCGGAGCGCTAATATTTGCCTTTGAATCGTTCTTTGGCAGTTTGAAATGCTTCCTGCATGACTTGCTGAATTTTTTGGGGATCGGGTTGTTTTCCTCCCATAAGATCGCCAAAGTAAACGCAGGCTCCTTCTCCAAGCGCCCAGGTATAGGCGGCTGCCCAGGAAGCAGCGATCGCACTGCCCAGTCCAGGCACCACTTTAATCAGTTCTCGGCCAATCGCCTGAGCTAAGAAGCCTCCGGCGATCGCGCTCACGACTCCTCCTGCCTGAGACGGAGATAAAGTTTGTCCATAGAGCTTGCCGAGTAAACCCACAAGCGAAACCTGTAGGGCCGTCAGCACCGGCATCGTTGCTAAGGGGAGAGGAACTGCTGCCAGCGTCGCTGCCATGACGGAGAAGGCTCCAATATAGCGCCGTCCGACATCGCGATAGAGATCGCCTAACTCTTGCCCGACATCCTCTGCCAGTAACCGATGAATCGTCCGGGCTTCTGCTTCGGGCAGGAGGTCTGCTAAGGCATCCGTTAAGGCTTCTAAGCCGTAAAACACCGGGGTGTAGCCATCCTCCTCGAGAGTAAAATCGACGAGCACCGCGCGATCGTACAGGTCTGCGAAATCTTTCTGGATCGTGCTGAAGGCTCGCTCGACTGCCACCGCAGTGGGAGGATAGGAAGGATGATCGCTCACGGTGGCTGGATAGACCTCGTGGAGACAGGTCACTACCAACAAACAGGGAATCTCCGGATAAGAGTCGCGCAACTGCTGAGCCACCTGTCGCAGAGCATCGGTGGCAAAATCGTTAACCTTGACAGTCAAAATCAGCACTCGCGCACCGCAGCTAGGCTGTTGCAGATCGCTACTAAGTTCCTCAATAATGGCCTGGGTGTTCTGGTGAACGTCCCCTAGTCCTACGGTATCTGTGAAAATGAGCAGAGGAAGCTCGCTAGATGGGTAAGCATAGCGCTCGGTGTGCTGCGTATGGGGACGGTATCCCTGCCCGACAATTTCGGCAGATACGCCCGTTAACCCTCGGACGATGGAGCTTTTGCCAGCTTGTGGTTTTCCAACTAACAAAGCTTCTGTTGTCGGCAACTGAGAGCGAACGGTCGCTAAAATTTCTGCCACCTGGGCTTCATCGACGTTAAACCACTGCACGGCTCTATGAGCCGACTCAACCGGGCGCAGGTTTTTCAGGCGACCGGCGGTGTGAGTCCAAATTCTCACCAGGCGGCTTTTCCAGCCTACGTTGATATTCTGGTCGGAGTCGGAGCGCTGAGAATTTGCTGGCGGGACAGCATCGCGTTGCTTGGTCATGCGATCTTAACAGGTAGCTGAGCGCTAAATTGTGCTGAACAGAATGACAGGCTAGAGGACAGAGCCACCTACCATTTTAATCACTCGTACAGGCCCCCAGCCAGCCAACAGAATCTCGGCCAGCATTCTTAGAGCGAATTTTTTGAGAACCGGAATCGGAGGATGAAGCTGACCGCAAAACTAGCTAACATATTTGCAGAGCCTCACGACAGCTAACCTGTGATTCAAACCATTTTTATTGTGCTAGGAGCCGCTCCGTTCTCAGCGGGGGGGGCTGACTGTTCGCTGTTATCCTCCGCTCCCCCAGTGGTAGAGCCTTCGCCGGACCGAGTGATGAGCTTACTCCAGCAGGGACGCACACAGCACCGTCTCGGGGAGCTAGAGGCAGCGATCGCCTCCTACAGCCGCGCCATTGAACTGGCCCCCGATTTGCCGCTAGCCTACGTTCTCAGGGGCAGAGCCCGTTTTCTGCTAGAAGACTATAGAGGAGCCGTAGACGATCAAAGCCGCGCTATCGAGCTGAAGCCGAATTTCGCCGAAGCCTATGGCAGTCGCGGTGTAGCCCGCTATCGGCTCGGTAACTCCCAGCAAGCCATTGAAGATCTCTGGCAAGCGGCCAATCTGTTTCAGGAGCAAGGCAATCAACAGGGATACGCCGAAACAATTATGACAATCAAACGGCTTGCTCCTTAGAAGTTGAACCGTGCTCTTTTCTGCTTCTCTATAGATAGAAAGAGGACAAACGTGAATTTATTGCCTCCAATAGAAAAAACGGAAAAAGTACACCTTTGAACAATACGGAGGTTCAAGCTATGCTTAACAATCGCTTAAAACGAGGGGCCGCGATCGCTGTTGTTTTATCCGGCGTTGTACTCCCCCTCAACCGCCACCTCTCTTCTCAAGCTCAAGAGGTCGAGACCAATACCACCGTAGAAGACGTTGAAGACAACCTCAATCAGCTACTCGGTGAGACAGTGACCGTGAGAGGTGCCGTTGAAGATATCGAGTCTGGAGCGTCTTTTACAATTAAAGACGAAGATTTCTTCGGTCTGATTGATGATGCAGAAGTTTTGGTGATTAATCGCACAGGAGCGCTGCTGCCCATCCGACCGAGTGACGACATTGAGCTTCAGGTGACTGGTGAGGTTGGTCAACTCGTCTTAGCTGAAGTTGAAGCATTTGGTTTAGTTTCTCCAGAGCTTTACGCTGAGTATGAAAACCAACCCGTTATTTTTGCCGAGTCTGTTGCCCTCTCTCCTTCCCCGGATGAAATTTTTGATAACCCGGAAAGCTACTATTACCGCTCAGTCGCTGTTAAAGGAGAGGTCGAAAATCTCATTGGGACTAATGCCTTTACCATTGAAGACGACGAAATTACCGACGAGGTCATTGGCAGTGAAGATCTGCTGGTGATTAACGTTGCCTCCAATCAAGGTCTTGAAGGCGATCAGGGAGTCATTGTCACGGGAACCGTGCGTCCTTTTGTCGTTGCCGACTTTGAGCGTGATTACGGTCTGTCTTTTGATGAGGGATTGCGCAGTGAGCTAGAAGTCAACTATACAAACCGACCCGTGATTGTTACGACGGGAGTGTATCCTCTTCAAGAGTAATTAGTACGGTTTTCAGCAGCGGGAGGCCGCATCAGTCGATACCGCCTCCCGAGTCGATTGCTCCTACAGTCTTCGCAGTACAACAATGGAGCGATCGCGGACCGGAACGGGAATGTCATCGCGATAGCGCTTGCCTCGCTCGACAAACCGGGGTTTAGTAGTATCAATCATGACTGCCCACTCCCGCTTGTTGAGGGCTTCAGGAAGCGTAAACTCTAGGGTTTCGTAGTGAGCGTTAAAAAATAGCAAAAAACTATCGTCCATCACTCGCTCTCCCTGCTGCCCTGGCGTGGGAATCGCTTCTCCATTGAGAAAGATCCCAATTGCCTTGGCATAACCGCTATTCCATTGCTCCTCCGTCATCTGACCACCATCGGGATTGTACCAGGCAATATCGCTGGCGCTGACGCCCCGAATAGCTCGTCCCTGGAACCACTTGCGGCGGCGGAATATCGGATGTTGACGCCGAAAATAAATAAGCTGTCGGGCAAAATCAAGCAGGGCCACATTTTCTTCTTGCAGATCCCAATCTAGCCACGATAGCTCGTTGTCGTGACAGTAAACGTTATTGTTGCCCTTTTGAGTGCGTCCTAGTTCATCTCCACTGAGAAGCATGGGAACGCCCTGAGACAGCATGAGAGTAACCAAGAAATTGCGTCGTTGCTTATTGCGAAGCTGCAATACTTTCGGGTCATCCGTTTCTCCCTCTGCACCGCAGTTCCAGGAGCGGTTGTGGCTTTCCCCATCTTGATTATCTTCTCCATTAGCCTCGTTGTGCTTTTCGTTGTAGCTCACTAAATCGTTGAGGGTAAAGCCATCGTGGGCCGTAATAAAGTTGATGCTGGCGCTGGGCTGTCGTCCGTTGTACTGGTACAAATCCGAACTTCCCGTGAAGCAGTAGGCGAAGTTTCCTAAAGAGCTATCCTCGCCGCGCCAGAAATCCCGTACCGTATCGCGGTAGCGCCCGTTCCACTCCGACCACAGCAGCGGAAATTTCCCCACCTGATAGCCTCCTTCGCCTACATCCCAGGGTTCGGCAATCAGCTTCACGTCGGACAGCACTGGGTCTTGGTGAATAATTTCAAAGAAAGCGGCGAGATTATTCACTTCGTACAGTTCTCGCGCCAAGGCTGAAGCTAAGTCGAAGCGGAAGCCGTCAACGTGCATCTCCAGCACCCAGTAGCGCAGGCTGTCCATGATCAGCTTTAGTACCTGCGGATGACTGACGTTGAGAGAGTTGCCGCAGCCGGTAAAATCCATGTAGTACCGAGGCGCATCGTCCACCAAACGATAATAGGTCGGATTATCAATTCCCCGAAGCGAAAGGGTCGGACCCAAGTGGTTGCCCTCGCCCGTGTGGTTGTAGACCACATCGAGAATGACTTCGATTCCGCC
Organism: Cyanophyceae cyanobacterium; assembly: GCA_050331735.1. GTDB lineage: Bacteria > Cyanobacteriota > Cyanobacteriia > Cyanobacteriales > JBHJGN01 > JBHJGN01. The sequence goes on from JBHJGN010000010.1 coordinate 8,806, forward strand.
AGCGTGGAGGGCTTTGACCATGCGCTTGAATTCTCTCACCTGCTGGTCTGGAGACTTGGTAGCACAGTAGCCGGAGTAGGGAGCAAAGTAGCAAATCGAATCGTAGCCCCAGTAATTGGCAAGTCCTTTGTCTACTAAATGTCCTGGCTGGGAAAGAAAGTGATGAACCGGCATTAACTCCACTGCTGTAATGCCCAAGGATTGCAGATAAGAGACTGCCGCCGGATGGCCCAGCCCAGCAAAGGTTCCTCGCAGAGGTTCCGGAATATCAGGCTGAAGTTTCGTAAAGCCCTTAACGTGGGCTTCATAAATTACCGTTTCGTGTTCTGGAATTCTCAACAGGCGATCATCGCCCCAGTCAAAGGAATCGTCTACCACGACTGCCTTGGGAACTAACGGTGCATCATCTAACTCTGAGAACGCTAAATCTTGGTCCGGATCGTCCCAGGGATAGCCGAAGATCTCTTCGCCGTAGCCAATTTCGCCATCCAAGGCTTTCGCGTAGGGATCGATCAAGAGCTTGTTTGGATTGAAGCGCAGTCCCTGCTCTGGCTCAAAGGGACCGTGAACTCGAAATCCGTAACGCTGTCCGGGTCCAATACTCGGGAGATAACCATGCCAAATATAAATTGAAACTTCCGTAAGCGGCACCCGCGTTTCCTGATTATGGCTATCGAACAAGCACAATTCCACTTTAGTTGCGTTTTCGCTGTAAATTGAGAAGTTAGTGCCCTTGCCATCCCAACTGGCTCCGAGGGGATAGGGTCTACCGGGCCACACTGGTACGTACATTCCTAAACCCCGCGAAGATACAAAGTAGATACAGAATTGTTGACCAAACGCACAGTTAGTCCACCATGATTAATCTTTATAGAAAACTACCAGAAAATGAACCGAGGAGAGTCTATCTAAAGATAGTTAAACAAGAGATTCTGAACCAATTACTGACGGAGCTTCACAGGCTGTGAATGTCTGTGCTCTGAGCTGGGCGATCGCCCAGCTCAGCGATCCGATGGCCGGATTTCCGCCTAGACTAAAAAGTAACCACCAATTCAGAGCATTTTTTGGTGGCTATCAAGACATTTTCTATGTTAGACCACCCCTTCCCCATTACCCTCCCCCCCACTCAGGACGAGCTACCCTGCGACGACGGCGTACCGATGGAAACTGGAAGACATCGCCTCCAGATGGAGCTGCTGATCAATTCTCTCGACCAATGGTTGAGTAGACAAGATGTCTTTGTCGGCGGCAATATGTTTTTGTACTATAGCTTGGCTCAGGTCAAAAATCAGGATTTTAAAGGGCCCGATGTATTCGTGGCTCTAGATGTCGCCTGGCGTGAGCGGAAAAGTTGGGTGGTTTGGGAAGAAGGAAAACCCCCCGATATTGTCATCGAACTGCTTTCCGATAGTACTCGGAAGGTTGACAAGCAAGAGAAAAAACAAATTTATCAAGATCGCGTTCGCGTAGCGGAATATTATTGGTACGACCCTTTTAACTCCGAAGATTTTGCCGGATTTATTCTTCAGGGAAGCGAGTACACGCCTTTACCCTTTGATAGCGATAATAACTTGACAAGTCCCAGACTCGACTTGAAGCTTGTGCGCTGGCAGGGAGTTTATCACCGGGTTGACGCCGTATGGCTGCGCTGGGCAACGTTAGCCGGAGAGTTACTGCCAACGGATGAAGAATTAGCCGAGCAAGAACGGCAGAGAGCTCAACAAGCCCAACAGCAGGCCGAGCAAGCCCACCAGCAGGCCGAGCAAGACCACCAGCAGGCCGCGGAAGCCCAGCAGGTCGCCGAGCTAGGTCTACACGAC
>JBHJGN010000011.1:0-299118 GCA_050331735.1 Cyanophyceae cyanobacterium
CTGAGACAGTTTTCTCCCAAGACCGCTAAAAAAGTTGATTTGCTCATCAAAATAGCGATGTATCTCATAAATCCTCAGCATTTGCGTAACTGGTTTACCCACTGCTGTTATTGTCCCTCATAAACCTGCAAAGCGCTGTAATGCTCGGAGTTTTGGTCGGTGAAGCAAATAGCTCTGAGCGCTCAGGAGCAGTGGTTCTTCATGAAGCTAAAGAAAAGCTGTCCCGCTTGCAACTGGCTCGTAGATCAAGGCTACTGCGGTTAAAACTTTCAACACGCTGCTCAACAGGTCTGCGGTGACAGCGTTCGCGTCGAGGTGATCAGGCGCACCTCCACAGAGTTTGAGGTTTTACGGAGTGACCAGTTTTTGGCCGGAGGTTTCCTCCGGCCAAAAACTGGTCACCTCACGTTGAATTGTCGAGGGGCTGCGGGCGGGAACTACTTCCGCCCTTTAAAAGCCCGTCGAACGCAGTTGCGGCTGGCTCAATCGCTACCGTCGTTTGAGTAAGGACTATGAACTATACGCTCACAGCAGCGAAGCGATGATTTATGGAGCGTTTATTCGCTTGATGATTCGCCGCCTCGCCGCTTAAGATTTACGTTAGAAATCAGCTCTCAATGTAACTGGTGACCACTATCAATAACCAGTGCCGGTAGCTGTTACCGTTCTCAAAAACAGCAACTTAACTTTTCTATAGCTTGATGATTCTCTTCCCGTTCATTACTTAATAATTTCCCTAAGTTTTCTCCCTGTTGCTGAGGAAGAATAACTGATGAGATAGAAGCAACAAACAGAAAACGCCATTCGTAACAGGAAAAAAGCTCGTGATTTATAGCGCTACCAATCTATTCAATACTTATCTAAGAACTAAACCAAAGAATATTTTCCCGTCTGCAAAAAAGCAATCTCAAACCTATTTCAGTCAGGATGCAACTCTCCCTCTCAAGATTGTCAGGACGGGAATGTATGTTCCGCCTGGAGTAGAAACCGCAGCAGAAGTGGCAACTCGCATCGGACGTTCTGAAGAGTGGGTTATCTCTCATGCGGGAGTTAAATATCGCCATGTTGCTAAAGAACCAATGGAAGTCATGGCAGCCAAAGCAGCCAAGCAGGCTTTAGGAGATGTCCCACCAGATTTAATTATCAATGCCTCTCTCACTCCAAGACAGCTAATTCCCGATAGTTCGGTATTTATTCAGCGAGAACTCGGTTTAACGGGGATTCCTTCATTCTCTATTCATGCAACCTGTTTATCTTTTCTGGTGGCATTGCGTACATCGGCTAGCTTACTCTCATCGGGGGCGTATCGTCGTATTCTGATTATTTCATCTGAAGTTGGAAGTATCTGTCGAAACTTCAACGAACCAGAAAGTGCAGCCCTAATTGGGGACGGCGCAGCAGCAGCCGTAGTAGAAGCTCCCCCAGAAGGCGAAAGTAGCAAACTGCTGGGGTGGAAAATGCTTACTTTTCCCGAAGGAGCAGAATTGACGGAAATTCGAGGCGGGGGAGTAGAGAGACATCCGGATAATGCCTTGACTCGCCCAGAAGATAACTTGTTCAACATGGATGGACCAGGAATTTATAAGCTAGCGATGCGTAAGTTAATCGTCACTTTGGAGCAGCTATTTGGGGAAGTAGGAATCAAAAAAGAAGAGATCGATTTAGTCATTCCTCATCAAGCTTCTGGTCGCGGTTTGAAATTAGTGCCTCGTTTGGGTTTTCCAGAAGACCGCATCGTTAATATTGTTGGCGACTACGGTAACTGTATTGCCGCTTCGATCCCGATGGCAATGGCTCATGCTAACGCTACAGGAAGATTACACAAAGGTGATCGCGTTTTATTAACGGGAACTGGTGCGGGTCTTTCCATCGCAGGAGCTATAATCCAATGGTAAAAAGTAATTTGACTTTAAGCGATCGCCTTTTAGGAGCTTATCAGATTGTCTGTGAAACTTTTGGCATCTGGCGATCGCCTCTGTTTACTCTATTTTTCTACAGCTCGCTTCGCCTCATTGTATCTTTCGGACAGTATCTCGATCGCCTTTTCTATCCTCAACTGAGAACAAAAGCAATTACCAAACCGATTATCTTAATGGGAAATCCCCGTAGCGGTACGACTTTTTTGCAACGCTTTCTAGTCGAGCATAATATCGGATCGGGATTGGAATTGTGGGAAATGGTTTTTCCTTCCTTAACTTTACAGAAGTTGTTGCAACCATTTATTCCCCTGCTAGAAAAAATCAGTCCCGTGCGCCATCATGCTTCTGTGGCTCATGCTACTAGCTTGACTTCTATTGAAACCGATGATGCTGCTGTATTTCTGCACTATTTAGATGGATTTTTCTTGTACGGTTACTTATTTGCTTTTGCTACAGAAGATTTGAGCGAGTTATTTATTAACCAGCAGAGTAAGAATGCGGAACGAGATTTTAACTGGTTGAGTAATATTTGGCAGCGCAATCTCGTGAAAAAAAGGGGGAATAGGGTTGTGGCGAAACTTTTTTCTTTGGGAATCTATTTACCACAATTTCTAACCGCTCTTCCCGACGCACGTATTCTCTATTTGGTTCGCGACCCTGTGGAGTCAATACCTTCGGCGATGAATCTAGTTACAGATGTCTTAGACAAAACATTTGGTTTTTGGTCGTTGCCAGAAGATGTCAAACAGCGTTATTTAGAACGTCTTTATTGGGCTTTGGTGAAATTGTTCGAGCGGTTTCATCGCGACTATACCACTGGTGCAATCGACCACGAAAGAGTCAAAGTTGTCTCTTATTCACGTCTAATGAGTGATTTTGACAATTTAATGGCGGAGATTCTGGAATTTACCGAAATAGAACCAGACAGAAAACTACAAGTAGCAATTGCACATCAGGCAGAAATTCAATGTAACTATCGCAGCAAACATAAATACGACTTAGAACGTTTTGGCTTAAATAGCGATCACATTTACCGAGATTGTGCTTTTGTTTACGAAACATTCTTACAGCAAACAACAGTTATTTAGAGAGAAGATGATGGTAACTACAACTTCAATTAAAGCTAAGGCTCTACCAAAAAAAAGTTTATGGCAAAATACCCGTTTATTATTGAAGTTTAGACGCCAACCTTTAGAAACTTTGCGGAAAATTTGCGATTACCACGGCGATTTGGTTAATTTTGAAATTGGCAATCGTAGCATAGCTATCGTGCGCGATCCAGAATATATTGAACAAATTCTCGTTAGAAAACGTAAAAACTTTACTAAAAATACACCTGGATATAAAAATCTCAAGCTGTTGCTCGGAGAAGGATTGCTGACTAGCGAAGGGGATTTTTGGGTAAAACAAAGACGGATGGCTCAACCTAGTTTTCATCGCGAAACAATTGCAGGTTTTGCCGAGATTATGACTCAAGCAACAAAGGAATTTGTATTTGATTGGAAATTATCAGCTAAACAAGAACGAGTCATTGATGTCTCAAATGAGATGCAAAAGTTGACTCTAAAAATTATTGGATTGTGTTTGCTCAGTGTCGATCTGAGCGACGAAGCGCAAACAATTTCTCAGGTACTACCAATCGTAACTAAATATATTACTAATAGAGTTCAACCGATTCAACTGGTTCCCGATTGGCTACCAAATGGAGAAAAACGCCAATTTCAAAAGGCAGTCGCAGAATGCAATCGTGTAGTCTATGAAATCATTAATCAAAGAAAACAACAACAGGATAAGGGTCGAGATTTACTAGGAATGTTCCTCGAAATGTACGATGAGGAGACAGGGGAGAGAATGAGCGAGGTTCAAGTTAGGGACGAAGTCATGACTATGTTTTTAGCTGGTCATGAAACTACTGCTTCTAGTTTGAGTTGGACTTTTTATCTAATAGCACGACATCCCCAGATAGAAGCCGATCTTAGAGCAGAATTACGCACAGTATTAGGCGATCGTTTGCCTTCTTTATCCGATTTGTCTCAGCTACAGCTTTTAGACAGAGTAATTAAAGAATCAATGCGACTGTATCCACCACTTCCCTTGATAGCACGCAAAGTGGAAACTGATGATGTCGTCGGCGATTATCATTTTCCCGCTCGAATGCAGATAATAGTTAGTTCTTATGTCACCCATCGACATCCTAAATATTGGGACAATCCAGATCGCTTCGATCCAGATCGCTTTTTATCCGTTCTTTCTGCATCATTACCTCGATCTACTTATATTCCTTTCAGCGATGGCGCACATAGATGCATCGGCGACCAATTTGCTCTGATGGAAATGAAGTTAGTTTTGGCAACGATTTTACAGCACTTCAAGTTGTCTCTTAGTTTAGGACAAAAAGTCGCGATGGATCCTAATATTACTCTGCGTCCTAAAGATGGTTTACCGATGTTGCTACAACCTCTCAATTAGTCGATTGCATACTCATTCAAGGTAACAAAACATGAATCGTCACAATCCCCTCGGTTATATACATCCTCTTGCTGGTAGCTCTATCTTTCACTTGCTTAATTTATACTTCAAAAGTGGTGGAGTTGATCGCCTTTATTTAGCCAAGATACTTCTCATCTCAGTTATGAGTTTGTTGACTACTCCGCTAATAATCTTAGAAAAGATAAGATTTGAACGAAGAATTACTCGAACTAAGATCGAAGACTCGCCTATTTTTATTGTCGGTCATTGGCGTAGCGGTACGACCTATTTGCATAATTTATTGAATTGCGATTCTCAGTTTGGCTATCTCAATACACTACAATCATTTAGAGCTTCGGAAATTTATTTGATTGCACGAAAAGCGATCGAGCGAGTAGCAAAAAAACAATTTCCGATGGAAAGACCAATGGATCGGGTGAAAATTACAGCAGATTCTCCTCAAGAAGAAGAGTTTGCTTTAGCTAACTCTTCTACCTATTCTTTTTATCACGGTTTTTACTTTCCTCAGCAAATGTGGCAATTATTCAATCGCTTTGTTTTACTAGATCGCCAATCAGAACCAATTAAAGAAAAATGGAAAAAACTTTATTGGCGGCAGCTACAAAAAATGACTCTTAGTTCGGGAAACAAAAGATTAATTATTAAAAACCCTGTTAACACAGCTAGAATCAAACTCTTATTAGAGCTATTTCCCAAAGCGAAGTTTATTCACATTTATCGCGATCCCCATATTGTTTATGTTTCTACCAAAAGGATGTATCAAAAAATGATTGATACTTGGGGATTACAAGATATTTCTGAAGTAGCGATTTCTGAAAATATTTTATATTTCTATCGAGCAATGATGCAGGAGTATTTAAGAGCTAAAACGGCAATACCAACCCAGAGCTTAATCGAAATTAAATACGAACATTTTATTGGTTGCGAACTTGAATACTTAGCGTATATCTATCAACAATTTGATCTATCTAATTGGGAGGAGGTGCAACAACAATTCCAGCTTTATCTTCAATCACAGAGTGAATATCGACGGAATAATTATCAATTAGATAATAAGACTGTTTCTCTAATTAAAAGTCATTGGCAGTTTGCTTTACAAGAATGGCAATACAGTATTTGACAGTACGGGCGAATATCCATTCCCCATAATCGATTTATTTAGTGTAATTATGAAAAGTCTCAAACTACCCCGACCCGTTATCTGGAGAAATACAGCTTTAGTAGTCTTTAATCTATTTTTAATCGGTAATGCCATCTGGTTGCACCGTTACATCCTTCGGAACACCGCAACTATTAACAAGACTACAGCTTCGGAACAAACTATTTCTGAAATTAATAAAGTCATCCCTAGTCAAATCAATGGGGTAGCTGTGCTAGGAACAATCGAGCCTGAAGGAGAAGTAATTCGTGTTGCACCCCCACCATCATTTGAAGGCTCTTTACTAAAGCAATTATTAGTAAAAGTAGAGGAGCGAGTTACAGCAGGACAAACCATTGCCATTCTCGATAATTGCGATCACCTCCAAGCAGCCTTAGATCGAGCAAAAGCTCAGGTAAAAACAGCCCAGGCTCGGTTAGAGCAGGTCAAAGCTGGTATATCTCATTTTCAAGCTAGAACCCAAAAATATAAAAACCCTAATAATTACTGCATCTATCAAATGATAACAACAATAACGATATAGGTTTTTCCAGTCAGAGATTATTTCGATCCCGCTTGACGGGACTCCGCCGTAAAACAACGGAGCCTGTCTTGAGGCGCGTTCCTTGGGGAATGAAGCATCGCCAGGGTCGCCTCGCTGCTCTGACCGACTGTTGAAACTCCCTAATAGCGATGCGATCGCTTATTAACAATATTCATAAATTATGAGTAGTCTAATGTCACAAACAAATTTACCTACTAGAAAAGAAAAATCTGCATCTTCGGATTATACGAATGTTTATGGTAGTCAAAATCTCAAGCAGGTTGAGAAAATTTATCAGACTAACAAAAATTCTAACTACACCGAACGAATAGAAGAACTTCAAAAACAATATAATTACGACGATAATTGTGAATATAACTGGCTCGATCCAGAATTTTCCCTACTTTATGGCAGTCGTCTCTACGAATCTGCTTCAGAGACGCAAAAAAAAGCTCTCAATCATCTTTACTGGATTTGCTTTTATAACTACAGTATTGGTGGCGAAATTGCCACAATGATGTTTAATCAATTGACCTGTGGGGCTTTCTACCATTTAGGTGGCTATGAAACCCTCTGTCACGAACTCGATCTCGAAACTGCTCAGGAAAGAGTACACGTAGAAGCATTTCGCCACATCGGTCAATTAACCGAGCGTGCTTTATTAGGCAAACAAATCTTTAATCGTCCAATTCCTGACTACCTAGATGCAGCCTTAGTTCATCCGCAAAAACAATTCAAACTAAACTTTGGTCGTAAATTAATCGGTATGTTCGTGGGTTCGGGAATCAGTCGTTCTCCTTTTCTAGCAAGTCAATACTATGTGCTTAGAGGATTGCGTAATAATCAACTGAAAGTAAAAGAGTACAGACATTCTCTCTACAGTCGCGAACTAGCCAAGCAGAAAGAGTTTGTAGCTGCTCCCACTTTAGTCTCTCACTATCACTGTTTAGATGAAGCTTTCCACACTTCGACTTCTAAATTAGTCAGCCATGAAATGTACAAAGATTTTGCTAAACCAACTGCTTTAGAGCTTTTGTCGGTCAATCTTTTGGTGAGAAACTTGCAATTTACCATGAGTACTCTTTCTGGTGCAGTACCAGGTATTTTTTCTGACGATGCTGCTTATATGCCTTTAGTCTACGAAATGTTGCGATCGCCTTTATTCGCTCTCTCAGCCGAAGAAGCATTGCAAATGGTGGAGGATAGCTTTTGTCGAGAACACGATGGGTTTCACGTAGCTGCTAAGTATCATCAACGCGCCCTCAAACAAAATTTGGAGTATGTCGAAGGAATAGAACATTTGTCAGGTGTCAATCGCGAACTCAAAGTGATGGCTTCAGCTTCTGTCTCCAAGAGCCTTCAGAATAACATCGAAACTTTCCACAACTTTGTCAATCGTTACTCAAAAATAACTGTAAGTAAACCATGCTGCATTTTCAGGGCATATTTTTAGCGATCTCTCGCGGTACAATCGTCGGCTGTTTCTTTTTATGTTTGTATCTTCTCTTTTTTTCTGCTTATACTCGGCTGAATATCCACGAGCGATTTGGTGTTTTTAAAACAGCAGAACCAACCATTCATTACCAGACTGCTCTAAAAAACTGGAAAATTCCGTTGATGTGGGGAATTGGGATTACTCTTAGTAGCTACTTTTTAGGACTCAAGCTAGGCGATCAACCCAAACTCGTATTTACAATTCCAGAACAATATGTATTTCTGCACTCCCCCAATTTCTTAACCGATATTATCTATGCCATTGTTGGTTTTTATGCAATCGATCTAACGGATTACTGGGCGCATCGTCTCAACCATCGCTATCGAATACTGTACGACCGATTTCCTTTTGCCCATTTTGTCCATCATAACTGCGTCTACCTCAACCCTTTAGTAGTTGCTAGCTCGCCTCCAGTTCATTTGGCTGCTTTAAGCGGAATGCTGATGTATGTTCTTTATCTCAGCCAGGGCTTAGTTACCTCGGTTACTTTACTTCACGTAGTTAAAGTTGCCAGTAACTACCTTTCCCACCAAGGCTGCGATCCTCTACCCTGGTTGAGTCGTTTGAATCATCGAGTAGGAGGCTGGATTCCTTGGATACCACTACATCATCAGTATCACCATTTGCCTTTTGTGCAAACTGGCAATTATGGTAATGTCACTTGCTTGTGGGATTATGTTTTCAATACTGTGGTTCCCGAATGCATTTATCATCTTGAAACAGGTAAGCCCACGGCTGAAGTGGCAGCTAAAGTCCGAGATCGGAAAAAAATTACTGAGTTTCTCACAGACAAAACTTGTTGGTAGTGGGGTTTGAGTAGCAACTGATACTGCTGACGGGCATTGTCAACTTAACGGTACTGGCGCAACCTCCCTATCTATGCGAAGCTGAGGGAATGAGCATTAGTTATAAACGACATCGTTTTCCTGCCGAGATCATCTCCTATTGCGTCTGGTTGTATTTCACCTTCCCCCTCAGTTTCAGAGATATCGAGAAAATGATGCTCTATTGAGGCATCGAGATTACTTATGAAGCGATCCGCAAGTGGTGCCTCAAATTTGCCCAAGTCTATGCCAACCAAATTCGCCGCCGTCGTCCTAAGCCTTCTGATAAGTGGCATCTCGATGAAGTCGTCATCAAGATTAAAGGCAAGAAGTTCTATCTCTGGCGAGCTGTGGACAAGGATGGTCAGGTGATTGATATCCTGATGCAGAGTAGACGGAACGAAGCCGCCGCTGACAAATTTTTTCGGAAACTGCTTAAGCCTCAAGAGACTGCTCCTAGGGTGGTTGTTAGCGATAAACTCAAGAGCTACGGTGCTGCTCTGAAGAAGCTATTTCCAAGAATAGACCATAGTCAGCATAAGGGATTGAATAACCGAGCGGAGAACTCTCGTCGACCGACTAGGGTTCGAGAAAGGCGGATGGGACGGTTTAAATCCCCAGGTCAAGCTCAACGCTTCCTCTCCGCTTTTGAACCGATAAGAGGACATTTTTATCCCCATCAGCATCAACTCAATGCCACAGAATACCGAGACATTATGTGTCAGCGATTTGAGAGCTGGCTGGAAATAACTTGTCTAAAGGCCATGGCTTAGATAATTCTCTTGCTTCTTTCGTTAGAAAAACAGTGCCACTTTTCGGAAATGCTCAGTTAAGTTGACAATGTCAAGATAGATGGTGTCTCTTGCTACCTTGATCCCTTGAGGAAAACCGACAGACTGTTTGCCGTGCTTGGACTTAAACCGAGGGTACTTAGCTCTTTTCTCAAAGAAGTCGATAAAAGCACGAGATAGGTTGAGCGTTGTCTGTTGCAAGCTCTGGGAGTAGACATCAGTAGCTCACCACTTAAGCTGCTTTAGAGCTTGGTTCCGCAGTCAGGACAGAACTTGTTTGTGCTGGAATTTTCGGCTCCGCAGTTGCTACAGGTTTGCTCGGTCAACTGGTCAACTAGCTCCGGTATCCCGATCATTTGAGCGTTGTTTTTCCCGGGAGCGACCATTGGGTAGCAGTTTTCGTCTTTAACCACGTGGGCATCGAGCAATACCGGACCGTCGTGAGCGAGCACTTCGGCGATCACCTCGGATAGCTGGCTGCGATCGCGCAGCGTCATGCCCTTCACGCCGTAAGCTTGCGCCAGCAGCTCAAAGTCGGGCATCCCAATTTGCATGTTAGAAGAGGAATAGCGCTCGCCAAAGAAAGCTTGCTGCCACTGCCGCACCATGCCCTGCCAGCCGTTGTTAATAATTACCGTCTTGACGTTGATGCCAAACTGAGCTAGGGTCGCCAGTTCCTGAGAGTTCATCTGAAAACTGGCATCGCCGCTGATGCAGATGACATCTTCAGTGGGCAGGGCGACTTTCACTCCCATGGCCGCCGGTAAACCAAATCCCATAGTTCCGAGTCCAGCGCTCGAAATCCAGCGACGGGGGCCATTTTTGAGGAACTGAGCCGCCCACATCTGATGCTGGCCAACATCGGTGGTGTAGTACGCATAGGGAGCCTGTCGTCCTAACTCCACAATCACTTCCTGGGGAGCAATGCTGTGTTCGTAACTCGGCACCGCTAGGGGGTAATCTTTGCGCCAGCGCTGCACCCGCTGGAGCCACTCCTGAGTAAGCTCTCCTGTTGTCAATTTGCGCTCCTGCGCCCGTCGCAGGATTTGCTTCAAAACGTGCTGCACATCGCCCACAATTGGAACGTGAGGACGACGGTTTTTGCCGACTTCCGCCGGATCGATATCGATGTGAATTACCTTGGCGCGGGCGGCAAACTCGTCTAGCTTTCCGGTCACGCGATCATCAAATCTGGCCCCAACAGCAATCAGCAGATCGCACTCACTAACGGCAAAGTTAGCATAGGCGGTTCCGTGCATTCCAAGCATCCCGACCGACAGGGGGTGATGCTCGTCGAACGCCCCAATGCCCATCAAGGTTGTCGTTACCGGAATTTGAAACCGTTCTGCCAGTTCGCGGATTTGAGCATGGGCATTGGCCGAAATTGCGCCACCGCCGACATACAACAGCGGACGCGCACTCTCCTCAATTAAATCAAGGGCGGCATCAATTTGCCGAGGATTGCCCTTAACGGTGGGGCGATATCCGGCTAGCTTAATTTTTCCGGGTTCCACCGGAACGTAGTCAAATTCTTCGATGCCAACGTCTTTCGGAACGTCGATTAACACCGGACCCGGGCGACCCGTGCGCGCAATATAGAATGCTTCAGCCACCGTTTGCGCCATTTCGACCGCATGACGTACCACGTAGGAATTTTTGACAATTGGCAGCGTAATCCCAAAGATATCGGTTTCTTGAAAAGCGTCGCTGCCAATAGCGTTACGAGGAACCTGACCCGTCACCACTACCATCGGGATCGAGTCCATATGGGCCGTGGCAATTCCGGTGACTAGGTTAGTTGCACCCGGACCAGAGGTAGCAAAACACACTCCTACTTTGCCTGTCGCCCGCGCATATCCATCCGCAGCGTGGGAGGCTCCCTGTTCGTGTCTGACTAAAATATGCTCAATTTCTCCTCTCGCTTCAGCCTGGTAGAGAGCATCGTAAATGGGCAGAATAGCACCACCAGGATAGCCAAACACATGCTCAACGCCATGACGGACTAGGCTATCAATTAAGGCAAAAGCACCTGTACGGCGAACAGGCGATGGTTGTGATGCAGATGATTGTTCAGGAACGCTTCTTGTAGAAACCACGGGGCTAATCTTATTAGTGTGCTTATTGTTTTATCTTAAAATTTGTTGCCAATGATGCAACGGCCAAACAAATAAATTGGTTTAATGGAAAATTTATTTTAAGTTATGCTCTGCCTATCTGTCGAGGGGAAGATAGAGTAGTTAAGGATTTTTTGGCGACAGTCACCCAGGTCAAAATTTGAGTAGACTGAATGTGCGTCAGCTTTTCCTAACAATTATAGCAACAACGGCTAAAGCTCTTGATATTTCTGAAAAAGCACCGTCAAGAACTCAGCAGCACAGCAGCGGACTCGACATCCGGGGGCTTTAAGCCACCATCCGCTCGTTTTATCGGGCGATCGCCACAGTTCCAGGTGCTCCACCGCTGGTTCTGCATAGAAGCTCTCTTGTCCAGCCCCCAACAGCGCTGAACTCCAGTGGGTAAAGGCATCGTGGCTAACGCGATGAATTGGGAAATTCCCAAGTAACGGCACTCCCCAGCCATCAAGAGCGATGAGTCCTCTAACTTTACCCAACTGCATCTGCCACACCGCTGCCGCTCCCATTGCCCCGACAACGCCAGCACTAAACCCGATAAACAGTAGTGGAGAAGCGTGGGCTGGAGCACCGAGATGTTTTCGTAGAAAAGACAATAGGTCAATGCTTGAATAGGCCGGATAATTTTGAGCAGGAAAAATCAGCCATTGATGAGACCTTAATGGATGCAAGCTGTGCAAAAACTGTTGAGTGAGCTGAGGATCGTGCATACCGGGGCAGATTAAAATAGTCATTCTTAAAAAACACTATTTTCAGGTAAACTTGGCTTCAAAGTCTGAAAAAATGGAAAAAGAAGACGAAAAAGAATCTTATTCTTGCTTGCTCCAATTTCCTCTAGTTTTATCTAAATAAGCGGTCTGTAACAAGATTAAGCAGGGCAAAATCTGAATTTTATTCGTAAAAGCCTAATCTTCTCTGGTCAAAACACGATGGTCAGGATTTAAATAGCTGTGATAGCAAATACCTCTCTGCTCGTCGGTGTACCTGCACGAACAAACATTCGTGTTTGGACTCTCTCAAGCTGGGCTAAAAGCTCAGTCAAATCCTGACTCATCTAAGCCAGAAGATACATTGCCCGTTTCCGATCCATCTTATCTAGCTTTAACTCTTGAGGTGAAACGATGAAAACTATCAAAAGACTTCAAAAGGCCGCGCTTTTTGCTTTACCTCTCTGGGTAGCTTTGGCTGTATCTTTTGCTTCCCCTATTTTGGTAACGTCTTCTACACCAGCCCAGGCAGAAGGAGATTTGCCTCACTGGTCTTATGGTGGAGCGGCAAATCCGACCCAATGGGGACGGCTAGGACACGACTTTGCTTTGTGTGAAGTCGGCAGAGATCAATCTCCTATAAATATAGATGCTGATAATGCCATCGTTGGTGCCAAAGCGGAAATTGACTTTAATTATGGATCAGTCCCACTTGTTGTAGTTAACAACGGTCATACTATTCAGGTTAACTATGCTGAAGGAAGTACGGTCAGGATTAGTGGCGAGGAGTATGAACTAGTCCAGTTTCATTTTCATACGCCTAGCGAGCATACTACCTCTGGACAAGCCTATGCTATGGAACTGCATCTCGTACACCGGAACGCAGTTGGAGAGTTAGCGGTGCTCGGGATTATGATGACAGAGGGGATAGCCCATTCTGCCATCGCCACCATCTGGGAGCATGTTCCTGGAGAGAAAACTAAGGCCGTGGCGGAATCAACTATTAATGCTGCTGATTTGTTGCCCAGTAGCGTCAATTATTTCAGCTATGGTGGTTCGCTAACTACCCCCCCCTGTAGCGAAAATGTTCGCTGGTATGTTTTCGCCGAACCCATTCAAGTGTCTCAAGAGCAAATTGATAGATTTGAAAATCTCTATCCGGTCAATGCTCGTCCCACTCAGCCGATAAACGGACGCCAGATTGAATTTCATCAGGAATAACGGCTAGAGCACACAAAAGTTAAGGGAAGAGCGAATAGAGAAAAAAGCCACCTCTTTAAAGAGGCGGCTTCAGGTGTAAGCTGATTAGTTTCTACTACGGATTAGTAGTCAAAGTCTCCGCCACCGGGAGCTGCGGGAGCTTTGTCCTTTTCAGGTTTGTCAACGACGATGCACTCGGTGGTAAGCACCATACCAGCGATAGAAGCAGCGTTCTGAAGCGCAGAACGAGTTACTTTCGCCGGGTCAACAATACCAGCGGCAAACATATCGGCGTACTCGTTGGTAGCGGCGTTGAAACCGATGTTGAAGTCTTTCTCCTTGACGCGCTCCGCGATGATCGCGCCGTTTTGACCAGCGTTCTCAGCAATCCGCTTCAGGGGGGCAGACAGCGCCCGAGAAACAATCATTGCCCCTGTGAGAGCTTCGCCAGTGAGGTTTTGCTGAGCAGCCCACTCTTCAAGCTGAGGAACGAGGTGAGCAAGCGTTGTCCCACCACCGGGGACGATGCCTTCTTCAACAGCAGCTTTGGTCGCGTTGATCGCGTCTTCTAGACGAAGCTTGCGATCCTTCATTTCGGTTTCGGTTGCCGCTCCTACCTTGACGACAGCCACTCCACCAGACAGCTTAGCTAAACGCTCCTGAAGCTTTTCTTGGTCGTAGGAAGATTCGGTTTCCTCGATTTGGCGGCGGATTTGCTCACAGCGAGCTTTCACAGCCTGCTCGTTACCTTCAGCAACAATAGTGGTGTTGTCTTTGGTGATGGTGATGCGGCGAGCCGTACCGAGCATGTCTGGCTTAGCGCTGTCTAATTTAAGACCAGCATCTTCGCTGATCATTTGACCGCCAGTGAGCACGGCAATATCTTCGAGCATTTGCTTGCGGCGATCGCCAAATCCAGGCGCTTTAATGGCGGCAACGGTGAGCACACCGCGCAGACGGTTGACCACCAGAGTCGCCAGCGCTTCTTTTTCGATATCTTCAGCGATAATGATTAGGGGCTTACCCTGACGAGCCACCTGTTCGAGGACAGGAACTAAGTCCTGAACCAGCGTAATCTTCTTATCGGTGATCAGGATGAAAGGATCGTCAAATACGCCTTCCATGCGCTCCGGGTCGGTCACGAAGTAAGGGGAGATATAGCCCTTATCGAAGCGCATTCCTTCGGTGACTTCTAGCTCGGTGGTCATGGACTTGCCTTCTTCGAGGGAGATAACACCCTCTTTGCCCACTTTGTCCATCGCTTCAGCAATCATTCTGCCGACTTCTTCATCGTTCCCGGCAGAGATCGAACCAACCTGAGCGATCGCATTAGAATCTTCCACAGGCTTGGCGTAGGATGCAATCTTCTCGACCAAAAACTCAGCCGCTCTGTCGATGCCGCGCTTAATGGCAATCGGGTTCGCGCCAGCAGCAACGTTGCGCAGGCCTTCCTTAACCATAGCGTGGGCGAGAACTGTTGCCGTCGTGGTGCCGTCACCCGCGACATCGTTTGTCTTAGAAGCAGCTTGGCGAATTAGAGAAACCCCAGTGTTCTCGATGTGGTCTTCCAGCTCAATTTCTTTAGCAATAGTGACACCATCATTGATGATTTGGGGGGCGCCAAACTTCTTCTCTAGCACAACGTTGCGACCCTTCGGACCGAGGGTAACGGCAACGGATTCCGCCAGTAGGTCGATCCCTTTTTCTAGAGCGCGACGGGCTTCTTCATTGTAAACAATAGTCTTAGCCATAAAAATGCCTCTGTTCTACTTAATAGATTGCGTTTGAATAACGGGGATGGCTTAGGAGACGACAGCCAGAATGTCTTTTTCAGACAGGAGAACGTAGTCTTCGCCGCTAAATTTGATGTCGGTTCCAGCGTACTTGGAGTAGAGCACCTGATCTCCTACTTTAACTTCCAAATCTGAGCGAGACCCGTCATCGTTGCGCTTACCAGGGCCCACCTGAACGACTTCACCCACCTGGGGCTTTTCTTTTGCTGTATCGGGAAGTAGAATTCCACCGGACGTTTTTTCTTCGCTTGGGCTAACTTTAACAAAGACGCGATCGCCCAAAGGCTTAACCGTCGAAACATTAATCGTAATAGCTGCCATAAAAAATCCTCCAGATTACAGTGAGCTTGGTAAACACCAAACCCATCAATTACGCGGTCGGCAAGGTTAAAGCTAAAAAATTAGCACTCTCACCTTCCGAGTGCTAATTTAGCGAAATTACCGAGGAGATGGCAACTAGTTTTTGAGTACGGTTTACCGAACCGCGGCTGCTTGCTGGTTTGGCAGCCTCTGGTCTTGTTGGGTTGCTAGGAACGCTACCGCTTGTGCTAAGTGACTAATCTTGAGCGGTTTAGCAATGTGCTGCTGATAGCCGCTGGCTAAAACTTGCTGGCAATCTTCAACCCGGGCAGAGGCCGTTAAAGCGATCGCCGGAATTCGGCCTCCTTTTTCGGAGGGGAGAGTGCGAATCCGCTGCACTAGGGTTAAGCCGTTCATGTCCGGCATACCAATATCGCTTACTAATACGTCAGGTTGAAAGGATTCTAGGAGCGCCAAAACTTCAGCCGCAGAAGCGACAGTCAGCACCTCTGCTCCGCATTCGGTGAGCAATACCGTCAAGAGCTTGCGGGCATCAGGTTCGTCATCAACCCCCAGGACTCGAATCCCAGCGAGATTAAATTCTTGACGGGGTAACTCGTCTAGCGGCTGAACCACTTCATCCTTCAGTAGAGGCAACTGGAGCGTAAAAGTGGCTCCTAACCCTTCCCCCGGACTGTTTGCCTCAATGGTGCCGCCATGCTCCTCAACTAACTGATGAACAATGGCTAACCCTAGCCCCAATCCTCCATACAGGCGAGTGATCGAAGCATCTTCTTGACAAAATGACTTAAAAACGTGGGGAAGAAAATCTGAGCTGATACCTTTACCCGTATCCCTGACGGCGATCTGCGCCTGCTCGCCCACCCGTTTCAGTTCAAGGTAGACCTGTCCTCCTTCAGGGGTAAACTTAACAGCATTGGTGAGTAAGTTCCAGACAATCTGCTGGAGACGGGCAGCATCGCCAAATACTAGCCCAATATCAGGAAGAACGGCATGGAGGGCAATCGATTTGGCAACGGCGGTCATCCTGACCGTTTCGAGCGCAGCTTCAATTACAAGGGATAGATTAACAGCGGTTGGATTCAGTCTCAGTTTGCCCCGCAGAATCCCGGCGATATCGAGCAGATCGTTAATGAGCTGAACCTGCAATTGGGCATTTCGTTCGATGGTGGCAAGGGCTTCAGCCGTTTGGGTGGCATCAAACTGATAGGTTTGTAACGCCTGCGCCCAGCCTAAAATTGGGTTCAGCGGCGTTCGTAACTCATGGGAGAGAATCGCCAGAAATTCATCTTTGATGCGGTTAGCTCGTTCGGCAGCGGCTCTAGCCTCTTGCTCCCGCGCCAACAGGCGGTTGCGCTCGGCGGCGGCCTGTTGACGAGCCGCAATTTCCTTTTTAAGCACTTGATTGACCGCTTCTAATTGAGCCGTGCGTTTTAGAACTCGCTGTTCAAGGTGCTGATTGGTCTCCTCTAGTTGAGCCGGACTGGGCAGGGCTAAGGCTTGGGGAACAACGGGAATCAACTCGATGGCCGTATAGATGGAGATGAGAGCCGTCAATGATTTAAGGTAGCCTGAAACCCAGTAGTTTGAATGCCACAGCGACCAAATCTCCATGAGGTGGGTAGTGCCGCAGGCAATGATAAAAGCTCCAAACAGAATAAAGATTCTAGGGTAGGGGAAATCTGAACGCTTGCGGATAAAGTAAAAAAGTGTAATAGGAATCGAGTAGTAAGCTACCGCCGTCAACAAGTCAGAGGCAACGTGAAGCCAGACTAGTCCTGGATTCCAAAGATAGCAATACCCGTGAGGCATATAGCCTGCTGTGGCTAAGGCCAGCGCTTCTAGCATAACAATAGTAGTATGAGTCAAAATGGTTACCAACAGCCAACGAAGCTGTACCTTTGCTGATGCGTTAGTCGGCATCGCTAGCAATATCAGAAAGCTCGGTAACGATTCCTCTCAGTCACTCTCCTTAAAGTCGTTCATTGATAGCTATTGAAACGAGCGAGAGATAAAGCTCCTCGTTACTACAAGCAATATTCAACAGACAGAAACCACAAAATTTAAACAAACCGCTCGTTTTTTAATCAGGCTCCCCAATCGTGCTCGTTACACTTAGCTTTCTTCTCATTTTTTATGCCACAGAAGTTTTCTGGGCTGAAAGAGCAAATTCACGGAATTTCGCTTACGGCTTGTCAAGCTATAGCAATTTTCACTCAGAAGCTCCCAGTCTTTAGCAGAGCCAGGATACCAAAAAAGCCTGCTTAAGCAGGCTGTGCAGATAGTGCTATTGGAAGCAACGCTATGACGTTAACATTTCGACAGGTACGCGCTTGAGGGACAACCGCTCATCCTCAACATCAACAAAGATGGTATCTCCAGGCTTAAATTCACCCCGCAGAATCGCCTTAGCGATCGCCGTTTCTAAATAACGCTGGATGGCTCGCTTCAAGGGTCTGGCTCCATAAACCGGGTCATACCCCACTTCTGATAAAAAGTCAAGCGCGGCTTCTGAGAGCTTCATCGATAACTTCTGCTCGGCTAAACGCGCCTCTAGATGCCGCACCTGAAGCGTAATGATATGCCGTAGCTGCTCTTTAGCTAAGCCGTGGAAGATAATAATTTCGTCGATGCGGTTGAGGAACTCAGGACGGAAGCTATTGCGCATAGCATCCATGACGCGCGATCGCATTTCCTCGTACATGGCATCGTTCCCGGCTAGGTCAAGAATATACTGAGAACCGATGTTGCTGGTCATGATGATAATCGTATTCTTGAAATCGACCACATGGCCTTGAGCGTCGGTTAAGCGTCCATCATCGAGAATTTGCAGCATCACGTTGAAGACATCGGGATGAGCTTTCTCGATTTCGTCGAACAGAATGACCGAATAGGGTCTCCGCCGAATCGCTTCGGTGAGTTGACCACCTTCTTCGTAACCTACATATCCCGGAGGCGCACCCATCAGGCGAGCCACGCTGTGCTTCTCCATGTATTCGGACATATCGATCCGCACAATCGCTTCTTCGGTATCGAATAGGGTGGCGGCAAGGGCTTTAGCAAGCTCGGTTTTACCTACTCCGGTGGGACCAAGGAAAATAAAGGAAGCCGTGGGCCGATTGGGATCGGCAAGTCCTGCCCGAGAGCGCTGAATTGCGTCCGCAACAGCCAGCACCGCTTCCTCTTGCCCGACCACTCGCTGGTGCAGTTCCTCTTCGAGGTGCAGCAGCTTCTCTTTCTCCGACTCCACGAGCTTGGTTATGGGAATGCCCGTCCACTTGGAGATAATTTCGGCAATATCTGCCTCGACGACTTCTTCCCGTAGCAGCGATTTACCAGAGGTTTGCTTCTCCTGAAGCTGACTTGACCTGTCATTGACCTGCCGCTGGAGATCGGTAAGCTTGCCGTAGCGCAACTCGGCGGCACGGTTGAGGTCGTAATCCCGCTCGGCCTGCTGAATTTCGAGGTTAACCCGATCGATCTCCTCTTTGAGGGTACGGATCTTGTCGATCACTTCTTTCTCAGACTGCCACTGAGCGTTGAGCTGCGACTGTTCTTCTTTCAGGTCCGCTAGCTCTCGCTCAAGCTGCTCCAGTCTTTCTAACGAAGCCGGATCGTTCTCTTTGCGCAGAGACAGGCGCTCCATTTCCCGCTGCAAAATCTTGCGGTCAATTTCGTCGAGTTCTTCGGGCTTGGAGGTAATTTCCATCTTGAGCTTAGCGGCAGATTCGTCCACTAAGTCAATCGCTTTGTCGGGCAGGAAGCGGTCTGAAATATAGCGGTTCGACAGCATTGCCGCCGCAACGAGAGCGGTATCGGCAATTTTGACTCCGTGGTGAACTTCGTAACGCTCTTTGAGTCCCCGCAGAATAGAAATTGTATCAACCACGCTTGGTTCATCGACATAAACCTCCTGGAAGCGTCGCTCTAACGCCGCATCCTTTTCTATATACTTGCGATACTCGTCGAGGGTGGTTGCTCCGATACAGCGCAGTTCCCCCCGCGCCAGCATCGGTTTGAGCAGGTTACCCGCATCCATCGCTCCTCCGGTTGCGCCAGCACCAACGACGGTATGAATTTCGTCGATGAACATGATGATCTGACCCTGGGAATCAGTTACTTCCTTGAGCACAGCTTTCAGGCGTTCCTCAAACTCGCCTCGGTACTTAGCTCCGGCAATCAGCGCTCCCATATCGAGGGCAACCAGGGTGCGATCGCGCAGGGACTCCGGTACGTCTCGATCGATAATCCGCTGCGCGAGTCCTTCAACAATAGCAGTTTTACCCACGCCCGGTTCTCCAATCAGCACCGGGTTATTCTTCGTCCGCCGCGAGAGAATTTGAATGGTGCGGCGAATCTCGTCGTCTCGACCGATCACCGGGTCAAGTTTACCTTCCCTCGCCAACTGAGTTAAGTCGCGTCCGTATTTTTCTAGGGCTTCGTATTTGCCTTCTGGATTTTGATCCGTCACCTTCTGATTTCCTCGAATCTCTTTGATAATCTCTTTGAGTTTTTTCTCGTTGAGACCAAACTCTTGCAGTAGGGTGCGACCGAAGCGGTCATCTTTGGCATAGGCCAGAATGAGGTGCTCAATGGAAATATAGTCGTCCTCGTACTCCTGGCGGAACTGTTCGGCGCGGTCGAGGAGAGTATCTAAGCTGCGGCCTAGATAAATTGAATCACTCGGATTAGCGACGGTTGGCTGGCGGCGCAGAAATTCATCGGTGCGCTCGCGCAGCTTCTGTACGCTAACATTGGCTTTATTAAAGATACTGCTAGCCAGTCCCTCTTGTTCAATGAGGGACTTCATCAAGTGTTCGCTTTCAATTTGTTGGTGCTTGTTTTGTTTGGCAATATCGGGAGTTCGAACGATAGCCTCCCATGCCTTTTCCGTAAATTGTTGGGGGTTGGTTGGCTGCATAATTTATCTGTACTAGCTACAAATAATGAATCAAAGCAATAGAAACTGTAGAGTTAGTTTATTCTTCTAGTGTTATTGTATCTGGGTTCTAGCACTCTTCTTCAGTCGGAAACCCCTACCTGGAACGGTTGGATTTCCGCTTGGTTGTGAAGGATTTTTAAAGAAGTTAGCGGGGAGTTTAGCGTGCTCAACGCAACACCCGAAATTTCTTCCGGGTAAATGTTTGGTAGCCTATTACTCCGTTTATCCGCCGGAAATCCTGTACTCTCCTATTTGAGAAGCGTGTAAAGTGTAAAGATTATGAAAAC
The DNA here is from genome assembly GCA_050331735.1 of Cyanophyceae cyanobacterium. Taxonomy (GTDB): domain Bacteria; phylum Cyanobacteriota; class Cyanobacteriia; order Cyanobacteriales; family JBHJGN01; genus JBHJGN01. The sequence goes on from JBHJGN010000011.1 coordinate 20,584, forward strand.
TGCCGACAGCACCATTACGGCTGAAAATTTAGTGAAGTTAGCAGAGGCTAAAGCTGAAGAAGGAGATTCCATTGAAGCTTTACAAAACTATAGTCAAGCGATTTCTCTGAATCCTCAGTATGCCCGAGCCTATGGGGAAAGAGGGCTTCTTAGAGCCAACCTAGGAGATAAACACGGGGCGCGTGAAGATTACCAACAAGCCGCACAGTTATTTCTCGCTCAAGGAAGCAAAGCCAATTACGAGATGGTTTTGGGCTATCTACAATCGCTTTAGCGCTAGCAGCCCAGTATATTAAACGCAGGCAATCCCTACTCCCCTTGGGGGTACTGCTCCCACAATTCCGTGATCTGTCGTAAACTCTGGTGATTGCCGTTCCCCAAAATTAGATGATCTAAGAGCGGAATATTTAAATATTGAGCGCCCTGAAGAAGCTGTTCTGTCAGGGCGATGTCTTCCGGGCTTGGTTCAACGTTTCCCGATGGATGATTGTGAGCAATAATCAGCTTGGTTGCTCCTTGGCGAATCACTTCTCGAAATACCTCGCGGGGATGAATGAGGGTTTCTGTGGCTGTCCCCACGGTAACGACATGGGTTCCAACTAAACAGTTTTTCACATCGAGCAGCACAACCGCAAAGCGCTCTTGCTGCTGCCACATCAAGTCGTGACTGAGAGCAGCGGCGGCGGCGGTGGGGCTATCAATTAAGGCTCGTTGAGTAGGACGAAACTGAAACGTCCGTTTACCAAGTTCAACGGCAGCCAAAACCGTTGTCGCTTTAGCAGGACCAATCCCCGGAATAGCCATTAGTTCTTGAGGCTTAATGTCTCGCAGCACATCTAGCGGATCTCGCTGGTGCTGGCTCAGTTCTCGGAGAATAAACTGTCCTAAACCAACTGCTGACAGCTTCCCCTTGCCTTGACCTGTCCCTAGCAAAATTGCTAATAGCTCTGCTGTTGATAAGTTTTTGGCTCCTAGCTCTAGCAATCGTTCGCGAGGCCGTTCACTAGCAGGAATATCAGCAATTCTGAGGCTATAGGACATGAAGACGAGTTTTAAGCGCTAAGCCTATGTTATAGCCGATCGCAGCTCAGAAATAGCAAGAGTAAGATTAAAGTAGCTGTTAGCTATTAACGAAAGCTAACAGCTAGGGAAATTAGCGCTCGCCACTCATTAAAACCCGCCAAATCCAGGATTTTGATGAAATTCGCTCCGACAAAGCCAAGAGCCAACAGCTAATGGCTAACAGCTAGTAGCTTATTTCGCTCCCGACTGGCTAGCTAGTTCATCTGTTTTTGCTGCCATGATGAAGTCGTTCTTGTGCAGTCCAGAAATGGCGTGAGTCCACCACGTTACCGTTACTTTTCCCCACTCGGTGAGTAAAGCCGGATGATGACCCTCGGCTTCGGCGGCTTCGCCTACTTTATTCGTGAAGTCTAGCGCTGATTGAAAGTTAGAAAATTTGTAACTGCGTTCCAAATGCAGCTCACCGTCACGCTCGATAACTTCCCACTCAGGAATTTCTGGCTTAAGCTGTTCAATTTCTTCCTGGCTAACTGGCTCGGAATCTTTTGAACACGCTTCGCACTTCTGCTGTGTGAGTTGCGCCATAGAATGTTCCTCTCTCCAATTACGCTATAGACAATCATTGTAGATCGAGATCGAGACTAATCTGATGTCAAAAAACGTTGGTTTCGTCTTCAGATCCAAGCAGAAAAGTCTTGGTTAAACTGTTCGAGCGTTAGGAGTCTAATGCCTAGCTCACTCACAGAGTTTCTGGCCTGAGCGGTATTGTATCCCCAAGCTGCCAAAAACAGCCGCACCTGCTGCAAATCAGCCTGCTGCTGAACCTGTTGCAGGGTTTTGAGCCGATCTTCTACAAACCATACCTGAGCATCGCCAGCGCTAGCAATAATTTCCCGTAATGTTTGATGCTTAGGGCGCTGACTTTCTTTGCCAATGATATGATGGTCAGCCAACTCAAGATTCTGTTGCTGAAGGAGCTGTTGGACAAAGCGTCCTTCTTTGGTCGTTACAATATAAAGCCCTGTCGACTCTAGAATTTTGTGAATTCTGTCGAGAACTCCCGGATAAAAGTGATGAAGTTTGAGCCATTCATCCAAATCTGTTTCAATCCACCGATCTCTAGTCCTATCTAGCTTGCTACCAATCTCTCTAGCATCAAGAGCTTCTCGTTGCACAATACTCTGGCATACGGCGGACCAATGCTGGAGAATTTCGTCTTCCGATACTCCGAGAACCAATGCCCGCAGTAAGATTGGCATTTCCCATCCCGTTTCTATCACTGGACGCAGCCGATAAAAGCTAGGTTCTAAACCGTCTGGAACGGGTTTATCTTGCCAGAGTTGTTCGTAGGTCCGTTTTGTTGTCTGAAAGTATTCAATTAAGCCATCGCAGATAACGCCATCAAAATCGAGAGCCAGAATAGTCGGAGCTGTCAGCATCAAATTGTTGTGCTAGCTTGTACCCCTGAATCTTAATATAGTGGTTCTTAGTTGGATAGAGTACTGCCTTACATTCTAGACATTTGTTGATTGTTGATGGTTTTCTGTCTGCTACAAGAGGAGATGAGCGCTAATCGTTACAAGATGTAACGGATTAGCCGGAAGCGCTTTACACCCAGTCAGTCCAAGATTGTCTCTGCGATACCCTAGATCGAGTGACTTTAAATCCTTAATTTAAATAATTCTCTATGACATCTGCCATCTCTGCTCGTACCGTTCGCATTGGTTCTCGCAAAAGCCAGTTGGCGCTTGTGCAAACTTACTGGGTGCAAGAACAGCTCCAGAAACATTTTCCTGACATCCAGTTTGAAGTGGAGACGATGAACACTCAAGGAGACAAGATTCTGGACGTGGCGCTGGCGAAAATTGGTGACAAGGGCTTGTTTACTAAAGAGTTAGAGGTGGGAATGCTCAATCATCAGACGGATTTAGCCGTTCATTCTCTCAAGGATCTGCCGACGAACCTGCCAGCAGGGTTAATGTTAGGATGCGTGACGGAACGAGTCGATCCGGCTGATGCGTTGGTGGTGAATGAAAAACATAAAGATAAACAGCTCAATACATTGCCAGACGGCGCAGTAATTGGTACATCTTCTCTCCGACGGCTGGCGCAACTGCGGCATCATTTTCCCCACCTAACGTTTAAAGATGTCCGGGGCAACGTCAACACCCGGCTGGCAAAGCTGGATGCGGGAGAGTACGACGCGATTATTTTAGCGGCGGCTGGTTTGCAGCGACTCGAGATGAGCGATCGCATTCATCAAGTGATTCCGAGCGAGATCTCTCTGCATGCTGTTGGGCAAGGAGCGCTTGGCATCGAATGTCGAGCCGGCGATACGGAAATTCTGGAAATTCTCCGCGCCCTCGAACACGTCCCGACCCGCGATCGCTGCTACGCGGAAAGAGCCTTTCTGCGGGAACTAGAGGGGGGATGCCAGGTTCCTATTGGTGTCAATACTAAAATTGAGGCAGATACGCTCACGCTGACAGGGTTAGTTGCTAGCCTAGACGGAAAGCAATTGATTAAGAATAGCATCAGCGGCAGCCAGCAGGAAGCCAAACAGCTTGGCATCGACTTAGCCCATCGCCTGCGCGAGCAGGGGGCCGGAGGAATTTTAGCAGAAATTTTTGCTCAAATCGAGAGAAGTTAGGCACATAGAAAGCGATTAGCTATTAGCTGCTAGCTCTTAGCTGGTCAACGTGCAAAAAGATTTAGTTTCTTCGTTGAGCGCTTAGCTTATGAGTTGAGGAGTCATCTCTCATGTTTTTCGTGAACAAGAAATTTAACCAATCAGGAGCAATGAGCTGACACGCTCTGCGCTCTGGAGTCCTCACTCATCAATCAACTAATTGCTAACAGCGCTCCAGCTAAAAGCTATAGTTATTAGTAACGGCTCGTTAATAAATCTATGAACATACCCCCAATCGATTTTGCGGTGCTAACTCAGTGGTCAGGAATTTTAACAATCTCTATCCTGGTTCTCACAGTTATTGCCTTTGTCTTCGGGTGGGGCATTCGATTTCGCTTGGTTGGGGCTACCGGATTTATGGTAGTGTTAACTGCGGGCCTCTTTGCCCTCGGGCTGGGATTGTTTACCCGTACCGTGATTCCTGGGGCAGTTCGTTTTGCACGGGTTTACGACAACGGAGCTAACCAGGTGGTCATCGCCGTTCCGCCTCGCATGGATGAATCAGCCGTAGAGGCGACGCTGCGCCAAGCTGCCGACGATCTTTATTCCCGGGGTCGGTTAGGATTAGGAAACAAGCTCACCATTCGGCTGCGGACTATTGTTCATCCCGAACCCGGCTTGTCTCAACCGCTTTATTTAGGGAGAGTAGAGCGATCGCTCTCTCAACGAGAAGACAAGATGATGAACGTCGAAGTTTTTGCCGATAACGTCGCTCAACTGCCCCAGGTCGAGGAATAGATTCAGTATTGATGAATTACTCTATGAGTCAAACGGCTTCCCCCCTATCCCTTTTAGTAGCGCCCGCGCTTGTCCAGCGCGGAGGAATCTCTCAAGCAGGCGCTGCTGTGGCCCAACTTGGCACTCGTCCCCTCGTCATTGGCGGCGATCGCACTCTAGACCTCGTCCAGCAGCAGCTCCAGTCCTGGAAATGCCATCAGCTCGCCACCGCCGAGGCTCGCTACGCTCCCGACTGCTCTGAAACCTCCTTAGAAGCTCTGCGAGCTGCCGTCGAACGCCATCAAGCCGATTTAGTTGTCGGCGTTGGCGGTGGCAAAGCGCTAGATGCGGCCAAACTGCTGGCTCATCAGCAGGGTCTCCCCGTAGTTACCATTCCGACCTCCGCCGCCACCTGCGCCGCCTGGACGGCTCTAGCGAATGTCTACTCCGATGAAGGAGCGTTCCAGTACGATGTGGCCCTCAGCCGCTGTCCTGACCTGCTAATTCTTGATTACACTCTCGTTCAGAGCGCGCCTCGGCGAACGCTCGTTGCTGGCATTGGCGATGCGATTGCTAAATGGTACGAAGCCTCTGTCAGTAGCGGTCATGCTACCGCCACCCTCACTATTGCTGCTGTTCAGCAGGCTAGAGTACTGCGGGATATTCTGTTCCAAAGAGCGGCAGCGGCCCTCGAGAATCCTGGCGGGGAAGACTGGCGCGAAGTGGTTGATGCTACCGTTCTCTTGGCGGGGGTGATTGGGGGTCTTGGCGGAGCCAATTGCCGTACCGTTGCGGCTCATGCTGTTCACAACGGTTTAACCCACGTTCGAGCTTCCCATCAAGCGCTCCACGGCGAGAAGGTGGCTTACGGTATTCTGGTCCAGTTACGCCTCGAAGAAATTGTGCAGCATAATCAGCTAGCCGCGTCTGCACGGCAGCAGTTGCTGGCATTCTATGCCGAGATCGGCTTGCCAACAACGTTGGAAGAGTTAGGATTACAGCAGGTTACTTTAGCAGAACTGCGCCAAGCGGCCCATGTTTCCTGTCTGCCCCATTCAGATATTCATCGCTTACCTTTCTCCGTACTTCCAGAACAGTTAGTCGCGGCGATGGTGTCTACGACCCTTATTGATGGCGGTCTCGGGAGTGGGCGCTCATCCCATCGCTCTCGGCAACCAGAACCGATAGAACCCCAAAATTAGGAGGGAGCGCTCCTAAGACTTTTAAAAGTGACTGTATGACTGAAAAAAGACCCGCTGATCGTGAGAAGATCGACTAAAGGAACCTATTATCTAAGCTGAGTAATGCAGTTGGCAAAAACCTAAAGAGCAAACTCAGGATTTAGACACACCATGATGATCGCACAGCTATTTAAACTCAAACTCAGCAAGCTAACTCTGCTGCTGCTCGGGGTGCTTGCTTTAGGAGCTTTGGCTGTTGTGGTAGTCAAACGCTCGACCACTCCTGAAAATACTTTTTATGGAATAAGATTTCCAGCCGGAAAAGTATCTTTTGCCGATCAGGTGGTTTCCTATAATCCTGTTATTTATCTAGATGAAGATCTGCCCAACGTTAGTGCTCCATTTGACAATCCCTCTACAGCTCTAGGAGGCCCTAACTCTAGCACGTTGGAAAAGCCTTTGTCTTCTCCCGATCGCCATGATGTTGCTTTAGGCATTGGTGGCAGTATTACGCTCAAGTTTACAGATAATTTGCTCACCGGAAGCGGAGATGATGCTCCCGATCTGTGGATTTTTGAAGCCGGAGGAGTCACAGAATCGGTTCTGGTCGAAATTAGTAAAGACGGGGAAACCTGGCATTCGGTTGGACAAACAACTAGACAGCGCAGCGGAATTGATATCGATGCGTTTGGGTGGGGACCGCAAGAATTTTTTTCCTATGTACGCCTAACCGACGATCCGCACGAAGGCGACCATAACGGGATTTGGAAGGATGGAGAATGGCTTGGATGGGGAGGAGCCAACATTGACGCAGTAGGAACAATTTCCTCGGCTTCCCTAGAAAAATCTGCTCCTGATGTGCTGACTTCTTCGCTGCCCTTATCTAGATTCGTGATTTCAGCGTTAATAACCTTCACGGCTGGCTTCGTTGCTGGTTTTTTGTTTAGAAGACAAAAAAAATAAGCAACCACAAAGTTGCCACGATTCGGGCAGACGGCCAGCCACGTCATTGAAGGCCTGTTGCTACCTCTACCGAGTGATTTGAGTGCGGATGGCGAGACTCGAACTCGCACGGATGAACCACACGCCCCTCAAGCGTGCGTGTCTACCAATTCCACCACATCCGCAAGGCGATTTCTACTGTATCATGTTTAAGCGCTTTTAAACGAAATTGATACCAATTAGAAAAAGTAATCGGAGACTTGATGAGTTGGGGGAAAGGGGAAGGGGTCAAGGGGAAAGGAAAGCACAGCAGCTCTTTGCCCTTGAACCTCCAATGCTTGGTTCGTTTGGAACTATCTGACTACTTTCGGTAAATGGTTATGAGAACAAGAAAAAACTCCAGCGTTTGGCTAGAGTTCTTGAGCAAGAGGAATGGAATGATTGGCTAGGAGATGATTTAACAGTAGGCGATCGCGCTGAGAAGATCATTGAGCTATGCTGAGAATTCCCTAAAAAATTTTTTTTCGATCAGTTTAGATACATTAGTAGCAGCCTGAATTGAACTCGCTATTAATTACTCCTGCTGTCGTCGAGAAAAATATGCGTATTCAGATTAAATCTGTAAACTACACAGAGGAACTAACGGCGATCGCCACCATTCGCTGCCGAGTATTTCAAGAAGAACAGGGAGTGGCTCCAGAGTTGGAGTTTGACGGTCAAGACGAAACGGCACTGCACCTGTTAGCCTATTTAGACGATCAGCCTGTCGGCACCGCCAGAATCAGAGCTTTGACCGAGCAGCAGGCCAAAATAGAGCGGTTAGCCGTCCTCCCCCAGGCGAGGGGAAAAGGAATTGCCAAGAAGCTGATGGCAAAAGCCATCGAAATAGTTAGCGAGAGCAACTACGATGAAGCTTTAGTCCACGCCCAGGCATACATTAAAGGACTCTACCACCAGCTAGGCTTTGAGCAAGTCGGAGACCCCTTTATAGAAGCGAACATTCCCCACATCAAAATGAGCAAAAAGCTAGCTTCTTAGCTCACTCCTGATTACTGCTATAAAAATTATTTATATAAAATTTACTTGATTAAACATTATTTGAGGCTGTTATTGACGTTTCCTCCTAACCATTAACTCTCGATCAAGTAATATTGTGACTATTTAAACGGATTTGATATAAGCTAATGGTACCCAAATAGAAAGGGTGTAATCCTTTGCCCTTTCCCCCTTCCCCTTATCCCCGCTTAACCCCTGATCTTTTTACTGTTCAGTCTTAATCTTAGTACAGCTCGTATTCTAGAAACTGACAGGCGATCGCTCCATTAAGAATTGGCACTCGCCGAGAAGACTTCAAGCCAATTGAGAGCGCTAACTCCTTGTTGCCGCTGAGCACGTAAGCTTTCCATCCTTTAAACCGCTGCTTGAATACATCTCCCAGCAGTTTGTAAAACTGGCCTAAGCGCTGGCGATCGCCGACTCGTTCTCCATAGGGAGGATTGCAGATAATCACGCCTCGATCGGATATCGGCTCGACATCCGCCAACTCGCGGCAGGCAAAGTCGATGTGTTGATCTAAACCACTAGAGCGGGCATTGGTAAGCGCCTGAGCCACAATTTCCGGATCGCGATCGCTGCCGGCGATCGGTGCTGCTAATGGCTGCCTCCCCGTTGCCGCCTCAGACAGCAGCCGCTCCCAGAGTTGACGATCGAAATCAGTCCAAGTCTCGAACCCAAAACGCTCTCTAAAGCTGCCAGGAGGGACGTTCAACCCCACCAATGCCGCCTCTAGCGGCAAGGTTCCAGAGCCACACAGCGGATCGAGAAACGCTACCTCCGGCTGCCACTCCGATAGCTCAATTAAAGCGGCTGCCAGGGTTTCTTTTAACGGAGCCTTGCCCACTGCTGGTCGATATCCGCGACGATGCAGACTGTTTCCCGAACTATCCAAGCTCAGGGTACAAACCTCCCGATGAAGGTGAACGTTGATCCATAAATCAGGATTTTGCGTATCAACATCTGAGCGTTCTCCCCAGTGCTGCCGCTGCCAATCAACGATGGCATTCTTCACCTGCAATGCCGTAAAGTGGCTGTGATTGAGCGCTTTTGTCTTCCCCGTTGCCCTCACTGCAAAAGACCGATCGGGGGGAAGGGAGTCTCGCCAATCCACCGCTTGAACGCCTTTGTAGAGAGAATCAGCTTTAGAGCAGGGAAATTTACTCAGCACCTGGAGAATCCGAAAGGACAGTCGCGACCACAAGTTAGTGCGGTACAGCAGTTCTCGGGTTCCCCAAAATTCTACTCCGCAAAAGGCAGGCATGACCCGTTCTGCGCCCAGACGTTCTAATTCCTGAGCCGCTAACGATTCGAGTCCTCGAGCGACAGTGGCAAAATATTCTGGCATAGGTCAAGTCCTGGCGGGATGGGAAAAGGGTCAGGGGGAAAGGGGAAAGGAAAGCGACACAGCCATTGCTCTTGTCTTTAAAGGCACGTTCTCTGTAGTCTCTCAAAAAACAGCGCTCATTTCTACGTAGGCTTCATAGACTGCTCCTGAAAATTTTGGCGCAGGGCTTGAGCGATCGCCTGAGTCAGGAAAATTCTGATGAAAGATAGAGTGATTCCCGCTCATTTTCAGCTAGAAAGGACGGAACAACATTCAATAATTGATACTCACTATGCCAGAACCGTTTCTCCTCAGCCGTCTTCTCCTGCATTTCGAGCACAAGTCTGAGGATCTGCTTAGCGATATCTCAGCCGCTGCGTTTACGCCTGACGGCAATTTATGGGTAGGTTCTGATGAACTGATCGGCGTTGAGCGGCTGTCTCCGATTGGTCCCCACACTTACGGCAAACATCAGCAGTTTGCGCTCTCAAATTTTATTGACCTATTTAACACAGAAGATGAAATTGACATTGAAGGCATGGATTATTCCCATCCGTATCTGTGGTTAACGGGTTCCCACAGTATGAAACGGGACAAGCCAGACGGTGACGATGAGGAGGAAGATATTGAAGCCCTCACGAAGGTAACAACAGACTTAAATCGCTTTATCTTGGCGCGTATTCCAGTGATTAATGGCGAGTTGGTTCAGTCTTGTTCTTTGAGCGATGAACCGAAAGGTAAGCTGAGAGCTGCTTGTTTGCAGAAAAGTGGCGAGCGCAATTTACTGATAGATGCCATCGCGGAAGATGTTCATCTTCAGCCCTTTATTTCTGGGGCCATTCCTTCTAAGGATAACGGGCTAGACATTGAAGGGTTAGCCATTTACGACGAGCGAGTATTTCTGGGCTTACGCGGTCCGGTCCTGAGGGGATGGGCCATCCTTCTCGAAATCGAGGTGGTCGAAACCGAACCGGGAGTATTAGGGTTAAAGGCGATCGGTGAGGACGGAGAACTGTATAGAAAGCATTTCGTCGATCTTAATGGCTTAGGGGTGCGAGAACTGTGCTGGCGGGGCGAAGACCTCATTATTCTAGCGGGACCAACCCTGGATTTAGAAGGCTCGATGCGTGTTTTTTGTCTCCAGAATATTTTAGATAGTTCTGGGAATACTCTACACGGACAAGACTCAGACGACTTGACGGTTCTGTTCGATTTACCCTTTACTTTTGGGACCGATCATGCTGAGGGACTGGCGCTTTATTCCTGCTTCGAGCAAGAAGGGTTAATGGTGGTGTATGATTCGCCCGATGAGAAGAGACTGCCGGCAGCTAAACAGATTTTTGCAGATGTTTTTCGCTTGCCTTAAGCAATATTCCTTTAGTGCCAAATCGTCATGATGCTATATCTTGACTGCGCTCCTTACGACCAACTCAAGCACTATGCTGAGGGTTAGGGCTGTGGCTTACGCCAGATGCGAATTTGTCCCTGCCAACCACCACTGACTAAAATTTGACGTTCAGGACTCGTGGCGATCGCCGTGACGGCATCAGCATGACTCAAGGTATGCTTCAGGGTTGCGGTGTGAATATCCCACAGCTTCATCGTTCGATCCCAACTGCCGCTGACAACAGTGTGGGCATCGATAATGCTCACCGCCCAGACTCCATCGGTATGGCCTGCTAGCGTATGCACTAGCTGCCCTGACTTCAGATTCCAGATGCCGACCGTCCCCTCACCGCTACCAGAAGCTAAGGTGTTGCCGTCAGGACTAATCGCGAGGGAGAGCACAGATAGAGAATGACCCTCTAGAGTCCGCTGTGGTTTGCCAGTCGCCAGGTTCCAGAGGCGAACCGTGGCATCTTGACTGCCAGAGGCTAGGGTCGTGCCGTCGGGAGTAATGGCGAGAGCACTGACTACACCGGAATGGTCCGTCAGCGATCGCACCAGTTGACCGGTCGAGATTTGCCACAGCTTAATCGTTTTGTCCCAGCTACCGCTAGCTAATTGACCGCTAGCCGTAAACACCAAGGCGGAGACAGCATCCTGGTGTCCTGATAGAGTCCGAATTAGTTCTCCGGTGTCGGCTTGCCACAGCTTGATCGTGCGGTCGTCACTGCCGCTGGCGATGATCTGACCATCGACACTCATCGCTATAGCATTAACAGCGGCAGCATGAGCCTGCCAAGACCGCACCAGTTGACCATCCGTTGACCATACAGAAATTGTGCCGTCACTACTCCCCCCAACGATGTTAGAGCCTAGAGCAACCGCTGTCACCGAGGCGCTGCTGGCATTGAGAGTCGCGGCGATGGTATAGGGACTCGTTGCGGTTGCCGCTGGCTGAGCTTGCTCACAGCAGCCGCCGGAACCTTCAGGAGAAGGGTTAGAGGTCGGTAAACCCGAGCGAGAGTACCAGTTTAAGAACTGCTTAATGTCGATGCCCGAGGCTACAACCGTGTTAGCATCATCGGCTAATCTCACCAATCCATTAATACCAATCAGTTCCCCCTGTTGATTGAGAATGGGTCCGCCGCTCATGCCAACTCTGACTAAATTAGTGTAGGTTAAAGCATACCCTTGAGGGAGCGCTGAAGTCGTTTCGGTTAACTCTCCCTGAGTGCTGACAAACACCCGCTGGTTCAATGAATTTCCAGAACGAGTCCAGCCGCCAACGGTGACAGGTTCGCCCTCGGTCACTGTTTTGGCAATCTGCACCGTGCGGTAGGAAGATAAGCTCGTAAAAGACAGCAACGCTAGGTCTAAGTTGGGGAGGCGTTGAATGGTGCTGGGGTCAACCGAGTAGCGATCGCCATTAGCGGTGATGACGGTGTAAGTACCAGGGCGTTCAACAACATGAGCATTGGTCAAAACCGAATAGGTATCTGCGTTGCGCTCAACAATAACCCCACTGCCAACAGCAGGTCCATTAACGCGAACAGTTACTTCTCGAGCAATCGTGGTAACATCTGGTATTGATCGAGCAACAAACGTTTTTCTAGACGCTGCGGTGGCAACCTGGTGCCACCAAGATCCTCCGCTCGGACTGATGGCTAATAAAACGACTAAAGTAATTCTAGATATACTCATTGGCAAACAACTAAATTGGTTCAGCTTTTGCTTTCCAGTTAGCTAATACTAACCTGACTAGATTTTGTAACGGACAACTGATAGAAGCAAAGGGCAAAGGTCGTATTTTTGTCTCTACAATGTAGTCTCTATAAAGAGTAAATAAATGGCTTGTATTATTAGTACAGTGAACATGAAAGGTGGAGTTGGTAAAACTACTCTAACCGTTAATCTCGCTACTTGTTTGGCTAAAAACCACGGCAAACGAGTGCTCGTTCTCGACTTAGATGCTCAAATTAGCGCCACCCTGAGTCTGCTGTCGCCCCACGACTTTGCCAAGACGAGAAAGAAAAGAAAAACGTTAAGCTACTTAATTAACAACATCATTCAACCTAATCCTAAAAGTAAATTAACCGTCCAAGATATTATTTATCCCAACGTTTGTAATATTGAAAATTTAGAGCTGCTGCCTGGAGATATCGAACTCTACGATGAGTATATAGTCTCTGAGACTCTCCATCAACGGGCTTCTCAGGAGAACGCTGAATTCAATCAGGTTTGGAATCGGCTAGAAAGAACCCTCATCAAAACCATTTTGGAGCCAATCGTAGAGGAATATGACTTTATTATTATGGACTGTGCTCCTGGCTATACTCTCTTGACTCGCAGTGGCATTACTTCTAGTAACTACTACTTGTTGCCAGCGCGGCCTGAACCTCTTTCTTTAGTGGGAATTCAACTCTTAGAAAGGCGCATCGCCAAACTGACAGAAACTCACCGAGAGGCGCATCCGATGAACATCAAACTCCTAGGCATTGTCTTTGTTCTATCAGGAGGCGGTTTAATGGGGAGATATTATCGCCAAGTCATGAAACGCATAGACCAAGACTTTAGCCCCGATCAGCTTTTCCAGACTGCCATTCCAATGGATGTCAACGTTGCTAAAGCCGTCGATATGTTTATGCCTGTGGTGACAGCAATGCCAAACACGAGCGGTTCAAAAGCTTTCTTCAAGTTAACCGAAGAGTTTCTCGAAAAAATATCGGCTGCTCATCCGGGTTAAAGAGGCCGGGGGATATTCTCCGTCTTGGCTGAATTGTGATGGTTGATTGTCTATTACTTTAAAAAAACATATCGCTCTGCAATCCTATGCTTTCCTAGATACTCCGCGCTTTTCCAAATATTGCTGATGATGTTCGTCGGCTAAGTAATAGTCGGAAGCGGGTTTGATTTCTGTGACAATCTCCTTATCAAACCGACCAGACACCTGAAGCTGACGCTTAGATTTGTGCGCGACTTGTTTCTGTTGCAGGGTATGAACAAAGATGACGGACCTGTACTGTTCTCCGCGGTCCGGACCCTGCCGGTTAAGGCTAGTGGGATCGTGAATATTCCAAAATACTTCTAGCAGGTCTTCGTAAGCGATCTGCTCTGGATCGTATTTTACTTGAGCAACCTCGGCATGACCCGTAATTCTAGACAGGATATCTAGATAAGAAGGATTAGGAAAATGCCCTCCCATGTAGCCAACTGAGGTATTAACAACTCCCTGAAGCTGGCGAAATGCGGCTTCTACTCCCCAAAAACAGCCGCCTCCAAACGTTGCTGTTTCTACCATTAACTAGCAACCGCCCAAGCGTAAGTGAGAATCGCCAAGAAAGCGACTCCAGTGATCGTCTCGTGTTGCTCTCGCCACAAGCGGCGCAGGCTGTCCGTTAAGCAACTCAAGGCCGCACGACGCTCCCGACCTAGTTCCGCCATCAGTTCAGACACTCTCCGGTCAACCTCTTCTAAAGACACTTCTCCGCGCTGATAAGCGGCTTCTAATTCGTCTAGTTTTTTCCAGTAGTCCTTTGTTGCTGTCAGTAAATTCGGAAACATTAATAAACTTACGTTACTTTTCTTCATCTAATGTAACAATTGCGGGATTGATGTTTCATCTTCACAGAGGCAGAGCAGCACCGTGGGCGCGGGGAAGTTGGTCGCTCCGCGACGGGAAAATAGTTGCTGCGTCAGGGGGGAAAGCAGGGACCGGGACTTGAACACTGATACTGAAGCCATAGCAGCCTTTCGGACAGCGATGGCTTGTCATTTTGTGAGTTGGCTCAATAAAAATCGGGACGTATTTGTTGCTTACAAAGCTAGGTTAGGCTTTGTTGGGTCTGAGAATTTATTTAAAAGCAGTTATGGTGTTAAGCAGTGATCAATTAGATGCCAGTAAAGATGACGGTGGCTATCCTGCTGCCTAGCTTCAAGTGAGGAGAGAAATCTTGCAGCAACCGCTCTTAGCTAAACTAGTGCGTGGTGCTGGAGCAGCATTGACAATCCAAGTCATCAGTGCCGGAGCTATCTATAGCTTGCAGGTGCTATTAGCCCGCTGGATGGGAACGGCTGAGTACGGAATTTATGACTATGCTACCGCTGTTGGTGTTTTTCTCGCTTTTATTGCCGGATTAGGATTGCCCTCTGCGGTATTGCGATTTATCCCGCAATATGCTGCCCATCAAGATTGGGCTCATTTGCGGGGAATTATGTGGGGCAGTTGGCAGCAGACTGTGATTGTCAGCATTTTGACCTCGAGCGGTGGAACAGCCATTTTGTTGATGATGAATGCGGCTCAGAGTTTAGAAGATTATACAGTTCCGCTCATTGTCGGGATCTGGACGCTCCCCACTGTAGCCTTAGCCAACCTCCAAAAGGAAATTGTCCGCGCTTGTGGGCAGATTGCCATCGCCTATGCCCCATCGCTGATTATTCATCCACTATTGCTGATGAGCATCGCCTTTCTCTGGCAGAGGCGGCAGCAGCTTACGGGGACAGCAACGCTGACCCTCTCACTACTGGCAGCGCTGCTGGCTTTAGCCATGCAGTTGGTGCTGTTTCAGCAAAACTTAGACACCAGAATCCGCACCGTTCGTCCCGCTTATGCCATCGTTGAGTGGTGGCAGGTGGCACTGCCGTTAATGTTCCTCGATGGTTCCCATATGGTGCTGAGCCAAACCGATACCCTGATGATTGGAGCCTTGTTGAACGCTGAACAGGTAGGCATCTACAGCGCTGCTCTCAAAACCTCGCTGTGGGTTCCGTTTATTCTCAGCGCCGTCAATGCGATCGCCGCTCCGATGTTTGCTTCTCTCTCTGCTCAAGGCGATCGCCGCAGTCTTCAGCAGCTAGTCTCCACCGTTGCCCGCTGGATGTTTTATCCAGCCTTAGCCATTGCGCTTGCATTGATCGGCTTTGCCGAACCGGTGCTGCAATTATTTGGCCCAGAATTTACGGCAGCTAGAGGAGCATTAATCATTCTCATCCTCGGACAGCTTGTTAATGTGGGAGCCGGATCGGTTGGGTATTTAATGATGATGACGGGGCATCATACGCAGTCAGCGTTGGTGATGGGAGCTAGTGCTGGTGTAAACGTGATTTTAAACCTGATTGGCATTCATCTTTTTGGAATCGTCGGGGCAGCACTGGCAACGGCTTTATCAATGGCGCTATGGAACGTTTGGCTTCACGCTTTGGTCGTGCAGCGTCTTGGTGTTCGTCCCTCTATTCTAGCTGCCTGGCGCTAAGCTCCGTTGAATATCTGACTCTGTTTGAATCTGTTGCTTGTAATTAAGCAGTACCAAATAGTGATGTTGATTTTCTGGTTGAATTTTCTTGACCTGTAGGACTATTTGGTCTCTTTCAGGTTAAGTATTACTTAGAGTCTGTTCTCGCCATTGGAGTCTAATTGAAGTGCTACTCTCAACCGTTAAAAGAGCTGTTTGGAGGAAAGCGTCTCCCTTCCTACAGTACAATCAAAAAATATCAAAATTTGCTTGATTGAAAATTTATTCAAATATTATTAAATAGGACTAAATAAAACAGAATTACTCAAAGATTTTGCTTCAACTCCTAATACAGTAGTTAAAGTTTCATTATTGCCACTAATGATAGTATTATTATCACTGGTGACAAAGCTTAATTGCTCAAAACTTAGACTATTCCATAATTTGAAGGAATCTTCTAACTCATTAAAATCGTGAATTATATCAGCACCTTCACCTACAGCAAGAACAAATTTATCTGCACCTTGTCCGCCGTAGAGATTATCATTTCCCAAACCACCATATAGCAAGTCATCTCCTCCGTTACCAATGAGATTATCGTTGCCATTTAAACCAAAGAGAATATTACTGTCTAAGTTACCTTGAAGATTGTTATTCTCAGGAGTTCCTTGAATGTCTGGTTCGACGCTGGGGTTAGCCATGAAAGCACTGTCAACGAACTCATAAATATCTGGAGTCGCAAAAATATGTAAGTGATAGGTAAACTTCTTAGAACTACCATCAGCTACATCTACCTGGTGACTCTCCTTGATGTAAGTGTCACGCCAGTCTTCATCAGAAAGGCGTACCCCCATTCTCAAAAACCTCGACATTGAAGTTATCACTTTATCTAACTTCACACAGCTGAGTTTTTCAACCCTGCCCTACTTAGCTTTTGCTAATCCATTAATACGAAATCTGCTTCTGACAATTTTACTCTGATTGGGAAACCGTTCTGGCAACTTCTCGAAACTGTCTTAAGATATTCGATGAACTATGGCGATGCCAGAACATCATAGTGCGAATAGTAGATGTGAAACCTTCAATATCTTTATAGATGACTCCTTTCCTTTTAAGATTAAGCACGTTAGTGGGAAGTAAGCTAATTCCCATTCCTCCAGCAACCAAGCCCAACACTGTAATCATGTTGGTTGCTTCCTGAGTAATGTGTGGGACAAATCCAACTCGATTGAGTAAAAGATGAATTTGTTCTGATAAGCCAGAAAAAGACTGGCGAGTAGGAAGAACAAACCTTTCGTTTGCTAGTACCTGCAAAGGAATTGTTGATTGAGTTCTTAAAGGATGATCTTCAGGCAAGATTAAAACTAATGGTTCTGTGAGAACCGTTAAATAATTTAAATCTTCCTGTTTAATAGCTTTTTCGTTGGGATGAAAAAAAGCCACATCAAGTTGCTCCTTTAGTAATCCTTCAATTTGGTCGTCACACGCCATTTGGCGGCAGTTGAGTTTGACTTCAGGAGAACTGGTGCGGAAAGCATTCAATATATCTGGGAGAATCCCATTAGCGATTGAACTGGTGAAACCTATATTTAAGTTGCCTACCTCACCTCGATTGAGCTTTTGAGTTAAGTGTATTGCCTGTTCTAATCGAATTAGTATTGAACGGGCTTCTGCTAAAAATATACTCCCAGCTTGTGTTAGCTCTAAAGGGCGTTTTTTACGATTCAACAATAGACCATCGACCTTCTTCTCCAAAGCCTTGATCTTATTGCTTAGTTGAGGTTGTGTTGTATGCAGTCTTTCTGCTGCGTGAGTAAAATTACGTTCTTCAGCAACTGCAATAAAGAACTCAAGGTGTTGTAGATCTACTCCAAGTCGATGCAAATTCATAAAACAGGTGATACTATATGAATGCGTGTATAGTAGCATACGTTTTATGTTATTGACGGTATAGTAAAAGTTTCGCTCTAATTAGGTAAGTTCATTCGAGTTGTCAAAACGACTCTGATTTAATAGTTAAAGCGAGATTTGTACAATGTCTGATAAAAGTTTAAATCGGGTGGCAATAATAGGTGGAACTCATGGAGCCGAATTGACGGGAGCGTACCTAGTAAAGAAGTTCGAGCGTTTTCCTCATCTAGTTAAACGTTCTAGCTTTGAGACGGTGACTCTCTTAGCTAATCCACGTGCCTTCAAAGCGGGAACGAGATATATTCATAAAGATTTAAATAGGTCTTTTTCCCTAGAAGATCTAAACAACACGAACCTTTCCACTTATGAAGATCTTAGAGCCAAGGAAATCTATGGTCTTTTAGTGAATAACGAAAAAAGCAAAGTTGATTTCATCATCGACCTTCATAGCACCACTGCAAATATGGGGTTAACAGTTATTCTAGGAAAGCTATGGAAAGAGCCATTGATTCTTAATCTAGCGGCATACTTGACCGATGTGAACTCTTTAGTTAAGCTTTTCAACTGGTCTAACACGCAGAACAATTCATTCCTAAGATCAATATGCCCCAGAAACATTGCTATAGAAGTCGGCTCTATAGCGCACGGTACACTAAATCCTTGGTATTTCGAGAAGACTGAAAAGCTTATTCTTACAATACTTGATTTTCTAGAACTTTATAATCAAAAGCCTGTCAAGCCTACTACTTCTCAAATCACAGTTTTTAAAGGAAAAGACATTTTGGATTATCCTCGTAACCCCAACGGAGAGTTAGAAGCAATGATACACCCAAATTTAATAGCTAAAGATTACAAAGCTCTAAACCCTGGAGATCCTCTATTTCAGTCATTTCAGTTATCTGAAAATCAGACAATAACTTATCAAGGTTCATCAACTGTATTTCCTACATTTATTGGAGAAGCCAGTTACCAGGAAAAAGGAATGGCAATGTGCCTAGCTGATAAACAGGAAGTTGATTTAAGAGAAAATTTATGACTAGAGTAGCACAAATGCCACTAATTTATAGTAGGTAAACATAGTCCGAAAATACTCATCTTCAAAATAGCCAACTGTAAATTTTGCATCGTTTTTAAACTTATTGGAGGTCAAAAAATGAGATTATCTTCTTTGAGTAAAACTTTTGTCATTGCTGGTAGCATTGCTATTGGAACATGGTTTGAACAAGAGCCAAAAGCATTTGCGCTACCTCAGCAGCAGGTAGTTCAAACACTACAACCCATTACAGTATTTGGAGTTGCTGACTCTAAAGGAACGCAATTATTTCATAAGAGAGAAAATGAAGTTATCGAAATAAAATTGTTTGTTAGTCAGCAAGATACCGCTCGCTATATTGAAAACTTACAAACTCAAAATTCTCAACTAGCAAATCAAATGCAGATTGTCTCATATTCCTTGGGAGATCTGTACGAAATCAATATGCAAGCCAACGGAGGACAAAACGGGGTACTTTTTACTTTTGTACCAGCACAAGCAAAAGTATAGATAGCGCAACAACTTTTTAGAGAGAATGGCATTGAATATGATGGAGGTGTACCCTTATACCTGATCAAATCAAAAAGTGGACAGAGAATTCAATATGTTAAATTTAATCAAATTTTTCAATTTCCCCCAGAAATCCGCCGGATTATCTACACTACCAATGCCATTGAATCAATGAACATGACTCTCAGAAAAGTGCTGAAGAATCACCGTATTTTTCCCACTGATGAGGCGGCACTCAAGGTCATCTATCTTGCCCTTGAGCACTTGTCCCAGCGCTGGACAAGACCTTTACGAGATTGGAAAGCTGCCTTGAATCGGTTTGCTATCGAGTTTGAAGGACGACTTCCACTCTGACTTTCTTCCTTTGACACAATCTTATTGACAGATCCTTCTTGAACGGTTCCAGGAAACGGCTGATTGCTTAAGTGTGATTCAGACTTGTCGCTTTCAGGGTCGTTCTGTCGGGCATTTTTTCGCCTCCGCTTTGATAGCTACTGTTGGAGTTGGCGATCGCCCTTCTTTAATTCCTGATTTTGATACCTGAATTCTTACGAGTAGGCTTACCTGGCATCGCTGAATGGGTAATGTTTTCGATCTGATTGTCAACGAAGAACATGGATCGTAGACGACATCAATCCTGGTTAATATTTCCTAATCAGCAATGCGGTCAGTCTTTATGCTATTCCAAGTCTTTGAAGATGCTCTATTCGTCTTCTCCTTCACTATCTCAAGTTTCACTCGGTTGCTCTGAGCACCTGAAATATTACTATTCAGCAACGCCCTCAGTTCTACCCCAATTACTTGCTCCTTAGTTTAACAACATAAATTTAGATAGGTTCAAATATTTCTATTTTTCCGAGAGTAGATTGATTGTTGCTTTTATCGTATTCGTTACGATTTACGTGCAAAAAGCTTCCGTCAGAACGCCAATATATACTGCTAACAGAAATAACTTGACCTTGGGAGTCTTTGAGGATTAAGAATCCGTCAGCATATCCAGCATTGACGTATTCCCAAGTTCCAGAGAGTTGGGTTCTATCTATAAAAGAATCGTGAAGAGAACTACCATAGACAAGGTTCGCTTTTTTTCTTGCATATTGAAATGTTCCATCAGATTTTAATTCGATTCTCTCTTGAGTAAGAGTCACCGATTCACTAAGGGAGGCAAACCCGCTATCAGTTCTTTTTGTACCGAAGATATTCCAAGTTCCCAATAATTGGCTTGCAGATAAGTTATTGTTTTGACTAACTCTCTGCCATTTATCTTCTTCATTAGCTTGATAATGAAATTCGTCGTCAGATATAAATTCTATAGCGCTCTCTTTTTCCTCACCATCTTCTGATTTTTTATATAGAGTACCGTCAGAAAACTGCCAAGTTCCTGTACCAAGAATAAACCAGTGTACATCTCTTATTGTAGCAATACTAAAGTAAGTGCCATCTGGCTGATAAAAAACGATCAAATCAACTTTTTCGCCGTCAAAAATTGTTGAAGAAAACCAACCGCCAACTAATGACTTAGAAGATGACTTTTTGTCATTAGTTTTATAGCTAAAATTTTTAACTTTGCTTATTTCTTTAAATCTATTATTTTTATTTGCTTTAGCAAGAAGAAGCGATTTTTCTAAATTTGTGCCTGTGACCGTTTCTACCTCGTTTAGGAAAATCAAACCGCTACATATCAAAAAAATAAGCAGGGACGGTTTTATCATGAGCTTATTCATAATGTTATCGCTGCCGTGATTGTGGTCGTCAATTTATTAAATCACCGACAAATCGCCCTTACCCAGAGGAGGTCAAACAACTGTGCCTGAAGATGTATCATAACGGCATGGGTTTAAGAGGGATTGCACGAGTGACAGGAATTCATCATACAACAGCGATGCATCACCGCAGAAGCCGGGTTAAAGTTATCCGATGCTTCCGAAGCAGACGAAATCCCTGAAATAGCCGAGATAGACGTTAGCGAAGCTCCTCTGAAAGAGGCACTACCAACCCCGGTCCGGGGTGCATTCCGCACCTACTGGCAGCCAGGAATCAACTTATGGACAGTCGGCGACCGCAGTAGTGCTAGTTTTCAGAGGCTTTGGTTCACCATCAAATGCTGGCATAGCTTTTGGTATGTCACTGATGGTGGAAAATTTACCCTAAATTCATTGCTCCTGAAGACTGCCGACCCAGCCTGAAGGCCTTCAGGCTGGAAAGCGGCAGTGCATTCCGCACCATCTGATTAGCAAAACCTACATGACCAGAGTTGAGGGCGAAAATACTAGATTGCGACACTACTTAGCTCATTTACATCATCAGACTTTATGCTATTCGGGGTTCGGGTAGCAGAGGAACCGATAACAACGCTAAGCCGTCCAGTTTTCTGGACAAAATAGCTCGATGCTTTACACCATCAAGCTATAGCGGTGGCAAGCCCATCTTTTCTCTCAAAATAGCTCGTTGTTCGTGCTGACTAAGAAACGCAGCGCTGCGATCGCCACCTGACAAGCATTTGCTCAACACCTAAAACCCCATAGACGAATATTTATCGATTTAGCATTGCCTGTGGAATCTTTCAAAACTGAGAACACTGTTCAACAGCGAGAGCCTGTTAAATGCCTAGATGGTGCAGTAATTCTGATGCAAACATCATCATACATTGACTGGATAGAACAAATCGAACATACTTTTATTCGCTACGAGAAATGGAAAGACGGCAAGCTAATTGATACAGAACTACAGCATCTTCCCCTACATTGGTTCGGACGAGAGGAATTTATCATGCGTTTGCGAGAGAATGGTTACACTGATATAACGCTCTGTGCTAACTACACAAACGGTTCAAAACCAGATTCCCATCACGATCAATTTTGTTTTTCAGCCACCCTTGCCTGAAACTCCTCACGAATAGAATTGGAGTAGACGCTTGAACACAATACTGATGCAAAAATTGGAAGTGCTATCGATAGTCAGGTTCCACCAAGAGCAACTACAAGGCCTAGGCGTTAAATCTCTAACATTGTTCGGGTCTGTTGCCCGTAATCAGGCAGGACCGAACAGCGATGTTGATTTCCTCGTTGAGTTTTCTCGACCTATAGGTCTATTCGGTCTCTTTCAAGTTCAGCACTATCTAGAGTCTGTTCTTGGCTGTTCCGTCGATCTTGGCACTATTAAAGCACTAAAAACTCATCTACGAGAGCCTGTTTTAAAGGATATTGTTCGTGTCTTCTAGAAATTGGTTATTGCGAGTCAAGGATATTCTAGATGCCATTAATAGTATTCAAGAATGTACGAAGGATAAAACCTTTACAGAATTTGCAGCCAACATGCTTCTTGTTAAAGCAGTTCTTTATGACTTTATCGTTATTGGGGAAGCAGCCGTTAGTATCCCAGCAGAAGTACAGGCAAAGACACCTGAAATACCTTGGCGGCTTATGGGTGATATGCGAAACGTAGTGGCTCATGAATACTTACGCGTTGAGCCAGAAATCATTTGGGATACGGTCAACAATAATCTTCCTAGCCTAATCGAGCCATTACAAAAGCTCTTGGAAGCTAATGAGGCGGAGGATAGCTGCTGAACGCAACAAAAATGCCTTCCTCCTGGAAGAGAAAGGCATTAACAAAAAAAGTATATCGGTCTTATCTAACTGCCTGCAATTGCAAAGCTTCCTGCTCAGACATTACCTGAACGCCGCTTTCGTTGGCATCAACAACAACCGTGTCTCCATCCTTGACCTGACCAGATAGAATTGCCTCCGCTAAGCTATCCTCTAGCATCGACATGATGGCGCGGCGGAGGGGTCGAGCCCCGTATTTAGGATCGTATCCTTGCTCGACGACGCGCTCTTTGAACGACTCGGTAACTTCCAACGACATCTCTCGCTCAGCGTGGAGACGAGTAGAGATTTCTTGGAGGAGGATATCGGCAATGTCCTTGACCTCATCTTTGGTCAACTGACGGAAGACGATGATCTCGTCAAGGCGGTTGAGGAACTCAGGACGGAAGTAATTTTTGAGTTCTTCGTGAACGCGATCGCGGATGCGATTGTACTGGGCTTCTTCGTGATCAGCAAACTCAAATCCAAGTCCGCTACCGCCTTTTTCGATGACCTTAGAACCAATGTTGGAGGTCATGATGACTACGGTATTCTTGAAGTCTACGGTGCGACCCTGAGCATCGGTGAGGCGACCGTCATCGAGAAGCTGAAGCATCAGGTTAAAGACATCGGGATGCGCTTTTTCGATCTCGTCAAAGAGCAGCACCGAGTAGGGGCGACGACGCACGGCTTCGGTCAACTGTCCGCCTTCGTCGTAGCCGACGTATCCCGGAGGAGAACCGATCAGCTTAGAAACCGTATGCGGCTCCATAAATTCGGACATATCGAGTCGAATCATCGCGTCCTCAGACCCAAACAGATAGGTGGCGAGGGCTTTCGCTAGCTCGGTCTTACCGACCCCAGTCGGACCAGAGAACACTAGGCTAGCAATCGGACGATCCGGGTCTTTCATCCCGACGCGGGCGCGACGCAGAGCGCGGGAAACGGCTTTCACTGCTTCGTCTTGACCAACCACCCGTTCGTGCAGAGTGGCTTCGAGGTGCAGCAGCAGCTCGGACTCTGATTCAGTCATCTTAGTCACGGGTACGCCAGTCCAAGAGGCGACAATCTGGGCAATTTCCTCGGCATCAACGACCGGAACTAAAGACTGAGGATTGATTACCGGAGCGTCTGACTCATCATTTGGCTTCTGCATCGAGTGGCGCAGATGGGTGCGAGAACCGGCTTCATCGATCAAGTCGATCGCCTTGTCGGGCAGAAAGCGGTCGGAAATGTAGCGATCGCTCAGCTCAGCAGCGGCTTTAAGCGCTCCGTCGGCAAACTTAACTTTGTGAAACTCCTCGTAGGTCTTTCTTAAGCCTTGCAGAATTTCTAAGGTTTCTGCGACGGTCGGTTCGCCCACCATAATTGGCTGGAAACGGCGCTCTAGGGCAGCGTCTCGCTCGATGTACTGGCGGTACTCGTTCAGAGTGGTGGTGCCTAAGCACTGCAATTCTCCTCGCGCTAGAGCTGGCTTGAGCATATTGGCTGCATCCATGCTGCCGCCCATTGCACCAGCACCAACGAGAGTATGGATCTCATCGATGACGAGAATAATGTTGCCTTTCTCTTTGACCTCGTTAACAATCGTCTTGAGACGTTCTTCAAATTCGCCTCTAAACTTCGTTCCGGCAACTAGCGCCCCCATATCGAGGCTAATAACTTGCTTGTCGTGGAGCAGTTCGGGTACGTCGCCGCTAACGATGCGTTGCGCCAGTCCTTCGGCGATCGCCGTTTTACCGACTCCCGGTTCTCCGACTAAAACGGGATTGTTTTTAGTCCGGCGACTGAGAATCTGAATCGCTCGCTCGACTTCGCGATCGCGCCCAATAATAGGGTCAATCTTGTCTTCAGCGGCTAGCTGAGTGAGGTTAGTGCTGAATTCTGCCAATTTCGCCTGTTGGCTACCGGATTCAAACCCAAACCCAGAATTCTGTTTGGCTCCAACGATCGCAGCAGCCTCGCCAGAATTTTTGATGATGCGCGTTCGTAGCTGGGCTAGATCGACGCCCTGCTCGACCAAGACTTTTGTCGCAACGGATTCTTTATCTTTAATCAGGGCCAAGAGAAGATGTTCTGGAGCAAGATAATTTTGTCCGAGCTGACGAGCTTCTTGAAGAGATTGCTCAAAAATGCGCTTCACTTTGGGCGTAAACGGCAGATTTGCTGGACTATATCCCGGACCTTTGCCAGTTAATTTTTCTATAGTACTCCGCGTACTGGCCAGGGAGATTCCTAAATCTTTTAATGCTACGGCAGCGACAGACGTTCCCTCTCCCAGCAAGCCCAGGAGCAGGTGCTCGGTTCCTACCAAGTTATGACCAGAGCGCCGCGCTTCTTCCTGAGCGAGCATAATAGATTTAATGGCTTTATCTGTAAAATGTTCAAACATAAAATATAAGGAGAAGAGGATTCGGTGTGGTCTATCCTTAATGTATCTTTACGTGCAGCATCTCCCCAGTGGGAAAAGCCGTAATCTATCAGGAGGTTTCCCGCCAATGAAGATGTCCCTTTGGGACGGGGAAGCGCGCTAGAGGCGCGGGGGAAATGTCCCTTTGGGACGGGGAAAGGGGAAGGGGCAAAGGGGAAAGGAAAGCAAAAAGTATCTGAGTCAGCTCCTACACAGAGAGTCTGTCAGATTAGCTTACTCTCAATCAGGAGGTACTCTGCTGGAGAAACGCTTAACTTTTGAGGAGTAAGGCTAAGAGCTAATCGCTAACAGCTAAACCCTCATTTAGGTAAAATGTCTGTTGAGGACTGCAACAATTCAACGAGATTGCCGTCTGGATCGCGAAATAGAGTGGTGACGATTCCCCACTCGGTGAATTTCCAAGGCTCGTTGAGAAATTCTACCCCTTTAGACATTAAGTACTGACGCGCTCGATCGACATCTTGGACTTGAAAACTTAGAGCAATGCCATCGTCTTGCTGACCAAAGACAACGGCAGTTTGTTCGCCAAAGTACTCTTTGACCTTGTGGCGCTGAATGAGAGTGAGGATAGTATCTCCAGTTTCTAATTCGGCATATTGGTTTTCTGGGTCTTCGTACTTGACGGTTAATCCGAGTACGTCCCGGTAGAACTGCAAACAAGTGGGATAATCTTCTACTAAAAGTCGGGTGTAGGCAAACGTAAACTGCATCGGTTCCTCCTGCTGATATCCGTTGATCACAATCTTCCTATGGAAGCACTAAATGAACAAAAAGTGTCGTGCTGCCAACTCACCTAATGGGGACAAGGAAGCTGGGCGGCTGCTCTAGTTCGTCGTTGGGGTACACGCTTGGGCATCAGGAGATGAGACTTCTACCTCAATAGCTTCGTGTCCAGACGTTTTCAGGAGTTGAGCCACGGCGAGTTCTGCCCGCTCGTTGGCTTCGGCTAAAATTCCTTGGCTACAGGCTGCTTCCACAACTTTTTGTAACGACCGTCGCTGAGCGAGGGTTTGAAGCTGGGTCGCTGCATCGGGTCCGAGTCCTAGCAATCCTTTGTTGTAATCGTAAACTTTGGAGCGCTCTACGTCTATTTTGCTGTCGAGAATTTGAGGCGGCGGTAGCTGAATCTGAACCGTATCTTCCCTAACGGCAACATCATCCGCCGTGAGCTGACTTAAATCCACCCCGGCTCTGACTTCTCCATGAGCAATGTAGAGTAGCTTAGTTTCAGCCACAACAATCTCTCCAAGCTTCCGTTCTTGGGACGTGGGAATGACGGCTTCCATCGTAAACACTGCCGTCGTTAGTTCGCTCGCTCCGCGGATTTGATTCACAATAACAGTGGAAATATCTACTTGAGGAGCAGAGGGTGGAGCAAACAGAGTGTGTACTCCAGCAAACAGACGGTTTCCAGTTTGCCACACTCCGAGGAAAACTAGACCAATCGCTAAGGCAGTACTGCCTCCTGTTAGTAACAGTAAGTTTCTAAAAAGGCTGCTGCGTGGTTTTGATGAATCCATTACTGAGAAAACAGGAGCTAATTTTCCTCCTATTCTACTGTTGACTGTGGCTGGGCTTCAACTTTTAACGTCAAGGGCGATCGCTTTGAGCACTTGCAAGAGACTCGCTGAAGATTCAGCTTCAATGAGACTAAAAGCAGGCATAATTTGATAGACAGGGGAGGCTTCGGAAAAGATGCGCACAAATTGGTAACGAATTCCGTTGGTTGCTAAGCCCCATATTGTTTTTTGATGATTTAAGCTTTGAAAAGCATAGGTAAGAAGTTGTGGGAGTCCTACTAATGCCTCTACTCCACTATTTTTGCATTCGATGACTATTATCCAAAAAGGGACATCCGTAATTGTTTGTCTCGTTTTATTCACTGCTAAAATGTCTAGCCGTCCTTCAATTTGGGTATCTTCATCTTCAACGACAATTCGCTCGATATTTTCTTCTAAAGTAATTTTAATAGGATGTTGATAGAAACCTGCCAGACGAAATAGGGGAGCAACGGTCAGTAACTTAACCTGTCCTTCTGAAACTTTACCTTCAAAAACGTAATGCTCAAAGTCATTGCGGATTTGGTTGAGTTCCCGTTGCTCCAACTCACTTAGAGGTTCTAAGGTCAACGGGAAAGTCAATGAACCCGGTTTTCGTGGAAAACTCAATAGTCGATGAACATCACTTAAAGATAATTTACGAGCCTGAAGAACTGTCATCAACATAAACCCAATGCGTTACTCCTACTTTAGGCTACTTGAGCGGATGTAGAGATCTAATGGAAAAAATGGAACTAAACAGCGATCGCCCACTTCCCAAGCAGGAACAAACCACCGCTGTAGAGACCGCTATCGAGTTAAGCTGGATCGGGTTGGGAATTGCACTGCCATCATGGAAATACTCATCGTCGAAGATGAGCCAAATATTGCTCAGTTAATTCAACAGACGTTAGAACGAGAAGGTTTTGCCTGTCGAACCGCGGCGGATGGTTTAGCAGCACTCAAGCTTTTTGAGCAGCAACAGCCTGATTTAGTAGTTCTCGATTTGATGCTTCCGGGTTTAGACGGGCTAGAAGTGTGTACCCGCATTCGTCAACAGGCTAGTCACAAAGATCCCTACATTCTAATGCTGACAGCCAGAGGCGAGGAAATCGATCGCGTGATTGGGTTATCTACTGGTGCAGACGATTACTTAGTTAAACCGTTCAGCCCTAGAGAGCTAGTAGCGAGGGTTAGAGCCTTGCTGCGACGCAGCCTTCGCTACGGCGGACAACAGCAGCAGGTCCATCGCACTCAGCACTTCATTTTAGATCTAGACCAGCACACCGCGGCTCGGCAGCTTGGGACAGAAGCACCAGACCTCCTTGACCTCACGGGGCTGGAGTTTAATCTCCTCGCTACTTTCATTGGCTATCCGGGTCGAGTTTGGAGCCGGACTCAACTGATCGAAAAACTGTGGGGCGATGACTTTTTTGGCGATGAGCGAGTAGTCGATACCCATATTAGACGGTTGCGTAAAAAAATTGAGCCAGATGCCGCTAATCCAACCTTTATCAAGACCGTTGTTGGTGTCGGCTACAAATTTGAAGACTAAATTCGCGTTACAGATAATAATCTTTCTCCGCAACTGCTTCCCTTAAGAGGTAAGCTAACTCAGAGGAGCTAATTCTGCGGAAGGGCGGACAGCGGGCACTATTTCAGGTTTTAGACTCTTAAAACCTTGAAGGTCACTCCGGTCTGAAGAAAACGGGCACCAATCGCGACCGTTCTCTTTTGTCTTCCCCATTTTCTCCCGTTTAGGCGTACACGGTCTTCCTAGCTAACATTTCGCCATGCACATTGGATTTCTCAACCCCCAAGGCAACTTCGACCCGAACAACAGCCACATCGCCAAACATCCCGACTTTGGTGGTCAACTCGTCTATGTCAAGCAAGTGGCGATCGCAATGGCTCAAGAAGGTCATCGAGTCGATATTCTTACCCGCCGAATTGTCGATCCCGAGTGGCCGGAATTTTCCGAGTTTAAAGATGTGTATCCCGGCGTAGAAAATCTCCGCATTCTGCGCTTACCCGCCGGACCCGAAGCCTTTGTCCGGAAAGAATTGCTGTGGCCGCACCTCGTCAGGGATTGGGTTCCGAGCATTCTGAAATTTTATCGAGAAGAAGGAACGCTGCCAGATGCGTTTACCACTCACTACAGCGATGGCGGACTGGCCGGGGTGTTGATTGAAGAGCAAACCGGGATTCCATTTACCTTTACCGCTCACTCCCTCGGTGCTCAGAAAATGGACAAGCTCGAGGTCACGCCGGAAAATATTAAGGAGCTAGACGACTACTATTCTTTTCGCTACCGAATTATTGCAGAACGCTTGAGCATGAATCGCTCAGCCGTCAACATTACCAGTACGCAGCAGGAACGCTTTGAACAGTATGGGCATCGTGCCTACCAAGGAGCCGTGGAGCCGAGCAACGACACTCGCTTTTCGATTATTCCTCCGGGAGTCAATCCGAAAATCTTTGGCGCTGACGTTCGGGCCTCCGATGAAGCAGACATTCACAAGCTTGTCCAAGAAAAACTCGTGCGAGATATCGACGAATCGAGAAGAGAGTTGCCAGCGATCGTTGCGTCAAGCCGTTTAGCGCCTAAGAAAAACGTTGCTGGTTTAGTTGAAGCTTTTGCTAAGAGCGAATCTCTTCAAGAGCAAGCCAATTTTGTCCTCATCACCAGTGCTTTAGATAACCCATTCCGCGAACAAGCCGACGATGAAGCCACCGAAAAAGTGCTGGCTCCCATCCGCGAAATGGTTCAAGACCAGAATTTATGGGGCAAAATTAGCGCCTTTAGCATTCCCAGTCAGGCAGCCTTGGCCGCTACGTATCGGTTTTTAGCAAAGCGTCGTTCGGTATTTGCCCTAACCTCTCACTTTGAGCCGTTTGGTTTAGCTCCTCTAGAAGCTGTTGTCGCAGGTTTGCCAGTCATCGTGACTCAGAATAGCGGCCTCGCTGACGATCTCCGCGAGGGCGAAAAGGACTATGCGATTCTAGTCGATCCAGCCGAACCGACCGACATGGCGCGAGGACTCGAAGAATTAGTCAGCAATCCGCAGCGCTGGGAAGAATTATTAAACAATGCTCAACAGCACGTGCTTACCTACTATACCTGGGAAGCAACGGCCAAGAACTATTTAGAGATTATCAAGCAGATTGTAGCCGAACCGAGCTCGCGTCGAGCAGAGAATTTACTTTCCATTCCCGAATACTTTAAAGAGCCATCAGACAAGGATATTTCTCTAGAGCAGTTGCAACACCTTTACTTTGAAGCGCCGCAGGCGCGGGAAAAGGAATAGCGCCGGTGGCGCGGGAAAAGTTGCTCCGCAACGGGAAAAGGGGAAGGGGGAAAGGGGAAAGGGAGGATGTGGCCTATTCCTTAGTTCTGTGTTCTTTCCCGTCGCTAAGCGACGTTTTTCCCCTTCCCCGTCCCGAAGGGACATATTCTAGAATGAGCATGATGACAGAGGGTAAGTATGGCCAAATTGAGTTTAGGAAAGCGCCTGTTTCTTTCTCACCTGCTGGTAATGGTGGTGGCGTTGGGCAGTTTTGTGCTGATTGCTAAGGTGTCTTCTCGTCCTCAGTTTGTCCTGCGTCTTCAACAGTTGGAAAGAAGAGGCATTTTTACCATTCGTTCTGGTCGCACCTACTTAATTAAGGGGTTTGAAACAGCGTGGAATCGAACCGCTTTCTGGTCAATGATTGTGGGGGCAACGACTGCTGGAGGATTAAGCTACTGGGCCTCAGCGCGAATCGTTCAGCCTTTGGAGCAGATGGAGCAAATTACCCGCAAGCTGGCTGCTGGGGATCTGCGGGAGCGAGTACCAGAAAGCGAAATTCCGGAGCTAGATCAGCTTGGCGTTAGCTTCAACCGCATGGCAAGTAGTTTAGAGGATGTCGAACAGCGACGGCGGGAGTTGATTAGCGATTTAACCCACGAACTCCGTACGCCGTTAACGATCGTGCGCGGCTATTTGGAGGAAATGGCGGATGGCTCGATGGCTCCTTCGCCCGAGCTATATCAGCGTCTCGTGCAAGAAACGCGAAGATTAGAGCGCCTAACCAAGGATTTACAGGAGCTTTCTAAAGCAGAGGCGGGGTACTTGTCCATTAAACTGGAAGCCGTTAATGTCTGCTCTTTATTACAGTCTCTGGTGGCTCGGTTTTCCGATCAGGTTTTAGAAGAAGGACCAGTTTTTCAGCTAGACTGTCCGCCTAGTTTACCCTTGCTCCTTGCTGATGTTGACCGCACCGAACAGATTCTGGTTAACTTGCTCGGTAATGCCGTTCGCTACACTGAACGCGGCGCGATTACCGTTAAGGCCTGGAAGCAAGATGGCTATGGGTGGATTGCCGTCAGCGATACGGGGACCGGAATTGCTGCCGAAGATTTACCGCACGTATTTGAGCGCTTTTGGCGAGCCGATCGCTCTCGGGCTCGGCACTCCGGCGGAACCGGAATTGGGCTAGCGATCGCCCGCCGCCTCGTTGAGCTTCAGGGCGGACACATTGAGGTAGAGAGTGAACTCGGGCAAGGCAGCACCTTCCGCTTCTCTTTGCCCATTGCCCCAGGAAATCAACGCAGAAGTTAGCTCACTAAATCTCTGAAAAATAACAATAAATTTAACATCGCTTAACAATAAATTAATGCTACCGACAGATTTAATGAGACAGAGACTGCTCTACGGTAAAAACTATATTGGTAAGCTGTGTGGCGATCGCTTCCTAGTAAGGCAGTCGCCAAGGTTTACAGTTAATACAGTGGTTAATTAAACATGAGCGAAGAATCTAAAAAAGAAATTAAAAAAGACCTGCAAGAAATTAAGCCAGAACAAAGAATTCGAGAAGCCGAAGCCGGAAAAGGCGCACCGGGCGACCAAACAGCCGTGCAGATGGCCCAAACCACCGCTGTTAATCCCCCTGATGAAAAAATTCCCTCTAATGTAGATGTTCAAAAGAACGTTGCAGAAGTCCAAGCGGTAGACAAACAGGAAGAGGGCACCGGAATGACAACGACAGACGGCTACCGAGTTGAAGAGTCAGGGCGACTTGATAACTTCCCTGTTGAGCCGGAAATGTACGTGGAGGAAGATAAGTAAACCTACGCTAGCGCGTTATTTATCAGTGATTGCCACCAAGGATAAATCGGTGTTTTGTGCGCTTTGGCCGGAACACCGATTTAATTCAATGCTGCTGTTAGTTGCTGTAGCGGCAGCGTAACGGTAAACGTCGAGCCACAGTTGACTTCGCTGGTAAAGCTAATCTCTCCATTGCTATAGTCAACTGACTTTTTGACAATGGCTAAGCCTAACCCGGTGCCAGAGAGGATCAGCGCTTGGTGAGCATTACTACCGCGATAGAATGGCTCGAAGATGTGAGGCTGGTCTTCTGGAGGAATGCCGAGACCGCAGTCCTGAATTTGCAGGGTGACGCTGCTAGCCTCATAGACGATGTTGATGCGGATCAAACTTTCCTCTGGGGAATACCACATCGAGTTAGTAAGTAGAGGACTCAAAATTTGCTGAAGCAGCTTAGCGTTTAAATAAACGGGGCGGCAGCGTTCCCCCTGAAGATCGACGGGATGAGACAGGCCAAACAGTTCCTGTAGCTCGGCAGTTAGGTGCTGACAAAACGGCTCTAGCTCAACAATCGCAGCGGATGTGTAGTCGAGGCGATCGCCTTCATGGAAAAACTCCACTTCTTCGAGGCGTTGAACCATGTGTTGAATGGCTAAGTGCATCCTGCGAAAAACAGTCTGTTTCTGGTCTTCATTGAGAAAGGAAAAGAGCCGCTCGATGGTACTCGCCGACATGGAGAGAATGTTCAACGGGGTGCGAAACTCATGGGAAATACTGTTGAGCAAATTGGTCTTAAACTCGCCTAGCTTTGTTTGTGCTTCTAGCTGCCTGAGAGTTGCTTCTGTTTGCTTGCGCTGGGTCAAATCTCGCATAATCCAGCACCATCGCTGTTGCCGATGGGTCTGGGTAGACACAGAAATCTCGACAGGAATAGAAGCCGCGTCCCGGGGCTGGAGGTTGACTTCCCAGCCCACAATTTTTTGTTGCCGTCCGAGGGCGACGATCTGAAGGCGAAACAGATCGCTGTCTGAGTCGGCGACAAAAATGCTGAGAGGCTTACCGAGCAGATACTGCTGCGGAACGCCTAGCAGGGTCGCTGCGGCCCGATTAGCACTTTGAATAGTGCCTCGGCTGTCTGTCTCTAAATAGCCGTCAGGCGCTTCTTCAAATAGCTCTAGGTAGCGCTGGCGTTCTGTTTCTAATGCGTGACGAGTTGCGATCAGTTCCTGGTTCTGCGTGTAGATTTCCTCCACCGCTACGTGCAGTTCCTCAATGGCGATGGATAAAGCAGCGATCGCCGGCGGCAACAGTGACGGCGCCGTGCCTTTCGTTTGCTGCTCAATGAGCTGTAAGTGCTGCTGGACCGATGAAAACCGATTTTCAAAATTAGCAATGTTCATAACTGATGTAGCAGTGCCGATGATTCCTCGCCATGAATGTCGGGGATGTTAGCAACTAGCAATTAGCTTAGCTCATTTAAGATGACGAATCACGTCACAAAAATTTTGTAATCAGCCCGCTCTTGTTTCGCTTGATACATAGCTGCATCGGCCTCTTGCAGAATGTCTTGAGGATGTTGGTGAGCGGGACTAGAAAGCGCAATGCCGATGCTGAGGCAGACCACAAACTGCCGCTCGTCAACGGTCATCGGCACCTTCGACGCCTGGAGGATACGATTGGCACAGTGCTCCGCGTCTTGGTAGCTGCCGATCTCCTCGAGCAAAATCACAAACTCATCCCCGCCTAGGCGAGCCGCCGTATCCGCTACTCTGACACATTGCGTTAGGCGAGCGGCGGTTTTTACCAAGATTTCATCGCCGATGAGATGACCAAAGCTGTCGTTAATTTGCTTAAAGTCGTTGACATCGATAAACAAAACCGCAAATAGCCGCTCTGGATACCGCTTAAATAACTGGAGGGCATGGCTCAAGCGGTTAAATAGCAGAGTGCGATTGGGTAAAGTTGTCAGGCTATCGTAAAGAGCTTGGTGGAGTAGCTCGGCTTCAAGCTGCTTTTTTTGCGTAATATCCCGGAATCGCCAGCGCATCCCCACCACCTCTTGAAAACGGCAAATCCGAGACACAGCGATCACCACCGTCACCAGGTTTTCCTGGCGAGGCTGGAGCCGCGTTTCCCAGTCTTGAAGACGCTCATCCAGGCTGAGGTTTTCTGGGGATGACTGAGCGAGCTGATTGAGTAAGGCTCTGATTTGTGGGCGCTCTGCGGCAGCAAAATAGAGGATCAACGGTTTGCCAATCAAGAAATCCTGGCGAATATTAAGCAAAGCCGCTGCGGCACCATTCGCTTTCAAAATGATGCCGCTTTTGTTAGTCACAATGAGAGCATCAGGAGCGAACTGAAGCTGCGGCGAGGTTCCTGCCGCTTGACAAATTGCGAGCCACTCTTCATTCCGGTACGATAGTTCTTCTGCTGCTGTTTGTAGCTCTTCTAAACTACTAGAAAGCACGGATAGCGTTTGCAACAAGAGCGATGGTAGAGTACTGGCAATTCTCTGCGAATTTTCTACCGAAGCAGCCTTAGACTGCACTTGGTGGGAAGCTTCTGTTCCCTGAGTTATGCGAAGAGCCTCATAAACAGATTGCTCTATTTCTGCTAATCGCTGACGCACTGTTTCAAGTTGTTGATGAAATACGTCAGTCATAAAGGAGTGTTTGCAGTAGAGCGCTTTGAGAGGTCGCGGGTGTCGCTTGGCATTGTTACCGATGCGAATTGATTTGTCGGCTCGGTAGAGTACATATTCAGGCGATGTAGTAATGTAAGGCCAGTTTTTCGAGATACTGCTCTACCTTCGTTTGGTAATTGCGACAGTCCTCGCCCGCTTTTTCTACCAATACTTGTTGCTTTTTGATCAGAATTTTTCCCCGGTGGTAGGCAATAATGCCTTGACGACCCCAAGCTGACGCAATTTCTGAAATCGTAGCGCGGCGGACCCCGAGCATCTCTGAAAGCAGCTCCTGAGTAAACGGCAGCTCATCTCGCTGCATACTGCTTTGAGCTAACAAGAGCCAGCGAGCTAGTCGTGTTTCAACGGGTCTAAGAGTGTTGTACATAATGGTTTGCATCATTTGGAGCTGAAGAATTTGCGCAAATTCCAGTAGCTTTTGCTGAAGAACTTCTCTGCGCTTGAGTGCAGACCTTAACACCTCTACCGATAACTGTTGAGCGGTCCCAGAAAACTGGAGCGTTGCGTTCGCCTCGCCGTAGCGACTACCAAAAATAACAGGCAAACCGACCATGCCTTCACTGCCAATAATTCCCGCATCACACGTATTGCCATTCTGAGTAATCAGAACGAGGGAGACAAGGGCTTGTTCGGGAAAATAAACCGTCGTGATTTCCTCTTCCACGTGATAGAGAATTTGTCCTCGTTTGAGCGAGACGGGCTTTAAGTGAATATTAAGACGCTGATACTCACTTGGAGGGAGTGCGGCTAGTAATCTGTTGCGAGGAGCTATCATAATTTGCTGATGTAAAAATTTGAAGAAGGTGGAGCTGGAGACAAGATTGCTACGCGCTCGATTGGTGTTACAGACTTGACAGACGGAGGCAGATTAAATCGCAAAGATGAGAAAAAAGCTAGGTTGAGCTTACTACCATTTTCTACAACTTGACTGCTATTTTTGCTGTTTTCTTGCTGGCAAAAGTATGTTTGCATGAGGAGCTGATGCACAGCAACAAGCTAAACAAGGGAGTAACGTGCTTTGAATCCTATTCAAAGCACGTTCCGCGATTTTTTTTAGCTGTAGCTAACATAGATATCAAGATAGATAACACGCAGTAGCAAATATATCTAAATAAAGGGTCTTGAGTAGGCGGGTAGAATTAAACTGAAAATCAAAGCAGATTAGCTCTTAGCTTTTCCTGCTTCTCTTTGCTTTCTTAGGTTTTACACTTTATTTCGTCTTCCTACTTATTTTTAAACTTTTGAGTACAAAAATAGAGGCCTGCGTTTATTATATCAAAGCAGTTAAGTAATTTCTAGAATCAACCGACAGATTGAACTGTTAAGTTTGCCTGTATCTGGTGTAACAGCTTAAACGACGTGTAAGATTTAAAGTGAAAGGGAAAACAGTGACCAGTCTAGTTAGTTCATTGAACTGATAACTGATAACTGTTAAGTCCCTTTCCCCCTTACCCTTTCCCCTTTTCCCGCGCCAACGGCGCTTTCCCCTTTTCCCGTTGCGGAGCAACTATTTTCCCGTCTCAAAGTCCCGTCCCGATGACGCTTCAACTGGAGGTAGAGAGTGAAACCTGAGTTGGTACAAGATCTAGACGAGTTTCAAAGCAGACTAGAAAAGCTCTTTAAAGAAACGCTCGTCACTACTAATCCAAATGTGCAGCATCTGCTCGCCAA
Source organism: Cyanophyceae cyanobacterium (assembly GCA_050331735.1). Lineage (GTDB taxonomy): Bacteria > Cyanobacteriota > Cyanobacteriia > Cyanobacteriales > JBHJGN01 > JBHJGN01. The sequence continues at coordinate 56,602 of JBHJGN010000011.1, forward strand.
TGTTTACAAAGAACTTGGTCAGGCTTCCGAAAAACTACTGGTGGCCTCTGAAGAAATTCTGGCTCAGTCTCAGCAGTTAAAAACGTTACAGAGCCAGTTGAACCGCGAACGTTACCTCCTAGGCAATGAGGTTAACGAGCAGTCACATAGTATTCTCGTTACCAATGAGCAAGGCGTTATTCAGCAAGCAAGTTCGGCAGTTGGCTATCTGTTGAACATTGAGCCGCGTTTTTTATTAAATAAACCAGTAGAAACTTTTTTTACGCCTCGCGAGCGTCGCCTCTTTCCCTTCATGATGCAAAAACTCTGCGAGAGTCAACAGATCCAGCGGTGGACGGTTGAGATCCAGCCTCGCCACTGTCGTCCTATTGTCGTGCTGCTGCGGGCTGTTCCCGTTCGGGGGCAAGACTCGACAATTCGCTGGAGCTTTACCTGTTTAAGCTCCTCCCAGCGCAGTAAAAATTTTGCCTATCCTCACCGAAACACCCAGTCCTACAGGCAAGGAGAAATCGTTAGTTTACAGTCGCCAGAGTTGCTTTGGGTTGTTCGTGCAGGCATCGTTAAGCTGAGCACCACCAGCGAAACGGGAGAGGAGGTGCTGTTGGGCTTAGTTGGTCCTAATATGCCCTTCGGTGCTGCTTTAACGGCTTTGCCCATCTACCAAGCGACAGCGCTTTCAGAAACCGTGGAGCTGATACCTCTGTCTCAATTAGAGATTGAGCGGCGATCGCTGCTGCCAGACTTTATGCCACAGCTCATTCAGCGGCTACAGCAAACAGAAATCCTGCTAGCAATTTCCGGTAAGCGACACGTCCAAGAGCGGCTTGATTACCTCTTGCAGTGGCTCAAAGAGCACTTTGGTCAACCCCACCCCCAAGGAATCCGGCTCAGCATCCGCCTCACTCATCAAGACCTCGCCGATGCCTGCTGCACCACCCGAGTCACCATCAGCCGCCTGATCGGCAAACTCAAGCAACAGGGCAAAATTGCTTACGATTCTGAGTACAATATTGTCCTTTTAAGCGAGGGGAAAAATGTCCCGGAGGGACGGGGACAGGGGAAAGGGAAAATTGTCGCGTTCGCGACGGGGAAAGAACACAGAACTAAGGAATCGGCTGAGTAACCCCCCTTTACCCCTTCCCCCTTCCCCGTTGCGCAGCAACTATTTCCCCATTGCGCAGCAACCGCCCGCGCCTAGAAGCGCTACACGCTTTCCATCATTAAAATGACGCCGATATGCTCTTGAAGCTGATCGATCAGCGGAGTGATGGTAACGCGGCACTGAATTGTTTGACCGCGGCGATTGATGGCTTCTAGCTCAATGACTTGTCGGGCCTCCCTTCCGTCAAGACAGAGACGGATGGGATCGCGGAGCTGCTGAACCGGTAAGCCAATATCTAATCCTAAAAAAGATTGTCCCCGGACTTCATCTGTACGCAGTCCCCAGAGGTTTTCCGCTTCAACATTCCAGCTCAAAATATTAAACTGGCGATTAACCACAACGACTCCAGCCTGAAGGCTTGTCAGAATCGAATTTAAGAAAGCGTTGGTCTGATTCAGTTCGGTGGTGCGCTGGCGAAGTTCGTCGTTGATCGTTTGCAGTTCTTCGTTGGTAGACTGGAGTTCTTCGTTCATGGTTTCCAGTTCTTCATTGGTAGACTGGAGTTCCTCGTTGGTCGTCTCTAGTTCTTCATTGGTAGACTGAAGTTCCTCGTTGGTCGTCTCCAGTTCTTCGTTACTAGACTGGAGTTCCTCGTTAGCCGTTTCTAGCTCTTGGTTAGCCTGCTGGAGTTCTTCATTAAGGTCGTGATAGCGGCTGACGTCGACAAAGGTAATGCTGATGCCCAGCAGCACCCCCGACTCTTCCTGAAGAGGAGTAAACTGAACATCGAGATACTGAAGTTTGCCATCCGGCAGGTAACGGACCACGTTCTGGACTCGAATTGGCTGGCGATCGCTCAGAATCTGGTCGCATTTCGAGCGCAAGTCTAACGGTCGATAGGAAATTTCTAAATCGCGGATCGGTTGATTGAGAGCCTGGGGTGAGATGTTGAAGGTCGATTGGGCAACTTCATTAACCAGAATCAGGGTTCCGTTAACGTCAACAACGAGCTGAGCTAGCGAAACCGCATTAAACGCCAGTTCCCGCAGGCGCTCCTCGCGCTCCTGACGCTGGCTGAGAGCATTTCTGGTTAGTGAAGCTATCCGTCTGCGTTCATTATCTGTTGGCACTGTTCTAAAAATTCGGTGCTGAAGATTAATGGGCGTAAACAGATCTGAGTGAGTGAGCAGCATTTCTGCTTTGCCTAAAAACAAAAAGCCGGTATCGTTAAGGGCAAAGTGAAAACGGTTGAGGATGCGCCCTTGGGTCTCTGCGTTAAAGTACATCAGCGTATTGCGGCAAACCAACAGATCGAGGCGAGAAATGGGGGCATCTTGGACAAGATCGTGACGACCAAAAATGACGCTGCGCCGCAGATCGGCGCGGAACGCCCAGCGTTCCCCCTGGCGTTCAAAATAGCGCTCTTGCAGCTCGGGAGAAATCGTTTCTAGTGCTTCAGTACTGTAGCTAGCGTGACGAGCTTCACTCAACGCTTCTTCGTCTACATCCGTTGCATAAATCTTGACCCGCTGGCGACAGTCTTCAATTCCAAGCTCCTCAGAGAAGAGGATCGCTAGCGTATAGGCTTCTTCCCCCGAGGCACATCCAGCACTCCAAATGCGAATCGGCTGGGTATCTCGTCGCTCGCGGAGCAGATTCGGCAACACGTGAGTTTGTAAATAGGTCCAAGCTTCGGCATCTCGAAAAAAACTGGTGACATTGATCAAAATCGTGTTAAACAACGGCAAGAATTCATCGGGACGAACCTGTAAATAATCGAGGTAGTCGCCAAAACTATCAATTTGCTGGCGCTGCATTTGCCGAGTAATCCGGCGCTTGATGCTAGAGCGCTTGTAGCCCGTAAAATCAAAACCTCTTTTTTCTCTCAAAAACTCTAGAAGCGATTCAAAAACTTGATCTTCTTCGTTAGTATTCATTCGTCGAACGGGACGGGTAAAGGGGAAGGGGGAAATTGTCGCGTTCTCGACGGGAAAAGGGAAAAGGGGAAATTGTCGCGTTCGCGACGGGAAAGAACACAGGACTAAGGAATCGGCTGAGTACCCCCCCCTTTCCCCCTTCCCCTTTCCCCGTTGCGCAGCAACTATTTCCCCGTTGCGCAGCAACTGCGCCGACAGCGCTTATCCAATGGGACTCGAATCGTTATTAGACATTACCAAAGAAATTAGCTTGAGAGCAATATGGTTCAGCGGTAAGACAAAATTGATTGCGCCTGTTTTAATGGCAGCACTCGGCATACTGAAGCATTCAGCCGTTCCTTCATCTTGGGCGATCGCAATACCGCCTAGTTCGTGAATTTTTTGAATTCCGGCTCCGCCATCCTTTCCGGCTCCGGTGAGCACAACAGCAATCGCGCGACTGCCATAGCTGACGGCGACGGAGTTGAATAAAATGTCCGCCGAAGGACGCACAAAATTCATGAGTTTGGTCTGGCTGAGGGAAAGAACGCCACCAGAATCGACCTGGAGATGATAATTAGGAGGTGCAATATAGACTACTCCTGGCTTGAGGCGATCGCCAACCTCGGCCTGCTTCACGACTAAATCAGTTTTTCGCCGCAGAATTTCTGCCATTAGGGAGCGGTGCTTGGGGTCAAGATGCTGTACTATTAAGATAGAGGCGGTAAAATTTGCGGGCAAATCTGAAAGAATTCGGCTAATCGCATTCAGTCCTCCAACAGAGGCGGCGATCGCCACAACCTCAAAGACTCTGTTAACAGACGACTCGCTTTTATTTTGTTTGAGCGCATCATCGCTCCCTTTAAGTGTTTTTCCCGCATTAACGTTATTCACTGAGCCGCTGCCCCAATCTTTTACTTCAATTCTACTCACAAAGCAACTTTCGCTGCGCAATGGGGCAAGCGCCGTTGGCGCAGTTGCTGCGCAACGGGTAAAGGGGAAGGGGGAAAGGGGGAAGTACTTAGCCGATTCCTTAGTCCTGTGTTCTTTTCCCCGTCCCGGAGGGACAAATTTCCCTTTCCCCGTCGCGTTCGCGACAATTGCCTCTGACGCATTTATGAGTGCTGATCGTTCAAATACTTCCGATTACACTCCACGATCTGTTTTGATTTTGCTAACTGCTTTCGCAGAACTTGATAGTATTCATTGGTGGCTTCAACGTGCTCCCAAACAGCTCTCACGTGTTCTGCGACCGCTTGCTCGTGCGACTGATGGGAGGATTCGTTGTGTTCCTGCTCTGAATCCTGGGCATGCTTTCGCAGTTCCTGAGCATAACCCTGAATGACTTTTCCCCGTTCCTCGATTAATCTTCCTGCCTCCCGATCTGCTGTTTTAGCTACCGAACGCCCAGCTTTTGCAATCTCTTTTCCGTGTCTCTCTACGGTGTCTGCATGTTTCTGCGCGAGTTGTGCTGTGCTTTGAGCAACGTCGGGACTAATTTTTTTGTTTGGCGAAGGCATAGATACCTCTGGGTACAATACTGCAATTATTCGTTATGCCTTAGTCTTGCTGCCTCTTTCTACAGAACTATCTAGAGACGTGAAAACCGCCGCCCCTTCCACGTCTTGAGGTAGCTCAAACTCCATCACCAATCAAGATTCGGCGATCGCGGTCATTGGCTCCTGGTCACTGCTTATTGTTCTACCACTACCAGAGTTCCAACCTCAACCTGTTCGTAGAGAGCCAACACATCGGCATTCCGCATTCTCACGCAGCCGTGGGAGACGGCTTGACCAATCAAGGATTCATCGGGCGTACCGTGAAAGCCGATTGAATTCACGCCATCTGTCCAAAAGCCAACCCAGCCAGCGCCCAGAGGATTGTTCGGTCCTGGCGGAACAATTTCGCCTGTCCAGGGATGCTCCCAAGCCGGGTTTTTTAGCTTCTGGCGCACGGCAAACACTCCTGTCGGAGTTTCCCATCCTCGTTTGCCAACGGCAATCGGATAGCTGGCTGTGAGTTCTTCGTCACTGTAGAGGTAGACGCGGCGATCACTGAGCCGAATCACCAGACGGATTTCTGCCTGCGGAACAGGAAGATATTGAGCCGGATCTCCCAGCGACGGTAGTTCGAGCTGATTCCAGCCTGTAGCCAGGACCGCTTGAGCGCTGACTGGAGATGCCCACATCGCCAACGGGGCTACAAAATACCCACCCCAGATCAAGGCATTGAGCAAGCGGAATGAGAGGCGAGTACCCATAAGCACCTCAACAGAATTCATCTAGAGACAGCAAACGGGTAACTAGCCACTAGCAGAGAGTCACTAATGGAGCCGTTACCCATCCCTCAACTATTATGTCCTGATTTTTCTGATGAGAGTAGTGTGATTACCAAAGTCCGCGGACTGGTTCGGATTCTTGAGTCGTAGAAAAGTCACTATCGTCATCCATAGCACCGCTATCCATGTCCATGTCGGTCGAGTCGGTAGAGGATGCGCCGCCTACTTCTGGAGTGACTCCCTGGGAAGCCGGAGAGGTTTGGTTGATCCCGTCGTTGGTGGTTTGGTCATCAATGACGGTGCTATCAGTGCCAGATTCCATCTCGTTCATTTCCATGTCGGTCGCTTCACCCTCACCAACACCGGTTGTGTCCTCTTGGGATTCTGGAGTCGTTTGGTTGATGCTGTCGTTGGTGGTTTGGTCATCGACGATAGTGCCGTCGGTTTGAGCGATCGCCGGATACCCAACGCCGACAAACAGAGAAAGAGACAGTAGAGTGCTTGCTAATTTGTGATTCATCATAATCGTTGCTCGATCGTAGAGAGATCGATAGAAATATTTTAGTTTGCTGTAGTCGATACTACACAAATACTAAAAACAATTTTAGAAACATCACATTATTCGTAAGGTAGATCTAATTTGCGGCTGTTTAGTTCCTCGGACAGAAACTGTAGCAAATTATCAAGTTTTTTACTTTTTTAAGTTAATCCCAATTCTGTTTAAACAGTCATAATATTGCTTGACCTAGAATTGGTAGTTAGTAGTTAGGAGGAAGTCGTCTTTGTGGTAACAACTAACCACTAACTCAAATGCTCCTCTCCTATGATTGAGTCTAAGCAAGCGGATGTAATGTTAATTGCTCCTTTGGCTGATTTTATAAATATGGCTTAACGACCTCTTGCCAGCGAAGATAAGCTTCACCAGTGAGATGAACGCCATCTAAAGTGTATTGAGAATCTAACTGATTCTCATGATTAGCTAAAACGCTGTGCAAATCGATATACGAAGCGGAAAAACGATCAGCGAGCTGCTGTAAACCTTGGTTAAGAGTATTGATGTCTTCGTTACTAATATCAACGGCAAAATCTTTGTAATTAACAGGGAGCACACTTTGAATAAATAGCTGAGTCTGAGGACTTTTTTCCTGAATCGTTTGCAATATTTCTTGATAGCTAGCTAAAATTTCAGAGACTTCTCGTTCTCCTAAAAGATCGTTAATTCCGACAAGCAAAAAGATTTTAGCTGGTTGAGAGCTGACCACTTCATCAAGCCGTTTGAGAATTCCTGTCGTTGTATCTCCAGCAATGCCCCGATTGATAATTTTTCCGTGAGGACTGTCCAAAATTTCTGCCCATTCTCCCTGATCGGTTAAACTATCTCCTAAAAAAATAATTTCGTTTTCAGCATCGGGCAGTCCTTCATACTGCTGCTTCTTCAACGTATAGTAGCTCGGTCTAGGCGTGTTTGGTCGAGACGGCGAGTCGGCTGGGGAAGAACTGGCGTTTAGATTTAGTCTATCGATGAGAGTATCGCTATTACCGACCAAAAACACCCCGATTAAAGAGAGAAGAGTAACGGCGACAAACCCTATCAGTGCTGTTCTGTTAGCAAACATTTTTTGGCCTGAGCGAGAATAAATGGGCTTGGTTTTTTGTGGGTCGCGTTACCTAGAGAACGAGAGCAACTCGCAAACTGCTGAGGCTATGACCTCCGCTTTCTTCTGATGACGCGAACCAACATTACTAATCCTAATCCCCATCCTAGAATACTGGAAGGGGTCGGCACTGCTTCTGCTTCTGCTGCTAGAACATCATAATCGACGCGGGTTGCCGGGGAACGAGCGAGCAACTGGTAGTCTTCTGTGTTAAAGCCACCAGGATTGGCGAGCATGGGGTCAGCGCGCAGGTCGTCGGGGCTAGCAACCCCAGTAGCCCCAGCGTCTCCGCCGAAGCGAGTGCCGCCGTGCCAAAGATTCTCAGAGAACGACAGCCCGGCAGTACTGTCAATATTGGTGAGCCACTCAAAGCGCTCGGGTCGTGAAAAAATATTGTTAGTAATAGTCACATTTTCCGTATTCGGGTCTTCGTCAATGTGAAGAAATATCCGGGGATCGTAAAAAGTGTTGTTGGCAATCTTCGTGTTTTTGAGTCCCTGCTTATTTTCGTCAGCGCCACTGTGAATGCCAGCGTAGGTGCCATAGGAAAATCCGGCTCCACTCCCGACAACGACGTTATTGCGAACCGTGTTATTGTTGAGCTGTAATTGGGAGAGTTTGCCTGTGGTGGCGAAGAGTTCGTTCGCCATTTCAATGCCGTTAGCCGGTCTACCATCCCGAAAGAACTCCTGGTTTCCGGTGTTGTAGATCAGGTTGCGCTTAACGGTGGAATCGGTTGTGTTATAGAGATGAACTTCAACGCTGAAGTTGTCATGGACAGTATTTTCACTGACGGTACCATTCTGAACAAAGCCAAGACCAATGCCCTCTCCATAATTTTCATAGACCGTATTGTTAACAATCAGAACGTTGTCAGTATTTTCGACGTTGATCCCCATCCCCCAGTTATTTCCCGGGCCAGGATTGCTGTTGGCTAGATAGTTACGGTAAACGCGGTTTCCTTCCAGGCGAATGTTCTGACTGCGGTGAGACGTATCAATCTGCCCTTCTCCTCCGTACCCCTGGACAACAATACCACCCCTCTGATTGTGATGAATGCGGTTTCCAGAGAAGTTAAGATTTTGTCCTTTAATCGCTAAAATTCCGTTGGAACGGAGCGAATGTAGCTCTATATCTTTTATTTCTACGTTCTGAGCGTCTTTTATGAAGATTCCGGTGATACCGGGTGCGACATTGCTGCCGTCTAAAACCGCTCGTTCTCCGGGGTAAGAGCGGATCACCAGTGGAGAATCAGCGGTGCCGTCGTTCCAGCCCCCCTCGATATGAATTCCGGAAGACCCTTTTTCAGTTTGATAGGTGCCTTGACTAATGTCGTAGTTACCGCCCCTGAGAAAAATTGTCCGACCGTCACCAGCAGTTCTGTTAATGGCTTGCTGAACCGTCCTGAACGGCTGTTCGACCGTGCCGGGATTTTGATCGCTGCCGTTCGGAGAAACGTAGTATTTCATCGTTGTTTTGCTAACTCAATCTGCCTGTGCTTCAGGGCTAATTTAGAAGCGAAAGGTGAAAAACTTGTCAGGTGCAGGAGATTCTCTATTTCTCTAGGAAGAACTACTGACATCTTTTGTTAATTGGAATGAGTGGTCGCTGCCACTTCTACAGGCCCGTGACGTTTCTGGTGCCATTTCCAGGCGTGAAGCATCATTTCTCTGATGTCAGGGTACTGGGGTTGCCATCCTAAAGAGCTTCTGACCTTGGTGCTGTTACCCACTAAAATCGGCGGATCTCCGGGACGGCGAGCACAGGGGATTGCCTTAATCAATTGACCGGAGATGGCTCTGGCGGCTTCAATGATCTGCCAGACGGAAAAGCCGTCATTGCTGCTGAGATTAAAGACTTCGCTGCGGCCTCGTTGCAGAAGATGTTCCAGGCCGAGAATGTGTGCCTGGGCAATGTCGGCGACATGAATGTAATCTCGAATACAGGTGCCGTCAGGTGTAGAATAATCTGTGCCGAAGACGGAAATTGAGTCGCGCCGACCGAGGGCTGTCAGCAACACCAGCGGTAACAAATGAGTTTCTGGAGTATGATCTTCTCCTAACAAACCCTCGGGATCGGCCCCCGCTGCATTGAAGTAGCGGAAAATGACGGATTTCAAGCCAAACGCCGTCTCAAAGTCCGCTAAGATTTGTTCAACCATTAACTTGCTGATGCCGTAAGGATTGATGGGGTTTTGAGGTTGTTCTTCGGCGATCGGAATTTGTTCTGGAATTCCGTAGGTGGCGCAGGTCGAGGAAAAGACAAGCTTTTTTACCCCGGCTGCCATCATCGCTTCTAGTAAAGTCAAAGTCCCGGCAACGTTGTTGCAGTAATATTTATCGGGTCTGAGGACAGATTCCCCCACGTAGGCGTAGGCGGCAAAATGCATGACGGCGGCGACGGAGTAGGTAGTAAAGATGCGATCCAGGAGAGTGCGATCGCGAATATCGCCGACAATTAGCTCGGCCTGTAAGACCTCTTCGACAATATCGCGATGCCCGTAAACGAGGTTATCGATGACTAAAACCCTGTATCCCTTTCTCTGTAAAGCTTTAACAACATGGGAGCCGATATAGCCAGCTCCTCCCGTAATCAAGATGGTAGTTTGCACAGCTTTTTTCCTCCGATCAGAGGTAGATCTCAAATCCATAAATTTTCAATATTCTCAGCGGAGTAGTATCTGTCAAAGCCCCCTGAAGCAAAGCCTCAAAAAAGCCTCATCCAGCGACCAAATTTGCACTCAATTCACTAATAAAGCTTATTTTTGAGCTTATTATTTACTAAAAAGGTAGCTACTGCTTACCCTATCTTTTCACTATCGGTTACTGTAAAAATGAAGCCGATAATACAAAAGAAGCCAAAAAGCATCTTTTTTAAAGCAATTGAATTGGTTTGCAGCACAGTTCTTTAGCTATTCTTGAAGCTTAATACATAAATATTCGTTGTTTCTGTACGCTGTATTACTCGGCGGTAACATTCGACAATGTGACTTATCCCGTGACACAAGCAGTCGTTTTCTACTTGCATCTTTCTAGTCATTGCCCTAATCTTAGGCTTAACTTCGATTAAAATTCAATGTTCTAAGCAGAACAAAGCTACGCAAGTTAAATATTGTTTTGTAAAGGGTGCAAAGGTAACGCCTTTGCCATTTTGGGTCGATTTGCGCCTTTAAAGCTCAATTTTCATCAATGTCTGTAAAAGCAAATTGGCTTTAAGTTTATCTATCTGTATTTAGTTATTACTTGCGGGAAGAATGCGTAAACCTGTTTTGACAATTTTCTATCAGTTCAATCCCTGGCAGAGCAGCATCGGTGGCATCCAAACCTTTATCTGTGCGTTTCTCAAACATGCGCCCAGTGAATTTGAGGTGCGTCTGGTGGGAACAGGCTCTCATCCGCCTGTGGGGGTCTGGCAAGAAGCCGAGTTTGCGGGCAGACCCCTTCAATTTATGCCGCTTATTGCTCTAGAAGATGACAATGTGCGGCAGGTCATTCCCACAACCCTCAGATACACGGCAGCGCTTTTCGGTCGTCAGCTTGCTTCCGATTTTATGCACTTTTACCGCATCGAGCCGACGCTCGCCACCTTGAACTGGTCGGGCCATAAAACTTTTTTTGTGCTGAACGATATTCAAAAACAGATGAATCCGTCCGTGAGCAAGGATGCCATCCTGTGGCAGCGGTTTCGCGCCGGGTACTTTACCCTGGAAGCCATGCTGATCCGGCAGTTTGAGCAGATTTACTCGTGCCACAAGCAATCGGCACAGTTCTATCAACAGCGCTACCCGGAAATCGCCGAGCACGTTGTTTTTCTGCCGATTACGGTGGAGGACGAGCTATTTAATCCCCTGTCTCAACCAGAGCGCGAACAAAAGCGTCAAGAGCTGGCTCAGCAGATGACTTTACCAGAGGCGACGCGGTTTATCCTCTTTGCCGGTCGCCTACATCCCCAAAAAGACCCGCTGTTGCTGGTACGTGCTTTTGCCAAGCTCCGGGAGCCGGACGTGCATTTGCTGATCGCGGGAGAAGGCGAGCTCGCTGACGAGATCCGGGCAGAGGTGGACCGTTGCGGATTGACCAAGCACGTTACGATGCTAGGCCCCGTGAGGCAGGAGAGGCTCGCAGAGCTCTATCGCCTCAGCAGCCTATTTGTGGTGACGAGTGCCTATGAGGGAGGGCCGATTGTGGCTTTAGAAGCCCTCGCCTGTGGCACCCCCGTCGTGACCACCGACTGCGGCGAAACCCCGAGCTTCCTCACCCCCGACAGCGGCCATGTCTGCGACAGCACCCCAGAGGCGATCGCCGCCGCGCTGGCTCAGGTGCTCCAGCATCCCCAAAATTACCCCCCAAGCGCCTGTAACCGGACTATTCAGCCCTATCGAGCGCAGACCGTGATTCGGGGCGTTTACGCAGAAATGCTGCGTCAGTGGGAGCGTTGCTCCCACTCCCTGTCATCGGAATACGTCTAGCTTCTCCCTCTGCCCTTTTGTAAAGGAATGGTTCCCATGAGAATTGCCGTGATTGGTGCCAAAGGCTTACCGGCTAAACAAGGCGGCATCGAGCGTTACTGTCAAGAGCTTTATCCAAGACTGGTGGCTCAGGGTCACTCGGTCGATCTGTTTGCCAGACCGAGCTATACCCAAGCCCCCTGGTTTTCTACCTACGACTACCAAGGGGTGCGCGTGTTGTGTCTGCCTTCGTGCCCGTGGCGCGGGCTAGATGCCCTGGCTAGTTCAGCCCTGGGAGCGATCGCTGCTTTATTCAAAAGCTACGATATCGTTCACTTTCATGCTCTTGGTCCCGCTTTATTTTGCTGGCTGCCCCGCCTCAATGCTGCCAAAATCGTCGTTACCTGTCAGGGACTCGACTGGCAACGAGCCAAGTGGGGCAGAATTTCCAGCGCGATTATTCATGCCGGAGAAAAGTCAGCCGCCCGCTACGCCGACCGCATTGTGGTCGTCTCCAAAGACTTACAGGCTTATTTTCAGAAAACCTACGGACTGGATACTCACTACATCCCCAACGGTCCCGGAAGATATGACGAGTCGGACCCGAATTTTGCCTACGTTAAATCTCTTCAGCTCACTCCCAAACGCTACCTCCTCTTTCTGGGAAGATTAGTCCCCGAAAAGCGCCCCGACCTGCTGCTCGCCGCCTTTCGATCTCTTAACCCCCAGGGATGGAAACTCGTGCTCACCGGAGGAATCAGCGATACGGGCCGATTTGCTGCCAAGATCCAGGCGCTAGCCGCCAATCGTCAGGATATTCTCTTTACCGGCGAACTCCAGGGCCGTCAGCTCGCAGAAATCGTTCGTGGAGCCGGACTCTTCGTGCTGCCCTCGGACTTAGAAGGATTACCGCTGGTGATGCTAGAAGCGATGGCCGAGGGCATCCCCGTATTAGCCAGCAACATTCCGCCCCATCGTCAGCTCATTAGTCAAGAGCGGGGTCTGCTGTTTGAGGCTGGAGATGTAGAGTCGTGCGTGGGCGCTCTCCAGCATGCCGTTTGCCATCCTCGCCAACTTCAGAGCATGGCGAGGACGGCCCAACAGCACGTCCAGGAAAACTATAGCTGGCAGAAAATCACCGCAGATAATTTGGCTCTCTATACCAACCTGCTGTCAGACACGGCCAGAAGCGAGGAGGCGGCTCCACTGACCGATAGAGAACAGCGTCTTCAGGCTTGTTTACTGGAAGCGGCCACTCTGCTGTGTGCAGAAGTGGACTCTGACGAATTTAGGAATCGCGAACACCTCGAAACCGTTCTGCGCCAGCAGCTTAACGACCAGGTGAGCGCTCAGCTCGATCGGCTCTATGCGCAGGGGCAATCAGTGAACCAACTCGGACTGAAGTAGGTGGGGGTGACGGATGAACACAATGGGAGTGCGCCCTCGTTGGCTGTACTTAGTCCTGGGACTGCTGGCCGTTCTTTGGCAGCCAGCGCTACTAGCAAGCTGTAGCAACGCTCGCGAATCGGCAGCGCCCTTGAGTGTGCAAACCGAGTTTTCGACGGGCTGGAATCAGGTAGCCATCGGCGGAGGCGGATACGTAACGGGCATCGCCATTCATCCTCAAGATTCTGAGGTAGTCTACCTTAAAACAGACAACGGCGGTTTCTTTCGCTGGCATCCCCAGGAGCAAAGCTGGTCCTCGATTCTCGATGCCTTTCCAGAAGGGAACTGGAACGACTACGGCGGCGCGGCGATCGCCCTCGATCCTCATCGTCCAGAAGTGGTGTATATTGCCGTGGGGAAGTATGTAAATGCTCCTGGAACCATCTACAAGTCCGTTGATTACGGTCAAACCTGGGTGCAGTCGGATTTGCAGGTGCCGATGGGGGGCGACCAGGATAAGCGCTGGGCCGGCGAGCGCCTCGTCGTCAGTCCGGGGGACTCCAATCTGCTGCTGTTTGGGTCGCGCCAGAACGGTCTGTGGCGCTCCACTGACGGCGGGTTAACCTGGTCTGCGGTAGCCTTTGCCGCCTCTCCGTCTTCAGAGATTGGCCTTCTGGCGATCGCCTTTGAGCCCGAGTCTCCGGAGCGCGTTTACCTGAGCGCCTACGGAGATGGAATCTACCACTCGGTCGATGGGGGCCTCACCTGGAGCCGAATGGCCCACAGTCCGCGCACCGCGATGCAGCTAGCGATCGCCTCAGACACCCTTTACGTGACAAGCGCTGCTGGAGTCAGTCGCTACCGCCGGGGAACCTGGCAAAACATTACCCCCGAACGCCAAGCTCGGCAGCTCTTCAACGGCTTAAGCGTCCATCCCTGGAACCCAGACAATGTGCTAGTCAGCTTAGGCGAGACCCAATCCCCCAAAATTTTTCACTCCCACGACGGAGGCCAAACCTGGCAACAGAAGCGCAGCCGGCTTAACCGGACGGTTCCCTGGCTACCGACGGAGTTCTTTGGAGACTACACCGCCGCCATTGCCTTCGATCCCCAAGTTCCGGAGCGGGTGTGGCTCACCGATTGGTTTGGCGTCTGGCGCACCGACAACATTGAGACTCGGTTCCCGCTGTGGACCAACTACGCCCAAGGACACGAACAGATTGTGACATTAGCGCTGTCGTCCCCGCCCCAAGGAGCGCTGCTGTTGAGCGGCGTTGCCGATATCGAGGGCTTCTACCACCAGCGCTTAGATAGCTATCCCACCGAGCGCCTCGGCTATGGCAACAACTACTATCAGGATACCTACAGCATTGCCTACTGCGCTCGCGAACCTACCCGCCTCGTTCGCGTCGGGGGAAATCGCTGGAACTCGACCGCCGGGGGAGCACTGTCTCGCGACGGCGGCTGGCACTGGCGGCAGCTTTCCTTCCCGCCGGAAACGCTGCCGCTGCGAGTGGCTATCTCTGCAACCAATCCCGACCGTTTCGTGGTCATCGTCAGCGAAGGACAGGCCCTGCACACCGACGATGGCGGAGCGACCTGGCAGCCGGCGATCGGTCTGCCTCTCGGGGAGAAAGGCCCCTGGAACTGGACTCAGTCCCTCGCCGCCGACGGCGTTAACGGCGACTGGTTTTACTACTACGCCGACGGAACCGTGTATCGCAGTGAGGACGGCGGCGGCACTTTTCGGGCGGTGAGTCGGCTGCCCCCAGCCGACTGGTACTCGCTGAAAACTTTGCCAGGAGTGGCGGGGGATGTTTGGGTGAGCTTAGACGAGCAGGGTCTGTATCATTCGACGGATGGGGGAGAAACGTTTACCCCCATCGATGTCGCCCAGGCGGTGCTGTTCTCCTTCGGTAAACCGCCCGGAGGCAGCGACATTCCCAGCCTGTACCTCTATGGAGTCAGGGGCGATCGCTCAGGCTTTTTCCGCTCCCTCGACCTCGGAGCCACCTGGAGCCAGCTCGTGGCGGCAGCGGTTCCCCCTGGCCCGCCTCGGGTAATCAACGTTCTTGAAGCGAGCCAGCAGCAGTTTGGCTTACTGTTTGTCGGCACCGATGGTCGAGGGATTTACTACCGCATGACCGAGGAGGCTACCCCGGCTGCAAGCGATGCGCACCACCGTTCACCAAGGATTTAACATGATTCGGATTCTGCTGGCAGACCCTCAACGAGCGATGCGAGAAAAGTTGAAGAACTCCCTCGCTCCAGAGCCGGATTTAGCGATCGTTGGGACAGCCAGTGATGGCTATACGGCGCTCGAACAGGTCAAAATCACGAAGCCGAACATCGTCCTGCTGGCGCTGGAGATGCCTCCTCTAGACGGCATTGAAACGGCCCAGAGCATCGCTCAGGACTTCCCCAACATCAAAATTTTGATCGTCGGCAGTCCGAGTCAGGAAGCAGAGATCGCGCGAGCGCTTCGCTCAGGAGCGTTGGGCTATCTGCCCGAGAATCTCCCAGCCGAAGATCTTAAAGAAGCCCTGCGGATTGCCGATAAAGGCTACATTCAGCTCGAACCTGGGCTGTTTGATACCGTTGCTGCCATCACTCCCGCCGCCACCGTCAAAAACAAGAGCGCAGTCAAGCTGACTCAGCAAAAATCCCTTGCCATCGCTGTCCTCAGCTCGTCTGCCGTGAATTCAGCACCGACCCTGTCCCCGTCTCGCCGCCGTCCCTGGCTCTACCTCGGAATTGGCGGACTCAGCAATGCCGTCATTTGGCTCGGCGGGTTGCTGTACCTTCAGCTCCGGTCGCCGACCTACGTCAGTCAATGGACCGTGACCCTTCCCGGTACGAGAACAGCAACCGATGTCGAGTTACCGGGCATTGGCCGCGCCTCTTCGCTGAGCGAGTCTCCCTACGGCAGCGATTTTTCCGATCCGCGCGAGAATTACAAATATTTAGCAACGACCGAGCCGGTGGTGGCCGCCGCCGCCGAGCGGCTCGACCTAACTCCCGCAGAATTTGGCGAACCGCGCATCAAAATTATCGACAACACCACGCTGATGCAGTTCTCCGTCACCGGCGACACCCCCAGCGAGGCTCAAGAAAAAGCGCTCGCCTTCCAGCAGGCGCTACAAACCGAAGTCGAAGCCCTCCGCCAAGAGGAAACGGCTCAGCAAGACCGCCGCCTCGAACGGGTTCTGGGGGAAGCGGAAGCAGATTTACAGACCGCTCAACAGTCTACCTCCGCCTTTCAGGCCCGTTCTGGTCTTAATTCCAGCGAACAACTGCGGGAACTCTCCTCGACCGTTGAGCATTTACGGCAGCAGCAGTCCCTCGCTGCGGCTGAACTAGAAGAAACTAGCGCTCAGCTCCAGCAGCTCCTCACGGATTTAGGACTATCGGTTGAGCAAGCAGCAGATGCGTTTGCGTTGAGTTCCGATCCTCAGTTTCAGCGGTATCTTGCCGAGTACAGCCGCGCTAGCGCTGAACTGGTCAACTTGCAGGCTAATTTGTCGGCTTCCCACCCAGACGTACTGGCCCGACAGGCAGAACAGCAAGCAGCAGAGTCGGCTTTACGGCAGCAGGCCCGTTCGGTTCTCGCTCGTTCTCTCACCCTTGCCCAGCTCAGACCCCTGGTCCTAAACACCGCCGATAGCTCTGAGTCCTCTTCCCAGCGAGCTAGCCTGTTTCAACAGTTAATTTCTCTTCAGGCAGAGCGAGCCGGAGTGAGAGCGAGAACGGATAGCTTAGCTCGGCAAATCGATCGGCTAGAGTCAAAATTAGCCTCTCTGACTCAACAAGAAGCCACCCTCGATGGTCTGGAGCGCACAGAGCACATCGCCGAAGCCGTGTTTTCTTCGACCCTGACTCGCCTCGATCTGAGTCAATCAACGATTTCTGCGTCTTATCCCCCCATGTCGCTGCTCACGCAGCCTAGCTTACCCCAATCTCCTAAAGTTCCGGCGACCCAACTGGTCTTCCTCGGCATGATTGTTGGTTCTGGCTGCGTCACCCTCGGGACGGTCGGGCTGTGGTGGCGCGATCGCACGACTCCCGTCCCCTACCGCCCCTTGCCGGCGCTGCCCCTAGAGCGCAATTCTCATTTTCCTGTTCAGTCAACCACCAGCCGACGATGAATCGCTCAATTCAGCCTCAAAATTTGCCAGAAGCCGTGGTGTGGTACTACCTCCTGGGCACCTACGTGGTTTACTACCTGGGCGCTCAGTACGTTGTGACTCCTCTTCTCGGACTGTTTTTGGTCGGCTATTTGAGCAAGCAGTGGTGGCAAGCGGCGAGTTCCGAGCCCCCCATCACGATCTCGTCGTCGGCGTGGGTATGGGTGGTGGCGATGGTGACGGTAGAGGTGGCCCTCATCATCGGTCATCTAGACTTTGAGTTAGGACTGGTACAGATTGTTAAATCCTCGGTGAACTGGTGGCTGCGAACCTGGGCGCTGTTTGCTCTCTTTCCGCTAGCCGGACACCTCAACATTCGACCACCCCTAATTTATCGAGCGGTATGTATTCTGTGCCTGCAAAGCCTGATTGTCATCGGAATCGGCTGTCTCGCGAGTTTAGTCAATGCTCCGGAAATCGAGTTTTTGTCGCCGCTAGAACGCTTCTTTCGCGGCACCGCAGACCACTACCACGTCAAGCTGTTTCATGGCGTTATTAATGAGCGACTCCAGCTATTTACTCCCTGGCCCACGGGCATTGGGATGTTGGGGAACATCTTTTTTTGGTTTGCCTGCCGAGAGCCAGAGCCGAAATGGCGGTGGCTAGGTCTCATCGGCTCCTTGGTGATGATTTTTGCTTCGATGTCTCGGTCCGCGATTGTGTGCCTTCCGTTTGTGGCGATCGTCGTCTTTTTACTCACCAAGGTTCTCTCTCCGTGGCTTTACTTTATCGCCGGATTTGGCACTTTTTTACTCAGCCTGATCCTGCCAACGCTCATGCAGTTTCTGGAAATCCTCAAAGAACAATTTCAAAATTTTCGCGGCGAAGATTCTGCGGCTTCTTCCAGGGTCCGCGATGCGTTAGAACGCATGGCGCTAGAGCGCTGGCGGAACGAAGCCCCGATTTGGGGACACGGCATGCTGGAGCTCAGAGGACCGGCTGTGGTGGCGCACATGCCTATTGGGAGCCATCATACCTGGCTTGGAGTGTTGTTCACTCACGGACTGGTCGGCGGCGTAGCGTTAGCGATCGCCTTTATCTGGAGCTTTCTTCACCTCTGGTTCAAGGCCCAATCTTCCGATTTAGCCCGGGTCGGCTTAAGCATTATTTTAGTTCTGCTCGTATCTTCTTTTACCGACAATATTGATAGTTTGGCCTACGTTTACTGGTCGCCTTTACTAGTCTTAGGTTCCGCCTTCAAAGAATCAGTATCGCCTCAACATTTACAAAGAACTAATCGTTTTTTCATTAACAGTCAAGGGTATTGAGTCAAAGTGACCAACATCTCCTGAATCAGTGTATACCGGGCAGTCCTCCGAGAACCATCACCAATCAACCATCAACCAACACCGAACGACCATGCCAAAAGTTTCCGTGATTATTCCCGCCTACAACACCATGAAGTATCTGCCTGAAACGGTTGAGAGCGTCCTTCAGCAGACCTTTACCAACTTCGAGGCGATTGTGGTCAACGATGCCAGTAGCGATGGCGTAGAACAGTGGGTGAATCAGCTCAGCGACCCGCGAGTGAAGCTAATTACTCACGCCGTCAATCAGGGGTTAGCTAAAACGAGAAATACCGGCATCAAGGCGGCGCAGGGAGAACTGCTCGCTTTCCTCGACGGGGACGATCTCTGGCAGCCCACGAAATTAGCCCAGCAGGTCCAGCTCCTTGACACTCATCCAGAAGTGGGTCTGATCTATACCTGGGTTGCCTACATCGACGAACAGGGCAAGGCAACGGGGAGAGTATTTAAACATGAGGCAGAAGGGGATGTCTGGTCGGTGTTAGTTCAGCACAACATTGTCGAGTGCGGCAGTGTCCCCTTGGTGCGCCGGGAATGCTTAGAAACCGTCGGATGCTTCGATCCCCAACTGAGTCAGTTTAATAACGGCGAAGACTGGGATCTGTGGCTGCGCATCGCCGAGCGCTATCCCTTTAAGGTGGTCAAGGAACCCCTCGTCTACTATCGGCAACGACCGGCGAGTGGTTCGAGAAACTGGGAAGCAATGGAGAAAAGTTTTCACATTGTCTTTGAAAAGGCGTTCGCGTCGGCGGCAGCAGTACCGCACTTGAGGAACAAGACCTACGGATTAGCGCACCTGTGTCTAGCTTGGAAACCTCTCCAAAGCGTCAGCCGAGATTACCAAAAAGCGCGGGAGTACCGCCGTTTGGCGTTGCAATACTGTCCTCGGCTGCGCTTTTCTAAGGAGTACCTGCGCCTCAGTACCGCCATATTTACCCTGCGCTGGTTTGGTCCCGACGGCTACCGCCGCTTCTTGACAGTAGCCTATGCGGTGCGTCGGCGCTTGGCAAACTCTCACTAAAGGAACTCAACCATGCCCCAAATCTCGGTGATTATTCCTGCCTACAACGCTGAAGCAACGATTGCCGAAACGATTGAATCGGTACAGCAGCAAACCGTGAGCGATTTTGAAATCGTTGTCATTGATGATGGGTCGCGCGATCGCACCCCAGAGGTGTTGGCCAGCATCGCCGAGCCGCGCCTGCGGCTCTTTCAAGAAGAAAACGGTGGAGTCGCAACGGCCCGCAATCGGGGGTTCGCCCGCGCCACCGGCGAATTTATTGCCTTTCTAGATGCTGACGATCTGTGGACCCCAAACAAACTAGAGCAGCAGCTAGCGGCCCTTCAGAGGCGGTCAGAAGCCGGAGTGGCCTATAGCTGGACCTACTACATCGACCACCAGAGTCAAGCCCTCTATCCCGGGATGCAGCCACTCTATGAGGGCAATATTTATGCCGAGCTACTGCTGGCGAATATCCTAGCTAATGGCTCCAATCCTCTCATTCGCCGAGTCGCCATTGAGAGAGTTGGCGGCTTCGATCCCGCCCTCTCAGCAGCAGCCGATTGGGATTTCTACCTGCGCCTAGCGGCCCAGTTTCCCTTTGTGGTCGTTCCCGAGTACCAGGTGCTCTATCGTCAATCTGCTGGCTCTATGTCCGCCAAAGTGGAAGCGATGAAGGCCGAAATTCTGTTCGTGCTCGAACGAGCCTTTCAAACGGCCTCCCCAGAACAGTCTTTAAGAAATCGCAGCCTCAGCGCCATTCACCAGTATTGTGCCGAGCTATACCTAAACCACAGCACCGGTCAGGAGCGGCGGATTGCCGAAAACCTCCAGAGCGCCATTCGCCTCTATCCCCAGTCTCTGCTGCAATGGAACACCCAAAGAACAGTGCTTAAGTTTTTGCTCCAGCGCCTGCCCGCCCCAGTGGCGCACTCCTTTTGGGAGTGGCGTAACAGCACTCGCCGCCAGTTAGGGTTCAATGATCAAGCTCCCAAAGACTAACCAAATCGACGAGGCGATAGTTATTCTAGATGCTAATCAGCAAGCTACAGCAAATCACATCCGGACAGTTTATTCGCAACGTTGGTTGGCTGGGGGGAGCCGAGTTGCTCAATCGTCTCTTCCGTTTAGGAACTACCGTCACTCTGGCGCGCCTGTTCAGTGCCCAAGACTACGGGTTGATGGCCATTATTTATACCACGTTTGAATTTGCTAACGTCCTCACTCTTCGAGGCGGAATCGGAGCCAAAATTATTCAGGCCGATGAAAAAGATGTGCCCACCTTTTGCAATACGTCCTATTGGCTCAACTGGATGCTCTGCGGAGCCGTCTTTATTGTTCAGTGTGCTGCGGCTTTTCCCATCGCGCGGTTCTACGATAACAATCGGCTCATTCTGCCCCTGTGTACGATGGCCTTGATGTACCTGACGCTGCCTCTATTTCTGATTAATACCGCTCTGATTGAGCGGGAAAACCGCCTCAAAATCACGGCCCTCTGTAACGCGGCTCATTCGTTTCTCGTGAATCTGATCACCATTTCCTTAGCTCTTTTAGGACTGGGGATCTGGGCGATTGTCTGGTCGATGGTGTTATCGATGCCCGTCTGGATTCTGATTACCTGGAGAAATCATCCCTGGCGACCCCCAACTACGGTTCACCTGGAGCGATGGCAGGAAATCGCTCGTTTTGCCAAAAATCTGCTTGGCGTAGACTTACTCACTCGGCTGCGATTGAATCTGGATTACCTGATTGTCGGCAAGTTTCTCGGCATTGAGGAGTTAGGAATCTACTATTTTGCCTTCAACGCTGGTTCCGGTATCACCATGAACGTGGTCAATTCTTTGATGCTCGCTCTCTATCCCCATTTATGTTTGGTTAGGCAGCACACCGAGCGGTTCAAAGCTCGGTACTTAAGCAGTCTCAAAACAATTGCGCTGATTGTCGTGCCGCTGGTGCTGTTGCAGTCTACTTTGGCTCCTTTCTATGTCCCGTTAATTTTTGGCGAGAAGTGGACCAGCGCCATTCCCGTGCTGATGCTGATTTGTCTCTCGGTCATTCCCCGCACCTTCAAATGGGCGGCTTCGCTGCTGTTCAATGCCACCGACCGCACCCATTTAACTCTGACGTTCGATCTGGGGTTTACCCTAATTTTTGCTGCCGCTCTTTTCATCGCCGTTCAAAGTGGAGTGTTGAGCGTAGCGATGGCCGTCCTCACCATCTATCTGCTCAGTTCCCTGTCCTTTAATATCTTTGCCTGGCGGCAGGTGTTTGCTAAACACTAGGAGGTTCCACTCACCGTTTTACTTCGTTCAATCTAATTTTAGGAATCGTTGATCATGAATCAAGTCACAATTATTGTCGTTCCGCGAGAGCGCTTTAGCTATACCCAACCCTCCTTAGAGAGTGTCTATCAAAATACCGGAATGCCGTTTAATTTGGTGTACGTGGATGGTAACTCTCCTCCTCATATTGGGCGCTACCTCGAAGCTCAGACTCAGCAAAGAGGGTTTCAGCTTGTCCGGAGCAAACAGTACCTCTCTCCCAACCGGGCTCGCAACCTCGGTCTAGCCCAGGTTAACTTCCAGGAAACACAGTACGTTGCCATCATCGATAACGATGTCTTAGTGAGACCGGGCTGGCTTGAGTCTCTGGTTCAGTGTGCCGAAACAACTGACGCAGGGGCGGTTGGACCCCTTTATCTGGAGGGCAGCGACTTTCAAACAGTCCACATGGCGGGGGGCACTTCGGTGTTTCGCGAACAGGGAGACCGACGCTGGCTGGTGGAAAAACGACCGTTTATGCGACTGCCCCTAGCCAAAGTGGCAGACAAGCTCCAGCGTCACCAAACTGATATTTTAGAACTACACTGCATCCTGGTTCGCGCCGAGGTAATGGCTCAAATTGGGTCTTTTGACGAACGAATGGTCAATATTGGCGAAGAAAGCGACTTTAGCATGACGCTCCGCGCTGCTGGCCACTCTATTTATTTTGAACCCAGTGCCGTGGTGTCTTACGTGCCGCCACCGCCCCTTGCTCCGTCGGATTTGCCTTTCTTTTTTGTGCGCTGGAGCCAGCAGTGGTGCCAACAGAGCGTGGCTCATTTTCAAGAAAAATGGAACTTGACCGAAAACTCCCCGACTCTGCACCACTATCGCGAGTTTGTAGACAGGCATCGCTACCTGGTCTTTACTCAACCTCAAAAAGGAAAAGGAGCTGGCTACCTCACTAAAAAAGCGACTTACTTTGTCTTTGACAAGCTCACGAATCGATACGCCTCGCGCTTACATCCTCCCAAAATTGAGGGACTGGAAGCTCGACCATGAGTTGAGAACAACCATCGCTCCTCGGCTGCCCTCCCCAACTCCGAATTAACCCGCTAAACGCTAAGATGCCTGAAATATCTGTTATTATTCCGGCTTACAATGCCGAAGAAACCATCCTCAAAACGGTTGCTTCCGTTGAGCAACAAACCTTTGCTGATTTTGAACTGATTATTATCGATGATGAATCGAGCGATCGCACTTTAGAGCTACTTGAGACCATTAAAGATAACCGAGTTCAGATCTATAGCGATAAAAATGGGGGCACTTCAGTCGCTCGCAATCGCGGGATTGCTCGTGCCACTGGAGAGTACGTAACCTTTCTGGATGCTGACGATCTCTGGACGGCTGACAAACTAGAGCGACAGCTTGCCGCTTTCAAGCAACATCCAGAGGCGGGAGTCACCTATAGCTGGACTTATTTTTGGTTTGCAGAAAAAGAGCGCATCTATCCAAGCCAGACTGACGAGCACGAAGGCAACGTGTATGCTGAATTATTGATCAGCAATTTCCTTCACAGTGGCTCGAATCCTCTCATTCGCCGAGAGGCCATTGAGTCTGTCGGCTTGTTCGATCCGACAATTCAGTTAGTCGAGGACTGGGACTACTGGTTGCGGCTAGCGGCACACTGGCCATTTGTTCTCGTTCGTAAGCTCCAAATTTATTATCGCCAGCACTCTGGTTCAAAATCGAACAGCCTTGAAAAGCTAGAGGATAACGTTTTTGCTCTTTTAGATAAAGCCTTTAAAGAAGCTCCCGATGAGCTTCAGTCTCTCAAGCCTCATAGCTTAGCCGTTAACTATCGGTATCTAGCTCAAAAATCCTTAAACGACTCTAGCAGTTTGAGAGAGATTAATCGCGCTGGTCAAAAGCTGTGGCAGGCGATTTGCTGTTATCCACAAATTTTGCAGGATGAGTATACTCACAGACTCATAAGCTGGTTAGTTAAAAAACGCCTATTACAGTTAGTTAATCGGTAAGGAATTAAGAAGATTCAATGAGTTTCAAGGACAATAGCTTGATGAAACCGTCCTGATAACAACCTAGAAAAAGCCTGTCCTGAAAGCCTCAGTTGTTTCAAACGGACTGAATGCCTACAGACAGATTAATTCTCCGGAGGCGCAAAAACGAAATCAGTAGATTGGTCAAATAAAG
Organism: Cyanophyceae cyanobacterium; assembly: GCA_050331735.1. Lineage (GTDB taxonomy): Bacteria > Cyanobacteriota > Cyanobacteriia > Cyanobacteriales > JBHJGN01 > JBHJGN01. The sequence goes on from JBHJGN010000011.1 coordinate 80,352, forward strand.
AACTAAAGATTAGGGCCGTACCTTTCCAGAGTAAAAACCACTATTTAGCTACTTCCTAATGTCAAAAGTTACTATAGTTGTTACTCCCAGAGAACGTTTTAGCTGTACTATTCGCTCTCTAGAAAGTCTCTACCAATACACAACAATTCCTTTTGAATTAATTTACGTCGATGGCAATTCTCCTAGCAAAGTTAAGCGTTATTTAGCAAAACAGGCCCATCAAAGAAAGTTTCATCATCTGCGGACAGATTACTATCTCTCTCCCAATCGAGCGCGTAATTTGGGTTTAAAGTTTGTCAGGACCAAGTATGTCGTGTTTGTGGATAATGATGTCATTGTCTCTCCTGGCTGGTTATCCCAGTTAGTGCAGTGTGCCGAAGAGACATCGGCGACGGTGGTGGGTCCGTTGATGTGTCAGTACGAACCCGTTCATGAGATAGTGCATTTTGCCGGGGGAGAGTCTCATATCTTCCGTGATGTAAAAGGGAGAAGACGTTTACGGGAGAAAATGTACTTGCAGGGGAAAAAAGTCGCAGACGTCCGCGATCGCCTGAAGCGTCAGGAGACCGAATTAGCAGAATTTCACTGTATATTAGTGAAAACTAGCATTTTTGAGCGCATTGGCTACCTAGACGAAGCGATGCTCAATACCAAAGAACATCTTGACTTCTGTTTGCAGGTAAGGGCAGCGGGGGAGAAGATCTATTTTGAGCCGAATTGTGTTGTTACCTATGTACCAGGGCCCCCGTTAGCACTGACGGATTTGCCTTACTATATGCTGCGCTGGAGTGATGCTTGGGTTCTGAATAGCCTCCAGCGCCTCCGAGAAAAATGGAATCTTGCCGAAGATAGCTATTTTACCCGTAAATATCAAGGTCTGGGGTGGCGACGCAGAGATAGCATCATTCACCCTCTAACTTTAGCGTTAACTTTCGGGAGAATGAATGCTTCTCTAGAAAATTTACTAACGCGCATTGATAAAAAATTCAATCGCTATTTAACAGATCGTTATGCTCGCAAGCATCTCAACGGAGTTAAAAGAAGTTGAGGCAGTATTGACAGGATGAATAATAAGGAGGGCAAAGAAGTCAGAAAAGAGAAGCTCGCTAAGTAATATTTGTTTCTTGCCACTAGGTTGTCCAATGTCAAAGTTAGTTTCAGTGATTATTCCCTGCTTTAACGCTGAAAAATGGTTAAGAGAAGCCATTAGCAGCGTATTAGCACAGACCCATCCTCAAATAGAAATTATTGTTATTGACGACGGCTCTAGCGATCGCAGTCTTGAAATTATTAAAAGCTATGGCAACAAAATAACCTGGCATAGCAGAGAGAATGGGGGAGCAAACAGCGCTAGAAATTTGGGGTTTTCTTTGTCTCACGGCGACTATATTCAGTACTTAGATGCAGACGATTACTTGCTTCCCGCTAAAATTGCTAAACAAGTTCAGTGTTTACAAGCAGCTTCTATCGACTTTGTTTATGGTGATTGGCGATATCAACATCATTTAGACAGTGGTGAAATTATGTTAGGCGATGTGAACCAGTGCGGTCCAAAAGATGATTTTTTACAGTCACTATTAGCTAACGAGCGCTGGTCTAATTTAGCACCAATTCTACTGACGCGATCGCTAGTCAGTCGCGTGAGGTGGGATGAGAGTCTTCCCGCAGCCCAAGATCGTGACTTTTTATTCTCAATAATGTTAGCGGGAGCAAAATGCGCTTATCAATCAGGATGCGACTCTATTTATCGGATACACGAAGCCAATACCGTTTCGAGAGCTTCTAAACTACGCTGGTTCCAGGCACATTGTTTGGTCATGGAAAAAGCTGAACAAAGTCTCTTAGCACAGGGTTTGTTGTCTCAAAAATATCAGCAGGCTTTGGCAAAAGCTTACTTAGAAATGGGCAAAGAATATGTGTATAGTAACTGTGGCGTTCGCAATAAATTTACTTATTATGCCAAAGCCCTAGATAAGGCTTGCGTCCTTGCTCCCCATTTAGTTATCCAGAATAAAAGCAAAATCTATAAAGTGATTAGTAGCTTGCTGGGCTATCGAAGGACCGAAAAAATTTCCTATCTATTGTATTCTCAAACCCGTAGGCAATTGCCTATACCTCCCAAAATTTAATGTTTTATTTGTCCTAACCTACTGACAGGGTAGAAGGAGTACATTCAACTACGGTTGCTTCTTAAAAAATATTGCCATTGGCCTTCCTAATTTTAAGGCCAACCGAGAAAAGCAATTAGAAAAAGAATATAGTTTAAACTTTTTAAACTTCTCAAGTTTTGCTTTTTTAAACACTCAAACGGTAGCTTTCATGACGATCCGAGATTGTGTTAAACCCATAGTCATATATTCGCCAGAAAGTAAAATCAAGCACCCCAAGTTGCTTTTTAGAGCGATGATCAGAGATTTACTGACTTCTAGAGGCTTAGCTTGGCAATTAATGATACGAGACATCAAAGCTCAATATCGTCAATCTTTCCTGGGTATAGTGTGGGCGTTTATACCACCAATTTTTATGGCATTAGGATTTACTTTAGCAAAACAATCTAACGTTATTTCTATTGGGGCAACTCCCATGCCCTATCCCGCTTACGTAATGTTTAGTACGGCGCTTTGGCAAACTTTTGTTGAAGCTTTACATGGTCCAGTCCAAGCTTTAACCCAAGCAAAGCCGATGCTGGCTAGAATTAATTTTCCGAGAGAGGCCATTATTCTCAGCAAACTCGGTGAAGTTGGATTTAACTTTGGAATCAAGCTCATTTTGATAATCGGTTTATTTATCTGGTTTGACGTTGCAGTAAACTGGACGATCGTGTTAGCCCCTGTCGCCCTCATCCACTTAGTAATGTTGGGCACTCTTGTGGGAGTATTACTAGCTCCCTTGGGAATTTTGTATCAAGACGTTTCTAAGGGAATGAGTATGATTACTAGTTTTTGGTTATTCATTACTCCTGTTGTTTATCCTGTCCCCTCCTCGGGTATTTTCGCCGTTCTAGTCAAGTTTAATGTAGTAACTCCTTTATTAGTCACGACGAGGGAACTAGCCACAACTGGAACTTTAACCCAGGCGACAGGTTTTTGGCTAGTGAGTGCGCTCACCTTCACTGGATTATTGGTAACTTGGGTTTTCTTACGTTTAGCGATGCCGTTTGCTATCGAAAGAGTTAGTTCATAAAATGCTTTAACTAAACGAGGCTTATGTAACAGTTGTTATGAGTTGCTAGCTACTCTCTCCAGTCAACTTGCCGTATTAAGGACACTAATCAATGGTTTTTAAATCTCAAACAGCTATCGGAGATAAGCCAAGCCAAACAGAAAATATCGTTATTTCAGTAGAAAACGTTTCTAAAAAATTTTGCCGAAACTTAAAATACTCTTTGTTCTATGGCGTTAAAGATATTGCCGCAGAAATGCTGGGCAAATCTCGCCACAGTGATTCCCTACGTCCTCAAGAATTCTGGGCATTGAAAGACGTTAGTTTTCAGTTGAAGCGGGGTGAAGCATTAGGATTAATCGGTGCCAATGGAGCCGGAAAAAGCACCCTGCTACGGATTATTAGTGGCTTAATTAATCCCGACACCGGCTTGGTTAAAGTTAGCGGTAGGGTCGCTCCCTTAATTGCTTTAAGTGCCGGTTTTAATCCTATCCTTACAGGGAGAGAAAACATCTACGCCAATATGTCGATTTTAGGTTTAGCTAAATCACAAATAGACAAAGTTTTTGACTCTGTGGTTGATTTTGCCGAACTTTGGGAGGCGATCGATGCCCCCGTACAGACCTATAGTTCAGGGATGTCAGCGAGATTAGGTTTTGCTTGTGCAATTCATGTTGAACCAGAAATTTTACTGATTGATGAGGTTTTATCAGTTGGCGATATCGAATTTAGGATGAAATGTCATCAAAGGCTAGCAAAACTGCGAGAGAAGGGAACAGCTTTTGTGTTGGTTTCCCATAATTCCCACAGTATTTTGAATATCTGCGATTCCTCAATTTATTTGCAGAAAGGTCAACTCATTGCCTCTGGTACAACCGAATCAGTCATCGCTAAATACGAAGAAGATCTCGCGTATAGTACAGCCGAAAAACTAGAGAATAAATCAATTCTTAAATTGCCCGCTAAGTCTTCAGCAGACAGTTCTGGCTTAGACATCTTAGCGGTATTCTTTCGCGACTGCCAAGAAAATATTGTAGATAATCCTTTCTCTGGTCAACCGATCGCTTTATGTGTTCAATGTAAATCTGGCCGACACATTGATAATCTCAATTTGGGAGTTAAAGTGAGGAAGATTTTAGGAGAACAAGATTTAGTTTTGTATCTCACTGCTGCTAGCGATCGCTGTCTTCTCGCAGTGTCTCCAGGTATCGTAGAAATTCGCATTAATATGCCCTATTGTGGTTTGGCTCCTGGTAAATACACATCTCGGATTTATCTGAGAAGTGGAGTCTGCTCCTTCGATATCATTGAGTCTTTTCGGTTTACGGTTAAAACAGCCGAAGTTATTAGTCAATGCTTGTTTTATCAACCTCGAACTTGGGACGTGGTATCAGCGCCGTCTCTCAAGTTTATTAGCAATCCTAAATGATTTATGAGAATTTCTCCTGCCTCAAAACGAAAAACTCTGTACCTCATCAAGATGAGAACTTCTATACATGAGCAATTTATTAACTACTGACTCTCAAAAAAAAGCTAGTTTTAAAATTGCTGTTATTGTCGGTAAATTTCCCGTTCTTTCAGAAACTTTTATCCTCAATCAGATCGGGGGGTTGCTTGAGCGAGGGCATCAGGTTGATATTTATGCTTTAGAAGGGTATTCAGGCGAAAAAAAAGTTCATCCGATTGTAAGTCACTATCAACTACTAGAGCGAGCCAGGTATGTTGCCTCCGTTCCCGACAATTTCGGCTGTCGCTGCTTAAAAGCTTTACAGTTATTTATCCTTAAAGGTTGGAAAAAACCTTTGACGATTCTAAAATCTCTGAATGTTTTGAAATACGGTAAGCAAGCGGCATCCTTGCGTCTTTTCTATAGTACAACCGCGTTTCTAGAGCAACGGAATTACGATATCGTTCACTGTCAATTTGGTGTTTATGCCGTGCAGGGTAAATATCCTGAAGACCCCGGCGTTTTAGTCTTGCGATCGCTAGGCTTGCTGCGGGGAAAACTAATTACTGCCTTTCGCGGTTGGGATATTAGCTGGTACGTTAAACAACAGGGCGAAGATGTCTACACTCAATTATTTCAACTCGGTGATTTCTTTCTCACTAACTGCCACTTCTTTGGCGATCGCGTCATTAAACTAGGCTGTCAGCCTGAAAAGGTCGCCGTTCTGGGTTCTGGTATTGATTTAGCTAAATTTGTCTATAAACCTCGTCAGTTTCCTGCTGATGGTCAGGTGCGCTTAGCCACAACCGGACGTTTAGTTGAAAAAAAAGGGATTGAATATAGTATCCGTGCTGTTGCGACTCTGATCGAGCAGTACCCAAATATCGAGTACAACATCATCGGTGATGGCTGCTTACGCCAAGAATTACAGCAACTGATCGCCGATTTGGGAATCGGCAACCACGTCAAACTCTTAGGGTGGCGACAGCAAGGGGAAATTATCAGGATTCTAGATCGTTCTCATCTCTTTCTGGCTCCCTGCGTGACGGCACAGGATGGCAACCAAGATGCCCCAGTAAACACTTTAAAAGAGGCCATGCTGATGGGATTACCTGTCATTTCGACCAATCACGGAGGCATCCCAGAGTTAGTACAGGATGGGGTGTCGGGGTATCTAGTGCCAGAAAGAGACGCTCAGGCGATCGCCGATCGATTGCAGTATCTTCTACAAAATTCCCAGCTTTGGCCAGTCCTAGGACAACAAGGCAGACAAGCTGTGGAACAGCACTACGATATCAATCAATTAAACGATGAATTAGTCAGCATTTATCATCAGGTACAGCGATCTTATCCCATTTACCGAAAGTAGTCAGATAGTTCCTTAGACTAACCAGGAATTGGAGGTTCAAGGGCAAAGAGCTGCTGTGCTTCCCTTTACCCTTGACCCCTTCCCCTTTCCCCCAACTCATCAAGTCTCCTATTACTTTTTCTAATTGGTATTAAATTCCCTCAGCCAAAGGATTTTCAAAACGAAACCCGATCCCTTTTCTTAAATTTGCCGGACACAGCTATTAACAGCAAACAAGGATATCAATTTGTTCCTCATGAATCTGAGAGTGGCTAGAGATGAACAAAATTAATCGCCGCACAACGTCACGCCCTAGGGATGAAAAACAGTCCAAGGATCGCTTCCCCATTTTTGGCATTTTTTATCTGACCGCCTTGCATCTAGAAATATCCCAGGGCTGGAAATCTCCTGCAATAGGTTTGGTGAGTTTGGTTTTATTACTGGTAATTGTTTATAGTAAAATCAATCTTTTAAAGTTTTGCTTGTTTATTGTTCTAGATACGGCTTATTACTTATTCTTTCACTTCCCGGAAGTTGCTAATCACGTCAACTTAATTATTTTTTGTAACCTGAGTATGCTCTGCGTCGCTATCTATAGCTGGCTCAGTCCTTCTCGCTCTCTAGAACAGTATTACCAGGCGATCGCCTCACCGTTAAGAATGTCGCTCATCGTCGTTTATATTGGCGCGGGATTTCACAAACTCAATCAAGATTTTCTTAACCCTTATGTTTCCTGTTCTCACTCTATGTTGGCAGAGATTATTGAGATGTTATCTTCTACCCTTGTTAGAATTCCAATCTTGCTCATTCTCGGTGCGATCTCACTGCTTTTTATTAAAAAAATCATCCCCAAAAACTGGGTTAGAAAGGGTCGCGGCAGTAAATTTTTCTTGATCAGCTTAGGACTTCTAGTTGCTTTAATAACGTTTGTAGGAGCAATATACTACTTTAATAAAGCTCACCTATTTTTTTTAACATTTGTCTTAGCAACTTCAATGATGGTGCTATTTTGGGAATTACTGGGGGGAATGCTGCTATTTTTTCCTCGCTGGCAGGCAAGTATGTTTTTCTTGTCGATGTTGATGCACCTCATTTTGTCTCCCATTGGTTTTGTTGACTTTGGCTCTTTAGCCTTTGCCCTTTGGCTAACTTTTATTCCCAATCACTACTGGCTGCTGAGCGAAACAATTAATATTCCGCTGGTTGCATCAGTCGATCGTTCCTTATTCTATGTCTCGATCAATGTATTCGGTGGCTTAATTGGAGAAATTTACTATTTTGTCAATCCCAACTTCAACCTGCAAGCGTTTATTGGGATTTTATTTATCGCCTCAGTCTTCATCGTGATTGCTCCTCTCGTTAAAAAACTACTGGCTGATCCTCATTCATGGCAAGGCGTTAGAGTCATTAACAGTAAAATGCCAAAATTCATGTATCTCTTCGTCGCAGCACTGATTATCTACGCAGCAACTTCCTATTTAGGACTGCGCACGGCGGGAAATTTTTCCATGTTTAGCAATCTGCGTACAGAAGGAGAAACTAGTAACCACCTATTGCTCAGTCATCACCCTTTCAAAATCTGGAACTATCAAGAAGATGTTGTAAAAGTGATCGAGATTGACGATCGCAAAGCCAAAGTCGGCCATAAATATCGTCCTCTTAAAGACCATTACTTACCTGTCGTTGAATTTAGAAAACTAATTTACAAATGGACCCAAGCCGGATATACAGTTCCCCTTGTCTTTGAGTATGGCGATCGCACTTATAGGACTGCCGATATTGTGAACGATCCCGTATGGCGCACTCCCAAACGGAATTGGGAAATGGCGTTAATGGATTTTCGCGTTATCCAACCCGACAACGGCGAGCCTAATTACTGTCGCTGGTAATTGAAGTCAGGTGTTAATGAACAGCAATCACTTACCCAAACCCCACCGTCGTCAATTTATTATCGGTCCATCGCCCTTATCTATCCATGAAAATTGGCAGTATCGGTCATTAAATAATGGTTGGATTTCCTATTGTCCGGAACTAAGAATCAGTTGGAGTAAAGATCGCAATGGAATAGAGTGGGGATTGATCGGGTTAGCAGTAGAAACCCGCTCAGCAATTGACCCTAAGGAGCAAATTTCCCAGGCAACAACGGCGCAGGTTATTCACCGTTACGCTAGCTGGGCTGGACGGTGGTTATTAGTTGGAAATCGAGAGATCCATTTAGATGCCAATGGTTTGTTGGGCTGTTTTTATGGAATGCAATCGGCAGATTGGGTATCTAGTAGTCCGGCGTTAATTTCACAGGCTCTTAAAACCGCTGCTAAAGACGAGCGCTGTTTGAAGTATGGTCAAGGAATTTCTTGGTATACCCCGCCCTACTCAGGTTTCAAACAGATTAACAGACTTTTGCCCAGTCAAATTCTTAACTTCACCACAGGCGAAATCAGCCCTCGCCCCTTAATGCCCAAGATTGATCAGAGTAACGTTAAACAAACGATTACTTTAGTTAAAGAAACGTTAGTAACCGCCCTCCAAAACCTAGGCACTCAACAGCAGCCCCTCTGGTTAGGGTTAACTGCGGGGTACGACTCCCGTTTGATGCTGGCGATCGCCCGCCAAGCCAACATCAAATTTACGACCTTTACAAGAGTGGCGGAGCGTATGTCTGTAGCCGATCGGATCTTACCTCCCAAGCTAGCCAAGCAGTGCCAAGTTCCTCATCTGTTTCTGCGTCACAAACCTCCCCCAGAACAACTAGCCAGAAAGCAGCTAGTCCAGCAACACTGTGCTAGTCATGTTTCTCCAGGAGATGCCGAGCCTTTTGTGATGAGAGTGCGGGAAGGTTTAGCGGGAATTTCCTTTGGCGGACACGGCTGGGCGATCGCCAGTGGGTTTCATACTCTGCGCCAGTTGCCCAAAAACTTTGCCTCTCCCCACGAAGGAGCGCTACAGATAGCAAAATTATTTAACGAACCTGCCCACTCCTCAGCCGTCGCTGGAATGATGACCTGGTTAACTTGGGTCCAGTCCCATCCCCAACCCGATTTAGACTGGCGTGATCGCTTTTTTCTCGAACAACGACAGGCTGGCTGGCTAAGCAGCAAAGAGCAAGTGTACGATTTGACATCCCTCACGCGATTTCCGATTCTCAATGCTGCTCGCACCTATGCTCTCTTACTCAGCATTCCTGAAGCCCAAAGGCTCGGTTCACTGGTCCAAATCGCCCTCCTCGAACAACTCGCTCCAGAATTACTCACCTATCCTTTTAATCCTCCTGATGATTCTTTCCCGCGTTGGCTCAAAGTAGCGGTCAAAATGCGGGATCGTCCTCAATATTTATCCTGGTGGATTAAACAGAAATTGTCATTCGCCAAGTGCTAGCGTTTAGGAAACCTTTAATCAACGGAGCGAGCAATTTTGAACTCTTGTCCATTAAGATTGTTCAGAACAACGCATTCACCGTTCGGAATTTATCAGGACATGATCTCGCCGATTTCCCGCCCACAAATCCCCTCCTGTGCCTGGAAACGCTCTCTTGGCTTAGGGTGGGACAACCCCTATACGGTACGCCGAGCAGATAACCTCGATGACGGTCCTTGGCACGGCATGCCCCTCGGAGGCTTTGGAGCAGGATGTATCGGGCGATCGCCGCGAGGAGATTTCAACCTCTGGCATCTCGACGGTGGCGAACATATCTTTCGCTCGCTTCCGGCCTGTCAGTTTAGCGTATTTGAGCAGCCAGAGGGGGGACCGGCTCAAGCCTACGCCCTGTGTACTGAGCCGCCCACCGATGGAACCTTGTCCCGCTGGGCCTGGTATCCTCCTGGGCAGGGAACCTACGCCGCTCTCTACCCCCGGAGCTGGTTTGAGTACACAGGAGTGTTTCAAACCGAGCTAACCTGCACTCAATTTTCTCCCGTCTGGGCAAATTGCTACCAGGAAACTAGCTATCCTGTCGCGGTATTTGAATGGACCGCCCACAATCCCACCGAGCGACCGATTACTCTCAGCATCATGCTGACGTGGCAAAATACGGTCGGGTGGTTTACCAACGCGATTAAATCTCCCCAGATACGGGTGCGCGACGATGGCAGTCCCGAATACGACTATCAGCCCCGCTGGGGAGACAGCACCGGAAATTTCAATCAGTGGATTGTTGACAATTACCGCGTTGGCTGCCTGCTCAATCGAGTCCAGCTTCACGAGCAGATTCAGGAGGGAGAAGGACAAATCGCCCTTGCCAGCGTCACAAATCCGAGCGTAGAAACGTTCTACTTAAGCCGCTGGAATCCTCAAGGAGAAGGCGGCGAGGTCTGGGACTCCTTTGCCGCCAACGGCTCGCTACCGGATCGAGAAGATGAAACCCCTGCCGCCCCGGTCGAACAAATTGCGGCGGCGATCGCCCTGCGGTTAACGATTCGCCCCGGTAAAACCCGTAAAATTCCGTTTATCCTCGCCTGGGATTTTCCGATTACCGAATTTGCCCCCGGAGTGCAATACTATCGTCGCTACACCGATTTCTTCGGTCGTTCGGGTCAGAATGCCTGGTCAGTGGTCAAGACGGCTCTCAAGCACAGCGACCTCTGGCAAGAACGGATTGAAGCTTGGCAAACCCCCATTTTGCAGCAGAAGCTCCCAGACTGGTTGAAAATGGCGCTGTTTAATGAGCTGTATCTCCTCACCGACGGCGGCACTCTCTGGACCGCCGCTACTGAAGCCGATCCGGTGGGTCAGTTTGGTGTGCTAGAGTGCCTCGACTACCGCTGGTACGAAAGCCTCGATGTGCGGCTTTATGGTTCATTTGCCCTAGCCATGCTGTGGCCGAAGCTAGATAAAGCCGTCTTAGAAGCCTTTGCCAGAGCCATTCCGACTGGCGACGCGACTCCCCGCACCATCGGCTACAATGGAGCCACCGCCATTCGTAAAGCGGCTGGGGCCACTCCCCACGACCTCGGGGCCCCCAACGAGCATCCCTGGGAGAAAACCAACTACACCAGCTACCAAGACTGCAATCAGTGGAAAGACTTGGCCTGCGATTTTGTGCTTCAGGTTTATCGAGACTTCGTGTTTACCGGAGCGCAGGACACCGAGTTCCTTTGGGAATGCTGGTCGGCGATTACCCAAAGCCTCGACTACCTCCAACAGTTTGACCGCGATGGCGATGGCATTCCCGAAAATTCAGGAGCACCCGATCAAACCTTTGATGACTGGCGCTTACAGGGAGTGAGTGCCTACTGCGGGGGCTTGTGGATTGCGGCCCTCGAAGCCGCTGTGGCGATCGCCTCTGTGTTGCTCGACCACCCACCCCAAAACCCGCAACACCAGCCGGACAACTATCCTCATGCTGTACAGGCAGCCGTCACCACCTATCAAGGCTGGCTAGCAGAAGCCAGAAAGATCTATCAAACATTGTGGAATGGCCAATACTACCGTCTCGATAGCCGCAGTGGTTCGGAGGTTGTCATGGCCGATCAGCTCTGCGGTCAGTTCTATACGCAAACGTTAGGACTCCCTAACGTAGTAGAACGCAAGTATGCAGAAGCGGCGCTGCGGGAAATTTACAATGCCTGCTTTCTCAAGTTCAACGACGGCAACCTAGGAGCAGCTAATGGCCTGATGAGCGATGGGTCTCCAGAAAACCCTAACGCCACTCATCCTTTGGAAGTGTGGACAGGCATTAACTTTGGTTTAGCGGCATTCATGATTCAGATGGGAATGAAAGACGAGGCGTTTACCCTTGCCCAAGCCGTTGTTCAGCAAATTTACGACCGTGGTTTACAGTTCCGCACTCCCGAAGCCATTACCGCCGTCGGCACGTTCCGTGCCTCCCACTACCTACGGGCGATGGCAATTTGGAGCATTTATCAAGCTTTAACTTCTCTGTCGCTCCGCGACGGGAAAAGGGGAAGCGCCTGCGGCGCGGGGGAAAGGGAAAAGGGGAAGGGGGAAAGGGAGGGTTAGAAAGTTTGTTCCTTAGTCCTGTGTTCTTTCCCCGTCCCGCCAGGGACAGATTTCCCTTTCCCCCTTCCCCGTCCCGCCAGGGACAGTTTCCCCGTTCCAAACTTAACTTTTCATCAAGACTGTACTCTATAATGCATTTACTTTTGAATAGCCTTGATAATCTAAAGCGGTTAGAAAAATCCTGCTGTCTCTACAATGGAACTACTGACTTTGTCAAATTGTGCCAACAAGCTCTGAAGAGTAACCTTCTCAAGTAACTTTACAAAAGTTCATTAACTACTATATATTGGGTAAGATTCAAAGCCAATCAAGCAGCAATCAACCTAACAAAAGAAAGAGGCTGAGCAAAATAGAGCGGTTTTTGAAAAGCGTGAGGGGCATCATGTAGTCGTCGTAAAGTTACTGGTCATTGGCCATCAACAAATAACTAGTCTGTCAGCCTGTCCCTTCAGCTAACAAACAACAGCGACAAATTTAAGCTCGACCATCCACTCCCTTACTTTTGCAGTTTCCTCTCACCACACCAACCCCGTTACGATTGGACTCCACGTCATGAAAACTGAAAGAAATACTGACACGGTTCGGCTCTATTTGAAGGAGATCGGTCGCGTTCCTCTGCTGACTCATGAGGAGGAAATTCTCTACGCTAAGCAGGTACAGCGGCTCATTGCCCTGGAAAACCTTAGAGATTCCCTTCAGGAAAATCTGGGAACAGAACCGACTCACAGCCAGTGGGCAGAGGCAGCTCAGATGACTGAAGCTCAATTGCTCTCTAGTATTCAGGCTGGTCAGGTATCAAAGCGGAAGATGATTGAGGCCAACCTGCGGTTAGTAGTATCGGTTGCTAAAAAATATCTCAAGCGCAATCTCGATCTGCTGGACTTAATTCAAGAAGGGACGATTGGAATGCAGCGAGGCGTTGAGAAGTTTGACCCGACCAAAGGCTATCGGTTTTCTACCTATGCCTACTGGTGGATACGCCAGGCGATTACGAGAGCGATCGCTGAAAAAAGCCGTACCATTCGTCTGCCCATTCACATCACCGAAAAACTCAACAAAATCAAAAAAGCCCAGCGGCAGATCTCCCAAGAAAAAGGGCGAGCCGCTACCGTGGCAGAACTGGCTCAGGAGCTAGATTTATCTCCTAAACAGGTTCGGGAATACCTTGAAAGAGCCCGTCAGCCTCTTTCCCTAGATTTAAGAGTCGGAGAAAACAGCGATACAGAACTAGGAGAACTGCTCGAAGACACCGAGCAATCACCAGAAGACTACGTAGCCCACTCTTCCCTACAGCTCGATCTCCAAGAACTCATGGTCGATCTCACCCCCCAACAGCGGGAAGTTCTGACCCTACGCTACGGATTAACCGACGGCAAGCCGCTGACCCTAGCCAAAATTGGAGCCAGGCTCAATATCAGTCGCGAGCGAGTGCGGCAGATAGAAAGAGAAGCCATTTTAAAGCTTCGCAAACGCAAAGCAGATATGAGGGAATATTTGGCGAGTTAAGTCCCGCTAGAGACGGGGAAACGGTCGCGTTCGCGACGGGGAAAGAACCCAGGATTAAGGAACAAACTTTCTAACCCCCCCTTTCCCCCTTCCCCCTTCCCCCTTTCCCCGTTGCGAAGCAACTTTTTCCCCTTTCCCCGCGCCGCAGGCGCTCCAGGGCGGAGAACGCGGTAATCGGGGTTCGGTTCACCTAACACTTGAAGTTGGTTAGAGTTGTTATTCTAACTATCAAGAACGAATTCATAACCTCAATTAGGAGACGCTTTTCGTGAATAACGCATCCAATCGTTCTCAAGGTTTTCTTGGCGGTGACAGTGAGTCCCATCTCAACCTGTGGCAATACGTTCAGTCTCTCAATCCAGAAACCATTGCTCAGCTTTCTAAGCCGGAGTCGAATGAAGTATTTCAGGTGATGGAGCGCAACATTATTGGGTTACTCGGTAACCTGCCCTCAGAACACTTTGACGTGAATATTAATACTAGCCGCGAACACCTGGGTAGACTGCTGGCTTCAGCGATGATGAGCGGATATTTTTTGAGAAATGCAGAGCAGCGGATGAACTTTGAAAAGGCCCTACAGGGAATTCCCTCTTCGCCAGAGGAGTAGGGCGCTGTCTGCTGAACTCGAATTACCCGGCTCGGTTGTCACTCTGAGGCGATCGCTCCTCGACTGGTATCGCCAGCAGGGTCGTTCTTTGCCGTGGCGACAGCAGCAAGACCCCTATGCCATCTGGGTGTCTGAAGTGATGCTTCAGCAAACGGGAGTCAAAACGGTGATTCCCTACTACCAGCGGTGGCTGGAGCAATTTCCCACCGTTACTTTTCTTGCCAACGCTCAGCTACAGACCGTTCTCAAAGCGTGGGAAGGGCTGGGCTACTACGCCCGCGCTCGCAACCTGCATCGCGCCGCACAGCAGATTGTTGACCAACACAACGGCCTGTTTCCCTCCCAGCTAGAGGAGGCGATCGCCTTACCCGGCATCGGTCGCACGACAGCAGGAGGCATTCTCAGCGCCGCCTTTGCTCAACCCGTCTCGATTCTAGACGGTAACGTTAAGCGAGTGCTGTCTCGATTAGTGGCTCTGTCTATACCGCCTGCAAAAGCCAATCAGCAGCTCTGGCGGCTGTCGGATACTCTCCTCGATCCCCACAATCCTAGAGACTTTAATCAGGCGATCATGGACCTAGGAGCCACCGTTTGTACTCCCAGTCGTCCTCACTGTCTGCTTTGCCCTTGGCAAAACGAGTGTCAGGCGTACAATAGAGGCATTCAAAATCAACTACCTATGCGTGAAGCGACTTCTCCTCTGCCCCACAAGCGAATTGGTGTGGCCGTCATTCTCAACGACCAAGACCAAATTCTAATTGACCGCCGCCCCGCCAAAGGCCTGCTAGGAGGACTGTGGGAATTTCCGGGTGGCAAAATCGAGCCCGGAGAGACGATTCCAGAATGTATTAAAAGAGAGATCTTAGAAGAGTTGGCCATCGACATTGAGGTAGGCGAACACCTCATTACTATCGACCACGTCTATACGCACTTCCGGGTCACTCTAGCGGTGCACTACTGTCGTCACCTCGCCGGCGTCCCTCAACCCATCGAATGTGACGAAATCCGCTGGGTCACGCTAGCAGAGATCGACCAGTTTCCCTTCCCAAAAGCCAACAGCAAAATTATTGCCGCCCTCAAAAATCGCTCCGCCTAGTCCCTGCGGGACGGGGAAGCTGTCCCTGGCGGGACGGGGAAGGGGGAAAGGGAAAACTGTCGCGTTCGCAACGGGGAAAGAACCCAGGACTGAGGAACAAACCTTCTAACCCTCCCTTTCCCCCTTCCCCGCGCCATCGGCGCTTCCCCTTTCCCCGCAGCTTCGCTGCTTTTACGTCCGTCGCCTGATGGCTGATGCGACCAGCAATGAAATAATACTGAGTAGAGTACAACATTGCCTGAGTCGAATTCATGACACTAAAGCGGTTAATTTTGATCGTGCTGACGATCGCCTCGCTCATTCCCGTCGTCTTTTCGTTGGGAGGGAGCCTCAGCCAGCCTCAGGTGCAGGCGCGTCTACAGCTCTATCAAACGAACCTTGTCCTTCAGGCTTCCGAGTTTATTCCAGAAAGCTTGCAGCAGCGCAGTCCCTCGGATTTAACCGCTGCTCGGGATGCTTTAATTGGTAGCGATCCGTATTCGGCGGCCCAAGAACAGTACCAGGAAGCTCTTCAGGTGGCTCAACAAGGTCGCTCGAGTCTTCAGGCTCAGCTTCAGTCGCTAGCTGGTAGCCAAGCAGATGACGTCCCCGCTCTTGAACGCCAAACAGTCCCCATCGTTGAAGGGGAGAGTACTCAACAGCTACAGCAGGCCATGACCAAGCTGCAAGAGTTTATCAACGAGCTGCGGCTCAACATTGGCATTCTCCAGGCTCAACAGCAGGAGCAGGAAGCGGCTTTTTCTACCTGGAATGAAGTTAATCTTCAGCCCGACCGACCAGCGCAATCTCAGACGGCACGAGCTTTGATCGGTTTGTGGAGCGAGCCTCCGCAGATTCTGCCGGAATCTGAAAGCTTGTTCGAGCAGACGCTCACTGGCTGGTTTCAAACTCGCGCTCTCAAGCAGCTTTATCAAATCCAGGAGCAGGAATTAGCTCAGCTTCGCTCCCAAGAGCAGCAGCTCGCCCAACGAGCGGTAGTCAAACTGGCGTTAATTGGTGGAGTTCCTTTTGTCGGGGGCGTCATCGGGGTTGGTATTCTGATTGTGTTGCTTGTTCAATTGTTTGTGCAAAAAGAGCGATCGCTCCTGGCTGCAAACGTGAATACCTGGGAAACTCCCTGGAACTGGGAAGTGATCTGGCAAGTACTCATTGTCGGGTTCTTTTTTATTAGCCAAATTTTATTACCTGTATTGTTTACTGTCCTCGGTTTCAGCCCAACTGGTTTAAGTCTGCGTTTCAAGGCGGTTTACATCCTAGTCAGCTACCTGCTCGTCGCCGTTGGGGGGCTACTGGTGCTGTATCTGTCCCTCAAACCATTTTTTCCCCTACCCAAGTTCTGGTTTCGCTTTCAGTGGATGGGAAACTGGATTGTCTGGGGAGTTGGCGGTTACTTGGTCGCTCTTCCGCTCGTGGTCATTGTATCTTTGCTCAATCAGCAAATTTGGCAGGGACAAGGAGGCAGTAATCCACTCTTATTTCTAGCTCTCCAGGCCCAGGATCGAGTGGCGTTAGCAATTTTCTTTTTCACGGCCTCTGTCGCCGCTCCCCTGTTTGAGGAAATGATCTTTCGGGGCTTCCTGCTCCCGTCTTTAACTCGTTATCTTTCCGTTTGGGGGGCAATTGTTGTTAGTAGTCTCGTGTTTGCCCTCGCTCACCTCAGTCTTTCTGAAGTACTGCCGCTCACGGTCTTAGGCATTGTCCTCGCCGTTGTCTACACGCGCTCCAAGAATCTGTTGGCGTCTATTCTCCTACACAGCTTGTGGAATAGCGGTACGCTCATTAGCTTATTTATCTTGGGCAGTAGTGGGTAAGGCAGCTTGCGCTGCGGGTAAGGGGAAAGGAAGGGACTTAACAGTGAGCAATTAATAGTGCTCAAATCAGCTAGTTATCCCATTTACTGAAAGTAGTTAGACAGTTCCCCAAACTAACCAAGAGTTAAAGGTTCAAAGGCAAAGACTCGCTGTGCGTACGCGCAGCGGTTTCTCCTTTCCCGTCCCGTTCGCGGTTGGAAGGGCGATCGCTTAGAATAGCTATTTTTTTACATTAACTATATACTTTATGAAGAAATTGCCGCCATCTCAATAGGTGAAGAGGTCTCTCTGTGAGCAAGCAAACGCAAGACTTCCAATTAGACGAAGCCGAAGAATTCTACGAGGCTCCCAACAGGCCCAATTTCAACAGATATTTTAAGATATTTCGCCGTAAGGCAGTTCTCATTGCCGGAATTACAGGATTATCAACCTTGGTGGCGTGGCTTGTGACTTTAAGAGAGCCTTTCTACTATGCGGGCAAGTTTCGTGTGCTGCTTGAGCCGGTAACTTCCGCTGAGAAACTGACCGAACCTTCTACTCTGGCGCGAACGGGCGGAGTCCCTAACGAAGAATTACTCAGCGTAGACTATCCGACTCAACTGGAAATTTTAAGAGGTCCAGGGATGCTGCTCGAGATCGCTGAACAAGTGCAGTCCCAAGAGCCAACGGTTGATGTTAGCAGTTTGCTAGGTAGCCTACAGGATAACCTCTCGGTGCAGCGCGTTGGCGGCGAGACTCGACGAGACGATACCAAAATTCTGGAAGTTACCTATACAGGCGTAGACCCCAAACTGACCCAATTAGTTCTAGAAGCAGCCGCTCAGCAATATTTAGACTACAGCATTGAAGAACGGCAGACGAGAATTAGCGCCGGAGTGGGATTTATTGACGAGCAGGTTCCCGAGCTTCAAGAACGCTTGTCGGAGCTACAGGCCCAACAAAAGCAGCTCCAGCAAGAGTATCAGCTCATCGATCCCAATTCTAGAGGTCAAGAACTGTTTTCTCAGGTTCATCGGCTCACCGAGCAACAGTTAGAAGTCCAAACTCAACTACAGGAGCTGAAAACGCTTCGCGATACTTTACAAGCTAAGCTGAATCTGTCTCCCGAAGAGGCCATGACCGCTTCATCTCTCAGCCAAGATCCGAACCGCGCCGCCCTTCGATCGCAGCTTCAGGAAGTTGAAAGCCAAATTGCCGTTAACTCGGCTCGCTTTACCGCCGACAATCCAATTCTGCAAGAACTTCAGGAGCAGCGACAAAATCTTATTGACCTACTCGACGCTAAAACTGAGCAAATTATCGAGCAAAGCCCTATTTCTGTAGATGACAGATCGCCAGCGTTAGGGTTTCAGGATAACACTCGCTTGGCGTTGATTAAGCAACTGGTTGATACCACCAATCAGATTCAGGTGCTGGAATCTCGCTATCAATCTCTGACAGAATCTAAAACAAGCTACGAAAATCAAGCACAGGATTTTCCAGAAGTCGTTCGTCGTTACAACGATCTAGAGAGTCAGGAAGCGCTGACAAAACAAATTCTCGATCAGCTTCTGACTCAGCGCGAAACGCTGCGCGTGGAAGTGGCTCAAAACGAAGTTCCTTGGGAACTGCTCGGCGAGCCGCGCATTGCTCGCAACGAAGACGGTGAACCAAAAGCGTTTCCTCCCGATAGTACAAGGATCCTGGTGGCTGGAGCAATGGCTGGCGTTTTGTTAGGCTCTGCCGCTGCTATCCTGCTTGAAAAACGACAAGACATCTTTTATAAGCCTCAAGATGTTCAAGATTCTCTGGCGCTGCCGCTTCTCGGGGAAATTCCCATCGACGACCGCTATTCATCTCCCAAGTCAACCGCTAGTATCTTTGCTAAAGACGGTGACGGTTTTTTCACAGAATCGTTTGAGAGTCTCTACACGAAGCTGAGTTTCCTCTTTACCGATCCGTCAGTGCGCTCTCTCGTCGTTAGTTCGGTAGAGCCGCAGGAAGGGCAAACGACCGTAGCCGTTTACCTAGCAAAAATAGCGGCGACGGCAGGAAAGCGCGTTCTCCTCGTTGACGCTAACTTGCAGGAGCCGCAGCTTCACACCTGGTTGAATGTGAAGAACTATCGAGGTCTTAATCAGCTTCTTTCCGGTCAATTGCCGGACGAGAAATATATTCAGCAAACTGAAATTGATAATCTGAATGTGTTAACTACTGGTGCTGCTCATCCTCATGGCTCTAAGCTCTGGTCTACTCAAATGGAGCTGGTGATGGAGACTCTCCAGGCGCAGTATGACCTGGTTATTTACGATCCCCCTCACTTTTTTGATTCTACGGGCATCAATTTCCTCGCGGCGCGAACAGACGGCATTTTGCTGGTACTGGAAATAGCCAAGACAAGCCGCTCTCTAGTTAAAAAAGCAGTAGAGCAAATCAACGCTTTTCGACTCCCTGTGTTGGGAGTGGTAACGAACGAGGCTGTCCCAGTTTCCGATTCAGTTGAGCCACTAGACGTAAATCAAAGCGAGCGATCGCAAACAACAGTCGGTTCAAGAATTGCGAATGATGTTGATGTCTCTCCAACCTAGCTAAAGACAATCGCCATTAGCGATTGACCAGCTAAGGAGAAGACTTGGCGGTGGCTGCATCAACGCAGAGGTCATCGATGTGTTTCGGTAGAGATACATCAGTCCTTGTCGTTGCTTTCTGCCGCAGCGAATACCCGTTTGATTAGCAATACCCGCTAGTTGTCTAACAAACAATTAACATTTCCAATCTTGATGTTAGCAAGCGTTAGCTTTACAAAGTTGTGGTACTATTGTTGGAGTTTATCAACGTTTAGGTGTAAAACTATACAAAAATAGCTCAAAATGAGAAATTTTAAAGTTTTCTCCTGATGACTAGTGTTTCGTCGCTAGTGATTAGAATTACTGGGAAGAACTAAACAGTTAGTATAGAAAACCGACATAGAAAGGCAGGATACTTTACCGAAGTGTGCAAGCTAATTCATCCAATTGCTTACTATTGCCTCCGCATACCTTACTTCTTTTCTGAAAGTCATCAAACCTTAATTAAAACTGTAGTTAAGATCACACGATCTCGCCCAGGAATTAACAATCTTTTATAAAATGTAGGGCGTTGGAACTGAAAGAGCAAGTTAGCTTTTTAGCGTAGGAAGTTCAAAAAGTAACAAAGTACTCCAAATTGTGAAGCAATGGCTCAAGCAAATGATCACAAGAAAAATGTGGCCACTAGAAAAATAGTCGATAAAGTTGTTAGATAACGTACAGTCACAAAAGCTGATAAAGGCTAGCATTTTTTTGTCTGCGATCTTTTTGACCGATGTAGCTCAATCAATTTTCCGCTGCCACTAACAATTTTGATTATGAACAGCAACAGCACCAGAATACTCAATATTGACATCAGCAATACCTCAAAGCAGCAGTTACTGGCAGAAATTAAGAAAGGCGGAGTACTACTAACTCCTAACGTCGATCATATGGTAAAGCTGCAGAAAGACCCCGAATTTTATCGAATTTATACTAAGGCGGATTATGTCGTTTGCGATAGTAAAATTCTTCTTTGGGCTTCTAAGTTTTTGGGTTGTAAGATACAAGAAAAAATATCCGGGTCTGATTTTTTCCCTAGCTTTTATCGTTACTATAAATACGACGAGAGTATTAAAATCTTTTTGCTAGGGGGAGCCGTTGGTGTCGCAGAATTAGCAAAACAACGAATCAATCGGAAAGCAGGCCGTCAAATCGTGGTTGCGGCCCATTCTCCATCCTTTGGCTTTGAAAAACAGCCAGCAGAATGCCGAGAGATTGTTGACTTGATCAACCAATCCGGAGCTACCGTATTGGCCATTGGAGTGGGCGCACCTAAGCAGGAAAAATGGCTCTATAAGTACAAAGACCAGCTCGGAAACATCCAAATCTTCTTGGCCATTGGGGCTACCATCGATTTTGAGGCTGGTTTTTATCAAAGAGCGCCGAAGTGGATGAGCGAGGTAGGCTTAGAGTGGCTGCACCGATTTGTCTCTGAGCCAAAGCGGTTATGGCGGAGATACTTAGTAGAAAGCCTGCCTTTCTTCTGGCTCGTGCTTCAGCAGAAGATGAATTTTTATCGATATAAGAAGCCGATTGGTTTAGTTTTACAAGAGGCAGACCTGCTCTCCCCAGAACAGGTAGAGCAGATCCTTGAGAGTCAAGCTGCCAGCGGACAGCGGTTTGGGGAAATTGCGGTTCGGAAAGGATGGCTTGCTCCTCAGACCATTCATTTTTTTACGACCGAGATACTCAAACTCGCTCAGCAAGAGCCAAAGCCGATTGGTCAGTATTTGAAAGCAGCAGCCTTACTAGATAATCGGCAGATTTATGCCGTTTTGGAGGAGCAAAAACGGATTCGTCGTCCCTTTGGTGAGATTGTTGTGCAAAAAGGGTGGCTCAGTCGTCAAACTATTGACTTTTTCCTCGCGCTGACGACCTCTCACTCTTGTCCTGTCAGCTCACCAGTAGACGACTTTGCTTTACAGTCGAATTGAACTCCCTTCCTCTCAGGCGCTTCTCCTATTTTGCCCACGGCATTGGTTCCATTGGCTCGAAAGACGACGTGAGCCGGTAGGAAGACCCGGTTTCTAGAGCATTGTGAATTGCCAGCACAATTTCGTTAATATGCAAAGAATACTGAGCCGACAGCCGACAGGGACGCTGTTCGGTAATGGCGGTGGCTAGTTCTGCCACGCCGCGACAGTAGTCCATCTGCTGAGACGCTTTGGTTCGGAGTTGAGAGCGGTTGCCAACTAGCGGCACTTTCTGACTCCAGGGAGTGAGAATCATCTTGCGCCGAATGGTCAGGCGACGCTTAATATAAACCGGAGAGCGGTAGTACCAGCAGTCATCGGTATAGAGAATTCCCTCATCGCCGATAACCTGTAGCGAATGGTCGTGGGGCGCAACGATGCCGCAGGTCAATCGGGCCACCACGCCAGAGGAAAATTTAATACAGGCTACTGAAAAATCTGGAGACTGTCCCTCTAGGGAAACGTCGGTTTGCTTGTCGGGAATCAGGCACGACGAAAACGCTGTGACCAACTCTGCTGGTCCAAAAAAAGCCGTCAGCCAGGTGATATAGTAGCCAGCGTGTTCTAGGGTACAGCCGACTTCAAATTCATCTTTATACGGCCAGGGAATGCCCGACTCGCTGAGCCACTTTTGATAGGGCATGCGATGCACCAACCCGTCATCCATTTCGGCATAGACCAGCCGGACAGACCCCACTGCTCCCTCGCGCAAGGCTTTCCAAACCGTTTGCGCGGTTTCGCTTAGAACGTTACAAGGAGCGGACGCAAGGGATAAACCGCGCTGTTCGGCCAAGGCCACGAGCTGCTCGGCTTCGGCTAGGGTCATCCCCAGAGGCTTTTCGGAGTAAACGTGTTTGTCGGCTGCCAAACACGCCCAAGACACAGAGAAGTGACTGCTGGGGTTGGTTAAGTTTAAGACCAGCTCCACGCGCTCGTCGGCAAGCAGCTCTTCGAGGGAACGGTAGTGAAAAAGCGATCGCCGAGCGGCACAGCGAGCGGCTCGCTCCTGATTGCGGTCCATGACCCCCACTAACTCTAGCTCTGGATGGAGTGGGAGCGTACTGAGGTAATAGTCAGCCACAAAACCACACCCAACAATGGCAATACGCATCAATCCTTCTTCCGATTCATTCCACGAACTAATATATCAGTCTGCTTTCCGGTTGAGATTGACGATCTGTAACAAGACTCAACAAAATTGCACTCGGGTCATCGGCTAAGATCGCAGTAGGTTTGGGTATAGGGTGGATTCATACAGCATGCAAACAGTGGATACCGCGACACAATCGCTGCGATTTCGCCAGCTTCAAAATCAGCTTCGGGAGCTTTGGCAGAGTGTCGATTTATTCGATCAGGATGACTACGATATTTTAGTGGTGCCGTCCTTCAGCATCGATCAGCGAGAAGGACAAAAAATTGCTGGCTTTCTGCATTACGAGGAAAGGCTGCTGTTTTCTTTGATCCGCCTGCGCAATCCCCATACGCGCTTGATCTACGTCACCGCTCAGCCCCTATCCCCTTTGATCATCGACTACTATCTTCAGCTTCTACCAGGCATTCCCTTTTCCCATGCTCGCGATCGCCTGCTGCTGCTCTCAACCGATGATGCTTCCCTGAAGCCTCTTACTCAGAAGATTCTCGAGCGACCGCGCCTGGTCGAGAGAATCCGCCGCGCCCTCAGGCCGGGTAAGTCCTATATGGTCTGCTACAATTCGACGCTGCTCGAACAAGAACTCTCGTTAGCCTTAGATATTCCCCTGCTCGCTCCCTGTCCCGACCTGCTGTACTGGGGCTCGAAAAGCGGTAGTCGCGATATTTTTGCCGAATGCCAGATTACTCATCCTGACGGGAGCCCGGAAGTGAATAGCGTTGACGAGCTCCTGGTTGCCGCTACCGAACTCTGGGAGCGTCAGCCGCAGCTTCAGCGCCTGGTGATTAAGCTCAATGAAAGCTTCTCTGGCGAAGGCAACGCGATCCTCGATCTGCGTCCCCTACAGCACCTAGCGCCTCCTCAAGCCTCTTCCTGTGACCGAAAGGTGGGGATTGCTCAACGCCTCGATCACCTCAGTTTTCAATCCAGTTATGAAACCTGGGCTAACTATTCGAGCCGCATTCCCGAACTGGGAGCCATTGTCGAAGCCTTCGTGGAAGGAGAGAAGCGATCGCCGAGCGTTCAGGGCTATATTTCCCCCACTGGCACAGTTCATATTCTCTCGACCCACGATCAGATTTTGGGCGGTCCCGACGGACAGATCTTTCTCGGCTGTCGGTTTCCGGCAGATGATGCCTATCGGCTGCGTCTCCAAGAGTTAGGGATTCAAGTGGGCGAGGCGCTGGCGGCCAAGGGAGCTGTCGAGCGCTACGGCGTTGATTTCGTGGCGGTGCGCTCCCCCCACAGAACCGGGGAAACCTGGTCACTCCACGCTATCGAAATTAATTTGCGTAAAGGAGGAACCACGCACCCCTTCATGACCCTCAAGTTACTCACCAACGGAGAGTACGACTATAGTTCCGGCCTCTTCTATGGACAGCAGGGCCAGCCCAAATACTACATCGCCTCCGACAATTTGCAAAAACCCCAGTATCAAGGGTTGCTCCCGCGCGATTTGATGGACGTCATCACCAACCACCGCCTGCACTTCGACAGCAGCACCAAAACCGGAACTGTCTTTCACCTCATGGGAGCGCTATCAGAGTTTGGGAAAGTGGGTCTCACCAGCATCGGCAACTCCTGGGCAGAGGCCGAAGCCCTCTACAGTCAGGTAGAACAGGTTTTAGACTCTGAAACAGCACCGAAAGCCGCTTCTCACTCGTTTTCAAGTCTGCCGATTACTTGGTTTTGAATGTCGCGGCGCGACGGGAAACGGGAAAGGGGAAAGGGGGATTACTCAGCCTATTCCTTCGTTCTGTGTTCTTTGCCCCAGTCGCGGAGCGACTTCCCTTTTCCCCGCGCCGATGGCGCTTCCCCTTTTCCCGCAGCTTCGCTGCTTTTCCCCGCAAGGAAAAAGTCACACTCGCTTGGATAGGCTAGAGCCAGTTGCCGACCAGAATATAAGGCGACCAAAATGACGGCACCTGCCAGTCTTGTTCTCGATTTTGCCACAGCTTTAGCTGAGCCTGCCGCAGCGCCTCAGCTTTCGGTAAATTGTCCTTGAGCTCTCGATAAAATTGACCCATGAGCTGCGCTGTTGATTCATCGCTCACTTGCCATAAGGTGGCGAGGGTACTGCTGGTTCCTCCGCGAACCGCAACGCCAGCTAGTCCGAGAGCCGCTCGCTTGTCTCCGGCGGCTGTTTCACACGCACTTAATACCAGCAATTCAATGCGTCTGTCCGCTCGTTTTCCCTGAAGGACACTGTTGAGTTCACTGACGTTAAGAACCTGATTCCAGAGCAAAATAAAGGTATTTTCCGGATCAGAACTAAACTGACCGTGAGTCGCAATATGCACAACCGCAAAGGGGTTATTGGTTAGCTGTGTCTGGAGGTTATCTTTGGTTAGCCGAGCATTGAGGAGAGACTCGCTGGGCACGACAGACTGAATCGCTAGCCATTCTGTCTCAACGTTGGGCAGTGCGGTAAACTCTTGTCCGCTAATCTGGAGTCTTTCACTGACTCCCGCAATTAAAGTCGTGGTTTGCTGCGACAGCCGTTCCGGACCGAGAAGGCGTAAACCGGGCGTAATAGCGGTGGCATATTTCTGCACGAGATACTCCTCCCCATCGTAGAGTACCGCCATCGGAACATTTTGCAGGAGCGAATCGAGCACAAACACCAAGGTCTTCACGGAGTTGGCGCGAAGCTCGGCTTCAAAGGGGGTGAGCAGCCAACTGTAGAGCTGATGGGAGAGTCTCTGAACATCTCTGAGACGGTCTGGTTCTTTCAGATATCGTCCGAGCTGAAACACCGTGGACTCTACCTCCGCTTGGGAAAGCCAGTTGGTGTGATGGTACAGGATACCATCTGGGGTAGAGAGAATGACCTCGAGGCGTTCGGGCAGGATAATGGTGTAAACCACTGCCGCTTGGTTATCAACCTGTTCAATGTCTTCCTCTTGCAGCGTCGCGCAGGCATCTTGAAAGTAATTATCGAGTTCGGCAATTTGCAAGGCTTCGACTACCTGACGGGCTTCTTTAAGAGCAGACTGGTTGGCTTCTCCAGACGGGGGCTGAAGCAACAGCCCGGCTAGCTCGCGGTAGATTGGTTCAACTTGTTCTCGAAAAGAAAACTGTATCTCTTGATTTAGGGTAACCAGATCGCTGCGTAACTGCTGGAGGTTGGTAAAGGCAGCTTCGTAAGCGGCGATCGCCTGTTCGCGGGCTTTGTCGGCATAGAGACGACCGAGATACCACTGCCAGCGATAGCTGATTTCGGGAGCATTTTCAGCATAAGCCAGGGAGAGAGCCTGCTGAAGGAGCTCCTGCGGAGCGCTCGTCAACGAAGTCTGATAGTCTACCTGGAGCTGACCTAAACTGCCGAGGGCATAGGATTGAGCGCGTCGATCTTCAAGGCTGACGGCATCTTGATGCGCCTTAAGCAACAGTTGAGCAATCTCCGACCAGGAAGCGACTTCAGCGTGAGCTTGCAGACTGGCGAGGTTCTGAGCAAAGCTAATTTGAGCGTAAACGGTAGCGCGACTGGGAGGAAGAGATTGAAGCGCCGTTTGCAGCGGCAGCACTAGCTCCTCTGCCTCGGACCAGCGGTGGTTTTTGACCAATAGATTCAGCTCATTGAGCCGGGCGTGCAGGACCGTTAGGGATGGAGCGGTGGCAGCAGTGTCGCTAGCGGCGCGATAGAGTGCGAGAGCAGCTTGAGCGTAGTGCTGCGCCTCGACATCGTTCAAATCTTGCGCTCTAGTCGCCAAAGCCTGCTGCGTATTGCCCAAGCTGAGCAGCGCCCGACTATAGGCTTGGGGAGTCTGTTCCTGACGGGCTAACGTTAAACTATGCTTCAACACCGCTTGCGACTCTTCTAGCCTCCCCATCAGCCGCAGCACGTTGCCTAAACTACGCAAGCTGTTAGCCTGAAGCGACCGAGGCTGCTGTTGCAAAGCCGTTAAGACCTCTGTCAGCGTTTGGGGGGTCAGCTCTTCGCATTTTTGCTGCCTGTCGATCGCCTGCAGAACGCGATCGCAGGAGCGACGATAAAATCCTAACGTTTCCAGCGCTTGGGCTTGGTTAATCTGGCTTCCCGTCATGCCCAGGCGATCGCCGGCTTGCCGATAAAAAGCTTCGGCTTCCTGCCAGCTAGCAAGAGCCGCTTCTGCTTGTCCGATGGCAATTTGTAAGCGTCCCTGATTGTTCAACACCTGAGCGCGAACGGGGACCGCGACGCTCGGGGTCTGCCGCTCTAGCAGCGCCAAACTTTCATCGAGAGCGTCCTGGGCCTGCTGCCACTGTCCCTGCTGTTGCTGAGCGAGCGATAGCAGGGACAGAATTTGGGCCTGCTTGAGTGGCTCGCCTACTGCTGCATAGGCACTCGCTGCCTGCTGCAGGGCTTCAGCAGAGGCCGAAAACTCTCCGCGAGCGTAGTATTGTTGAGCACGCTGTACTAAAGCCGCTCCTGCCTGTCTGTTGATGGGTTGCTCCGCTCTAACCGGAATAAGGGCATGAAGACTGAGGCTCAACAATAGCCCGACAATCGCCACAAAAATCAATCGTCGCTTCATAAATTTGTGCCACCGTTTCTCTTTAGATGATAATGATATATGGGTTAATCCCGATGCAAAATTCAAAGTTCACACGGAGGCGGTATTGCTCAGTTCCCCGACTTTAAGAAAAAGGGGAAAAGCACTCATCGCTTTACTCCAAACTGGTCTAGCCAGCCAGCTTATTGTTAGCAGGATGCTTTTTTCCTCGGTTTCAAGTCCTAGAAGATTAGGGTTTCCCACTTTCAAAAACCGAGGAAAAAGGGAGGAATGAGCCAATTTGGTTTTCACCTTGTGCTTTTCCCCGATCCCGAGACTTTCCTCTCTCGTGGCAACCCTAGCGAGGAAGTTCTTCCTCTGGTGCTGGTGGCAGTCCCAGAGTTTGGCGAAACTCTTCATCGTACCGGACATATTCCCAATGTTGAGCCAGTTTCACTTGTTCAGGGGTTAAGTTTCTCACTCCTCTAAAGATGGCTCTTTTGAGGGAGGCTCCTGCCAAGTTGGCTCCCTCTAAATTAGCTTCTCGAAGGTGAGCCCCTTCCAACACGGCTCCTTTGAGAATGGCTCCTTGAAGTTGGGCCTCCTTGAGAGTCGCGCCTTCTAAAATCGCGCCTTCTAAATTGGCGTTTCCTAAATCGGCCCCTTCGAGATGAACTCCCCACAGATTCGCTCCCAAAAGGTGGGCCTCTCTCAGGTTGGTTCCCTCAAGAATTGCTCCTCTAAGGTGTGCTCCTCTAAGATCTGTGCCTCTGAGTTGAGCTTCTCTTAAATTGGCCTCTCGCAGGCTCGCTCCTTCCAAAATGGCTCCTTCAAGATGGGCTTGACTGAGATCGGCTCCTTCTAAATGCGCTCTTAGGAGATTGGCCCCCCAGAGAATTACTTTTCTTAGAGTGGCCCCTTCTAAAATAGCGGTGCTCAGGTCGGCTTTTTCTAGATTGGCCTCCCTCAGATCGGCTCCTTCAAGCGAGGCTGCTGCGAGAACAGCCTGACAAAAATTAGCAAACTGCAAATTGGCTCCTTCTAAGCTAGCTCCTTCTAGAGAGGCTTGACTAAGATTAGCCGATTCAAGATCGGCTCCTTCTAGAGAAGCTTGACCGAGATTGGCTCCCTGAAAATTAGCCTCTCTGAGAACGGCAAGATTCAAGGAGGTCTGCTTCAGCTCAGCGCCTTCAAAAAAAGCATCGGTGCAATTGGCTTCCCGAAGATTCGCATTATTTAGATTAGCGCCTGCGAAAGTTGCTCTTTCGAGATGGGCTCCCTGCAAACAAGCGCCTTCGAGGTGAGCGCCTTCGAGATGGGCTCCCTGCAAACAAGCGCCTTCGAGGTGAGCGTCTTCGAGATGGGCTCCCTGCAAGTGAGCGTGTCTTAAATCTGCTTCGGTTAAAATGGCAGCATTTAGGTGAGCACCGCTCA
This sequence comes from Cyanophyceae cyanobacterium, assembly GCA_050331735.1. Lineage (GTDB taxonomy): Bacteria > Cyanobacteriota > Cyanobacteriia > Cyanobacteriales > JBHJGN01 > JBHJGN01. Next base: position 108,904 of record JBHJGN010000011.1, read on the forward strand.
GCATGGCGTTCGGCAGAGCTGCTTGGCTGAGGTTGCTTTCTTCTAGTTGAGCTTCTCTAAGATCGGCCCCTTCCAGGCGGGCCTGTTTTAAGTTAGCTCGCTGCAGACGGGCCTGCCAAAGATTGGCCTCACTCAGCCTAGCGGCAGCAAGATAGGCTCCCCCGAGATAGGCTCCAACTAAACTGGCTTTGTATAAGCAGGCTTGGGCTAAATTGACTTCTCCTAAATAAGCTTCCTCTAAACACGCGCCCGTTAGCTGAGCACTGCGAAAATCAACATTTTCCAGGCGAGCTTTCGTCAGATTGGCAGACTTTAAACACGCCTCTTTGAGGGTAGCTCCTTGAAGAATTGCTGACTCTAGATGAGCGCTTGCAAGCGTAGCGCGCTCCAGGTAGGCTTGGGTGAGATCGACCGCTTCTAAGTGAGCATAGTTAAGATTAGCACCGGCAAAATTGCTCCTGGCTAAATATGCTTGTCTGAGATCTGCGCCTTCCAAATCTTGCCCGTCAAGATGAGCCGCTTCTAAATAAGCATTCTGAAAACTCGCCGTTTTGAGATCGGCCCCTTCTAGGTTGGCTCCTTTAAGAAAGGCTTCACTTAAGTTGGCTCCGGCGAAAGAAGCCCCGGTCAAGTTGGCTCTTTCTAAATTTGTCCCTTTGAGGTTAGCTCCTGCTAAATTGGCCCCTCCCAAGAAAACGTGACGCAAAAGGGCCGTGCTTAAGTTGGCTCCTTCTAAATGCGCTTCTCCAAGATCGGCCCCGTCAAAAATGGCGTTGCTTAAATCGGCTCCTTTCAGAGAAATTTGCTGAAGCGCTGCGTTTTGAAGATAACCAGCTCTAAGATCGGCTCCGTCAATGCAGGCACCGCTGAGATCGAGCTGTTTATCGTGAGGGTCTTTAACAATATCGCGTCTGCCAATGACCGTTATCGCTGCCTGAAGATCGAGGGGAATCCGACGGGGGGGAGCCTCAGCCGAGCGCTGTTGCACAAACGAAGTCAAGACTTCCATGATAATCCAGTGATTCTCGGATGAATCTTTGGCCAGTCGCTCTAGAGTATAGATGCCCCCGAGACGTACTTCTAGCTTGTCATCTCCCAGCAGCTTGATGGCTTCAGAAAAGCGCTCGGTAACGAGGCGCTGCTGCGCTAGCTGATTGTTCCGAAAAATGGTTATTCCCGCTAACAGAAAAGCACAGAGGCCGACGATGAGAACCGCAATGTTGATTAGCTCTAGCGCCAGGAACGGTCGCTCGGTTCGCTCGACCAGTTGCCAAAGCTTCACGCTAAAACTCCAAAAAAGCACCAGGACCGACAGGGTCACTACTCCTGCGATCGCCACAATTATCGGTTTTCGCTCTCGCGAAGAGCGTCCTCGTTGAGAACGAAGCCGACTCATCCATTGCTTCACTGTGCTTAAACGAGCCTGCCGAAGGGTGAGATTGAGCCTAAGTTTGGGGATCATGGATGTTCTCGCTATAGTCGGAGGATAGATAACGCGATCGCCTGCTTTTGTTAACACTGTGCTAGCACCATCATCAGAGCTGGCGAGAGCTAACCCGAGAGGCGAGGGCGCTAATTTTGGCTTTCAAGTCGCTCGTCGCCGCCACCTGTTGAGCTTGAGCGAGTAAGTGGCTGGCTGTGCGTACATCGCCTTGCGCCTGCCGCAGCAGTGCTTTGCCCAACAGCGCTTTCACATTATGTTCTTGCTGGGCTAAGATACGGTTGTATACCGATTCTGCCTGTTGTGGTTGCCCGCGATGTTCGTAACAACGGGCCAGATCTAACTGAAGCTGAAGATTCTCTGGCTCCTCCACAACCAGTTTTTCCAGGGCTGGCAGCGCCTGGAGGCTGATATTGGTCGTCGCCAAAATCGTTAGATAGCCTTGCACCACCGCAGGCATATACTGGTCCGTCTCCCAAAGTTTGTTGCCCGCCGCTAAACTCTGTCTGAGTCGCGCTCCTAGTTCTCGGTAGTCGGAGTGATTCAGTTCAGACAGCAGCCAAATTAAAGCCCCTGCCGTGCTTGGTTGCAGAGCAAAAGTGTCGTTCTCAATGATTGGAATCGCTGAAAAAAACGTTTTGTAGGTAACCTTAGCTGCTGTCAAACGCTCGTAGAGCGGCTGAAGCTTGGGCTCTAAGGCCCTGAGGTCAGCCGGATCGATCCGGTCCATCTGAGTCAGAATGACCGCCATTGGGTAGCAATCGCTGTGTCGCGCCACCAGAGCGATCGCCTGAAGCTGCTGCAAATCCTCGTCCTTGACATACCCCGGCTGGTGAAGCAGAGCCTCGGCGTTCATGAAGATGCAGCAGCCATGAGACCGCAGCACGAGCGCCTGAAAGTTCGGATGGGTTAGGCAACAGTCTTTGCCGGGAACGTCCCACCAGCGCAAATAATTTCTGGTGATCGGGACTGAAGCCTCGAGGCGAAACAGAAATTCTTGGGTTTCGGCTGGGGTCGGCGGATACTGACCCGTGCGCACAACCGCGTCCAACATCTTGGCTAAGGTTGCCGACGCTGGCTCCTCGTCATCCAATTCTAATCGTAAGCCATAAGTGGGATGAGCGCCGATTTCGCCCCCACCTCCGACGGCGTCCCCACGCAAGCTCAGCTCAGTATAGCTCCCAGCTATAAAAACGGTTTTCCCCGCTTTTTGTGGTCCAATACTGAAGAGGTTGACCGTTTCTCTCTGAGCTTGCATCATTTTAACAGTGCTATCCGGTGCCAAACTAGAAAACCACTAAACTTAAATCTTCCTGACCATACTGGAGAAAGCACAGTTTAAGCAATACCTTCATTAAATATATTGAAGCGATTAAAGCCGATTCTTTGATAAAAAAATACAGATTATTCGACTACTGGTCACTGACCCCTCACCCGATATCTGCATTCAGTAGGTGGCTCAACTGCATCTGATTCAGCGCCCAGTGGGCGGTACTTTGTACTTCTGCATCGGGATCGTTGAGAGTGAGAGACAGTAAATGGTTGACCTGAGACATCAGTTCATAAACCTGAGTCAATTCTCGAATGGCGTTCTGGCGTACTTGAGGACTCTCATCTTCTAAGGAAACGGTTACGGCTTGGTTCATGGGTTGCAGAGTCCGGGCGCTAATGCGGGTGAGCGCTTCGAGAATCAGGCTGCGCTCCTGAGAATCTGAATGAATGAGACGCTTGACCAATGGCTCTACCGCCCGAGAATCTCCTCGCTGCGTTAGTTCCCAAATCGCTCGTCGCCGTTTTTTAGAGTCTGCTTGCTCTAGTTCTTGAATCAGTTCATTGACTAAATCGGTTTCTGCCTGATAGGGCGAAGTTGGAATTGACGGTGCCGAATCTGGCTGAGGAGCTGGTAGTGCAAATGAGGATGAAGTGCTGATGGGGATGGACTGGGGAAGCTCTGGCTCGGAGGTGCTAACGGATGGAGGGACGCTTGGTTCCGGTTCTTGGTCTGCGATGGTGAGTGGTTCAATCTCTTCTTCCAGGAATGGTTCTGGCGGCGTTCGACGCAGCAGCCAAACGAGGAGAATTGAGAAGCCTCCTCCAACAACAAGCGCTAAAAAAATCAGATTCCAGGGATTGGCTGTTTCTGTTTCTGCTTCAGCAAGCCGACTTCTTTCTAGGTAGCTTTCGACATTGTTGATTGCTTGCTGGGCGTAAAAATCATTGGGGCGCTCGGCAAGAGCCTGCTGGAAATACTGTAAAGCCGTTTGGTAATCTCTTTGCTCGGTAGCCTCATAGCCAGCCTGCATCAAGTGATCGTAGGTACTTGAGGCATCCGTTGCGTCTGTGGTTTGAGCGAGGAGGCTAGAACGAGGGGAGAAGCTTGGAGACGCCATCAGTAGAAAGAGGCAGCTTGAAAGACTGACAGCAAAGCAGGCCAGAAAAGGCAGATTGTGGCTCATCAATCTAGTCCTTAGTGAATCAGCAGAGTAAGGAGGGAGTCGGTCTCATCAAATCTAGACGAGGACTGAAGCGGCATTAGTTCCTCGGTCCTGATGAGGAAAGTAAGGAGTGCCCAGAGTGTCTTCTGCAAAGAGACTGCGCTATCGGACAAGAAACAATTTCAGCTCTTTATTCATCGTCCTTTACCCGGACTGCTTGCTCTGTCCTTCTTCCTTAAAGTTAATAATGATAAAACCCCAGACGAGAGTGCCTGGGGAGTGCAGTTCCTCGAACAGTAAACCTGTGGTTTAACGCTCAATACTTTATCGTAAAGAACACTGGTAAAGAACTCGATAAATTCTACTTAGTACCAAACATGCGATCGCCCGCATCCCCTAGCCCCGGGATAATATAGCAGTGCTCGTCCAGCCTTTCATCAACGGCGGCGGTATAAATCGGAACATCGGGATGTTCGTCCTGGAAGTGAGCAAGGCCCTCGGGAGCCGCCAGCAGGCACACAAATTTAATGGAGCGCGGGTGAGTCTCCTTGAGGCGATGAACCGCCGCCACCGCCGAGTTTCCAGTCGCCAGCATGGGATCGACCACCAACATTTCTCGCTCTTCGATATCAGGAGGAACTTTAAAGTAATACTCCACCGCCACCAGGGTTTTCGGGTCGCGATACAGCCCAATATGGCCTACCCGCGCCGACGGAATGAGCTGCAACATGCCGTCTAAGATGCCCTGACCGGCTCGCATAATCGAAATCAGCACGAGCTTTTTTCCGGAGAGTACCGGAGCCTGCATCGGAGCCAGTGGGGTTTCAATCGGGACATACTTCAGGGGGATATCCCGCGTTACCTCGTAAGCCAGCAGCATACTGATTTCCTGAAGCAGAGCGCGGAACTTCGCCGTACTTGTTTCCTGCTTACGCATAATCGTCAGCTTGTGCTGAATCAGGGGGTGATCGATGACGGTTAGATTAGCTCCCATCATTTATCCTTAAAAAACAGTCCCGTCGCTGTCGAGCAAAATGGGCGGGGGGCCTCCCGGTCTTAATTCCCGAGCAATGCGCCGTCCGGCACTCCAGGTTCCGCCTTCCAAAACCTTCATCAGGGGCAGCTCAGTGCTGCTGACGTTCAGCTTTTGCCGCATCCGTTCTGCTATCAGGTCGAGACAGACAAGGGTTAGAGCCCGCCATTCCACAATGACCTCAGAACTAGGAAGATGAGCCTGACCCAGAATCTCGGCATGCTTAGGCTGTAACAAACCGAGATCAACACAGAGTCCGCCGTTGCGGTATTCCGCTAACCCTGTTAAGCCATCTAGCTCACCGATGGTTAAGCCCGCCTCGGTCAAGGGTTCTACTAAAGAGTAGGTAAGCCACTGAGACAGCTTGTGAAACGGGACAAACTCGGCATATGGCTCTCCTGCTAAGGCGGAATGAGTCCAGACATCGCCAAGATTAACGCCGTCGGTTTCCAGTCGTCCCGGCCAAATTGAGCCAAAGCTCTTGAGTACCTCGGTTAGCAGAGCCGCCGCTTTCAGGTGGCTGCCGTAGTGGTGCTGAAAATAGTCAATCAGGTTTCCTGGACGAGCCGGATAACCAAATCGCTCTGGCTGCGCGGCTAGGGCTTGACCGAGCTGTTGCAGCAGCTTGAGTCGTCCCGAGATGCCGACTAACGGATTTGTGGGGCTGATCTGAAGTCCGGCCTGGAGCTGAGCCTCACTCAAGTGCTGTAAGCCTGGAGCATCGACCTGATGGGGCTGCTGAGGAGTGCCCGAGAAAGCGCCCTGACAAAACATCTGGTAGCTCGCAACGGCTAACCCTTCAGACCGAGCAAAGGTTTGACCCGAAGCGGCCTCGCTATAGCGCCAGTCAGGCCCCGCGCCAGCATCGAGCAACACGCTGACCACGGCCAGATCAACTTTCGCTTTAGCGGCCACGCGGGCTGAGCTTAACGCCTCGTCAAGCTGCTGCTGGCGGGGAACGCCCCCAACGTCAAAGTGTCGCCAGCGGCTGTGGAAAGGTACATTCCCGTTCGGGTACTGCTCCTGCATCGTCGCAATTACGTAGTCAGCTACGCGGTCGAGCTGAGAGGGATCGTAGCGGAAATGGGCAAGCTGCTCCCGACAGCAGCGGTCGAAAAGCTGCTGAGTGCGATCGCGAACGGCCTGGGGGCTGAGGAGGTAGTCGAGGGCAGAGGCTGTCACCGTCATCTAATCTGCCAACTCCCGACCGCGAATCTGAGCCAGTTCTTCCTCACTCAGAACCGTATCTTCTGAGTAATACCCGGCGGCCTTTTTAGCGTTGATTTCCACCTGGGCATCGGGGGGAATCAGGTCTTCAGGAATGGTAATCCGTTCGCCAATTTCGATCCCCGACTTCACAATCGCATCATACTTAAGGTTGCTCATCGACACAAACTGGTCGATGCGCGTGATGCCCAGCCAGTGCAGGACGTCCGGCATCAGTTCCTGAAAGCGCACGTCCTGTACGCCCGCGACGCACTCGGTGCGGGCAAAATAGGCATCCGCGCGATCGCCCCCGGCCTGACGCTTGCGCGCGTTATATACTAGGAATTTGGTCACTTCTCCCAGCGCCCGTCCTTCTTTACGGGAGTAGATAATCACGCCAGCCCCACCCGCCTGGGCCTGGGCCACCGCCATTTCTACGCCGTGAACCAGGTAGGGGCGACAGGTACAGATATCAGAGCCAAACACGTCAGAGCCGTTACATTCATCGTGAACTCTAACAGACAGGGGCCGCTGGGAATCGGCGATCGCAGCAAGGTCGCCCACTAAATAGACGGTCAAACCGCCAATCGGAGGCAGAAAGACCTCAAGATCGGAACGGGTGACTAGTTCTGGGTACATCCCTCCCGTCTGCTCAAAGAGGGTGTGGCGTAGCGACCCCTCATCCACTCCAAAGCGCTGCGCGATCCCCGGGAGATGCCACACCGGTTCAATGGCCGCTTTGGTCACGACTAAATCCCCTCCTGCTCTTAAAATCGTGCCGTCGATCTCTAAGCGGCCCTGACGCACCGCTTCCTGAAGCTCTGGCATGTTGATGTGGGCTTTGGTAATAGCGATGGTCGGTCGGATATCGTATCCTTGTTCGATTAAATCTGCATAAATTTCGCTGACCAAGGCTCCAAACGGGTCGAGAGAGACAATCCTATGGGCATCGCCCCAGCTTGGATGGGGACCGATGGCGTGAGTGGGGTCTGTGTGGGTAAAGTCCGGTCGATGATCGGCCTGAAGCGAGCCGTTCGCGATCGCCAACGCTCGATACACAGCATAGGCCCCAGAATGAGTGCCGACAACATTGCGATGGGCCGGATTAGCGAGCGTAGCAATAATCGGACCGCGCTGAACGGGATCGGAATGACCCCACTGAATGGGCACGCTATTGGTGCCAATGCGACCGGGATGGGAGGTCAGGATAATCGGCTTGCGATGCTTTCGAGGCTGGGTTGGCATGGTGACGAGGAGTTCTAGAAACTAGAAAAAATCATTCTAGCTCGTTTAGTTCAGCGTTCGCTGTAACCCAGCAAGCATTCTTCTTCTGCTTTGCTCAGCTCTAAGCGGGCGAGGGAAGCGCTGTAGCTTAGGGGAAAGGGGAAGGGGCAAAGGAATTAATTTAATTCCTTTTTCTCTTACCTTTGAAAAACTGGCCTTGCGGTTAACTAATCACCCACAGTACTAGCGGCAGCGTGATGAAGCTAACCAGCGTTGAGCAAACGATGGTTCTCGAGACGCGCGGAGCATCGCCACCAAATTCTGTGACCATGACGAAGGTGTTGACGGCAGTGGGCATAGCGCTTTGGAGCACTAACACCTGGAGGTTAAGCGTTTCTAGCCCCATGAATCTACCCACAGCATAGGCGATCGCTGGTCCCCCCACTAAACGCAGCGCTGCCGCTAATCCTTCCTCTGTGCCGACGGCAAAGCGATCACGTCCGAGCTGCATGCCGAGCATGACCAACGACACGGGGATCGCGGCTTGACCCAGTTGGTCGATGCCTTGGTCGAGTCCAAAGGGGAGCTGACCCGGGAAGAGCCGCAGGCTAAAGCCAGCCAGCATGGCCCAGAGAAAAGGAAGTTTGAGCGTCATCGAAATTCCGTACCCCCACCCTTTCCCCTGAAGAAGTGCTGGACAAACAGCATACATCAACAGCGCTGAGGCCAGCAGATAAATGACGGCTCGTTCTAATCCAGCCTCCCCAAGAACAAAGGCCACAACCGGAAGACCGAGATTACCCGTATTCGGAAATATAGTCGTGACAATTAAGCTCTGACGAAACGCGGCTGGTCGCTGAAGCAGTGTGCCGACTCCCCAAGCCATGCCGTAAAGCACCGAGGCCGTGAGGGCATATCCTGCTAGCAAACTTGCTGCACTGCGGACGGATATTGTGGTTTGATACAGACTGCTGATAATCAGAGCGGGAGAAAGCACATAAACGATCAGTTGAGACAACGTTTGACGCTCTAAAGCAAGCGATCGCTGGGCAACAAAGCCAACTAAAATGATTAAGCCAACGGGAAGAATAGCGGGTAAAAAGGCGCTCATGAATGAGATTTCTGACAGAAATCAGGGGAAAGGGTCAGGGGGAAAGGGGCAAGGGAACTTCGATAAACACTGAGCTATCAATAAATCACCCACTCACGAAAGCTTGGGAAAAGGGCATAGGAGCCAGGAATCACTTGCCATCAACGATCAACTATTGACAATTCACAAAAATCTAGAATCTAAAAGTCCTTCACTCCGTTGAGAACCGCGTGAGCTCAATCGCTCGCGGCGACTCGAAAACCGATATTGTATAAAGAAGCCTCTGCCTCAAATTTAGTCCGATATCCGCAGCGGCATTTGTGCGGTCCATCGTTCCACGAACCGCCCCGCAAGACTTTTCTAGAGCTGTCCTGATGGTTTTCCCAAGGAGCGGCCTTGGTTGGCGCCCCCCCATAAGAGCGATGCCAATCATCCGCACACCATTCTCTGACGTTACCGTGGAGATCGTAGAGCCCAAACCGATTGGCAACTCCAAAACCTCCGACAGGAGTTGTTTCCCGGCGGTCTTCGCCTAACGGTCCTTCTCCATAAGAGCCGGGACTGCATATTTTGCCAAAATACTCCCAGTTCACTCCAGAATAATTAGCGAGTTCAGTGGTGATTGTTTCTCCAAAATGAAACGGAGTTTGGGTAGCCCCACGACAGGCATACTCCCATTCGGCTTCACTGGGGAGTCGATACTCGCGTCCCGTCTGCTGAGACAGCCGAGCGCAGAACTCGACCGCATCGTACCAGGAAACTTGTTCTACAGGTCGCTGTGCTCCTTGAAAGCTAGCGGGATTAGGGTTAAGAGAGCGCTCAATTTTTGGGTAGGCAGCTACGGCTTGCCACTGAGCCTGAGTTACCGGATACTTCCCGATGGCAAAGGAATAAACCGTCACCTCTCGCTGTGGACCTTGAGTTCTGTGCCATCCTGCTTCACCGGTGGGAGAGCCCATGTTAAACATGCCGCCTGCGATCGCGACGACTTCTAAAGTCACCTCTTTCGCGAGGTCTTCGAGGCGCTGATGGGCCGTTTCTTGAGTGCGCTTGATGGGTTGCCCTTGGGGATTAACGATGACGACATCGAACTTAAATGGTGACAGCATCAGTTGGTCAGCAGTGCATTTTCACTGATCATACGCTGACTTTTAGCTCCAGAACGACAGGCAGAGAAGAGGCGATCTTGATTCTCTATTGATTGAGAGACTGCGGCAGCAGCTAGAAGCTTGCCCGCAGCAGTCTCTCGGTCAGGATGCTCTGCTAGTGATGATGGTGATGGTGAGACGCGGTAGCGGATGCTAGCTGTGGATTGATGCTAACGCCTTCTTCAGACAGTAGAGACTCGATCGAAGCATCAGCCCAGTTAGCCGCCATTGTGAGAAATTCTGGGCGGTCGTTGACGCAGGGCATCTGCACAAACTGAACGTTCTTAGTCCGATGTTGCAGGTGATGAATGATATGCTCCACATCGAGAAGGGTTTCGTGGTTTTCGGTCGCAAAACCAATCGGCATCATCACGATGGCTCTTGCCCCTAAATCAATCAAGTTTTTCGCCGCTAATTCGGCATTTGGCTGGGTCCATTCAATAAGCGGCGTATCGTGGTTGAGCCAGCCGACAGAAATGAGGGGATACTTGCTAATCAGCTTTTCCCGGACGCTCTCGTAGAGGGCTTGGCTTTCGTCGATCCCGGAGGTAAAGCCTTTGGCTTTATGCGGACAGCCGTGATTCATCAGCACAATCCCGATTTGAGAAGGCAGATGAGACTGGGCTAACTCCGCCGCAATTTTTTCCTCGACCATCTGCGCTAGCAAATCGATGTAGGCCGGTTCGTTATAGAACGAGGGAATGTAGCGCGTTCCCTTGAGCCAGTGTTCTTCGCCTTCTGCCAGTTTGGAGAGGGCCGCGTTGACCTGCTCAACGGCAATGCCGCTGGTGAAGATAGAATCGACCACTAAGAGCGGGTAAATCAGGAGCTTGTCGAAGCCTTGTGCTTTCACCTGTTCGAGCACCTGCTCGGGGAGAAAGGGAGCGCAGAAGTTGAACGCTTTGAAAACCTGAAGGCGATCGCCCCATTTTTTCTGGAGCTCCTGCTCAATGCCGGCTCGCTGCGCTTCAAAAATCTGGTTGTGAGGAGAAATAAAGTTATTGTGCTGGTGACTCCACTCGTGGAAGTCAAACAGGGCCAGTAGCTTGGCCAGAGGCGGATAAATCCAACTTGGTACTGGCGCGAACTTCGCCGTCAGAAGATTTAACGCCTGCTCGTTGTAGTTGGCAAAATCTTTGTAGCTTTCTACTTCACCATAGCCCATCAGTAAGACCGCGACGCGATCTTTGCTGTTTACTGCTCTGTCGCTTGTCTGTTTTTCTGGTGTTGCAACCACGGAATACTCCTAAGCTTGTCAAAAATTTTAGTGAGGTACTTCAGGGTAAAACCTTAAAGACTGATGCACCATTCCTTAGACTAGCATCCCCACCCAGGGGATCGCGCGAAAGTGGTCATAATCTTCGGATGATTTTTATAATTGGTCGTTCCTCTCTATTTTGCCGATTGTGTTTTTAACCCGTTGCTGTTTCGTCCTGACGACTTTAATCTTACTGAACGCCTGCCAAAAGAAACCTCAAGTTCAACGACCTCAGCCACTCCCGCAAGACCCTGCTATTCAGGTGTACTTCAACCACAATCAGGCGCAGGGAGCCGACTATACAGAACCCTATCGGCAAACCCAACGTGCAGGAGACGATTTAGAGGATGTAATTGTCGAAGCGGTCGCCTCTGCTCAGGCTACCGTTGATGTCGCTGTGCAAGAGTTTAACCTTCCAAGAATTGCTCAAGTACTGGCAGAACGCCACCGAGCAGGCGTTCAAGTCAGAGTAATTCTAGAAAACAACTACAGTCGCCCCTGGAGCGAGCTGAGTTCGTCTGAAGTCGGGCAACTAGATTCTAGAAACCGCGGACGCTACAGCGAGTTTTTGGCTTTGGTAGATAGTAACCAGGATGGACAGCTCAGCGCTCAAGAAATCGCTCAAGGAGATGCTTTAGTGATGCTCCGCAACGTTGGCATCCCTGTCATAGACGACACAGCAGATGGTTCCAAAGGCAGCGGCTTGATGCACCATAAATTTGCTATCATCGATGGAGCCACCGTCCTCACTGGCTCTAACAACTGGACCATCAGTGGCACCCACGGTGATTTCAGCGCCCCTGACAGTCGCGGAAATGCCAACAATCTCTTGAAAATCGACAGTTCTCGTCTTGCTAGCCTCTTTCAAGAAGAGTTTAATGTGATGTGGGGAGATGGTCCTGGAGGTCAAACGGATAGCAAGTTTGGAGTCAAGAAACCGCTGAGAGCACTACGAACTATTCCGGTCGGAACATCGAGTGTTACAGTCCAGTTTTCGCCTTCTTCTGCTAGTCAACCCTGGACTGCTACTAGCAACGGCTTGATTGGTCAAACCCTACAAAACGCGACTAATTCTATTCGTTTAGCGCTATTCGTGTTCTCAGAGCAGAAGCTCGCCGATATTCTCGAAACCGAGCATCAGCAAGGCGTAGACATTAAAGCGCTTATCGATCCTGGCTTTGCCTTTCGCTCCTACAGTGAAGGACTCGATCTGTTGGGAGTCGCCCTCAGTAACAAATGCCAGTACGAAAAAGCCAATCGTCCCTGGCAGAATGCGATCGCTACTGTCGGTGTTCCCCAACTTCCCCAAGGAGATAAACTGCATCACAAGTACGGAGTGGTCGATGAGCACATCGTCATTACCGGTTCTCACAACTGGTCTGCCGCCGCCAACAACACGAACGACGAAACGGTATTAGTTATTCAAAGTCCTACCGTCGCAGCTCATTTTGTGCGGGAGTTCGAGCGCCTCTACAGCCAAGCCGTGCTAGGAGTCCCGGTTTGGGTTCAGAAAAAGATGGAGGCAGAACAGCAACAATGTCCTTAGTTCGGTTTAAGCCAAAATGGGGAGTTAAATAAAAGAAGCCGCGATCGTCATCTGCTTTTACAAGAGGACGGAAAAGAACGAGAGTTGATTGTTGCTTAGTCCCTGACAAATTAGCTAGCTTCGGTGCGGTCGAGGTTCAGCACCCAGGGTTGAGAAACGTTAATGTCTGGTGAGCTTGGTCGTTATGCGGAAGGTTTTAGGGGAGGCGATGTGCAGAAGTTGTCTGTAAGGCGATGAGTAACCGAGCGTTAAGCTAACAAAGTGATTGCAGAGGGGAGGATCAATGATTTATATGGTCATTGAGTATTTCAATGCAGGCGCAGCGGTTGACATTTATCGTCGTGCCCGTGATCGCGGTCGTCAACTACCACCAGGTCTTGAGTATGTGGACAGTTGGGTAGATTTAAACTATTTCCGGTGCTTCCAACTTATGCGAACGAATGACCGAGCCTTATTTGATGTTTAGTAAGCGGTTACCGATTGCTGATTGCTAGTGCTTAATGAGCGATCGCTGGCCAAACCAACGTGGTAACTGATAACTGCTCACTTCCGCCATCGCCGCCATTGCCCTCTAGAAACGGCGAGATATCTGCGGGCATGGGTGAGAGGATTGAGATATCTCTTGAGCAAAGAAGTGAGATCGTGGGGCTGAGGTGATCGCCATTCGCCCATCGAGTTTAAGCGGCCAGAAAGAAACTGCTCCCGGCAGGCAGAGCGCTGCACCTTACCGCTCGAGGTTTTGGGGAGAGTTCCGGGCTTAAGAAGAGCGATCGCATAAACATCTAGAAAGTGTTCTTGAAAGATTGCCCAGCGAACCGTCTCAACGACTTCCTCGACTACGAGCGCTTGCTGATGGCTGCGCTCTACTTCTTGAGCCACCGCGAGCCGTTCTTCTCCCGCCACCTCAACCGCAAAAGCGGCTCCGCCGTGAGGACGAAAGGCACGATGGCAAGCGGCGACCGTTTGCTCGATCTGCTCAGGGTAGTAGCTAAATCCCCAAAACATCATCACCTCCTTGAGACGACCCGTGATAAATAGCTCCCCTTCCTGGAGAAAGCCCAAATCCCCAGTTCTTAGCCACGGACCCTCGCCAGATAAATAAGCCTGAAAAGTCTGCTCTGTTGCTTCGCTTTGGTTCCAGTATCCTTTGCCAACGCTCGGACTAGAAACCCAAATTTCCCCAACTTCGTTCTCGGCACAGGGACGGCCATGCCCACCGACAATCACAATCTGCGTGTCTAGCCAGGCTCGACCGCACCCTACCAGTGCCCGTCCCTGTCGCTGGCTATCCACTCGATTCTGTTTAAGAGCAGATGGCTGAACGTGCTGAACAACAGGCGGTTGTGACTTTAGCCCCCCGGTAATAAATAAGGTGGCTTCAGCCATTCCATAGCAGGGGTAAAAGGCTGCTTGCCGAAAGCCGCAGGACTGGAACTCGGCAGTAAACCGCTCGATGGTTTCTGCTCGCACCGCTTCCGCCCCACAGAAAGCCACCTCCCAACTGTCTAAATCCAACTTCTGCTTCTGGGCATCGGTAACGTGACGACAGAGGAGGTCGTAGGCAAAATTAGGAGCGCCGCTGGTGGTGGCCCGGTAGCGCGAAATGGCCTGAAGCCAGCGAACGGGTTTCTGCACAAAGGCAAACGGCGACATCAAAATGCTGTGTGCCCCAACGTAGAGACCCTGTAAAACATTCCCAAACAGTCCCATGTCGTGAAAGAGCGGCAGCCAGCTCACCCCCACCGATGCTGCCGAGTGGCCAAAAGCTAGCTGGAGCAGCTTTTGGTTGTGCAGAATGCAGCCATGTGTGAGCATCACTCCTTTAGGAGTGCCAGTGGAGCCAGAGGTGTACTGAATAAAGGCCAGAGTATCGTCACTCAGTTCTGGTCTCCGCCATTCTGCTGAGGATGGCAGGCGGTCTGTAGTTATCCACTGGAGGGAGGGAGCCTCTGGTGAGAGCAGCCTTCTCAGCTTCGTCAGCCGCGATGTCTGCGATAGGACGATCTGCGGTTGGCAATCAGCAAGGCGAGTTTTGAGGTCTGTTACTGCCGGACGGGTTTGGGGGGGATGGCTGGAGACAGCAACAACGCCAGCATACAAACACCCAAAGAACGCGGCAATAAAGTCTAATCCGGCACTATAGTCGTAGATCAGCAGGGCGCGATCGCCCGGTTTAACCAGAAAGCTGAGAGCGGCAGCGATCGTTCTTGCCTGCTGATCTAATTCTTGGTAAGTGACGCTGGCTGATTCGGCCTCTTTTAGAAAAGTATAGGCCGTTTGCTGCGGCTGGCATTGCGCTCGCTGGTGCAGGAGATCGACCAATGTTAAGGGTTGAGTTTGAGTCGGCATTGGCTATGGCAATTCATTCAACTACTATACTGGAGAATCTTTTTGGCTCAATTGAGCAGCAGCACTATGTTACGGCGACAGTTCAGTAAAACTAATCCCTTCCTGTTATGGCTGTTATCGGTCCTGCTGTTAGGACTGTTTTTCCGTTTTGCCAATCTTGGCAGCAAAGTGTTTTGGGTAGATGAAGTGGCAACGGCAATGCGGCTGTCTGGCTACACGGTACAGTCAGTGATTGAGCAAGTCGCCGCTCAGGGAACCGTGAGCGTAGCGGAACTACGACAGTATTTGTCTCCTACCCCTCAAGATTTCAAGACGACGCTTGCGGTCTTCAAACAGAGCCCAGAACATGCTCCGCTTTATTTTTTACTAGCCAGATTTTGGGTGCAGCACGGGGGAAATTCGCCGGCGGCACTGAGAAGCCTTTCTGCTCTGGTGAGCCTGCTGACGTTTCCTGGTTTGTACTGGCTGTGTTGGGAGTTATGGCAGTCGGCGCGGGTTGGGGTCATCGCGCTGATGTTGTTGAGTGTCTCTCCTTTTTACGTTACCTACGCTCAAGAAGCGCGTCCCTATAGTCTGTGGACGGTGACGATTTTACTCTCAGGCGCGGCACTCCTCAGAGCCATCCGCCTTGGGACTCGTCGCAGTTGGATGCTATACGCTGTGACTCTAGTGCTCGGGTTCTATACGTTTTTACTGTCGATTGTGGTAGCGGTTGGGCAAGGAATTTATGTGGCCGTGCAGCGGACTGTTTTTAAGGAGTATCTGCTGGCTATTGCGGCTAGTGTGATCGCCTTTATACCCTGGCTCCTGGTCATTGGGCAACACTGGCAAGCCCTTCAAGATAACACCACCTGGATGAGGGAACCGCTGGCGCTGCCAGCCATGATAGCGATTTGGGTCGCGAGTATTCTCCTGACCTTTGGCGATTTACCGATTCCGACGACTATAGACCCCATCGCCATTGTTGGTATTTTGGTCACGTTAGTCGGGCTCATCTCAATTTTTTTGGTTTGGTTCGGGTTGAAGCGAGGAGCGGCTCCCAGACGGCGGCGGTCAACGCATCGATTCGCGCTCTTGATTGCTGGCGCTCTGATTCTCGGTAGCACTGCTGTCCTCTACGGTGTTGACTTGGTGACCATCGTCGGCGTAACGTCGGCGTTGGGAGTGCTAATTTTGGTCGTTGTCTCCCTGAGCTGGCTGTATGCCAATACTCCCTATCGAACGTGGGGATTTGTGCTGGCTTGGTCCTTCCTACCGTTCGTGCTGATTGTGAGCGATTTGATAACGGCAGGACAGCGCTCAACGGCTCCTCGCTACTTAATCCCAGCTCAGCTAGGCCTTATAATTACGGTTGCTGGGTTCTTGGCGACTCGTCGTTCGCAGGTTTGTCTGGCATTGTTGCTTTCGTTAGGACTAGTTTCCTGTCTCTTGAACGTGAATCAGTCGCCTAAGTATCAAAAAGGTCAAAATGTTCACAATCCCGCTCTAGCGGCTGCCATTAATCAAGCCCAATCGCCAACGCTGTTCGCAGCAGCAGCAGATGTCCCTAACCTAATTTCCTTGAGCGCTGACTTGCAGCCCGGTGTCACGATTCGGATAGTGCCCGAAGTAGAGTACTATCGTAATCGCAACGTCTTTCTTTTCAATCCGTCTGAGGCTTGGCGGCAGCAGCTAGGCGATCGCATTGAGCCAGTTTATCAACCGCAACGGTATACGGGAGGGGAGATCACCCTATCCCTGTGGCAAGTCAAAAACGTTAGACTCAACGAACATCAGGAGGACTAACCAAACCACAAACAACTGCTCTTATCGTCCTCGAATTAGCAACGCTCAATGAAAATTGCGATCATCAGTTCTGGTTTTCTGCCTGTTGTCGATGGCGTTTCGGTCACTCTATACAACAGACTCCAAAAATTGAGCCAGTATGGGCATCAGGTTTTGTTGTTCTGTCCTGACTATCGCTCTTTGAGCCACATCTATCCCAACTGGCAAGCTTTTACTGGCCATCTCTTTCCAGGAGTGCAGGTCGTTAGTTTAGAGAGTACTGCGTCTATTGGCCTAGATTTTGAGCGCGACGTTACTGTAAAGTCTTACCGAACGGTTTTAGCAGAGTTAGACAAGTTTCAGCCAGAAATTATCCACGTCGATGAACCAGAAAGATTAGCGACGCGGTTTTTGAAGATTCCTGGCGTTGACTATGCGAAGCGGACTGGCATCCCCTGCGTAAGTTTTTTTCACACGAACTATATCGAGTACCTAGACGACTATTTTGACCTACCGTGGGGAGCGATCGCCCCTCTCAAATCGTGCTTGAAGTTCCTCTTCGCCCGCATCTATAATGCCTACGACGCGACTCTGGTTGCCACTCGCGTTACCCAAAGAAAGCTGCTGCAAATCGGCATCAAAAATAGCGTTTGTGCAGATTTACTGGGCGTTGATATCGAACAATATCAGCCCCATTTGCGCCACAAACAGTTTTTTCTCAAAAAATATGGACTGGATGTTGAGCAGCAAGTCAAGCTCATCTCGATCGGACGCTTGACTCCTGACAAAGGCTGGCTCTTTACTCTCGATGCCCTGACTCAATCGGCACAGCACCGGCACAATGTTACTTTAATTATTGCTGGCGATGGTCCCTTGCGCCCCCAAATTGCTGGCACTTTAGCTCACACTTCTCTGGATGTTCATCTCCTCGGCAGAATTTCTCCAGAAGAGATCCCAGCACTGCTCATCAATAGCGATATCTACATCACCACCTCTGAGAAAGAAACAACCGGGCTAACGGTCCTAGAAGCAATGGCGGCTGGCATTCCCGTTATTGCTCCCCGCGCTGGCGGAGTTGTTCATCATGTTCGGGATGGGAAAAGCGGGCTTTTGTATACTCCCCAAAATGGTAAAGATTTTACCGAAAAACTCAAGTTTTTGGTTGACAATTATTTAGCAAGGCAATCTCTGGGAGCTAAAGGCAGAGAATTCGTTGCGAACTATAGCTGGGACAAAGTAGTTACAAATTTGTTAGAAATTTGGGAAGAGTATATTAAGAAATACTCTTCCCTGCGAGGTGACGATGAAACTTAATGATTTGCCCCAGGTCGTTATCGACGATCTTTGCCAGGAAGATTGCTGGCGGCTTGATATCGATCCTGGTTTTGAGAGTAAGCATGAGTTTTGGATGGTGTGGCGGCATTTTTTGACTTTGCCCTCATCTTCTTTTTATGAGCCAGCGGAAGAAGATTTAGCCGAATTTATGAACTTTGATGGCTTTGACGTGCTGCTGCCTGTGAGACGCTCTCATCATTCCTACATCAAGCTCATTCGTCTCATCGCTAGCGCTGACAGGAATACGATTACCTTATTCTTACATGACTCTTTTCACCAAAACTGGTTCAACAATGAACAAGGAGCAAGATATGGATTTCTTGCTGTCGCAGATCGCTATCAAAAACACGGCTGCAATTTTTACTTAGCAAGCTACTATCATTTTTCCTATCTAATCAGCGAAGATTACCAAATAGCTAAAAGAATCATGGTCGAGAAGCTAAATCAGTAAACCTAAAGCCAAGCTTTTATTGTTTTGAGCCAAATTAACTTAGCTTCAATCACAGAAGCTCGGAGGAAGAATACTGTTTCTGTAAATACTGATTTCACTGTGTATCGATGACTAGCAGGAGACCATGACTCTCCGCCATTAGCGTCACATAATTTACGATTACTTAGGGTTTAAGGACAACTTTGATACAGTTGTCCTCTTTCTTCTTGAAGATGTCGTACCCGCGAGGAGCTTCTGCTAGCTTGAGGCGATGGGTAATAATAAACGAAGGGTCGATTTCCCCATTCTGAATTCGTTCTAGAAGAGGTTGCAGATATTTCTGAACGTGGGTTTGCCCGGATCGTAAAGTTAAGCCTTTATTAACGATCGCTCCCATTGGCATTTTATCAACAAAGCCTCCATACACGCCCGGAACAGAGACCGTTCCTCCTTTGCGACAGGCGACAATGGCCTGCCGGAGGGCCGTTGGCCTGCCCGTTTCTAATCGAACCGTTTGCTTTACTTTGTCGTACAGCGCCATCGCGTCAGTTCCGTGGGCTTCCATGCCTACTGCATCAATGCAGCGGTCAGGCCCTCGTCCGGCGGTCATTTCTTTGAGGGCCTCGCCTGCGTCTATCTCTTCGTAGTTCAGCACTTCCGCCCCCGCCTCTTTGGCTAGCTGCATCCTTTCGGGGATGCGGTCGATGGCAATCACTCTTTCTGCCCCAAGCATAAAAGCACTTCTGATAGTAAACAGCCCAACCGGACCACACCCCCAAATGGCGACGGTATCTCCCGGTTCGATGTCGGCGTTTACGGCGGCCATATATCCGGTCGGAAAAATATCCGAGAGGAACAGCACCTGTTCGTCCGTCAAGCCATCGGGAATTTTGACGGGACCAACATCAGCAAAGGGAACACGGGCGTACTCTGCCTGTCCGCCTGCATAGCCTCCTAATAGATGTGAATACCCGTATAACCCTGCTGGGGAATGGCCGTAAAACTCTTCGGCCATCCAGGTGTTGGGGTTAGAGTTATCGCACAAAGACCACAAATCTCGCTGGCAGAAGAAGCAGTGACCGCAGGAAATGGTAAAGGGCACGACAACGCGATCGCCCTTTTGCAAATTTTTGACTTCCCGCCCGACTTCAACCACTTCCCCCATAAATTCATGGCCGAGAATATCTCCAGATTCCATAGTCGGAATATAGCCATCGTAGAGGTGCAAATCCGAGCCGCAGATAGCCGTTGACGTAATTTTAATAATGGCATCGCGGGGATTCAGAATTTTTGGGTCTGGCACGGTATCGACGCGAACATCGTGGGTTCCATGCCAACAAACAGCTTTCATGTTTTTTTCCTTTTAGTAGTTTCCAGTCGTTAGGATTGTGTTTTCTTATCTACTAATCCTCGATCTTTTACTTGTTGAGTGACTTTTTGAGCGCGTTCTAACAATGAGTCTTCGGATTTAACTTTGTACTGTGAGTTAGAGCCCTGTTCGTTATTTTTTAGAGCATCCTCTGCTACCTTCCCGGCGTCCTCGCCGTAATGCTTCTCAGTCGCTTCCTTTCTTTGTTGGTCAATGTTTTGATCGATATCGTAGGCAAGGGTTTGAGAGGGGCTAGGGGCGGCGATCGCCTGACCCTGCCAAAGATTGCCCAATGCAATTCCAATCATTAATACGACTTCTAGCAGCAGTACTAACAACACATGCTGAATTAATTGATTTGTCCGCAATTTCTGCAACATTGCTCTTCTCCTAGTCGCTACTGTCCTAATTTATTGTTGAAGTCAAATCCTACTCTAGAAAAAGAGTATTCAACTACTGCATTTAAAAAAAATAAAATTTTAAAGATATGCTGGGGCAAAGTTATGCCCCATCTGAACCAAGAAAGCTTTATGTTATTCGTTTACCGCTGGAACTCTTTCATTTTCAATTGGTTCTTTGCCTTGGATTTGACGAAAGAATTTTTTAGTATCAGCAGGAATGGGTTCATCTAAATTCAGTTTTTCTGAGACATTTTCTGAAGCCTCTTTTAGAGAATTTTTCGTTCCTTGAGCGGCATTTTCAACCTGATTTTTAGCATTTTCAGCATTGAGCTTGACGGTTTCAGCCGTTTCATCTACCTGATACGCAGTCCTTTCGGGAGTGAGCGGTTCGGCCCAAGCTTGATTGACAGCAAATAAACTCACAAGTAAAACTAGGAAGATTTTTAGGCAAGCCTTCAGTAAAGATGCAATCATCGTGATTCTCCAATGGTCTAATTCGTCACCGAATTATATAACGATTAAGACCCGTGAGGCTGTCCCTCTGTAGTAGCAATCTCTCTAGCTTCCATAAGCTGCTTAAAACGGTTCAGTTCGTCGCCAATTTGCTGTTCTGCCGATTCTCCAAACAGTTTGGCGATCGCTCCTCCTAACACTCCTCCGGGAGGATTATACTCAATGACGACCTTGACTTCGGTTCCTCTATTTCCGGTCGTCGGGCGAAAACGCACAAAACCAGAATTATCGATATCAGCATCATTGAGCGATGCCCAAGAGATCAGCCGATTAGGTTCATCTTGAAGAATTTGAGCATCCCATTCGACATTAACATCCAAAGGAGCGTTCGCCACCCAGTGCGACCGACGCTCATCAAGGACCGTTACCGACTTAAGGTGTTTCATAAAGGTCGGCAAATTCTCAAAATTATGCCAAAAGCTGTAAAGTTCTTCAGGGGAGCGGTTAATCGTGACCGTTTTTTCCACTTTAATCTCTTGCGGAATCCCCAGCGCCTCCTGCGCCTGCTTAACGGTACTCTTCTTGGTGACTCCTTGATAAATTAAACCGCCACCAGCAATAGACATTAAAGCTCCCCGCAAAGAGCCTTGTCTTAATTCCATCAAAACGAGAGCGCTGCCGCCGATAATCGAGGCAATCTGTTCAGCTTCACCAGCAGATTGCGGTTGATTTCGATGGATATTAGTAGTCTCTTCCATAAATATGCCCTACATTTAATGGCAACCAAACACTGATCGCTCAGGATGCCTTGCTAATAAATTTCGCTTTTGTGCTATTTGCTTTTCGTTAATGTGCTAGCAAACTCTTTTAGTTTCTAACCGCTCTGCCAAACATACTAAGAATCAGGTAAGTTAGTTTTCGTCATTCTAAAGACAGAGAGTAGCCACGAGGAAATTTAGCACAAACAGGAGTTGTTGCTGATCACCCCAACAATTTCAGGAAACACAGTTTTTGGTGTTCACCATCAAAAACTGCTGGATTTGCCAATCAACGCTTGTCAAATCCAGCAGATTTGGAGCATTTATACCTGCGGTAAGATGTAGGCTTCAGCGGATTCTCCTAACCTTTTGGCAGGATTTAGAGATTAAAGGCTGAAGAAAAAAGCTGCAAATTTTGTCTAAATCGGCTCAAGAACGGTTGAGCTTGCTCAAACCGTCTGCCGGAGCTTCCTCCAGCAGAATTTTGAGTCAACTTGCTACCAAAAATTAGATTGGCAACGGAGAATAAATATGGCATACGAAAAGATGGAAGATTTACCCGCTGACGTTAGAGAAAAGCTGCCAGAAGGCGGACAAAAGAGATTTATGGCTGCTTTTAACAGCGCTTCTTCTGATGGCTTGAGCGACGAAGGTGCGACTCAAGTAGCTTGGAATTCCATTAAGAATGAGTACGAAGAGGGACCAGACGGTAAATGGCAACATAAGCCTGACCGCGCGGCAACCAGTAGTCCCCTAGGCAGCATTCCAGCTAGCTAAGCTTAGGTAAAAGAAAATCGACAATCAGGAGGGTAGGTTAGATTTGCTCGTATTTCAATCTCCTACTCCTGTTTTTGTGTGTTTGAGGGAAACATCAAGTCCGTTTGAGACAGGCGTTGCGAGGGAAGGGCTAAGGGTTAATCATTAGGTTAGGGACTTGTCGTGAGCTGTTTTGAGTCGAGTAGCTACAACAATTTCAGCCTAGCAAGGCTAGGGCACGATCGCCTGCTCAGCATAGCGTGAACCGAATTTTCCAAGCAGTTAGGCAGCATTCTCCTGAAGCAGTGCTGAGGAGGACTACAATAGGGACAGACCAGCAATAGCGAGCTGGCAGATGCGGGGCGGCTTCGTG
This sequence comes from Cyanophyceae cyanobacterium, assembly GCA_050331735.1. Lineage (GTDB taxonomy): Bacteria > Cyanobacteriota > Cyanobacteriia > Cyanobacteriales > JBHJGN01 > JBHJGN01. The sequence goes on from JBHJGN010000011.1 coordinate 131,273, forward strand.
GCGACTTATGCAAATTTATCTTGACCATAGTGCGACAACTCAACCTCGCTCAGAAGCGATCACGATGATGCAGTCCGTGCTGGCGCAGCACTGGGGCAATCCTTCTAGTATTCATGCTTGGGGACAAAGAGCCACTACTGTCGTTGAACGAGCAAGACTTCAGATTGCCCAACTGCTCAATGCTCCCCCCGATGCCATTGTCTTTACCTCTGGAGGAACAGAGGCAGACAACTTAGCTCTGATGGGGATTGCCCGACACTATCCAACTCCGCAACACATTATTGTGTCTTCCGTAGAGCATGCCGCCATTGCTAAACCAGCAGCGCTACTAGAAAACTGGGGGTGGCAAGTCAGCTATCTTCCGGTCAATGCTCAAGGACGAGTGAATCCCCTTGACCTTGAGGCAGCCATCCAGCCCAATACGGTACTGGTATCGATTATCTACGGACAGAGCGAAGTGGGGACGCTACAGCCACTGGAATCTCTCGCTCAAATTGCTCGCTACCACGGGGTGTTATTTCACACCGATGCCGTTCAGGTGGCGGGGCGGCTGCCCCTAGATGTCCAGCATTTACCGCTCGATTTACTCTCTCTGTCAGCCCACAAGCTTTACGGACCTCAAGGAGCCGGAGCACTCTACGTCCGTCCTGGGGTAGAACTGAAGCCCCTGTTTGGGGGCGGAGGTCAAGAAAAGCAGCTCCGCTCTGGAACTCAAGCTGTCCCGACCATTGCTGGATTTGGAGTCGCCGCTGAACTTGCTGCTGCCGAATTAACGGTGGAAACCCCCCGACTGATGCAGTTGCGCGATCGCCTGTTTGAGCTGTTGGCCAGTTGCCCCTATTTAATGCCTACAGGCGATCGCCACTATCGGCTGCCTCACCATCTCAGCTTTGTTCTACGAGACTTGCCTCACGTTACCGGCAAAGAGGTGGTTCGCCAGATGAACCTCGCCGGCATCGCCATTAGTGCTGGCTCCGCCTGCCACAGTGGTCAACTCAGTCCAAGTCCTGTGCTGCGGGCGATGGGATACGATCCGGCAACGGCGATTCAAGGCATCCGGCTGACCCTCGGACGCAGCACGACCCGAGCCGATATCGACTGGACTGCCGCCGTCCTCCAGCAAATCCTTCACCGTTTAGCCGAACAGCTTTGCCAATCCCCCCGCGCTTATGTCTATTCCTGAAACCATTGAAGAAGCAATTACCCAAGCTAAAGCCGCCACCCAAGCAGCCCTAGACGACGGCTATCGTCGCCTCCAGGTAGAGCTAGTGGTTCCCGAAGTGGCGTTGCAGGCTCAGGCGATCGCCTGGGAGTTTGCCTCATTGTTTGCTGAGTATGGACCTAGACTGCGCCTCCTCTTTCCCGATACCGGGGCGGCTGCCCTCGCCCGCCGCGACTGGGGAGAGACTCCTTTTAAAATCAGCGATTTAGGCAGTAGCCGCACCCCAGTCACTCGCAAAATTTCGGAGGAAGACGAGGCGTTTCTCCTCGCCTGTCCGTCGTCGATGGAAATTGAGCAAGTGGAAAAACTCTGTAACGTTGCTGGCGATCGCCCGGTGGTACTATTGATCCCCCAACTGGAAAATGTGGCGATCGTAGGAATTGGCTACGCGGCGCGGCAACTGCGAGAACGCTTTATCTCCAAGCTAGAGTCGTGCTACTACTTCAAACCTCTCGATGGCGCTGTTGTGCTACGCAACTATCCGTCTTCGTGGCAAGTGTGGTTAGAACAAGATGGCGACTATAAATTAGTGGCGGAAGAACCCCAAAAACCGATGGGAGACACCCTAGAGCTGATCCTGGCTAAAGCCAGTGGCGGTGACGAAGGGAGCAAGCCACAGTCAAAAGGCTTATTAGCTAACCTCCAGCAGTTCCTCAGAGCTTTAAGTCAGTAAGTTAAGAGTTAGTAGGAGTTTAGGCAGATAACTTCACAGCAGCACCCGACTGGACAATAGAGATACCTTCGCCGGATCAAAAGGTAACCCGCGTAATTGACAATATTTTGTACTGTTTGAAATATGGCAGCCAATCGGGATGGATGCTCGATCCTGATGATTATTCGGTGCTAGTTTTCATTCCTCAACAGGAACCCAAAGTCTGTCGGGGAAGCCAGCAGCTTCAAGTTATAAAAGGAGTTAATTTGTCCTTAACAGCCCAACAAATCTTTGCGTGGCTGAAAATCAATCGGGTAAAGTGCTGAAGAAATGCGAGAACTCATTTTTTTAGGACGAAATTGGTTGTCCTTAAAGACTTTGAGCGACAGAATTCACCGCTGTCAGCAATACCAAGCTTAGCTTCTGACTGCGGTTTCTTTCGGTTCTGTTTTCTCCTCCTCTGGACCAGGAGGCGAAGGTAGGCGTTTAGAAACGCGATCGCTCACTCCGGTAATGACAATATACAGCACCGGCACGACCAACAAACTTAAAACCGTGGCTACAATCATCCCGCCGACCACCGCCGTCCCTAACGAGCGACGGGCAGCGGCTCCAGCTCCACTGGCAAGGGTCAGCGGGAAAATGCCAATAATGGTGGAAAATGCCGTCATCAGGATCGGTCGCAGGCGTTGCTCAGAGGCTTCTATTGAAGCCCTAACCAGCGATCGCCCTTGCTCGCGAAGCTGGTTGGCAAACTCAACAATCAGAATCGAGTTTTTACTGGCTAAACCAATCAGCATTACCAACCCAATCTGACCGTAGATATCATTGGCCAGTCCTCGTAGAGACAGACCCAGGAGCGCTCCCATCACGGCCAAAGGCACCGCCATCATAATGATGAAGGGGTCGAAATAGTTTTCGTACTGAGCCGCCAACACCAGAAACACTACCACCAGTCCCAGCCCAAAAATAATTGGGGCTTGATTACCAGAGCTAATCTGTTCGAGCGCCGTCCCCGACCAAGCGTAGCTGTAGCCCACTGGCAGTACCTCTGCCGCGACCTCTTCAATGGCCGCAATGGCTTCACCAGAGCTATAGCCCGGCGCTGCCGAACCCGACACTTCCACCGCCCGGAACAAATTGAAGTGGGGAATGGTAGAAGCTCCCGAAGTCGGCGTAAGCGTGACCAAATTACTCAGCGAGACCATCTCACCGTCGGCAGAACGCACGTAGAGCTGCCGTACATCTCCTGGCTGAGCGCGGAACTCCTGGTCGGCCTGCACATACACGCGGTAGTTGCGCTGTTGCAGAGTAAAGTCGTTAACATACTGGGAACCGAGAGCAATGCCCATAGTTTCGAGGATGTCGTCGATATCTACCTGGAGAGCTTTAGCCGCTTGCCGATTCACGCTTACCTGATAGCGAGGGGTATTGGCGGTAAAGGTGCTATACACCGCCTGCAATTCCGGTCGCCCGTTGGCCTGCTGTAAAAACTGGTTCAGCACTTCAACTAGGTCGTTAATATCGCCGCCGGAGTTCTGGTCCTGGAGCTGGAGGCTAAATCCGCCAAAGGAACCCAGTCCCCGAATGGCCGGAGGATTATTGGGTAAGATACGGGCTTCTGGAATGGCGGCAAACTGCTGTCTCAATTGATCAATGATGGCCTGGGCTGACTGGTTCGATTCCGTCCGCTCCGACCAGGGGGTTAAATTGGTAAAAATAATGCCGCTATTGGCGCCCCCACCGCCGAAGCTAAAACCGCCAACGGCAAATACCGTTTCCATCTCTGGTAAGTCCAACAGCTCGGCTTCCACCGTCTCCAGGACATCTCTGGTGTAGTCCAAAGACACCCCGGGCGGTCCCTGGACAATCGTAATAAAGTAGCCCTGGTCTTCTTCCGGGAGAAATCCGCCGGGAACCTGCGTATATAGATAGGCCGTCAACGCTAGCAAGACCACAAACAGACCAATCACCACGCTCTTGAAGTGGGTAAAGCGCTTCAGCAAGCTTCGATAGCGATCGCGTAGCCACTCCAGCGCTCGGTTGAACCGCTTGAAGAACCAGTTGAGCCAGCCGGGAGGACTGGAACCTTTCCTGAGTAACAGGGCCGACAGAGAGGGGGTCAGGGTCAGCGCGAGAAACGTGGAAACGGCGATCGCAAACGCAATGGTGAGGGCAAACTGACGATAAATCGCGCCTGTTGACCCTGGAAAAAACGCCACTGGAATAAACACCGCCATCAGCACCAGGGAGGTCGCCACCACCGCCCCAGACAGCTCTCGCATTGACGCGATCGCCGCTCGTCCCGGACTCTGCCCCTCTTCGATCAATCGGCTAATATTCTCAACTACGATAATGGCATCATCCACAACCATCCCCGTTGCCAGCGTGAGACCAAACAGCGTCAGGGTGTTGAGCGAGAAACCAAAGGCTCTGACAAAGATAAACGTACCAATCAAAGACGTGGGAATCGTAATAATCGGAATAATGGTCGTCCGCCAGTCTTGCAGGAAGATAAAAATCACCCCAATAACGAGCAGGATGGCGAGGAGTAGCGTATAGACGACCTCTGATAGCGACTCATACACAAAGTCCGTCGAGTCAAAAGCGATTTGGTAGCGCAGTCCCGGGGGAAAGCTTTCGGCAAGACGCGATAATTCCTCCCGCACCGCACTAGCCACCTCGAGAGCGTTACTGCCGGGGAGCTGAGTAATGCCCAATCCCACGCCTTCTTGCCCGTTAAATCTTAAAAACGTGCTGTAGTCCTGAGCGCCCAATTCCACCCGTCCAACATCTTTGACCTGAATCAGCGCCTCGTCGTCAGAGCGAATAACAATTTCTGCAAACTCCGCAGCGCTGGACAGCCGGGTGTCGGCTTCTAGCTCGATTTGGTAGAGCAGCTCGTCAGACGAGGGCTGCTGTCCGAGTCCCCCAATGGCCGCCTGGAGATTTTGTTCGCTGATGGCATCAACCACATCTTGAGGCGTGAGGTTGCGCGTTGCCAATCGATCCGGATTTAACCACAACCGCATCGCGTAACGGCGTTCGCCAAAAATTTGCACGTTTCCGACCCCGTTGACCCGCTGAAGAGCCTCTGCCATGTAGATGTCGGCGTAGTTGCTCAAAAAAATCGGGCTGTAGCGATTTTCTTCAGCATAAATACCGATCGCCATTAGAAAGCCGCTGGTTTCTCGCCGAACCGTCACTCCCGTACGCTGTACTGCTTCTGGAAGCCGCGACTCAGCGACAGAAACGCGGTTTTGCACGTCAACGGCGGCCAGGTCGGCATCTCTTGAAGGTTCAAAGGTAACATTGATACTGCTGCTGCCGCTGCTGCTGGTGGAGGATATGTAGCGAGAGGCTTCTACCCCATTGATTTCTCGCTCGAGGACGTTGGTAACGGTATTTTCAACGACGGTGGCGCTGGCTCCAATATAGTTCGCTGACACTGACACTTGGGGGGGAGCCAAATCAGGATATTGAGCAATGGGCAGGGTAGGGATACTGACTGCTCCGAGCAAGAGGATCAGCAGCGCACAGACGGAGGCAAAGATCGGTCGCTTGATGAAGAACGAGGAAAACATAGAGGGAAGGTCAGGCGGTTAGGGGTTGATGGTTAATGGTTGATTGTTGAGGGCTTTCTCTTCCAGGTGCTCTTGATCGCTTTTAAAGTAGCGATAGGTCTCCCGACTCTATTTCAGAGCAATCTCTCACTGCCGCAATTTTTACAGTTAAGGATTCGCAACCTCTGCATCCTGTGGTTGAGATTGAGGTTGAATTGGGGTTCCGTCTGACAGTTTGAGGATGCCAGTGACGATCAGGCGATCGCCTGCTGCTACCCCTGCTAGCACAGGATAGCTGTTGTTCTGAACTTCTCCCACCTCGACCGGAACTTGCTGCGCTACTAGCTGCGCTTCCCCTTCCGGGGTTTCCTGCGCTACATAGACAAAGGCTTGTCCGCCGACGCGGGTGACGGCGACTGTGGGGACGAGAACACCAGAACGCTCGTCCCAAACAATTTGAGCGCGGACATCTTGTTCGTCGCGCAACTGTCCGTCTGAGTTAGGAAATCTGGCCTGGGCTAAAATCGTCTGCGAGTTTGAGCTAACTTGGGGCGAGACAAAGGTAATCTGTCCTGAACCAAGGGGGTTACCCTGCATGTCGCTCAGCTCTACAGAAAGCCCCGTCCGCAAGTCAGAACGCCGCTCGACGGGAACCGCTAACTCCAGCTCGAGCGGGTCGTTTTGAGTCACGCTGGTGAGCGCATCACCCGGACTTACGTACTCTCCGAGCTTGATGCTAATATTACCCACCTCCCCAGCAAAGGGAGCCGTGAGGGTTGTATCCTGAAGCTGCTCCCGCGCCGCCGCGACATCCGCTTGCGCTTCTCTTACGTCCGCCTCCGCTTGATTGAGGCTGGCGCGGGCGGCCTGAATGCGGTCCTCAATCGCGCGCAGTTCGGCAGTGGCAGTTCGGCGATCGCGTTCTACTAGGTCTAACTCCTCTCTGGCCAGCGCTCCTTCTTCGACTAAAAACTGCCGGCGGCGATATTGCTCGTTTTGCAACTCTACTTCTGCCGCCGCTACGCCTCGCTCTGACTGCACGGACTGAAGCTGCGCCAGCGCATTGGCCCGCGCTGATTGGGCCGCATCTACAGCCGCTTGCAAACTGGCCAACTCTGCCGATTGCCGATCCGGGCTAAGCTGAATCAGCGAGTCTCCCGCCTGCACCTCAGAGCCTTCATCGACGTAGAGACGGCTGACCCGTCCCTGAATTTCGGGACTGATGGTTGCCGATAGAGGCGATGTCAAACTACCAATAAATTCGGAAGTCTCTAGCACAGTTGACGTTTGCACCGTCTCCAGCTCAACGGGAACTGCCTGTGCCTGTGCTTGAGCCGCTTGCTCTGGAGAACCAGCAGATTTTTGCCACCAGCGCCACCCTCCGTATCCCAGTCCAAGGAGCAGCGCAACGCCAAGGGCAATCAGCCAAGGCTGTTTAGACTCTGTTGCAGACGAGGGAGGTTGACCCTTCGGAGCAGACTTGCCATTGGCGGTCTGTCCCTCGGCGATCGCTGACTGGGAAGAGTTATTGGAGTTTGGCGGATACTGAGGAGAATTTGAAGGCATGACTGCATCTGTTAAAGTTCAAGTCTAGACTGCCTGCTCTTGTCGGCAGATGAATGCAAGGAGCGTACGCTCTGTTGAGGCAAGCATCTTACGAATTATTAAGCCTGCTCCCTATTAATAGTTTTAACTGCTGATGTTGACATCTGCCTTTTTAGAGACATCTTGCCTAGTCTCGAAAACGACCAGGAGCGATCACCGCTGCTCTGTCTTTACAGACTACAATGTAAGAACTCTGGTTCTCTGAGGTAAACCCGTGGCGCTTTCTCCTTCCCAACTGCCCGTATCTCTTCCAGATCATCGGCAACTGCCCGAATCCGATGGCACCTTCGTGAAAAACTTTCAGGAACATCCCCAGAGCCTGCTGCTCACCAGTGCTATTCGCCCTGTTCTCGATGGCCTCCATCCCGATGGTCGCTACGCGATTGGCCAAGACTGCGGCATCTACTGGCGATTAACTGAGCCACCAGAGCGGGGAGCAGAAGCGCCTGACTGGTTTTATGTACCAAACGTTCCGCCTTTGCTCAACGGTGAACGGCGGCGTTCCTACGTCCTGTGGAACGAATTTATTGCACCGCTGATAGCGATTGAGTTTGTTTCTGGAAATGGCTCTGAAGAACGGGATACCACTTCGCCATTTGCTAATCCTGAGTCGAAAGCGGGCAAATTTTGGGTTTACGAACAGGCTATTCGCATCCCCTTCTACGCTATCTACGAAGTCGAAAAAGCCACCGTCGAAGTCTATGAATTAATTGCCCATCGCTATTGCCGCTGCGAACCCAACGAGCGCGGTCATTATTCAATCCCACCGCTAGGAGTAGAACTGGGAATCTGGCAAGGACAGTATCTCAATCAAGCTTTTCCCTGGCTACGCTGGTGGGACCGTGAGGGAAATTTATTGCTGACAGGTGACGAACGCGCCGAGCAGGAACGGCAGCGCGCCGAGCGACTAGCAGCCAAGCTGCAAGAGCTTGGGGTTAATCCGGACGAACTCTGAATAAGGGACTGCTCCTAATCACCAGATAGATTCAGGGGGCTCGCCTGAGCAGTATTTCTCCGGTCACTTGACTCTCTTTACCCGATGCCCATTAAACTGGCGATCGCTCGCCCAACATTTTGGGGCTGCATGGCATCGGTGGCGGCGGTGGGCTCGTAGCCGCAGTGAACCATACAGTCTGCGCATTTGGGGTTACCGCTGGCGCGTCCGTAGCGGCTCCAGTCGGTTTGCTCCAGTAACTCATTAAAAGTGGTGTAATGCCCCTCATCGAGAAGATAACAGGGTTTCTGCCAGCCAAAAACGCTATAGCTTGGGCTTCCCCAGGGAGTGCATTCGTAGTCTTTTGCGCCGATGAGAAAATCGAGAAATAACGGGTTGTGATTAAAGTTCCAGCGCTTTTTACCCGCTTTGTAAGGAGCCAAAATTTCTCGAAAGAGCGATCGCGTTTGTTCCCGTCTCAGAAAGTGTTTCTGATCCGGGGCTCGTTCGTAGCTATAGCCAGGGGAAATCATCATGCCATCGGTGCCCAGAGAGTCCAAAAAGTCGAAAAACTCCTGCATTTCTTCCGGGTCGGCTCCTGCAAACACGGTAGTATTGGTCGTAACTCGAAATCCTTTCGCTTTAGCCGCTCGAATCGCGTTAACGGCAGTATCGAATACGCCGCGACGATTAACACAGCGATCGTGCTGTTCCCGCAATCCGTCAAGATGAACGCTAAAAGTTAAATAAGGAGAAGGCTGAAATTTACCGAGGCTCTTTTCCAGCAACAAGCCATTGGTACAGAGATAAACAAACTTGCGTCGCTCTACCAACCCCTTGACAATTTCATCAATTTGCGGGTGCAGTAAGGGTTCTCCTCCAGGAATCGACACCACAGGCGCGCCGCATTCTTCAACCGCCGCAAAGCACTGTGCAGGCGTGAGATGCTGCTGGAGAACATTCTGAGGATGTTGAATTTTACCGCAGCCAGGACAGGCAAGGTTACAGCGAAATAGCGGCTCCAGCATCAATACTAGAGGATAGCGCTGGCGACCTTTGAGCCGCTGAGCCACAATATACTTTCCGACTTCTAGAGCTTGCTGTAACTGAATCGCCATTGTTGCCACACTCTTCACTGTTCATCTCAGATTATAGAGCGCCTTCTGGCTTCGTTGTCTACGTAGATTGAGGACCAATATTAGTCACGGTGCTGCTGATAAAGGCAATTTTCTTTTGAAGTTCTAAAGTCTTGAGCTGTTCTAGTAATTCCTCAGCTTGAGACGACAGCTTGTAGTTGAAAGGAATGTTGACGGTTGAGCCGGATTCTACAGCTTGGGCGAGGAAATACCAAAAATAGAGCTTGCCCTCGTCACTTAAAGAGCGGTATTCTTCCCCTACCTCTGTATCAGCGCCTTCTACTAGATGCCGCAGTGCCTGTAGCTGTTCCTCGGCTGGCTTTTGTTTAACCCGCTCAACCAAACTAGAAGCAATATCATCTCCCGTCATGTCCTCACTCCCAAGACTGACTGTTTCTTTGATGTCGGCGAAAAGCTGCCACAGTAGAGCAAGCTGACTATCGACATCCATCACTTTCAGAGCCTGTATTGCTTGGTCTAAATGGTCAGCTATATTCTGAATAGTCATCAACAATTTCCTTGGATTCTTCAATGTGTATCAGTGTGTCAAAAATAGCCATGCTCAGACACTAACCAGAGAGAGAATTGAGTCAAACTCTACAGAGTAATACAGGAACGCGACGGGAGCCGAGCGGTTGATCGTGGCGATCGCCTGCTCCAAATTAGGTCAACAATCGTCTCTGGGCCGATGTAAAATCTAAAGTCTGACAACTAAGATGGCGAAGGATAATAGTTGCCAGCAGCCGTTATCAGAGGAGTCGTCTATTCCATGCCCATGCCAGAAACTAATCAATTTGTCCCGGCCCAAGAACTGCCTTGGTCTACCCTTGGGGCTGTACAAAGCGTTCATCAACACCAGCAGCAGATTGACATCGCCTGTGGTGGTTCTCGGCTGCGAGTGAGCGTCCTCGCCTCAAATCTGGTGCGGGTGCGGATCGCTCCTTCAGGAGAATTTCAGTCCCGTCGTTCTTGGGCAGTAGCCCAAGCGGATAGCAACTGGGGTGCTGTCCCGTTTGAGCTTGATGAGACGGCAAGCAGTATCACAATTAAGACCGCAGCGTTCCGCCTCGAAATCGAGCGCGAGTCCTGTCAAATTAGCTGCTACGACAATGACAATCGTCCCTTTGCTCAAGACCGGTGGTTAAACGTCGCCTGGCGCACTGGAAAAATTGCCTGCTGGAAGCGCATTGAAGCGGACGAACATTTTTATGGACTGGGCGAACCAACTGGAGGACTCGATCAGCTTGGGACAAGGCGCATTCAATGGTCGGTCGATGCCCTCGACTATACCGTGTTAACCGATGCTATGTATACCAACATTCCGGTGCTGATGGCGTTGCGCCCAGAGCTAGCCTACGGGGTGTTTCTCAACACTACATTTTGGAGCCAATTCGATCTGGGTTCCCAAGAACCAAGGCTGTGGCGCATGGAAACTGAAAGTAGCGAACTCGATTACTACATTATCTACGGTCCTGAACCCGCTCAAATCCTACATACCTACACTAAACTGACCGGACGGATGCCGATGCCGCCTCGCTGGGCGTTAGGGTATCATCAGTGTCGCTGGAGCTACGACCGCGAAGAGGTGGTCTATGAGCTAGCCGAGGAATTTCGGGCGCGTCGTCTTCCCTGCGATGTTGTTCACCTCGACATTGACTACATGCAGGGCTATCGAGTATTTACCTGGGATGAAGAACGCTTTCCTTACCCCGATAAACTGATTCAGTCCCTTGCCCAAGATGGCTTCAAAACCGTCGTCATCAACGATCCGGGCGTAAAGTACGAACCCGAACAAGAATACTTCGTACTTAAGCAAGGGTTAAAAAACAACTACTTTGTCACCGAAAAGAACGGACAATATTTCCATAGCTATGCTTGGGCAGATCGCTCGCTGTTTCCAGACTTTCTGCGTCCGGAAGTGCGGCAGTGGTGGGGCGAACTTCAGCACCATCTCACGGACGTTGGGGTAGCGGGCATCTGGAACGATATGAACGAACCGTCAATCGCTGATCGCCCGTTTGGAGATGACGGCAACAAAATTGCCTTTCCCCTCGACGCTCCCCAAGGACCGACAGACGAGCGCACCAACCACGCTGAAACCCACAATCTCTACGGGCAGATGATGGCTCGCGCCTGTCGTGAAGGATTGCAGCGCTTACGCCCTCAATCGCGCTCGTTTGTGCTTACTCGTTCGGGAACCGCTGGCATTCAGCGCTGGTCCGCCGTGTGGACCGGGGACAATCAATCGCTCTGGGAGTACCTAGAAATGTCCCTGCCTCAGCTTTGCAATCTGGGGCTATCGGGAGTGTCTTTTACCGGCGCAGACATCGGTGGCTTTGCCGGTAACGCCACGGCAGAACTGTTTGCTCGCTGGATTCAGATTGGAATGCTCTACCCAATGATGCGCGGTCACTCGATGGCGGGAACCGAACAGCACGAACCCTGGATTTTTGGGGAAAGAGTCGAAAATATCTGTCGCGAATACCTGGAACTGCGCTATCGTCTGCTGCCTTACCTCTACACTCTATTTTGGCAGTCGGCCACCACGGGAGCGCCAATTATCAGACCATTGCTATATCACTATCCTAACGATCCGCAGACCTACACGCTCTCCGATCAGGTGATGCTCGGTTCTTGCCTCATGGCGGCTCCGATTTATCGACCGGGCAGCGAGCATCGTGCCGTTTATCTTCCCCAGGGAACGTGGTACGACTGGTGGAGCGGTCAATCATATCAGGGTCCAACACACATTTTGGCCCATGCTCCCCTTGAGCGAATGCCGCTATACGCTCCGGCTGGCAGCATCATTCCTCTCGGACCGGTCATGCAGCACACTAGCGAGCGCTCTCTAGACGAACTAATTCTAAAAGTGTATCCGGGAACCGGAATCGCCACTCTGTATGAAGATGACGGAGAGAGTTTTGAGTACCAGCAGGGCGCTTGGGCAACAACCGCTTACCGCGTTTACCAAGAAGACCAGTGGTGCGTTGAAGTCGAAGCACGGCAAGGGCAGTGGACTCCTCCCCAACGCCAGGTTCAAGTCGAACTAGTCGGCATTGGCGAGCAAACTTTTACAGATGATGGCACGGCTCGACGACTGAGCTTTACCTAAAATTACTGCTTCAGCTTACTGAAACAGTAGTATCAACGAGCATAATCAAATCACGATAAAGGTACGATAGTATCGGCTAGTCAATGATTGAAAATCCTAGCAATATAAAATTTTTAGCTTAGCAATGGGATGGATTGAACCATTGACGCACTCCCACCGATAAATCGAGTGGGATTCGGCGATCCTGGCGTAGATTGCTGCGGTCCGGCAGTCTGACATCTACTCTCACCCTAGACAACGCCCTGCCTAGTTGGACTAATCCAAACAACCAGAACTGGTTTTCTTTCTTTAGGCATCGTAGAACACATTGAACCTCTGCTATTACCGCATGACGGTTCGTTTGATCCCAGTTAAACTACTTTGCGATATTCTCACAGTGCGTTCAAAGTTTCACCGAGATAACTGCTAGCTAGAAGCCGCTAATTTGATTAAATCGGAGAATTTAGGAGTATTCTTCGATGAAGTAGCTTATAATTAAAACTTTCCCCGGCATTTTTTCTGCTGCTAGCTCGTTTTTCCACCCACGGCTGAAGCGCGTGGGCTGTCAAACTGCGACGGTTCTTGTATCTATTGCTGTCAAAGCAGCTTCTTTAGTCAGTGATCTTCCTTTTCTACTTGTTGAAGGATTAGACAAGACACCGCAATCAGTTTTATCAGCCAATAAAAATTATTGTGCTGTTTTAGCATCCGAGAGCGTCGTTCGTGCTGTACAACCCAATTTCAGTCTGCTTGAGCAACTTCACCCCTATGGAGTTGTGGTAACAGCACCAGGAGATGAGGTGGATTTTGTCTCTCGCTACTTTGCTCGTAGCTACGGTGCTCCCGAAGATCCAGTGACGGGTTCAACCCACTGAACCCTAGTTCCTTATTGGGCAGAACGTTTAGGAAAAACCAAATTACACGCTCGGCAAGTTTCCCGTCGCGGTGGGGAATTGTACTGTGAAGCTCTCCAAGATAGAGTCGCAATTTCAGGTCGCGCGGTGCGCTATCTCGACGGATACATTTACATTTAGTAAAGCAGGAAGTTTTAAGGGGTGATAATTAGAGACACTTTGAATGAATTTAATAGAGGTTGAGTATAGACATGCAGACAATTACTGGTTCCCTGGTTGCCCTCGTCACTCCGTTCAACGACGACCTAGAGCAAACGGTCAACTTCGATAAGCTCGAAGAGTTAATCCACTATCACGCTGATAGCGGCACGAGTGCGGTTGTCGTTTGTGGAACGACAGGGGAATCGCCGACCTTGAGTCATCAAGAACACGAACAGGTGGTTTCCAAAGCAACTCAGGTAGCCAAAGCCAGAGGGGTTAAAATTATTGCGGGTACGGGGTCCAATTCCACTAAAGAGGCGGTCAGATTTACTGCTCATGCTGCTGAAATGGGAGTAGATGCCTGCCTTGTTGTGACTCCCTATTACAACAAACCAACGCCAGCAGGGTTAATGGCGCATTTTCGGGAGTTAGACCGCATTGGTGTTCCTCTGATTGCCTACAATATTCCCGGACGCACCGGAATCAACATTGCGCCTCATACCTTTATTGAACTCGTTCATGCTTGCGAAAATATTGTTGGTCTCAAAGCTTCTAATGGCAATCTAGACGAGATTACCGAGACGGCTTACTTGCTGAGGAGTTTGCCGCGCACCTGTGCGATTTATTCTGGGGATGATTCTCTCACTCTACCGATTCTAGCGGTGGGGGGGGTTGGCGTGATTTCCGTAATTGCCAACGTACTGCCCAAAACCATGTCGCAATTGGTTCAGGAGTACCAAAGTCAACATACAGAGAGCGCTCGCACAATTGCCCAAAATCTTCACCTCTTCTGTCGTTCTCTGCTCAAAGTTGGGGCTAATCCTTCTCCAATTAAGGCGGTCATGAATATGGCGGGGATGCAGGTTGGCTCTGTCCGCAAACCTTTAGTCGATATTTCGCCTGAGCAAGCAGCGCTACTAGCAACTCAAAGCAAAAAGATGGCGGAAGATTTTGCCAATAGCAATCTTGACTATGAAGGGTTGAATTTAACTCCTCCTCAGTGAATCCGATGAAGCTACCTGCGTTTAAATTAGAGAGATACTTTGCCCAGTATGAATTTAAAGCACCATACCTCCTCTGTAGCTCTGATTGTGAATCGATGTCAATTGACGAACTCCTGAGCTTTGAGCCAGGTGCAGAGCAGGCTTTCAAACAGCAGTGGCTTGGCTATACCGAAAGCGCTGGTAGTCCACAACTCCGTTCCCGAATTGCTCGCGCTTATCAGAGTATTGAGGCAGATGAGGTTCTCGTTCATGCTGGCGCAGAGGAAGCTATCTTTATCTTTATGAATGTGGCACTTGAGCCGGAAGACCATATCATCGTGCATTTTCCCTGCTATCCCTCCTTGAGAGAGATTGCTCAGTCAGTGGGATGCGAGGTCACGTTATGGGAAACAAACGAGGAAAATAGTTGGGAGCTGGATCTAGAGTTCCTCCAGCGAAGGATTCAAACTAATACCCAAGCGATTATTATTAACTGTCCTCACAATCCCACAGGCTACGTGATGAGCCAGGACAAGCTAGAGGAGCTGGTGGCGATCGCCCGCTCTGACAATATCCTGCTCTTCTCCGATGAAGTATACCGTTTTTTGGAGCGAGAAGAAACTCTCCCCGCCGCCTGTGACCTGTACGAACAGGCCGTCTCTTTGGGGGTGATGTCGAAAACCTACGGATTAGCTGGCTTACGCATTGGCTGGATTGCCACTCGTAACCGAGATATCTATCAGAGAATGGCGGCTTTTAAA
This sequence comes from Cyanophyceae cyanobacterium, assembly GCA_050331735.1. Lineage (GTDB taxonomy): Bacteria > Cyanobacteriota > Cyanobacteriia > Cyanobacteriales > JBHJGN01 > JBHJGN01. The sequence continues at coordinate 146,275 of JBHJGN010000011.1, forward strand.
GATTACACTTCTATCTGCAATAGTGCGCCAAGCGAATTTTTAGCCACCGTTGCTCTTAAGCACAAAGAAGCAATTATTCAGAGAAATCGGTCGATTATTGCGGATAATCTCCAACTGCTGGAGACTTTTTTCGCTCAATACTCTAATGTTTTTCGCTGGAATCCCCCCCAAGGAGGGTCAACCGCTTTTCCTCGTTTGCAAACGGATATTGGCGTTGAAGAGTTCTGCCACAATCTCGTTACTCAAACAGGAGTGTTGCTGCTTCCCAGCACCTGCTTCGACTACGGTAATCAGCACTTTCGTCTAGGATTGGGACGCAAAAACTTGCCGGAGTGTTTGGAAAAGCTGGCAGAGTATCTTGAAGATGGGGAGATCCCGTAAACAGGAGTAGACTCCTTACTCTATCGGCGCTACTTCGATAAATGTCTCCGGCGGATAGGTTTCAGCACTGATGCAGGCTTCCATCGCATCGGCAGGAGCTAAATCAGGAATGCCCTGACTTAAGCCCACAACACAGTCTGAGTGTCGTTCCGGTAGTATACTGCGACGGCAGGTATTTAGGGCCAGTAAAGTGATCGGCTGAATTAGCTCATTGAGCGTTTCTGTTGCCACACCTACGCTAGGAGCAGCTTCTTCAACTGTATCCTCGGCTGTATCAGTACCATCCTCATCCTCGACTGTATCAGAGCCGTTTTCAGGAACAATGTCCTCCTCACTATCGGGAACCTCTGTAGTCGGAGGAGCGTTAATGGTTGAAATCCTGACGACGTAGGGCTCTAATACGTCTTGACGAATATCGACGACGCACTCTGCTAATTCAATCGGTCGTCTGTCTCGATAGCAGGCTTCTAAGGCTTCGTCAGCACTGATAAACGTTCTCGATTGAATTTCTAAGACGCATTCGGCTAATACTTCTGGCTCTAGGGCTTCTGCACAGGCAACGGCAGCGGTTTCCCCAGATACTCCGCTATTCAAAAGCTCTCTGGAACAGTCATCGAAACTTGCCTGGGCAGGATAACGAGGCAGTGCTAACGCCAGTAATCCTAGCCCTAAAGGGACTATTGCTGTTGAGCGCATCCAGCCTAAATGCATCATGATTGAGGACGACGAAGACGAATAGGGTACAGCTTTAAACTATACCCTGTTTTGCGATCATTTATGCTGGCTCTGCTTCAGTATTCTGGAACCGAGGAATCAATTTCCCGGCTCCAAGCTGTAATCCCGCCTCTAACGTTCGTTCCTTCAATGCCAGCCTGTTTGAGAATCCCGAGCGCTTTAGCAGAACGCCCGCCCATTTTACAGTGAGCGACAAGGCGATGACCGTTCACTAACTCTCTCACTTTCTCGATTCCTGAACCACTTTCAATATCTGGCAGCGGAACCAAAACAGAACCAGGAATGCTGGCAATTTCGTACTCATTCGGGTTGCGGACATCTAACAGCACTAAGTTATCAGCATCGTGCTCTAGTAGCTCTTTCAACTCCTGGACCGTCATTTCTGGGATCGCCATTTGCTGTTTAGCCTCCTCTGCTTTAGCTTGGGGAATGCCGCAAAACTGTTCGTAATCAACGAGCTTTTCAATAACGGGACGCTCGGGATTGGGACGCAGCTTCAGCTCGCGGAACTTCATGTCTAGGGCATTGTATAGCAGCAAACGACCGCTGAGGGTGTTTTCTGCCCCTAAGATAATTTTGATCGTTTCTGTCGCCTGGATAGAGCCAATGATGCCACACAATACGCCAAGAACACCTCCTTCAGCGCAGGAGGGAACCATTCCTGGCGGCGGCGGCTCTGGGAATAAGTCGCGGTAGTTGGGTCCATCTTGGTAGTTAAAGACCGTCGCCTGACCTTCAAAGCGGAAAATCGACCCGTAAACGTTAGGCTTGTTGAGCAGGACGCAGGCATCGTTAGTTAGGTAGCGAGTGGGAAAGTTGTCGGTCCCGTCAACGACAACATCGTAGGGAGCGAGGATATCGAGGGCGTTTTCAGAGGTCAGACGAGTTTCATAAAGGTCTACCTGGCAGGCGGGATTGATTTCGAGAATACGGTTTTTCGCTGATTCGATCTTAGGCTTGTCCACCCAGGAAGACCCGTGAATGATTTGACGCTGTAAGTTGGAGCTATCCACCACATCAAAATCGACGATACCGATCCTGCCGATTCCAGCAGCGGCCAAATACAGCAGCAGCGGAGAACCCAGTCCTCCCGTGCCAATACAAACGACGCTGGCAGCTTTGAGGCGCTTTTGCCCGTCTAACCCCACCTCTGGCAAAATAATATGGCGCGAGTAGCGCTGGTATTCTTCTTTAGAGAGTTCGATGTCATCCAGATTAGGATTAAGCATAGCTATTACATCTGAATCGATCAGGCTTTTGATAGTCAAGAAAATGTATTGTAATCTTTTCCCTTAACTTTTGGCGGTTTCTGCATCAATAATTAAAATTTCTTCGGATTGAAATTGCCCCTCCTCAAGGGTCCAGCAGCGCACCTCAACCGCTCGACCTTCTGTAACAGATACAATAATGTAGGAGTAAACTGACCAGGCGATCGCCCGGTCGAACTCAGACGGAACCGCTATACCGTCGGGATGGGAATGATACACGCCGATAATATCTAAGTGGCGATCACGGGCCCGTTTTTGCACCTGAAGCATCACTTCTGGGGCAATGCTGAAGCGGTTGCGCTTGCTGGTGTTGGTCGCCGTATCTCGTTGAGCCGCCACGACTGCTGGGCTCCAGCTATTCTCGGTCGGTACTACTTCTCGGAGCAGCTTACAACTATTATCGCTGCTACCGAGCAGCAAGCCGCAGCATTCAGCGGGATAGTCTTGTTCTGCATGAGTGCGTATTTGATGGAGTTGTTCTTTAAGTCCTTTAATCACTTTGTTGATCGCTCATCGTTGATTGTTTGGCTCCTTAAAACCTAGGCCAAATTGAGCATTGAATTGGGAATTTTAAATTCCGATCAGAACGCGCTATACTCCTGTCGGATTAGTTGATCGGCAGAATAATTATGGTAGCGGTAGCAATTTTAGCGGCTGGCAGGGGAACCCGGATGAAGTCTAGTCTTCCCAAGGTTTTACATTCTTTAGGAGGACGTTCGCTCGTAGAGCGTACTCTTGATAGCTGTCGGCTCATTGAACCAACTCGCTCTTTGGTCATTGTTGGCTATCAAGCCCAACAGGTCAAGCAGGCGCTATCAGCACGAGCAGAAGTCGAGTTTGTCGAGCAACTTCAGCAGCTCGGAACAGGACACGCTATTCAACAGCTTTTGCCCCACCTTCAGGAGTTCACCGGCGATTTGATTGTGCTGAACGGAGATGTCCCTCTACTCCGACCTGAAACGCTTCAAAGACTCCTACAGGTGCATCAATCTCATCACAATGCGGCAACTTTGCTAACGGCGCAATTACCGGAACCACAAGGCTATGGACGGGTTTTCTGCAATGGGGGCAACAAAGTGACGCAAATTGTGGAAGACCGCGACTGTACCGCCGCACAGAAGCACAATCACCGCATCAATGCCGGGGTGTACTGCTTTAACTGGATGAAGCTGGCTGAGGTGCTGCCCAAACTTTCTGCGAATAACGAGCAGCAGGAGTATTATCTCACGGAGGTCGTTGACTATTTAGAGCCAGTGATGGCGGTTGATGTGGATGACTATCTAGAAATTACCGGCATTAACGATCGCCTTCAGCTAGCCGCCGCTAGCAAAATTCTACATGACCGCATCAAAGAGCAGTGGATGGCAGCCGGAGTGACGCTTGTCGATCCCAATAGCGTTACGATCGATGAGACCGTTAAGCTAGAGCCAGACGTAGTTATTGAGCCGCAAACGCATCTGCGGGGGAATACGGTAATTGCTTCGGGATGCCGCCTTGGTCCGGGGAGCCTGATTGAAAATAGCGAGCTCGCCCACAACGTGACGGTGCTGTATTCTGTCGTGAGCGACTCCCAAATTGCTTCCCAGTCCCGGATCGGTCCCTACGCCCATCTGCGCGGACAGGCCCAAATTGGGGAGGCGTGTCGCATCGGCAACTTCGTTGAAGTGAAGAAGTCAACTCTCGGTGACAAAACGAACGCTGCGCACCTGGCGTACATAGGAGATGCCACTTTGGGAACTCGCGTTAACATTGGCGCTGGGACGATTACAGCCAATTATGATGGGGTTAACAAGCATTCTACCCGGATTGGTGACGATACGAAAACAGGGGCCAATAGCGTCCTAGTTGCTCCGGTGACCGTGGGAGAAGGAGTTACGATTGCGGCGGGATCGGTGATTACTAAAGATGTTCCTGATGAGGCGCTGGCGATCGCGCGATCGCGGCAGGTTATTCATCAAGGCTGGCGGATGCCTCCTCGGCAGTGACTCGTCAACAGTACCCAGGGTCCAAGAACCAATGGCAAAAGTGTCCTTCAGGAGGAAGACATTTTTCGCGAAGAAAAGTAACGTAAATATGTAATCAAAAACGTCAATTAGTTTAGCTATGGACGATCAACACAGCACCAAGAAAAAAGAAACGGTCACCTCCAGAATCTCTCCCTGGTTGGCCCGCTTGCTCTATCCCCTTGGCTGTTATGTTGTGCTGCCACTTTTCTTTGGTCGTCTAGAAGTGACTGGACAGGAAAATATTCCCCGTTCTGGCCCAGTAATTGTTGCTCCAACCCATCGCTCTCGCTGGGATGCGCTTGTTGTTCCGTATGCCGTTGGTCGGCTAGTGAGCGGGCGCGATCTGCACTATATGGTGTCTGTTAATGAAATGAAGGGAATTCAGGGCTGGTTTATTCGGCGCATGGGCGGCTTTCCCGTCGATCCAGAGCATCCTGGCATCAGGACGCTCCGTCACAGCGTCGAGCTACTGAGCGAGGACAAGATGCTCGTCATTTTTCCTGAAGGCGCTTTAAGACACGGAGGCGTCTATCGTGATGAGTGGATTCATCCCTTGCAGCGTGGTGTTGCCACTGTTGCTCTTGAGGCTGAATCGAGGCGACCTGGATGTGGAGCGCACATCCTTCCTGTAAGCATCAAGTATTCAGAGGCCTATCCACGATGGGGAACCGAGGTCAAAGTTGATATTGGGGTTTCTCTTCGCGTAGCTGATTATGGAGACAAGTCCTCAAAAAAAAGCTCGCAACGACTAACGGCGGACTTAGAAGCAGCTCTGAAAAAACTTTATGAACCTTCAGACCGTTCCCAGCCGGTGTCGGCGGCTTGAGGAAAGGCGCAATGGGTATCTGAGCGGGCACTGCTAGAATAGTCTAATTTTGATAACTGCTGTTGAGCACGCAGTGCCCATAGTGCCCTGCTTGTAAGTCCTGTGGTACAAACGCTCACCTCCACTTTGACAGGGGGAGTTCTTCGCTCTTAGCGGTTAGCTATAGATTGGCTAGTCCAGCTCGTTGCTGGGAAGGGAGTAGTTTGAGCTACAAAATCTTAAGAAAGTTTAAGCCATAATAGTTAGCTGAAGGATAAACGGCAAGAGTGTCTTTTGATGGCGATCGCTGAATGAAACCCAAAATTATTGTCAGTGGCTTAGGTCGAACTGGATACAAAATTTTCACCCTGCTCAAGCAGCAGGGAGCCGAGGTAACAGGCATCAGCGACCGCCCAATGGTCAGCAATGGTCAAATTGTGGTTGGCGATCTGCGCGATCCGGCAACGCTCGCTCAAGCTGGCATCAAGGACGCTCAGACGCTCGTGCTTGCCAATAACGACGATGCTCTTAATTTAGCGATCCTGACTCAGGCGCGAGTGATCAATCCCCACATTCGGATCATTAACCGCTTGTATAACCGCACCCTGGGACAACGGCTAGACCGCACTCTCCCCAACCACGTCAGCATGAGTGTCTCTTCCTTAGCTGCCCCGATATTTTCCTTTGCAGCGATGGGGAATCAGGCGATCGGCCAGCTACGTTTATTTCACCAAACCTGGCCCCTCCACGAAGAAGTAATTACCGACTCCCATCCTTGGCTAGGGCTGAAGCTAAGCGAACTGTGGGATAATCCGTCTCGGATGCTGATCTACTATCTGCCCGCCCAGGGAGAAATTGATTTAGTGTCCGCTGTCACCCAGGGCAGACGGCTAGAACCAGGCGATCATCTGATCGTTGGTACTCTGCCCACCATGCATACCCGACGACGGTCGCGGATACGCAAGTTAGTCAAGGCGATTCTTAACGTCAGAAAATATCGCAGTCACGGTCGTCCGGTCGCTCTCGCCACGCTGTCGTTGCTGCTGGCAATTTTCTTGGCTACGCTCACCTACGTCAGCGTTAACTTAAATACCTCCATTGTCGATGCACTCTACTTCTCCGTGGGGATGATTACCGGAGCCGGAGGTCAAGAGCAGGTCGCCGAACAATCTCCCAGCGGCATCAAAGTGTTTACGGCTTTGATGATGCTGGTGGGCGCTGGAGTAATTGGCATCTGCTACGCGCTGATCAACGATTTTATCCTCGGGAGCCGTCTGAAGCAGTTTTGGGATGCGGCCCGAATTCCGACTCGCAACCACTATATCGTGTGCGGTTTAGGAGGAGTGGGCATGCAGATCGTTCATCAACTCCACTCTCAAGGACACGATGTGGTGGCCGTTGAGTGCGACCACAACAACCGCTTTCTCCATACGGTGCGCTCCCTTAGCGTACCGGTGATCATCGAAGATGCTAGCCTCGCCTCAACCCTTCAGGCGGCCAACAGCGATCGCGCGACGGCTCTGATTGCCGCGACCAGTAACGACATGACCAACGTCGAGATCGCCCTCACGGCTAAAGCGGTCGATCCTCAACTTCCGGTCGTCGTCCGCATTCAGGAACCTCAATTTGCTCGTTCGGTGCAGGAGGTGTTTGATTTTGAAACGGTGCTGTCTCCGGTGGAGTTGGCAACTCATTCCTTTGCCGCCGCTGCGCTGGGGGGCAAGATCCTTGGCAACGGCATGACTAACGATCTGCTCTGGGTGGCGATCGCTACTATGATTACGCCCAGGCATCCTTTTTGCAACCACAGCATCGCCAAAGCCGCCATGAAAGCCGATTTTGTGCCCCTTTATCTAGAAAGAAATCAGCAAACGATTCACGGCTGGACCCTCTTAGAAATCGTGCTTAAACCAGGCGATGTTCTGTATTTGACTATGCCTGCCACCCGCTTAAAGCAGCTTTGGCAAGCCACTCCCACTCAGCTATCTATGAGCTAGCCAGTTGCTGCGCGATAGGAGCAGCACTGGTCAGAAAGAGCAGCCAACAATATCAGAGCGGTTGAATAGAAGAAAGCGGGGTTTTCTTGAGGGCACACCGTCAAACTTGTCTGAACGCGAAAATTGTCAACAGGGAGCCGAGGTCGCTGTACAGCGCCGTCAGCCCCTGACTGCTAATAGGAAATCCTTAAGTGCTTGCTATAGATGGCAGTCAGGAGGCAGGAGGTAGAGAAGAAAATCTATCGGTAGCAGACTTTTTTCGATTTCATGTAAAATACATTGCTGGCTCTAGTATTGGAGAGAATATTCTATCTAGGTTGACCGAATACTCACTCTCGGTTTAGGGTTGCTAGGGCAAGAGTACTAATAGGCAGAGAAAGATACAATAGAATAGCGACATCGATTCTATTGGGGATTCATCATGACCCTTGCTGCTCCTGTTAGAACCAAGTACGAAGCAATTATTGGTCTAGAAACTCACTGCCAGCTCAACACCAAAACAAAAATTTTTAGCCCCGTCTCTACAGCATTTGGGGCCGTGCCAAACAGCAATATTTCTCCGATCTGTCTGGGCTACCCGGGAGTGCTGCCCGTTCTTAATGAGAAAGTATTAGAGTATGCCGTTAAAGCCGGACTCGCTCTCAACTGCCAGATTGCCCCCTACAGCAAGTTTGACCGCAAACAGTATTTTTACGCCGACCTGCCTAAAAATTACCAGATTTCCCAATACGATCTGCCCATTGCTGAACACGGCTGGCTAGAAATTGAGCTAGTTCATCAGGGCGAATCGGTGCGTAAAAAGATCGGCATTACCCGCCTGCACATGGAAGAAGATGCCGGAAAGCTCGTGCATGTCGGCTCGGATCGACTGGCGGGTTCTACTCATTCCCTCGTAGACTTCAACCGCGCCGGAGTGCCGCTACTAGAAATTGTCTCCGAACCCGACCTGCGTTCCGGCGAAGAAGCTGCCGAATACGCTCAAGAACTACGCCGCATCTTACTCTACCTCGGTATTAGCGACGGCAACATGCAGGAAGGATCTCTGCGCTGCGATGTCAATGTTTCTGTGCGTCCGGTGGGACAGCAGGAGTTTGGCGTGAAGGTGGAAATTAAGAACATGAACTCCTTTAGCGCGATTCAAAAAGCCATTGACTACGAAATTGAGCGGCAAATAGAAGCCGTGGAGAACGGCGAGCCAATTCTTCAGGAAACGCGGCTGTGGGACGAAGGCAGCCAGCGCACCATTAGTATGCGCACAAAGGAAGGATCGAGCGACTACCGCTATTTCCCCGAACCCGATCTACCGCCGATTGAGGTAAGCTCAGAACAGTTGCAGCAGTGGCAGTCGGAGTTGCCGGAACTGCCTGCTCAAAAACGCGATCGCTATGAATCCGAGTTTGGCCTGTCTGCCTACGATGCTCGCGTTCTCACCGACGACCGCGCGGTGACAGAATACTTTGAAGCCGCCGTTACCGCTGGAGCAAATCCGAAGCAGGTAGCCAACTGGGTTACTCAGGATATCGCCGCCTATCTCAACAACAATAAGCTCGATATTACTCAAATTGCCCTCAAGCCAACCATTCTTGCTGAGTTAGTTGAGCTAATCGACAGCGGCACCATTAGCGGCAAAATTGCTAAAGATATCTTACCGGACTTGTTAACTCAAGGCGGCTCGGCTAAAGAACTCGTCGAAAGTAGAGGACTGATTCAAATTTCCGATACCGGAGAACTCGAAAAGATCGTCGATGAGGTGATTGAAGCTCATCCGGATGAAGTGAACAAGTTTCGCAACGGCAAAACTAAACTCAAAGGCTTCTTTGTCGGTCAGGTGATGAAGAAAACCAGCGGACGGGCCGATCCTAAGTTAACGAATCAGTTGATCGGCAAAAAGCTCCAGGGGTAAGTCGAGCGTTGTTAACAAGACTTGGCTCTGTCCTCAGAAAATCTCCGGTTAAAGATGGTAAAGGCGAGACCTAAATTCAAAACGAGGTCTGCCTTTTAGTTGTTGAATACTACTTAAAAACCCGCCTTGAAAAGCTAGAAAAATGCCCAAGAAGGAAGCTTAAATCGATGCTGAACAAGGCTGGTTTTGAGCCGATCCCCAACCGTGGGAAAGGCAGTCACGCCATCTATCAGTATCCTGGGACTACTATCAGGGTCAACCTGCCAGGAAAAGATGGAGCTGATGATACACCGTACATGCAGGCTACTAGCCACCCTCTACCAGTCGTCAAACCAATTTTTGCTTAAAAGTAGCGATCGCCTCTATGAAAGAGATATCGACCTCCTGGTATAATCACCTCTACGGGTACAGGGGGGAAGAGCATGGCAGATTGGCAGGTTGTAAATAGTGGAGTCACTGCGCCCAAAGGATACCGGGCAGCAGGAATCACGGCAGGACTCAAACCCTCTGGCGCACCAGATTTAGCCCTGGTTCTGTCAGAGACAGAAGCGATCGCCGCCGGAGTCTTTACGACGACTCAAGTCCGCGCTGCCTGCGTAGACTACTGCCGTCAGCGCCTGCAAAAGAAAGCCAGCGCCCGCGCCATCCTGTGTAATGCCGGACAGGCTAACGCGGCGACGGGCGAACAGGGATGGCAAGATGCCCTCGACTCTGCCAAAGCGATCGGGCAGGAACTTAACATTTCTTCAGACCTCGTTCTGCTTGCTTCTACAGGCGTGATCGGTCAAAGAATCCGGATGGATGCACTACGACGCAGCCTGCCAACTTTAGTGGAGGCGGTGTCGATAGAAGGAGGAGAAGCCGCCGCTAGAGCAATTATGACCACCGATCTAGTTCCAAAAACCATTGCCCTAGAAACCACGATTGACGGTCGTCCAGTTCGCATCGGCGGCATGGCTAAGGGGTCAGGAATGATTCACCCCAACATGGCAACGATGCTCGCATTTATTACCTGCGATGCGGCAGTGTCTACCTCTCTCTGGCAGCAGATGCTCAGCCGCGCTGCTGACCAAAGCTTCAACCAGATTACCGTTGATGGCGATACCAGCACCAACGATACGCTCATTGCCCTGGCCAATGGTCAATCCCGGACCGCAGCCATTACCGACAGGGGAGAGAGCGCCCAGAAACTAGAAGCGATGTTAACAGCCGTGTGTCAGCACCTGGCTAAGGCGATCGCCCGGGACGGAGAAGGAGCCACCTGCTTAATTGAGGTGCAGGTTATCGGCGCACCCGACGAAGCCTCCGCACGACGCATTGCTCGCACCATTGCCGGATCTTCTCTCGTTAAATCGGCTATTTTTGGGCGCGATCCGAACTGGGGCAGAATTGCGGCAGCGGCAGGACGAGCCGGAGTTTCCTTTCATCAGGAAAATTTGCAGATTAAGCTAGGGGATTTCCTGCTGATGGATTACGGTCAACCCCTCCCGTTCGATCGGCAAGCCGCTAGTGATTATCTTAAACACTCAGCAGTGACAACTCCAGCAGTGATTAGTACGCAACAGGCCAATGAATTACTCGAACCTTCGGGTCAACCAATGCCCGAGCAAAACAACTCGCCGCAAAGGCTAGATAACCCAGTCCTTATTAAAGTGTCAATCGGCAATGGTTCCGGTACAGGCATAGCCTGGGGCTGCGATCTCAGTTACGACTATGTAAAGATCAACGCCGAGTATACAACGTAGTTAATGACCAGATATTGCTGAAAAAGTTATGGTGTTAACCGAAAGCAAAATCGCCTGAGTTGACAACGTCATTGGGAAAAAGCGCCAAATCGCTATTACTAGCCATTGAGTCACTCCCATCTAGCAGGGTTGAGGCAACATCTTGAAAACCCATCCCCAGTTCTGCCAGATCGACGCTCTCTTCAGAAAGTTGGGCCGAATTCATCTGCAACTGTTGAGTATTTTCTCCACCAACAATGACATCGTTTTCGCTATTGATGCCAGCAATGGGATCTGCATTATCGGTATCAAGCCGACTATGGCTCCATTCAAAGGTATAGTCATCCCAGCCTTCGTATACATAACTGTCCTCTTCGGGTTCGGTTGCTTCTGCAACGTTGAACGCTAGTGTGTAGTCGGAGACTACGCCTGCTTGTCGAAAAACAAAAGTATATTCGCCGTTTGGTAATGCTCCCTCAAAACCAATGGCACCAAAACCATCGCCGATATCATCTAATATATCAGTCCCAATTTGTCGCGGTTCACCGAACAGATTGTAGCCAAGTAGGTTGCCGATCTCGGTTGTCTCGCGGTTCAGCGGTTCGGTAAATTGGTCTCCTTCCTGTACGGCGACGAATGCCACATTTCGTTCAGGACTAATCGACTCTAGCACCAATGAATCTAACTGAAAACCATCAGGGATGATTACCGTAAGATATTCTAGGTCTTCGTTGCCCGTACTCGCCGATAAAATAGTAGTTCCTGGGGATAAGAGCAGCTCTGAGGGATTCTCTGGATCGTTAGAAATATCCCCGTCTACTGCTTCAGTGTAAGTTAGTAAAGAAAGATCGCTATCAAGGTTAGAAGAAGTTGATAAGCTCATTTGAGTCATCGGTTGAACATTGCTCCGGTGGTGATTGACTTTTGAATTTTGACGGAATAAAGAAAAGTTGCTTGAGTTTTCTAGGCTTTTAAACCCTTCTAGCTCAATGCGGCTGCCATTCATTTATATTAATATTGTGATTTTTTAGTCGTTAGTTATCACAATTTAGGCTTTAAATATTGCTTAATAGTTTTAAACTACTTATTTAGATCTTTAAATCAGCATTTTCTGTCTAGTCTATACGGCTAAAAACCGACTACAGTTGCTAGAGTCTTTAAACAAACACGCCAATACGACTGACATAGTTCTTAAACAAAGAACTTTCTTGATTTAGAAATAAAACAAGAAGACTAGCTTGTTTTTTGTGATTGAATAATTGTCTAAAACACTTTAGCCTACCATGTTCTTCTATAGAAGGTAATCTCATTGAAAAGCCTTGTCAACTATTTCCATATCAAAATACACTCAAAAATAAAAATAAGAAAATATTCATCATCTTTTCTGTAGAATTTTTAGGTTCTTTTGTGTTTTCTACAGCTAAAAGCGATCGCCTTGAGTGTGCTTAGGGTTCAAGAGGTGTCAAAGCAGCACAACACCTCCAATCCCCCCTGATCGCCTCTTGGCGATCGCAAAAGCTTATTAGGAATGCTAGACTGCTTACGCCAGGATTACTTAAATAACTGGCAGTCTGGAGTACAAAAGTGAAATTAGCTCAGCACCAGCGTCACTTTAAGCTGCTTAACACCCTATCGCTCTTTTTTGTTCTCTTCGGTATCTTCATTCGCCTGATTCAGTACATCGATAATCGCTCCCTCTGGGCCGATGAAGCTAGTCTTGCTCTCAACATCATCAATCGTTCCTACGGCGAACTCCTCCAGCCCTTAGATCACAATCAAGCCGCCCCACCAGGGTTTCTCTGGGTCGAAAAGCTGGCTACTCAACTCCTGGGCGATAGCGAGTATGCATTGCGGCTGTTTCCCTTTGTCTGCGGCCTTGTCTCTCTCGTTGCCTTCTATTATTTAGCGAGGCGATACGCTGCCCCCATTGCTGCCCCCATTGCGATCGCTCTCTTTGCTAGTCTGCGCTACACCATTTATTACACTACAGAAGTTAAGCAGTACTCTAGTGACGTGATGATCGCTATTTTGCTTAGTCTGCTTCTCCTGCCACCACGTCGTCCTCACAAGCTACTGCTCGCTGTCTCAGGCTCAGTGGCCATTTGGTTTTCTCATCCGGCGGTGTTTGTGCTGGGAGGACTGGAAACAAGTACACTTTTAAGTGCTCCCCCTAAACAGCGATGGTCGCTGCTCGTTGAGCGATCGCCCGTTTATCTCGCCTGGCTGCTCAACTTTGCCCTGATGTATTTTCTCACCATCAGCGGCACCCTCAATAACGAAACGCTAGTCGATTCCTGGGCTCTCCGCTATCCTGAATCCATCTTTGATATCGTTTGGCTGCTTGACTCCTTGGGGCGCTTCTTTCATCGTCCGTTGGGCTTTGAAGCGATCGCCGATGGCGTGGCTGCCTTCGCCTTCATTCTCGGCTGCATTGCTCTCTTTAAAAAAAACCGCTCATTGCTCCTTGCTCTGACTGCGCCAATAGGGGCGACAGTCGTAGCCAGCTATCTTCACAAATATCCCTTCCGCGATCGTCTGGTACTCTTTCTCGCGCCGTTTGCTATTCTGATTGTGGCTGAAGGTGTAAGTTGGCTGCTTCAACGGCACACACAACGCTGGCTCATGAGTATACTCGGCCTAGTCATTCTTGCTGTCTTACTCTTTCCTCCCCTCACTCGCGCCACTCAGCTAGCCATTCGTCCTGAACGAGTCGCAGAGGTAAGAGCCGCAATCGAGTACGTTCAGTCTCGTCAACAACCCGGAGATACTTTTTACGTCTACTACGGCAGCATGAACCAGTTTCTCTACTACGCGCCCAAGTATGGGTATCAGGACGGAGACTATATTTTAGGCATTCACGAAATCCCGGAGGAGGGGGAAGCGGCTGGGAAGAAATGGCAGAAATACCAGAAAGAGATTGACAACCTGCGAGGTCAAGAACGGGTTTGGCTGTTGTTTAGAGGCAAAGAACCCGAAGAAGAGGCGCTGTTGCCCTACCTAAATCGCATCGGTCGGCCCCTAGATTCGTTTAAGCAACCCGGCGTGTTTGTCTATCTATACGATTTAAGGGAATAAAGCACAATGATTGTTAGGAGGCTAAGACTAAAGTTATAGCGTTTTTCAAAATGCGTGAGGTACACCAGAAACTAAGGCGGGAACGATCAACAAAAAATAGGATCTAGGACTATACTTCATTAGAGTGAGAATTGCTATAAAACAGACGTTTCTACCCAGTAACTTCACTCAACCTATTTTAGTCATATCGCTCGGGCAAACCTGTCAAGGAATAAACTCAATACATCCTCCCTTTCCCTGCGCCGGTGGCGCTTCCCCTTTTCCCCAATCTACAAACTGTAGCTTCTCCGCCAACTGGTATCAATCATGAGTAAGCTGTATAATTCTGATTTTTATGCGTGGACCCAAGCCCAAGCTAAGTTTCTTAAGAGCCGGTATTTCTGCCCAAACGAGAGCCTAAAAACTGCGTAGAGTTCCTTGAGAACTACACTAAATTTCAAACGATGGTAATCTGAGCAGCAGCTTTGAGATCTACTAACTGGTGGTAGCGTCTAAGGCGATTGACGACTAATGAAAATGAGCTAAGCAAAAATTAAAGGCTTCTCTTAGTCGTTTTCTCTTTTATCCGTATTGAGTATTGAGTGAAGGAGTTTTTAAAAATGGTCAAACGATGCAGCAAGTTTTCCCTGTTGTTATCAGTCTCACTATCAACTGCGATCGCTCTTGAAGCCACGACGCTCGCTCAGTCAGTCTATGGTGCATCGATGGCAACTCCGCTAATTTTCGATGACGACGGTAGCCAGGATGGATTTGCGGCTCTCGCTTATCTGCTAGACAATCCCCAGTTTGATCTCCAGGCGATTACAATTTCTCATGGAGTCGCACGACCAGAGAACGTCAACTTTCAAACAGGACTCAAGCAACTGTTGGGCAGATTGAATGCCACAGAAGTTCCAGTTGGAATCGGTAGTGCTGTGCCTTTAGCAGACGATAATGCGTTTCCCGACTTCGTTCGCAATGATGCTGACAACTTCTATGCTCCGTTTGTCAGCTTGCCGGAGGAAGTCCCTGACGTTGAATTTACGACGGCGGCTGAGCTGATCGTAGAAACCGTTAATAATTCTCCGGAACCAGTAGCTATTATTTCTACGGGCTCATTCACTAACATGGCCGAAGCACTGAGAATCGATTCGTCGATCGTCGAGAACATTTCAGTTCTGCAAACGATGGGCGGTGCCGTCTTTGTACCGGGAAACTTGGGAATCACTCCTGAACCGCCTTTTTCCACAAATGAGGTTGCCGAATTCAATATTTGGGTTGACCCGCTAGCGGCAGCGGAAGTATTTGCGGCGGGAGAAAATGGCTTAAACATCCAAATGATGCCCTTAGACGGCACGAATCAGGTTGAGTTTACCCGCGAGGATTACCAAGCTTGGCTGGCCACTGGCACACCTGAGAGTACAGTCGCTGCTGAGTTTCTCGATTTTTCTCTAGTCGTCGTTGGTGGAGATGTCAATCCAAATCCGCTGTGGGATATGGTGGCGGCGGTGAATTTAAGCGAACCTGCTTTTTCTGACGAAGTGCCTTGGCATATTGAGGTCGATGTGGAATCACCTCCAGGTGACACCCAAGGGCAAACGTTCGTGGTAGAAGGATTACCGCCGAATGCGTCTGTCTCCCTAGAGGCGAGTTTTGATAATCTCCCGTTTGAGGCCAGCGAGCTATTTTCGGCAACGCCTCCTCAGTCAGTTCCAGAACCCGCTTCTCTTCTAGGGCTTTTGGCGCTCGGGGTACTGGGGGTAGGAGATGCCGCACGACGCTTCAGACGAAATTTGCCAGATGATCGCTCTGAGTAATCGGCCAATAACTGGAGGGATGCAGCAAACGCTCCTAGTCGGTTGCAGCGCTTGCTGATAGTTACCTGCGTCTCCTCCATCTCACCTACAATTGAATTATCCTCATGCTAGGAGGCACTGTCATGAAACGTACAGGCGGCGTTCGCTGGACCACTCGGGATGTGGAAGCGTTACCGGAGAACGACTGGATTCGCTACGAGATCATTGATGGAGAGCTGTTCGTGACGCGCGCCCCTCACCACAAACATCAGCACGTTACCGGACGCCTCTTTGCCGTGCTGGATAGTTGGTCGATAGACACTGGTTTAGGAGAACCCTCAATTGCGCCTGGTGTAATTTTCTCAGATTCTGATAACGTCATTCCCGACGCAACGTGGGTTAGTTACGAGCGACTGGCTCAAATTCAAGATGAAGCCGGACATTTTCAAGGCGCACCAGAACTAGTGGTAGAAGTGTTATCGCCGGGAAAAGCTAACGAGGAGCGAGATCGCTTAGCTAAGCTAAAACTTTATTCAGTTCAGGGAGTTCGGGAATATTGGATTGTGGATCGCATCGCTCAACGCGTAGAAATCTACCGTCGCCAGAATGCTCAACTGACGTTGGTGGCAACTCTACTCAGCGACGATCAAATTACGTCTCCTTTGCTACCGGGTTTTGCTTGTCCGGTTTCACGACTATTTGTTTCTCGGGCGTAAAAGCGATCGCTGACTTTAAAGAGATATCAAGATATCTAAGCACCGTCACCGCTAGGAGGTATTCTAAAACTAGACTCATTACTGTAGCTAAAGTAACCAAGCCATGTCTAAAGAAAAAGTGCTGGAGTTTTTCACTGAGGCGGCTAAAGAGGAATCTCTACAAAAAGAGCTGCAAACCGTTAGCGATCGCCAAGAGCTGGTGCAGCTAGGACAGCAAAAAGGGTACGAATTTTCTCCCCAACACGTTGAAGAAGCGATCGCGGATTTGCAGCAGCAGCCCGGTTTTTTCAACCTGCTGGCTCAAGCCGTCCTAGCTATCTTCGGTCCTTCCAATGATGACTACCCGACAACGGGAGTACAGCCTTTTAGCGGTGAAGTCAGCCGTCGTCGTCGATAGTTTCTTTTAAATTGATAGATTGAGCAGTAGTCCGGCGAGCTAGGTTTGCCGGACTGATTTATTGCAACCTCTCGATTAACTGCTCCTTCGCCGCTGCTAGCGCCTCACCTAACTTACTGGGATCGCGTCCGCCTGCCTGAGCCAGATTGGGCCGTCCGCCACCGCCACCGCCACACAGCTTGGCAATGCCGCCAATAAACTTACCGGCCTGGAGCTTTTTCTCTTTGTTGACTTTGGGGCTAAAGGCAGCCACTAGGCTCACTTTGCCTTCATTGGGAACCGACCCCAATACCACCGCCGCATCACCCAATTTCTGCTGGAGTCTTTCAGCAGCAGTTTTAAGGGCATCAGCATCAGCTTCCATTTGTGCCACCAGCACTGTGTACTCGCCAACGGTTTCCGCCTCATTCAAAAGCCGATCGGATTGAGCGATCGCCAGTTCCTGCTTGACAGTCTCCAGTTCCTTCTGAGTAGTTTTCAGTTCTGTTTGCAGGGCATTAATCCGGTCAGGAATTTCCTCCGGTTTTACCTTAAGGCGATCGCTTAACTCCTTGACCACCGCCTCCCGCACGTTGAGATACTCTAGCACCGCCGGTCCCGCGACCGCCTCGATGCGGCGCACCCCCGACGAAATTCCGGTTTCAGAGACGATTTTAAATAAGCCAATTTCTGCCGTATTGCGGACGTGAGTGCCGCCACATAGCTCCATCGAAACGCCTGGAAAGTCAATTACTCGAACTTCATCGCCGTACTTTTCGCCAAACATTGCCACGGCCCCCTTCGCTTTCGCTTCAGCAAGGGGCATCACTGCGACATCCGCCTCGTGCGCTTCCCCAATCCAGGTATTCACCTGGTCTTCGACCTGCTGCACCTCTTCAGGGGTGAGCGCCCGAGGACAGTTGAAGTCAAAGCGCAGACGATCGAAAGCGACTAGCGAACCCGCCTGCGAGATCGATTCATCGACAATCTTTTTCAGGGCAGCCTGCAACAAATGAGTGGCGGTATGATTAGCCTGGGCGCGACGGCGACAGGCGCGGTCGATTTGAGCAGTAACGGGTTCCCCGAGTTTAAGAGTGCCTCGTTCTATGCGACCAAAATGCACAAAGAGCTTACTTTCCTTCTGCACATCTTCGACGCGCACCAAAACATCTTCCCCGGATAGGTAGCCGTGATCGCCAATTTGCCCTCCGGATTCTGCATAGAAAGGGGTTTCATCGAGGACAATTTGCACTTCATCCCCGGCGGTGGCCGCTTCGACCTGTTCGCCCCCAGCAACAATCACCATCACCTGAGCGCGGGAAGACAGGTGGGTATAGCCTAAAAACTCGGTGGTCTGACTATCAGCCGCATAGGCTTTGAGGACATCTTGAGCGGTCAAATCGATGGCAGTGTGAGCAGAACGGGAACGATCGCGCTGCTGCTGCATTTCCTGCTCGAACCCTGCGATATCAACAGACAATCCCTGTTCTTCGGCTACTTCCTGAGTTAACTCCAGCGGAAACCCGTAGGTATCGTAGAGTTCAAAAGCATCGGCCCCCGAGATTTGACCGATAGCGTTGTTCGCCACTTTCGCGATTATTTCTGCGAGGAGCTTTTCACCTCGCTCTAAGGTGCTGAGGAAAGCCGCTTCTTCTCGCTGGAGTTCATCTTGAATCACCCGTTCCCGTTCCCGCACGGTGGGATAGGCAGCTTCAGAAAGCGCGATCGCCGTTTCAGCTACTTTAGTCATAAAGTTTTCGATTCCCAGCAGTCTCCCGTGACGCACTACGCGCCGGATCAGGCGACGCAACACGTAGCCGCGCCCCTCATTGGCAGCCGTAATGCCATCAGCGATCATATGCACCACAGCGCGCACGTGATCGCCGATCACTTTGAGAGAAACCTTGGCCTTGTCATCGGCTTGACTGTAGTCAATCCCGGCAAGTTCCGCTGCCGACTTCACAATCGGAAAAATCAGATCCGTTTCGTAGTTATTAGGAACGCTTTGAAGGATCTGCGCCATCCGCTCTAGTCCCAGTCCGGTGTCGATGTTCTGGTTCTGTAGCGGCGTGAGATTCCCCTGGGCATCCCGGTTGTACTGCATAAACACCAGATTGTAGAACTCAATGAATCGGGTGTCGTCTTCGAGATCGAGCTGGTCATCTCCCCGTTCCGGGTGAAAGTCGTAATAGATTTCTGAGCAAGGACCGCAGGGACCGGTCGGACCCGACTGCCAAAAATTATCCTCCTCCCCCATCCGCTGAATGCGGTGTTCCGGGATGCCAATTTGGTCGCGCCAGATGGCAAAGGCTTCGACGTCTTCTTTAAACACGCTCGGGACTAATCGTTCGGCAGGTAGCCCAAACACTTCGGTAGACAGTTCCCACGCCCAGGCGATCGCCTGTTCCTTGAAATAGTCTCCGAAGCTGAAGTTGCCCAACATCTCAAAGAAGGTATGATGGCGAGCCGTTCTGCCGACGTTTTCGATGTCGTTGGTGCGGATACACTTTTGTGAGGTAGTGGCGCGGCGATACTCTGACTGCCGTTGACCGAGAAAGATGGGCTTAAACGGCAGCATCCCGGCAATCGTGAGCAGCACCGTTGGATCTTCAGGAACGAGCGAAGCGCTGGGCAGAATTTGATGCTGTCGTTCGGCATAAAAATCTAAAAATTTCTGCCGAATTTCGCTACCGCTCAGGAACTGGGGAGAATAAGGCATGGGTCTATAGTCAGAAGTACGTAATAATGATGAGCAATAATTGAGCAACCGTATTTAAAGTGTAATTCACGGTTCTGGCTTTTTTGGGTTTTAAAAGCGACGGGGAAAGCTCACTGTTTTTGGCTGATGGTTGATGGTTGAGCGGGCATGTCAATCAACCATCAACATCGAACCCACCAAATTTGCTCTGTGGTGAATACAAAAAACGGAGGGCATATGCTGCCTCTCCGTTCTCCGCGACTCTAATTGCCTTACGGCTCTTGTCCTTGGTTACGAAGCAACGGCCTGCCGCTCTTTCGCTTCTTTGATCACCTCTTCAGCAATGTTGCTGGGGCAGGGAGCGTAGTGGGAGAATTCCATCGAGAACTGCCCGCGTCCCGAGGTCATGGTACGCAGATCGCCAATGTAGCCAAACATCTCGCTCAAAGGAGCTTCTGCCTTGATGCGGACGCCCATAGCGCCGGTTTCCTGAGCGTTGATCATTCCCCGGCGGCGGTTAATATCACCAATAACATCGCCCATATAGTCATCGGGGGTAAAGATATCCACTTTCATGATCGGCTCCATCAACTGCGGTCCTGCTTTGGGGATCGACTGGCGATAGGCGGCTCTAGCGGCAATTTCAAAGGCGATCGCCGATGAGTCTACTGGGTGATAGGCTCCATCGGTCAAGGTTACCTTGAAGTCTAGGCAAGGATATCCGGCAAGGACACCATTATCTAAGCTGGCTTCAAACCCTTTTTGAACAGCAGGCCAAAATTCTCTGGGAACGTTACCGCCAGTGACCTTGGATTCAAACTCGAAGCCGCTTCCTGGTTCTCCCGGCTCGATCACGTAATCGATCTTACCAAACTGACCAGAACCACCAGACTGCTTTTTATGAGTGTAGCTGTCCTCAAGCCGTTTAGTAATCGACTCGCGGTAGGCCACTTGGGGCTTACCCAGCTCGACCTCAACGCCATAGGTCCGTCGCAGGATGTCGGCTTTAATATCGAGGTGTAGTTCTCCCATGCCCTTCATGATCGTTTCGCCGCTTTCCTGATCGGTTTCTACCTGGAAAGAGGGATCTTCCTGCACCATCTTGCTCAGGGCTGCTCCCATCTTTTCGTTACCGCCTTTTTGCTTCGGCTTTACGGAAACGGCGATCACCGGATCGGGGAACACCATCGGCTCCAGAGTAGCCGGGTCATTCGGGTCACACAGAGTATGACCCGTCTGGACGTTTTTCATCCCCACAACGGCAACAATATCACCAGCCTGAGCCGAATCAACCTCTTCGCGGGAGTTGGCATGCATCTCCACTAGGCGACCGATCCGCTCGGTTTTGCCAGTAGCGGTGTTGAGCACCGTCATCCCCTTTTCGATTTTGCCGGAGTAGAGGCGGGTAAAGGTTAAAGCCCCAAAACGGTCGTCCATGATCTTAAACGCCAGCGCCCGCAGGGGTTTTTCTGGGTCAACTATGGCAAATCTGCCGGTTTCGTGGCCTTCTAAATCTACCTCCGGCTGGGGGTTAACCTCGGTTGGGTTGGGCAGATAGTCGACAACGGCATCGAGGACGAGCTGAACGCCTTTGTTCTTGAATGAGGAGCCACAGTAGGTGGGGAAGAAGGTGAGGTTGTGCGTCCCTTTGCGAATGCACTGCTTGAGAGTATCAATGTCGGGTTCTTCCCCTTCGAGATACTGTTCCATCACCGCATCATCCTGCTCTACCGCCATCTCCACAAGCTGCTCGCGGTAGGTTTCGACATCATCCACCATATCGGCAGGAACGTCCTGAATTTCGTAGTTGAGCGGATCGCCAGAGTCATCCCACACCCAAGCCTTCCGGGTGAGCAGATCGACTACGCCCTGAAAATCGTTTTCTCGGCCAATCGGCAACACCATCACCAGCGGCTTAGCGACGAGGACTTCATCAATCTGCTTGACAACTCGAAAGAAATCTGCGCCAAGTCGGTCGAGCTTGTTGACGTAGATGATGCGAGCGACCTTGGAATCGTTAGCATAGCGCCAGTTAGTCTCAGACTGCGGCTCCACTCCCCCAGAACCACAAAAGACACCGATGCCGCCGTCAAGAACCTTCAGCGAGCGATAGACTTCGATGGTAAAATCAACGTGACCAGGAGTATCAATAATGTTGAGCTGATGATCTTTCCAGAAACAGGTGGTCGCGGCAGACTGAATGGTAATGCCTCGCTCCTGCTCCTGTTCCATAAAGTCAGTTGTTGCTGCTCCTTCGTGGACTTCACCAATTTTGTGAATCTTCCCGGTTAGTTTAAGAATTCTTTCTGTGGTGGTTGTCTTGCCCGCATCTACGTGAGCGAAAATGCCAATATTGCGATAGTGGGTGAGGTCTTTCATAACTTAATGTTTACAAATGGGCTAAACCGTTGATGCCTACGTTAAAGTACAAAGAGTGTCTCAGTACAAATGATATAGATGTCGCTCCTATCCTGCCCGCGAGTCTAGGTTAACAAGCTGCGGGCGGATTGGCTACTTTTGTCCTCTCGTAGGCTACGGGAAGATTTCTTTGAACTGACCTAGCGGCCGTCAGTAGCTAACCTTCATCAACAGCCTTTCTCTACGTGTCCATTTTAATCGCACTGGCCGATCTATTTATATTTTTCTCAACAACAAGCACGATGGGCAGTGAGGCTAGAGGACTATTTCACGGAGTAGAACAAGAGTCGAGCAATCTCGCTTCTCCAACAGATTACAGCTAGCTTGCTAAAGCTTACAGAGCGAGATTACTTCTTTACACTTTTTAATAATAACATATCGGCTGCTGCGTTTGCAGGCTCTCTAAGGTTTGCTCGACAGCACCATGTAATCGCTTTAAGAGAATCTAAAATTAGTAAACGCGCCAAACTATGAAGAGAGGAACGGCGAACAGAGGTAGTATGACGTTTGCAATCGGCGTATCTGCTGCCACCGACTTATGAAATAATTTTGTCATGATCCGAAAAAGCCTCTGAGAAGGAAGCAATAATGAGTACGATTTGGGTGAATGAACAAATAGATCCCTGTGGGATTGTCTACGCCTGCATTGCCTGTTGTAATGAAGCGGCAGCGAAAGACTGTCACGATACCTGGCAGCAGAATTTAACTCCTCAGCAAAAGCAAGAAGGATGGGTCGCACGAATGAGAACCGTTAGCTCTTGGGATGAAGTTCCTGTCAATGCGTTGAAGTTGAGTTTTTAGAGGGAGTCAGAAAAATTGCCAGCCAATGACTAGCTTACAGGCGTTAATTTTTGATGTTGATGGCACAATGGCAGATACCGAACGAGATGGTCATCGAGTGGCCTTCAATCGTGCCTTTGCCGAAGCCGGATTGGACTGGGAGTGGTCAGTTAAGCTGTACGGAAAGCTGCTAGCGATATCTGGAGGAAAAGAGCGTCTGCATTTTTATCTGCGCCAGTATCGGCCAGAATTTGAGCCGTCCGAAGGGGAAGAGCAGTTTGTCGTTCGCCTACACCAGATTAAATCTCGATACTATCAGCAGATACTGTCTCAAGAAGGAATCCCGCTGCGTCCGGGAATTAGACGAATCCTGCAAGAAGCTCGCTCTCAAGAAATTCGGTTGGCGATCGCCACCACCGCCTCTTTACCCAACGTCACTCCCCTGGTGAAATTCCTCGCTCCAGATGCCGTTAATTGGTTCGAGGTGATTGCCGCCGGAGATATCGTAACCGCGAAAAAACCAGCGCCAGATATTTACCAATACGTGCTGCAAGAGATGAAGCTAGCACCGCAGCAGTGTCTGGTGTTTGAAGACTCACCTCACGGGCTAGCAGCAGCCCGTCAAGCCGACTTAACAACGGTCGTCACCGTTAATGATTACACTAAAACAGGAGATTTTACCGGGGCAGCACTGGTAGTGGATCATCTCGGAGAACCCGAGCACCCCTGTACGATCCTGGCTGGCGATGGGGGCGATCGCCACTACTTCAATTTGGCTCTCGCTCGCCATTTGATCGACTAATTGATTCCGGCAGCGATCGCACTAAGTACAGCGGCAGCGGTTCCTGACTGAGACTTTGAGCATAGCTCGCGCTCAAGTAGATTTGATAGTCTGGTTCGCCAGCCGTATAGGTACTAAAAAATGCTAAACCGAGAGCCTGAATGTACTCTTGGGCTAATTCCGGTGCTGGACCCACCGCCGCCGCTGGAATGGGAACAGCCCCTGCTGATTCGGATTCGTCGAGAGTCGAAAAATGGGTACCTCCCTGCATCAGCACCAAATATTTATCTGGAGTACCTAACCAGGTAAAGGGGCGAATTTGCTCTGGAAGAGCTGGCGTGACGGCATCAGCGCTTCCAGAGACGATCATCACCGGAATGTCTATGGAGGCCAACTGCTCCTGACCAAATACTCGACTAGTTAGGGGGTTGATGGCGATCGCTGCGGCGATGCGCTCATCCCGGAGGTTGTACTGTGCCTGGGGCAACTCCAGGGCAATACACTGTAGCAGCAGCGACAGATTGAGGGCATTCTCTAAGCTTTGGCATTCGGTTTGCAGGCGCTCAAAGTTTAAGTCAGCTCCCGCTAGCGCTAAGGCGGTGTAGCCTCCAAACGATTGACCAATCACGCCGACCTGCTGTAAATTCAGGCGTTCGCCGTAAAGAGATTCAAGCTGATTGAGGAGAAACGTAATATCGAGGGGTCGATCGATTAATTCTCTAGGTGGAGTGACAACGTTTGCCACTCCTTCTAAAAGAGCCTCTAACTGTTCTGTATTGCTGCCCGGATGTTCTGGGACAGCAACGGCATAGCCATAAGAGGCCAAATGACGGGCAAAATAGGCAAAGGTGCTGCGGTCAGAGCCGAGTCCGTGGGAAATCACAACCACCGGAAGCTGTTGCGTTTCGGGCAGTTGAGGAAGATACAGGTCTACCGGAAATCGGCGATTTCGCCTCGCGTCGGTAATCAGAAAGCTTTGTCGTCGAGAGGAAATCGGACCTGGCTGGCGCAGATCGGGCAGGTCTGTGAAATTAAGCACCGAGGCTGCTAACACCTCATCAAACGACTCTTGTTGAACAACTGCGGTGATTTCCCCAGTTTCTACAATAACCTCGTTGACATCTTCAAAGATTTCAAAGCCTCGTCCAGTATTAATCCGGATGCCTTGGGTAGGAAATTTCTTTAAAACATTGAGGGCGGTTAATCCCTGTTCGTCGGCGGCGGCGAGAATCAGCGCTGAACGTAGTGCATAAAAACCCGACTGGCGAGCGGTTGTTTGCACCACCTCACCTACCTGTCTTAACAGAACTTCTCCTTGAGGCGAATACAGAAACTGAGAAACCGCCACCGGAGATAGATCGGCAGAAGTTATTAAAGCCTCACGTAACTGTTCGAGCTGTTGCTCGTTCAATAGATTGGCATAGGAGGCCAGATCTGGAGAAACGATGCCTTCTTCAAGGTAGATTTCTAAAGCTTCAATCGGTAAGGAAAATTCCAGGGGACCGTAGTTGATATAAATTGTTTCAGCACCGGTAGCTTTGGAAGCCCATTGTGCGTTCATCCCTAGAAAGACACTCAGGTTTAGCAAAGTCATGGCTAATGCTTTCCAGTACCGCCAAAGATATATCATCGTCCTATGCCAACCCGTTGATAAAATTGTTCGCCATCAACATTATTGCAAGTTTATTGGGTAACTACTCCGCTGATACCGTCAGGCAAATGATGTTTAGAGAGTTTCAGCGGCTTTCCTGAGCAATTTGTTTGGTTTTTGCCAGAATTGCCTAAAGAAAAATCAGAAAGGCAACTACTAAAAATTGTTAATATCGCAGAGCAAACATCTGCCTCTCTGAAAAAATAAGATTAAGGGCAAACTAAACCTTAGTTTGTCAGCCAATTTTTCCAACAAAGGCTCATGAATATTCGACTGATTATTTTTTCCAGTTTAGTCACAACCGGGATTGGTGCCGTTTTTGGGCTAGCAACGGCTGAGATAGTAGCCCCTAAATACGAAAGCCAGTTTTATCAAGACCTGAAAGACAGATATGCCCTAATTGGAGCTGGATTAGGCCTGGCAATTGGAGCTGGACAGGAAACCCTCCGCCAAGTTGCCAAAGAAAAAGACAAGGAACTGGCACGACGCAGCGAGTGGGAATAATCGAAGCTCGCCGTTGTTACTAAACACTTTAAGGGAATGAATGAAGAACCTGTGATCTGAGCTAGTCCGCTGCTCAAGAATCGGGTAAATAGTCAAAGTCTAGAATTTGCTTTGAAGTGTATGGACAGCTTTCAGGAAAAACAACTTCAGGTAAGCTAGATTTTTCAATAACTGCCTGACGAGCTTTTCCATAAGTCTTTTCGATTGTTTCTAAGTAGTAATTAGATAAAGTTTTCGATTCGAGTAGCTGTTCTAGCTCAAATCGGAAGTTTCTGATTTCTACTTGCCATCCTTTCCCACTCCAGGGTTGCTCTGTGTACCAATACTGATAGCAGAGTAGATGAATCAGCAGGCGATAGAGGTAACTATTAACTTTATTCCTCTCACTCCGGGACAATCCCTCGATCTCCTCAGCCAAGTTCTCCCAGTCTAGATTTTCAGCATTTCTTTCCTGAAGCTGCTTGAAAGTCTGTTGCAACCATAGATAGTAATCGCTGTCGTAAAGCGATCGCTGATGATTGCTGATTTGATCAGTTCTAGTCGCTTTCATCGGATTGCGGGTTAGGAAAGCTTGTCAAGTAGTTTCATCAATAGCATCAACGATGCATCAGCTTTCAACTAAGAGAAAAATTTGAGTCTTACTAGGAGAGCCACCGATAGTCATTAGTCCACGATGTCTATACGCTATGTTATCTGTTTGTCTTAACAAAGACAAAAGTAACCTATCATAATTTAAAAAACTCTTCTTGCTCATACTGCCTAGAGACCTGCGCCGAAATAAAGACCAGCCGCTACTAGTCAACTTAATTCCCTCAACGCTTGGCAGATACTTTCCGTCGCAAGAGAGATTAAAACATAGCATAAACCGCCAATAATGGGAGGTCAAATTTCTTTGTTTTCTCTGTAGCCAACAGCACTAAACTAGATATCCGGCTGTAGCTTCAATTAGATAAACTTAAAAGTTGTCCTAAGGAAGGTTCTCCTGTGAAAATTGGCTCTCAGTATCAAGGTAACGGCGTTTGTGAATTTACTCTCTGGGCACCTTCGGTAAAAGAAGTTGCCGTCCAGGTTGTTTCTCCAGACAAGCGGGCGATCCCAATGCGTCAAGAAGAACAGGGATACTGGAAAGTTAAAGCAGAGGTTGAGCCAAGAACCCAGTACTTTTACAAACTTGATGGAGAAACCGACAGACCCGATCCGGCTTCCCACTATCAGCCTCGAGGAGTTCACGAAGCCTCAGAGGTCGTTGACCACAGCGCCATGAAGTGGCATGACGCTCAGTGGACAGGAATTCCCCTGGAAGAAATGATTATTTATGAGCTACACGTTGGGACGTTTACTCCAGAAGGAACTTTTGAAGCGATTATTCCGCGGCTCGGGGACTTAAAATTGCTGGGAGTCAACGCCATCGAAATTATGCCGATTTCTCAGTTTCCTGGCGATCGCAACTGGGGCTACGATGGCGTTTATCCGTTTGCGTCCCAAAGCTCCTACGGCGGACCCTACGGGCTTAAAAAGCTCATTGATGCTGCTCACCAAGCCGGAGTGGCGGTGATTCTCGATGTCGTTTACAACCATTTTGGTCCCGAGGGAAACTATACCTCTCAGTTCGGGCCCTACTTTACCGATACTTACCATACCCCCTGGGGCAGCGCCATCAATTTTGACAATGCCTACAGCTATGGTGTCAGAAACTTTGTCGTGCAGAACGTACTGCACTGGTTTGAGAATTATCATTTCGATGCGCTGCGGCTAGACGCGATTCACGCTATCTACGATCTTGGCGCTAAGCACATCCTGCGGGAAGTTGCCGAAAACGTCGCCGCCCTGTCAGAGACGGTGGGGAGAACATTTTATTTGATTGCCGAAAGCGACCTGGATGACGTGCGCGTGATTCGCCCCATAGAGTTGGGAGGCTATGGCATGGATGCTCAGTGGAGTGACGGATTTCACCATAGCCTTCATACCTTGCTCACTCAAGAGAACATTGGCTACTACAAAGACTATGTTAAGGCCGAACAGCTCGCCAAAGCCTACACAAACTTTGTCTACACTTGGGACTATTCGCCGTTTCGCCAACGATACCACGGGAGCGACGCGAGCGATCGCCCCGGTCAACAGTTTGTAGTGTGCGCCCAAAATCACGATCAGGTGGGCAATCGTATGCTTGGAGAACGCTTAACTCATCTGACCTCCTTTGAAGCCCTCAAGCTGGCTGCTGGTGCGCTGCTGCTGTCTCCCTACGTACCGATGCTGTTTATGGGAGAAGAATACGGCGAATCAGCGCCTTTTCTCTACTTTGTATCCCATACCGATCCCGATTTGGTTGAAGCCGTACGCCAGGGACGAAAACGGGAGTTTGCCGATTTCCACCTTGAAGGAGAATACGACGATCCTCAAAGTCCCAATACCTTTGAAAAATCTAAGCTGCACTGGGAGCAGCGCCAGGAAGGCAACCATCAAGTGCTGTGGCAACTCTATCAGCATCTCATTCACCTCCGGCGTACTGTAGGAGCCTTGAAGCACCTCGATAAGGAAAAGACCGCAGCCTGGGCGATAGAAGACAAAAAGTTAGTCTTTCTACATCGCTGGAGCGAGGATAGTCAAATCTACTGCATCATGAATTTTAGCAAGCAAGACATTGAATTTACCGCAGAGCTTCCTGACGGCAGCTTCTCCAAAATCCTCGATTCATCAGACTCTAAATGGCTGGGGTCCGATAGTACGCTGCCCGATCAACTGACTTCAGATAAACTAACGATCAAACCCCAAAGCTTTGCCGTCTACCAAAGCTAATTCTCCCTAAGTCAGAAGCAATAGAAAAGCAGTTGTAAGTAGAGTGAGGAGTTTTAAGTGTTGAGCAATTTAGAGTTCAACACAATTGATAAGCCCTTTTCCCCTTACCCTTTCTCCTTTCATCGTTCCGCAGGAACTTTCCCCTTTCCCCTGATTTCTTAACCCAACCCTCTAAATCGACCATGCGTATCCCCACAGCCACCTATCGTCTTCAGTTTCACTCCGGCTTTAACTTTGAAGCCGCTAAAAATGTTGTTTCCTATCTGGCTGAATTAGGCATTTCCGATCTTTATGCTTCCCCTATCTTTAAAGCCAAAGCGGGCAGCACTCACGGCTATGATGTCGTCGATCCGACTGAACTTAACCCCGAACTTGGCTCTCAAAAAACCTTCGATGAACTCAACAGTAAGCTTCAGCACCACGATATGGGGTGGCTACAGGATATTGTGCCGAATCATATGGCTTACAACAGCCAAAACAAGTTTTTGATGGATGTTTTAGAGCATGGGACAGATTCCGAATATTTTGATTTTTTTGATATTGCCTGGAACCAGCCCTATGAGGATATGCAGGGGCGGGTGCTGACTCCACTGCTAGGGAATTTCTATGGAGAAAGTTTAGAGAACGGAGAAATTCAGCTTAGCTATGACCAAGACGGACTTAGCGTTAATTATTATGACTTAAAACTGCCGCTAAAAATTGAGACCTATGCTCAATTTATGACGTACAATCTCGGGAAACTCTCTAAAACGCTCGGCAGAGAACACACCGATTTTATTAAGCTGTTGGGAATTCTTTATCTCACAAAAAATATTCCGACAGAAACGAAAGGAAAAGAAAGAAAAGACCAAGCTACTTTTGTTAAAGGTATTCTTTGGGAACTCTACGAGCAAAATGAAGCGGTTAAAGATTTCATCAATGACAATTTAGAAACGTTTAACGGTAGATCGGGAAATCCGGAAAGCTTTAATTTGTTAGATAGTTTACTATCAGAACAGTTTTATCGGCTGTCGTTTTGGAAAGTAGGAGCTGAAGAACTGAACTATCGCCGATTTTTTACCGTTAATGAGCTGATTTCTGTGAAGGTAGAAGAGGCTCGGGTTTTTAATGTTACCCATGCCTTGATTGAGAAGCTTGTTGAAGATGGTAAAATTACTGGTTTAAGAATTGACCACATCGACGGTTTATACGATCCTACGCGCTACTTAGAGAGACTGAGAAACAAGGTTGGCAATACCTATGTTACTGTTGAAAAAATTTTGGAGCTGGAAGAAGAACTGCCAAGATACTGGTCAGTTCAGGGAACCAGCGGGTACGACTTTTTGAACTACGTTAACGGGGTACTCTGCCAAATTGAAAACGAAGCCGAGTTCGACCGGATTTACCAACAGTTTACCGGTATCACTACTCCTTACGAGGAGTTGGTTATTCAAAAGAAAGCGCTCATTGAAGAGAGGAATTTGGCTGGCGACGTTGACAATTTATCAATCTTGCTCAAAAAGATTGCCTCTCAAACACGAGAAGGCAAAGATTTTACTCAGTACGGTTTGAAAAGAGCCCTGGTAGAGGTGTTAACGCTCTTTCCAATTTATCGCACCTATATTACGGCTCAGCGGGTTATGCAGTCGGATAAACAGTATATTTCAGAAGCGATCGCCCGCGCCAAAGAACGCGATCCTCTCCTGGTCAAAGAGCTGAGCTATATTGAAAAAATCCTGCTGCGGGAATTTGAAGAAACCCTTAGTGAGCCGCAAAAGCAGGAACAGCTCCACTTTGTCATGAGACTTCAGCAAATGACAGGCCCTCTCATGGCGAAGGGAGTCGAAGATACGCTGTTCTATGTCTACAATCGACTAATCTCCCTCAATGAAGTGGGCGGAAATCCGGGTCAGCTCGGCGTCACTTTAGCAGAGTTTCATGAGTTTAACCAGTTCAGAAACAAGTATTGGCAGCAGTCGATGAGTACCACCGCCACTCACGATACCAAGCGTGGGGAAGATGGACGATCGCGCTTAAACGTGCTGTCGGAAATTCCGGAGGCATGGCAGCAGCAGCTCCAGCACTGGCGAGAGATTAATCAAACTCAGAAAATCAAGCGCGGCAAAAAGCTGATTCCAAGCGCCAACGACGAGTACTTCTTCTACCAAACCTTGATCGGCTCTTTTCCCTTTGAGCAAGACCAATTTGAAAGCTTTGTCGGGCGGCTCAAGGACTACATTATTAAAGCCGTTCGAGAAGCAAAGGTGCATACGGCTTGGTTGCGTCCTGACTCGGAATATGAGGATGGCTTTCTTCAGTTTATTGATGCTGTCTTGAATAGCGAATCCCATCAGTTTTTGTCTGAATTCCTGCCGTTTCAAAACAAAATAGCCAGCTACGGGGTCTTCAACTCTTTATCTCAGGTTCTGCTTAAGTATGCCTCACCGGGCGTACCCGATCTGTATCAGGGAACAGAATTGTGGGACTTAAGCATGGTCGATCCCGATAATCGCCGTCCCGTCGATTACGATCAACGCCAAAGCTTTCTCAAGGAAATCCAGCAAAACATTGGGTCAAACATTTTGCATCTGGTGTACGAACTGCTTAAAGCGCCAGAGGATGGACGGGTCAAACTATTTTTGACCTATCAAATCCTGCAAACCAGAAAAGCCTATCTCAACGTTTTTCAGCGGGGGGGGTACGAACCGCTGGCGACTCAGGGCCAGTATGCCGAACACATAATTGCCTTTGCCAGAAGTTATGAGAAGCGGACAATAGTGGCGGTCGTTCCTCGTTTCTTTACCAACATCATTCAGCCAGGGGAATTGCCTGTTGGTGACTTATGGCAGGATACTCAAATCGGGCTTCCGCCCTATATGTCTTCGGTTTGGAAAAATGCAATTACCAGCCAGTCTATTAAAACTAACGGGATTTTATCGATATCAGAGGCGCTGCAACATTTCCCGTTAGCTTTACTAGTAAGCGAGGAGTAACCGCTGATGAATCTAGCAGGGTAACTTTGTGAATGCGATTAACAACGTTAAGAATGTTAATCGCAACCTTTTTGTCTAATCAAGGTTTATCAATGTCCTTGAAACCCTATTTGCATAGCATCTTCTAATCGCTTTCTCTGGTACGGAGCCCACTAACCTAATCTGAGATCAGATAATAGCAAGGAGTAACGTCATTAACTATGAGTCCCTCAGAACCAAGCTGTCTGGACCGCATTGAAGCTTTAGTAGCCGCGATTGGGCAGAGAACCGATTCTAATGATAGAGTCATCGAAGCCCTATTTGCTAGTGCGGCCAGCTATCAGCGCGATCGCTTTTATGAGAATGTTAAAGCAGCTTGCTCAGCAGCGCAGTAGTCCGTGGAGACGGACTGAGTTTGGGTAGCTGCAAATTTTGTTCGCCATGCTCTAGCAATTCTCTAGCAGTTATTTCCTGACTGCTACTGGAGTCTGTCCGTTGTGAATAGCCGCTTTCGACTGTGTTGCCACTTCCTTTAAGATATCTGGATTGAAGCGATAACCGACATTGCGAACCGTCTGAACCAAGCTCGGCTGACGAGGATCGGACTCTATCTTTTTGCGCAGAGATAGCACGTGCGTATCAATGGTGCGAGGATTATCAATCGCATCCGGCCAAGCTCGACCTAGAAGCTCAGAGCGGCTTAGGGGAACACCTTGAGCCTGAGCTAGAACATATAGCAAGCTAAACTCTTGTGGGGTCAGCTCAATATAGCTTCCTTTGTACTGAACGCGACGCTGTACGAGGTCAATTTTGAGGGGTCCATAATCTAAGTACAGAGGAGCACTCGTGACTCGAATTCGCCGGACCAAAGCCTCTACGCGCGCTAAAAACTCCTGCATGCCAAAGGGCTTAGTTAGGTAATCGTCAGCTCCCGACTTCAAGCCTCTGACGACTTCTTTTTCATTGTTGCGAGCAGACAGGAGTAGAATGAGCGTTTGGTTTTGCTGGTAAAGCCAGCGACAGAGTTCTACCCCATCTCCATCGGGGAGATCAGAATCGATAACGGCTAAGGTTGGCTGATGACGGAGGAAAACTTTTCGCGTCTGCCCAATACAGGAAAACTGCTGGACGCGATACTCAGACTGCTGGAGATGCCAGGCTAACAGAGATCTTAAGTGCGGATTACCCTCAACGATAGCAATATCAACTTGAGCCACCTTATGCTTTACCTTAAATCTTGTGATGATCAGATTAACAAAGCTAATGTCAAGAATTTGTAACAAGTGCTACGAAGGGAACTAAAAGATGGTATCTCAAAAATTGAGGTAGCAATCTTGAAGCAAAGGGGCAAACTTTAAGAGAAGTTAATGGCTAAAATAAATTTATTAGTGCGATTTGCCTCTTAAGATTCGGCTTAGCCACTAGATGCACTCAAGTGAAATTCATGCTTCAAGATTCCCAGTCCGTCCGGTACTACCAAAGACTTACTGATGCTATGGTCGATTTGTGGCACAGAGGACATCGCTTTGAGGAGCTACGGCTTTACTTAGAAGGGTATGTGTCTTGCCTGCGACATAGCAATAGCCTAGAGCCTTATTTAGTTCACCGCTTAGAAGAGGAAGCCTATCGTTTTTTGCGCGATCCTTCTAACTTTGAATTATCTATGCCTCAAACTGAGCCAGATTACGGCTACTACTAATTGAGCTATTAATGCTCCGGTTGTCCTCGTTTGAAACGACTCAAAGTTTCTTAGCAAAGAGGCGTACGGCAGTTAAGAACGTACGCCGCTCAAAATATCGAATTTGATCGTCAAGAAGCAAGGGCAACTTCAACGGTCTGCTGAAGTTCGCCGCTTTGATACAGCTCAATCATAATATCTGAACCGCCGAGAAACTCCCCATTCACATATACCTGAGGGATAGTCGGCCAGCTAGAGTATTCTTTAATTCCCTGACGAATTTCGCTATCTTCTAGTACATCAACGGTTTCGTAGGGAACGCCGAGCATGTTGAGAATCTGAACAACGTTGTTAGAAAATCCACACATGGGCATGAGTTTTGACCCCTTCATAAAGACGACAATCTTGTGGCTGTTCACTAGGTTGTCGAGACGATCTTTTAGTTGTGGTGTCATAGTGATTTAAATTCCCAATTGTTTCTTAGCAGTTACCGTAGCCTAAGATGTTGCTTGTATCTATAGTATAGTTGACAATTTCCTGATGACTGAGAGCTTGGTCCTCCTGATTCGCTAAAAACTCTAAACTCACCGAAATACGCTATTGGGGCATTTGGCTTGTGTTTTCAGCAGCGCCACCGTTGGTGAGAAGTGGCTGCTATCGCGGTTTTATCTTCTTTCGGTATTGTGAGCCCCTTGATTGCTACTGACTTTCAATGCCTAGCGACACTCTCTCTCCGCCAATTTGTCTCATTTCTGCTAGCAGTTGAATGACCCTTTCGTAGGGAACATCTGGTTCTGCCACCAGGATCACCGCACCATCAGGATTCGTCGCCAAATAAGCCTGCATTTGCGCCTCAAGCTGTTGTCTATCAACAGACTGCTCTCCCAGGAGGATTTGTTCTGTATTAAGAGTGACGAGTAAAGGGGACGCTTCTTGAGGCGTCGCTTCGTCGGTAGGGAGAATAACGTCAAATCCGAGCGGAGCAGTGGCGAGCAGAGTCGACACTAACACAAAAAAGGCCAGCACCGACATCATCACGTTTAACATCGGAATCAGGTCGATGGTTGGTACCGCTTGACGGCGATCGCTTTTAAAACGCATAATTCCACTGATTATTCCTCAATGGCGAGAGAAACTCGCTCCCCACCGATCTCTGCCATCTTTTCTAACAGGGACAAAACGTCTTGATAAACCAGTTCTCGGTCAGCTTTAACAATTACAGTGCCTTCTGGATACTCAGACAAATAGGACTGCATTTGCTGCACTAATTCCTCCTCTCCAATTGTCTGACCAGCCATGAGAATTTCGCCCTCCTTGGTCAGGCCGACCGTGAAAGCGTCTACTTCCTGGTCGGCTCCTCCTCCCCCTTCTGGTAGCACAATGTCGCCGAGCCTTTGTCCCGTTAGCGTGATTGAAGTAATGATGAAGAACGTCAGTACCGACATAAGTACGTCCATCATCGGGATTAGATTGACTTCTGGAGATGAATCAAACTGTCTTTTAAAGCGCACGTTTTATCGGGTGATAGATTCGTCTGTATAACTTCCAGGGGGAGCTGCGGTCCGCTTCAGCGATGGTTCGTACCAAATCTCTCGGTAAATTAGCTCTAGTTCGCTTCCCACCTCCGAAAAGTAGTCCATCTGGCGGGTTTGCAAAGACACTAATGCTCTAAACACCAGCAAGGCAATAATGGCCACAATCATGCCAGCCGCTGTCGTAATTAACGCTTCCCCAATTCCGGCAGCGGCTCTAGAGGCTTCTTCTGCCGTTCCGCCGCCAATATTAAGGCTATTAAAAGTAGCAATCAATCCCGTTACCGTTCCCAGCAACCCCAGCAGAGGAGCCACCGCCACAACCGTTTCTAAAAACTTGTCGCCTCGCCGCATCTGAATAAACTCCTTATCTCCAGCGGCTTCCATCGCCAGCCGAAAGGTCTCCGGCGTTGGCTGATTGAGCTTGAGAGGAGCCAGCAAAAACCGACCAATCGGCAGATAAGTAGCCTGAGCCGCTATCTCTGCGGCTTTGCGCAGGCTAGAACGCGCTGCCTCTAAAACGTCACGAACAATGCGGTCTTCCTGGCTCAGCAGCCGAAACCAAAACCAAACTCGTTCTAAAGCACAGGTAATGGTGAAAATTGATAAAACGAGTAGGGGCCACATGACAAGTCCCCCTTGTGAAAATAAGTCGTAGACGCGGGTCATGGCTGCTCAGGTCACATAATTAGGTCACAATATTTACCCCAACCATATCTGAATCATCTACTTTTTGAGTTAAGTAAACGTTAAG
Organism: Cyanophyceae cyanobacterium; assembly: GCA_050331735.1. Classification (GTDB taxonomy): domain Bacteria; phylum Cyanobacteriota; class Cyanobacteriia; order Cyanobacteriales; family JBHJGN01; genus JBHJGN01. The sequence goes on from JBHJGN010000011.1 coordinate 181,579, forward strand.
AGCGTCGGGCGATCACCCTCAAAAAAATCGTGCGCTTAGTATCACGGGTTTAAATTTTGACTCACTTCCCATCCCCCCCCTCAAAACTAGAGGCGATATCTGCTAACCTATAAACCATTTAGCATTAGCGGCGAAATTCACTGGGGGTGTTGAAAGTTTAATGATGAGTATTCGGCTATCTTCTAAGCGTCTGCGTCAGCTCGGTCAGTTTGTGAGCTTATTCTGTTTATGTTTTACTCTGGTCGTGGGCTGTTCCAATAATCAGTCTACTGAGCCTTCAGCGCCATCAGGGGAGCAAAGCGATCGCATTACCCTGGGGACGACTCTCAAGCCTCGCACCCTCGATCCAGCCGATACCTACGAGCTAGCCGGCATTAACGTAATCTATAACGTAGGAGAAACGCTTTACACCTACGAACTCGGGACTACAGAGCTGAAGCCTCAGCTTGCTATCGAACTCCCCCAGGTGAGCGCAAATGGCATGACCTATACCATCCCCCTTAGAGAGGGAGTCACCTTCCACGACGGAACGCCCTTCAACGCTGAAGCAATGGCGTTCTCTCTCAACCGCTTTATCGAGAACGGCGGTAAACCCTCCTTCCTGCTGTCTGATACGGTAGAGTCGGTGACCGCCACCGGAGAGTACGAGCTGACGATTACGTTGAAGAAACCGTTTGCCGCGTTTCCGTCTCTGCTGGCTTTCCCCGGAACAGTGGCGGTGTCTCCCCAGGCTTATGAAATTGGCGCAGGTAGTTTTAATCCAAATCAGTTGGTGAGCACCGGACCCTACCAGCTCGCTCAGTTCAGCAGCGACTCGATCCGCCTAGACGTATTTGACCAGTATTGGGGAGAGCAGCCGGAAAACGCGGGCGTTGATATGCAGATCTATGACGGAAACTCGGCGAACCTCTACAATAGCTTTCGCACTGGAGCGATAGATGTGGCCTATCAATCCCTCGACCCCGAACAGATTAAAAGCCTCATTGAAGGAGCTGAACAGGACCAGTGGCAGATGGTAGAGGGGTCTGGAACCGCTGTTAACTTTTTGGTGCTCAACCGCAACCAGAAGCCCCTCGACCAGCCGGAAGTGCGGCAGGCGATCGCCGCAATGATGGATCGCTCGCTGCTCAACGAACGGGTGCTACAGGGGCAAGGAGAGCCAGTCTACAGCCTCATTCCCACTGCTTTTGATGTGTATCAGCCTGCCTTTCAAGAAGCCTATGGCGATGCCAATATTGAACAAGCCAAAGAGCTGCTAGCCGAGGCAGGATACACCCCAGAAAATCCGGCAGTAATTGAGCTATGGCATTCCTCCGGTTCCGCAACGCGGGGTATTACCGCCGCCACCCTGAAAGCCTTAGCTGAAAAGGAGCTCGATGGAGCGATTCAGTTTGAGCCAAGAGCGGTTGAGTTTGCCACCGCCTCGAAGAATCTTAAGGAAGGTATCTATCCGACGTTCCTAGCCGACTGGTATCCCGACTTTTTAGATGCCGATAACTACGTTCAGCCCTTTCTAGACTGCGCGGAAGGGTCGCAAGCGCAAGGATGCCAGTCTGGGGGAGCGCAGGCGCAAGGATCGTTTTACTATAGCGATCGCATCAACGAACTCATTGACCAGCAGCGTCAGGAACAAGATCCCGCCGCTCGCCAGGAAATTTTTGCCGAGATTCAGCAGATTCTCGCTGAAGATGTTCCCTACATTCCTATTTTGCAGAGTAAAGACTATGCTTTTGCTCAAAATAACGTTGAAGGAGTAACAATTAATCCTAGCCAGAGCTTTCCGTTCTGGACAATTGAGCGCAGTGAATCAGAGTAACCTACGAGGTGAAAGATGACTTTTTTAGGAATCCAAGACTTAAAAAGGCTCCAGGATGAGCACCCCGAATATCGCATGGAACTGGTTGATGGGGCAGTTATTATTATGAGTCCTAGCGGATACGAGTCAGACGAGGTAGCCTTAGAATTTGCTCGTCTACTTGCTAACTGGGTACGACCGAGGCGACTGGGCAGAGTTACTGGCTCGTCAGCGGGTTTTATCTTGCCAAATACGGATCTGCGTGCTCCCGATGTTTCTTTTGTCAGAGCAGAACGACTGCGACGCACGACGAGGAGTTATGCTGAACTTGTTCCTGATCTGATGGTGGAAGTCCAATCTCCTTCGGACTCTACTAAGAAGCTCCGCGACAAGATTCAGGAGTTTCTCAGTTTGGGAGCTAAAGTCGGCATTCTAGTAGACCCCATCGCGCAAACGATAGAGATTTACCGTCTAGGAGAGAGTAAGATTCTAAACAACGAAGAGACGCTAACTATTCCTGACCTTCTCCCCGGCTTTGCCGTGGCGATTTCCGAGCTATGGTCGCCCGTATTTGAGGAAGAGTAGATGCAATCAGCCTAAGCCGAATAGAGATTGAATAGCGGGAAGAAGCTGACTACAGGCTTCTACAAATTTGGTGGCAGTTGGTAACTCTTGCGCCAAGCCTCGGAAAAAACGGACTACCCCTTTCGCTTGCTGTTGCTTTTCCGGTTCGGGCTTTTGTTCTGCTTCGGCTAAGATCTTTACCTGAGCTAAAGCTTGCTTTTTATCGTCCTCAGAGAGATTATTTTCTGCTTCAATAGCAGCTTTCAACTCGGTGAGTAGTTCTTTGATTCCCGGTTCATCGGATTTAGACGATGGAAGTTGATTGATGGTGTTGGCAACCGTGCTCCTCTTCTTGGCAATCAGCCTATTTACTGCCTCTCCAATCTCCTCAACCGTGGCGCTCTCGTCGAAGAGAGGTTTCCAGTCGAGGCGATTGTAATACTCAGCAAAAGCTTCATCCCCAACCTTTTCGCCACGATGATCGAGAAACAACTGTCGGAGTTCTTCTGTTGACATTTCAGTAAATGATTTAGACATTTCTCGCTTTCCCCTGTTGGTTAATAACAATCTTGAACTCGTTGCCGCCTGCTGCTTCTAGATACAATAACTTGCTACTTGCATCGTAATAGAAAACCGTTATTGGCAGTCCTACGCCCGTCAAAAACTGGCACAGTATCGCCGCCTTAATCGCCTGCTCTGCTGTTGGCATAATCCCTCCTCTCTCCATATTGACTGCAATCGCTCTTTCTTCAAATTGACCAGCCACAACGAGTCTTCAGTAGATCGATCAAGATGGTTAATAAGCGAACTCCAAAGCTTCTGATACTCTTCCTTGTCCAAAATCAGGATTGAGTACTCAAATACTGCTCATTTTTTCTGAACAGCCTCGTTCCCCTGCTCTTTCTCCTCAAGCTGCCTGAAAGAGCGAGCGTCGTTCATCAACTCTTTGGCGAAGCAGGCTTTCCGCCCCGCTAGCAAACAAATTCAGGCTCTCCGTTCTGACATTTTCAAATGTATAACTACTGTTCGCATATTTTAAGCCGATAAATAAATTCCTTGACGGTTTTTAGCCAAAGCTATGGCTTCTTCTAGTAAATTTGTAAGTTCTCCAGCAATCTCTTGAGGTGCAGTGCCAGCTAAGCCAGTCTGAATTAGCCTTTGTGCTTGACTAAAATCACCACAGTCTATTGCTAAAGCCGCTGCACTGCGATGTAAAACGGAACGAGTTGGTTCAGCGGTTAAATTATCAGCTACTAGTGCAGCCGCCTGCGCTTCTTTTTCAAAAGCTTGCCCATTTAATTGTTTGGCTTTATTAAGCTTACCCCCGACGATATTGCCAACTACCGTTAGAGACAGAAGCAACAGACAAGTTCGTTAGTTTGAATTTGTTGAGATAGCGATAGCAACTCCTCTTCGCATTGCCGGTGAGTAGTCGCGAACAACCAGAACTGAGAGTAGGCGATCGCTCAGGTAGTCAGTTAACCGTTCAGCAAAGTCGCCTATTATTCGCCTCGTTATCGGCATAGAGAATGCTCTGTCTAGGCTAGCTGCGCTTCTCGTTGAGTAAAGTGTGCCACAGGACTAATCGGTTCATGACGAGTGATAGCTCTATCGGTTTTAATAGATTAAACAAGCCAGCAATGCGACTTGAAATGAGCAAGCGATGGCCAAAGACAAGCATCTCAATGAGAACAGCCGAGACTAGCAGAGGAGCGTCAGTCTAGCGATGACAAAACTGATTATTCAAATTCCTTGCTACAACGAAGAAGCCACTTTGGGGTTGACTCTCTCCCAACTTCCGCGTCATGTGCCAGGAGTTGACAGGGTCGAGTGGCTTATCGTCAACGACGGCAGTATCGACCGCACAGTGGAGGTTGCCAAAAGCTGTGGAGTCGACCACATTGTTGATCTCAGGCACAATCAGGGTTTAGCGAGAGGATTTATGGCCGGCATTGAGGCTGCCCTCAAAGCCGGAGCCGATATTATTGTCAATACTGATGCTGATAATCAGTACTCGGCTGAAGATATTCCTAAGCTGATCGAGCCAATCCTTAGAGGCGAGGCAGAAATGGTGATTGGCTCTCGACCGATTCAGCAGATCGAACACTTTTCCCCGGCCAAGAAATTTTTACAAAAGCTCGGCAGTTGGGTGGTGCGGGTTGCTAGCAATACCAATATTCCTGATGCCCCGAGCGGCTTTCGCGCCATCAGTCGAGATGCAGCCATTCAGCTCAACGTCTTTAGCGAGTATACCTACACATTAGAAACGATTATTCAGGCAGGACGAAAGGGCATGGCGATCACGTCTGTCCCGATTAGAACCAACGAATTTTTGCGCCCTTCTCGGTTGGTCAAGAGTATTACCTCTTACATCCAGCGCTCGATCCTAACGATTATTCGGATCTTCATGACCTACAAACCGCTCCGTTTTTTTACCTTGCTGGGGAGCGTACCGTTTCTGATGGGTTTTATGCTCTGCTTGCGCTGGCTCTTTTACTTCTTTATTGAAGGACCAGAAAGAAGCCGGGTTCCAAGTTTGATTGCGGCGGCTATTTTAATTCTGATTGGCTTTCAGCTTTTCCTGTTTGGCCTAATTGCTGATTTGCTTTCGGTAAATCGTAAAATGCTTGAGGATATTCAGCTCAGACTGCGCAAGTTAGAAGTAGAGAGGCGAAACCAAAAAGTATGACTCGATGGGAGTCAAGTAGATTCCATGAATAGAGACTTATTTGCTCAAGAGGCTATTTCCCAAATTCCCAAACTGCTCACCCTCGTCGACCGTAACCGCCATAGCCCCACCTACGGCTGCTTCGATCGCAACTTCTGGCAGTACAAAATTATCGATTTTCCGAGCGGCATGGCGCAGGAGTTTGTGTTGCCCTTGGCGCTAGCCTACAGCACCGATATTCCCAATAATCCTTTCTATCGCCAACAGACGATCCGAGATTGGGTGGAAGCAGGCATCCTCTACGCCGAGCGTAGTGCTCACTCCGACGGTTCCTGCGACGATTACTTTCCCTTTGAGAGAGCCGGAGGCGCTGCCGCTTTTTCTCTTCTAGCCTGCATCGACAGCTACACGCACCTCGGCTTAGACAACCCCCAAGCGCTGCGTTTTTTTGAGCGACGGGCAGACTGGCTGGCTCACCACCAAGAGAGCGGACGGTTAACCAACCATCAGGCGCTAATCGTGCTTTGCCTAGAGCGGCTGTCGCGGCTGCTAAAAACGAATAAGTGGGACCGCAGCAAGTACGAACGTCTTCAGCAAGTGCTATCTTGGCAGAACCCGGAAGGCTGGTTTCAGGAGTATGAGGGCTGCGATCCCGGCTATCATACGCTGACGATTTCCTGTTTAGCCCGCATCTATGAGCTGATGCCGAGTCCCGAACTTCGGGAGGCGATCGCTCGGGCGGTCAATTTAGCGGCCCAATTTGTCCATCCAGATGGCTCCTACGGCGGAGAATATACCAGCCGCAACACCTACAACTTCTTTCCCCACGGCTTTGAATTGGTCGGTCGGTGGATGCCGGAGGCGCTCAGCATTAACGATCAGTTTCTTTCCGGGTTAGCTAACGGTTTAGCCCCCTGCTATGCTGACGATCACATTATTGGGCATCACACCTGGAACTACCTGCTGGCATGGCGAGATTTTGTCCCCAAAAGACCGTCTCCTCAGCCGCGTCCCACTGGTCGCGTCTGGCTTCAAGAAGGTGGTATTCTCATCGACCGTCGCCAGGATACAGAACTCTACCTCGCTCTTAATAAAGGAGGAGTTTTTAAGCTCTTTCAGCAGGGTCAACTGGTCGTCTCAGATACTCAGTTTTCCCTTCTCGTTCAGCAAGGAAACACAGTCAAAAATGCGGTGGGTCATTTAGTCTGTCAGTATTCAGTACAGGTCGAGCCAGAGACAATTTTGATTCAGGGTCAGTTGGGATGGGCGAAACAAAAACAAATGACGACCTTTAATCTCATTGTTCTTCGGTTCGTGATGTTTACCGTTGGTCGCTTTTTTCCTAACCTGATTAGAAAACTCCTGCAAAAGGTTCTGATCACAGGCAAGAAAAGCGCCCCCTTTAGTTTCGTACGACGGCTACGCTGGGAAGACGGCTGGACAGTCACCGATGAACTAGCGGCTCAGTCTTGGGAAAATGTTGTAGCTGCTGGTATTGGCTGCGATCAAACGTCTATTTACGTAGTCATGAGCCGCACATTTCAACGCGGTCAATTACTGCCTTGGCTCAACTTGACCGACAAAATCAAACAGCTTCCCCCTAGTCAGGTTTTCCAGCTAGAGCGACACTTTCCGTGTTAACCAAACTGCACCTACCTCATTAGAGCTATTTAGGTTCCCATAGACGATTGTGGGAGTAGTAAGGAGACAATCAACAATCAACCGATAACGAGAATGTAAGACCGGACCTTATTGAAGTCAAACCTACTCAGAATATCGAATGAAACGTTTTATTTCGATTGCCGTCAGCGTTACCATTTTGCTGATCATCTATTCAAAAATTGATTTTGCGGGCTTGCTAGAGGTCTTCCGCACCTGTAATGGCTGGTGGATGGCGGTCAGCTTAGGCATGGTGATTCCCATTACCCTATTTACCTCCTGGCGACTTCAGCAACTCATGCCAGCAGGAACAGGCTTGGGCTTTATAGAAGCTAATCGCTTAATTTTAGGAGCGAGTGTGCTCAATATGGTGCTTCCATCAAAGATGGGCGATATTGCTAAAGCCTACTTTATGAAAGAGCGGGGGCATCTGAGTGGTTCTTTGTCGCTGTCATTGGCGGTATTTGAGAAGGCGAGCGATATGCTTTCTTTGCTGCTGTGGTGCGCCTTTGGCTTATTGGTATATGCGCAGAAAGACGAGCTATTTTGGCTGATGACTGCCGCCGTCGCTATCGGGTTAATTTTAGGGATTCTGTTACTGGGCTCTCGTCGGTTTGCCCAAGGATTTTTTATCCTTGCTTTTAAAATTGCCCCCAAAAAGCTCAACAAGAAATTCAGGAGTCTGCAAAATTCTTGGGAGGAAATGCAGAATTATTTTTGGCGGGAGCGTCAGCAGTTATTGATTATTGTTGCCACTTCTATTTTCATTTGGTTTCTGCACCTGCTGCAAATTTGGCTATTTATTCTCGCGCTCAATGCCTGGGCACCGTTTGTCGCTAATCTAGCCCTTTCTCCTCTAGCCATTCTCGCCGGATTGCTTCCTCTCACTTTTGCTGGCGTCGGCACTCGTGATGCAGCTTTAATCTTTTTCTACCAGCCCTATTTTGATGCAGCAACGGGAGCCGCTTTAGGCCTACTGTGTACGTCACGCTACTTTTTGCCAGCCGTGATTGGCTTACCGTTTTTAGGCCAAATGATGGCAGCAGTCAAGAAAGTCCGCCAGAGTTGACGTTTAGTGAAAACGGCAATCAGTAAACGAAGGGAGCGATGAGCTACTTAAGGGTTGGCGATCGCTGCTGAGCCAAGGTTTCCAAAAAAGTTGTGAGAACTTGCTACTCTAGAAACAAACACCCTACAAAGGCAATCAAGAATGAGACATCGAGAAACCTCTCTGTCCCGGGAACTAAAGGCGCAGGCCACTATCCTTGGTGGCTTTATTTCGGTTTTTTGGCTGGCAGAACTTGTGGATCGGTTCTTGTTCGGCGGTAGACTGGATCTGTTTGGCATCATTCCGCAGCGGCTGATTGGGCTACGCGGCATTCTGTTTGCCCCCTTTCTGCACGGTAATTTTCCTCACCTGATCGCCAATACTATTCCTTTCCTCACTCTCGGCTGGCTGGTCATGCTTCAAGAAACCAGTGATTTTTGGATTGTGACTCTGATCACCATGATCGTTGGTGGTTTGGGGGTGTGGCTAATCGGCATTCCTGGGTCGGTTCACGTAGGTGCGAGCATTCTTATCTTTGGCTACCTTGGGTTTCTGCTGCTGCGGGGGTATTTTCAGCGCAACCTCCCCTCAATCGTGCTGTCTCTGGTTGTCGGCTTTTTCTATGGCGGATTAATTTGGGGCGTATTGCCGACAAGACCGGGAATTTCCTGGGAAGGACACCTGTTTGGATTTTTGGGAGGTGTGCTAGCGGCTCGCCTGATTGCAAAAGAGAAACAAACCTATTCCTAATTTTTCAAGAAAAAATTAGGACAATATAGCCAACGTAGGTGGCTAGCAAAATGACTCCTTCCCAACGTTCTATTCTTAATTGAGTAGAAATAAGGGGCAGGACAACAATGCTAATGCCAATGGCAATCCAGAGATCGAACCCCGTAATATTGGCTGATACGGCAATTGGGTTAAAAACGGCGGTTGTGCCTAAAATCCCAAGAACATTAAAGATATTGGAGCCAATTAAATTACCGAGCACAATATTTCCCTCGCGCTTCATTGCCGCGACTAAGCTACTGGCAAGTTCTGGGAGACTTGTGCCTACAGCGACGATACTGAGTCCGATTACTCGCTCCGATATGCCGACGTTGCGCGCTAAATCGACCGCTCCTAACACTAAACTCTGTGCTCCTGCAACTAGCAACGCAATGCCAGCAACCACGCCAACAACCGACCATTTCACTGATTTATTTTGTCCGTACTCTTGGGTAAATTCATCATCTCCCAAGGAAGCATCGTTTTTAAAGAGATAGAGCAGGTACAGCACCAGTAAACCACATAGGATGGCTCCTTCGACTCGGTTGATAGTCTCATCGACGCTAAAGGGAACCAGCAAAATCACCGCAAAGATCATAAACGGAACTTCGCGCCGAATGAATTGAGAAGATGCGCGTAGAGGAAAGATGATGGCGGATAGTCCAAGAATTAAACCCAGATTGGCAATGTTGGAGCCAACGACATTGCCGACTGCCATATCAGGCGCTCCTTGAAGCGTAGCGGTCAGGGTCGCTAATAGCTCAGGACTAGAGGTTCCAAAGGCAACAATCGTTAAGCCAATAACGGCTGGACTGAGCCGCAGAGAGAGGGCAAGACGAGACGAATGATTGACTAGTACTTCACCCCCGAAGTAAAGTAAGGCAATCCCGATCAGAATTAAGAGAATTTCCATGTAGGACGGTAGTCGCAATATATTACTACTACCATTGTGACTGCCCAATCTTTCGGCTAAAAGCAAATTTTTTTAAGCCAGCAGAATAACAAGCATCAAAAACCCGAAGAGCGTGATTCCTGATGAAAAGAAGATAGATTCAGTAATTGATTTCATCGCTGTTATAATCTTTCCCTATTACTTTTAACTAATGTAACGCAATGTAAAGAATTATTGCAACAAATCACTGTTTTGTTATTGATCATCGGTCGTTAGTCCTTTGGTTCCAAGGACCAAGGACTAACGACGAATAACAAAATGCTCTATCGCTGCACAGACAGAGGTTCAGGAGTTAGCTCCCGAAAAGCCACCTCCCCAGCTTCAACAACAGGAACAATCTGAACGGCACAGGCTTTGAGTTCTGGCTCTAGAGAAATGGGGCAGGCTTCCGGATGTGTCAGGATATTAGCTTCAGCAAAGTCTGCCCAGAGTGCGCCCCAGTGCATCGGGACAAATACCGTTCCGGGGGCGATCGCCTTAGTCACCTTAGCCGGAAAGCGAGCCAGTCCTCGGCGTGATCGCACCTCAACCCACTGCCCCGCTTCAACCGCTAGCTTTTGAGCATCGCGGGGATGAATTTCAATAAAAGGTTCTGGGTGCATCTGCTTAATTTTGTCGATGCGTCCTGTACGGGTTTGGGTATGCCAGTGCCCGTAAAGCCGACCAACGGTGAGCACGAAAGGATACTGCTCGTCGGCTGGTTCAGCCAGTCCTTGAGAATGGAACGCCGCAAACTTCGCCCGTCCATCCTCCGTGGGAAAAGACCAGTTGGTATAAAGCCGCTTAGCCGGGATAGGCTTAGAATCCTCTTTCCCCTTTTCCCTTTCCCCTTTCCCCTGATCCTCTTCCGGGCAAGGCCACTGAATCGGTCCTTCTGCGCGCAGGCGATCGTAATTAATCCCGGTCTGGTCGCAGAGTTGCCCGTTCGTAAACCGCACAAATTCAGCGTAAACCGCCGCCGAGTCAGTAAAGCTGAACTGCTCGGTAAATCCTAGGCGACGACCCACCTCAGCGAAAATTTCCCAGTCAGCCTTGGCCTCTCCAGGGCGAGGGCGGAACTGAGGACAGAGAGTAACAAAGCGCTCAGAATTAGTCATGGTCCCGGTTTTCTCGCTCCACTGCGCCGCTGGCAGCAGGATGTGGGCGTAGTCAGCGGTTTCTGTGGGGTAATAGGCATCTTGATACACCGTCAGCGGAGAGCGCAACAGCGCGGCCTTGGTGCGCTCCAAATCCGGCATACTAACGGCGGGGTTGGTGGCAGCAATCCACAATAGACCCACTTCTCTCTGTTCTAACCCGGTAATCATGCTCCAGGCATCGCGTCCAGCCTGGGGCGCAATGGTTCCGGGCTGTAATCCCCAAAGCTGCTCGACTTCGGCGCGATGCTGAGGATTTTTGACGACGCGGTAGCCGGGAAGGATGTGCGAGAGACCTCCGGCTTCTCGTCCCCCCATCGCGTTTGGTTGCCCGGTCAGAGAAAAGGGTCCGGCCCCGGGTTTACCGATATTTCCCGTCATCAAATGGAGGTTAATGATGGTGCGAACTTTCGCCGTTCCCTCAGAAGACTGGTTAACGCCCATCGACCACAGGGACAGCACTCGTTCCGACTCTCCCCACCAGCGCGCTGCCTGTTCCAGCTCATCGATGCGAATGCCGCATTTGCGGGCCACCAATTCCGGGGAATAGTGCTGAATTACCCCAGCATAGTCGGAAAACCCGGCGGTACACTCATCGATGAAGAACGTATCTAGCTGGCGCGATCGCATTAATAGATGAGCGATGCCGTTGAGGAGATCGATATCGGTTCCGGGATGAATGGCCAAATGCAGATCGGCGGCTTCTGCTGTTTCGGTGCGACGCGGGTCGACAACGATCATCTTCACCTTGCGGTTCTTTTTATGATGCTTGCGGAGGCGATTAAAAACGATCGGATGACATTCGGCAGTATTCGTGCCAATTAAAAAGGCGCAATCGGTGAGTTCGAGGTCTTCGTAGCAGCAGGGTGGACCATCGGAGCCAAAGCTCTGGATGTAGCCTGCGACCGCTGAGGACATGCACAGACGCGAGTTGGCATCAAAGTTGTTCGTTCCTAAACAGCCTTTGAGGAGCTTTTGAGCAGTATAGTAGTCTTCGGTTTGAAACTGACCCGACCCGTACAGGCAAATCCCGTCTGGTCCTTGAAGGGCGCGAACGGTTTGAATGCGGTTGACAATGCGATTCAAGGCTTCATCCCAACTGACGCGGCGAAACGGGTCCGACAAGGACTCCCGCAGCAGCGGATACTTGAGGCGGTTTTTGTCCAAAGACTCAGCAATCGTGGCTCCCTTAACGCAGACCATTCCCTGGCTAGAAGGATGAGCGCGATCGCCTCTCACTTTCCAAACCGGTCGCCCTTGGCTGTTTCGGTGAACCGCCTGTCCGGGCTGGGCAGGGGGGAGTACTTCCAAGCCGCAACCGACGCCGCAGTAGGGGCATAAAGTTTTCGCCGAGTCTGTCATTCCATGTCTCTCCTATCGCTGCATCTTTCCGTATTGTGAGCATCAGGCACCTAGCACTGGTTGCTCGTCGTCTCCTTAACCCTGGGTAGCAAGAGCGCCGTTTGCTATTGTAAGTAATTCTCCCTAGCTCATTCTGATGCCAATTTTACTGAATCTCTTCTCATTTAATGTCCTGGAAGATACGGAATCTAATTCCGTCCGCTCGTGACTGATACTGATAGCGCTAAGGATAGACGAGAACAAGCTGGCTCCCTAGCCCCTCTAGAAAGGGCTGACCTTAAGATAGACTGATTGTGGTTGGAATCCTGGAACAATAAAAGAAATCAAGTTTTGGTCCTAGCAGTAATGAATTTTAACTTCTTTGATTTGTTCTGGATATTTTTGGTAATCTCCTCTCTACAACCCCTGTGGCAGCGCCGTCAAACAGAATCTCGTCGCGTTGGTCTGCTGCGAGAGTTTGAACAAAAGCAGCAAAGTCGCGCGATTTTATTAATTCATCGCCAAGAATCAATTAGTTTACTAGGCATTCCGTTGTCACGCTATATTTCGATTGAAGATTCTGAGCAGGTGCTGCGGGCTATTCGCCTCACTCCTGACAACGTTCCCATCGATCTGATTTTGCATACTCCTGGGGGCTTGGTGCTGGCAACCGAACAAATTGCGCGAGCCTTGGTGCGCCACCCGTCGAAAGTTACCGTTTATGTGCCCCACTACGCCATGAGTGGCGGGACGATGTTAGCGCTAGCCGCCGATGAAATCGTTATGGATGCCAACGCGGTTCTAGGTCCGGTCGATCCGCAGTTAGGCAATATGGCCGCCGCCAGCATTCTCCAAGTCCTGGAACAAAAGTCTGTTGATAAAATCGACGATGAGACGCTGATCATGGCAGATTTAGCCGGAAAAGCTATGAATCAGGTCCAGCGTTTTGTGCGGACGTTGCTTAAAGATGATGTCCCGCAAACGAAAGTCGCCCCAGAAAATATCGAAAAAATTGTTGATGCTCTTACCAGTGGCAAAATCACCCACGACTGCCCGATTACCGTCGAAGAAGCGACAGAACTCGGCTTACCAATTTCGGTGGGGCTACCAAAGACGATCTATCAACTGATGGAACTCTATCCTCAGCCTCAAGGAGGTCGTCCATCGGTCCAGTATATCCCGATGCCTTACAAACCTTATCCATCGTTGCCCGAATCGAAAGGGAGACCTGTCCCCGATACAGGAAGTTAAATTAAGCTTTCTGTGGCTAAACCTCTCGTTGGGCAATGACGGCATAGAACGGATCGCTACCGCCAACGCCAAGCATCTGTAGAAAAGTGGGCACTGAAGATGGATGAGTAACCGCCTCTGGTTCGCTAAATCCAGGTACAGAACGGAAGTAGGTTTTAACGAGTTCAACTCGACTGGCTTCTGTGCCGTCTCTCCAGGCGGCGATCGCTTTTTCGTAGAACATGCGGTTGGAGAAGCTGATGATAGCAATGCCTCCAGGTTTAAGGATGCGGTGAATCTCGGGAAAAATCGCTTCTGGGTACTGCAAGTACTGTATCGATACGGCGTTGAGAACGGCATCAAAATCCTGGTCGGCTAGCGGTAGCTGGGGATGAGTGTTTAAGTTTTGGACAAAGTAGTGGTCTAGCTGGGGATTTTTGGCCAACTCCTCTTCGTTCATGCCGTGTCCCTCGACATGGTCAAATTCCATCTCTGGCAGATGAGACACCCAGCTACTCATCATGTCGAAGATGCGAGTGTAGGGGCGCAGTCTTTCTTGATAGAGATTGGTGAGTTGGTCGATAAACCCATCGTCAACGTGAGTGACAAATCGAGGGAAAGAATAAAAGTGGGCATCTTCAGTTGAGTCTAGCTTGTTGCGTTGCTCTGGTCGCAGCATGATTGTTTCAGCAGGAGGAACTTCTTTAGTGTAAAAAATTTAGGGAGTCGTTATTAGCTCTCGCTAACAGCTAATCGCTTTCTACGGTAGCCATACCGGATGAAACCCTGCTACTAGCTCTTCTGGGACAATTTCTTCAGGAGCAAAGGCTGGAAAATCGTTAAGCGGTAATTGCCAAATCAGACCGGCTGCGATCGCCTGACCCTGCTGGGTAATCGGGAAGCGATCTCTACTCGGCGGACTTGTCGCTACCTGATCGAACAGCAGAGAAATCCTGTCTGGAGAAATGCTCAACTGCACGTCCTGATAAGTTGGTAGAGCGAGTAAAGGAACCTCGGCGTTGGTTTCTACCTTAATCGCGGCTAAGTATGGTTCTTCTCGGTATTGTCCCCGATCTTCAATAAGCTCGGTTTTGAGGCAAAACAGAGTTTCTGGCGACTTAAAGCGACAGTCGATTATTGGGCCCACCGTGCGGAACAGTTCTCGGTCTTCCTCCGCTGAGATGATAAACAGCGATCGCGTATAGTCGGGGTTGTACTTGACTAGCAGCTTGTGAGTCCCATCAGCAGAAAATGCTAAAATTCTGCTGTACCCCGGATAAAACTGCGATGAGCCTCCCTCGTCTATAGGAATTAGCGCGATGCCTGTACTTTGTTCAACGGCGACGGTATGGCCGTCTGGGGCAATGACAAAATTTTCTGCTGGAATGCCCAGCGGTCTGGGCGTTCCGTCTGCCGATACAATCCATAAACCTGACTCCGCTGGATTCTGCCGATTGACTCTTTGCACCACCATCGTTTTCCCGTCTTCTGCCACATCAAATTTGACATTTTGGTAACTCTGTGCGTCGAGCAGAAGATGAATTCTGCCGCTGGGCTGAGGGGTAGCATTGGCCTCTAATCCAGTGGTGACGGTGTAAAGCTGTTGTTGAGAAAAGCCTTGTTCATCGTAGCGTTCGTAGGCAGAAAAGAGCAGGCGATCACGACTACCGTAAATCGCCACATCGGTCACGACGAGGTCGGCTGGAGTAAGCACACTTTTTTGCTCTTGAGTAAGATTGTAGAGAATCAGCCGTCCTTGTTCGGCTTCATCCACTCCAATGTAGGCCAAGAGGCGATCGCGGGTAGGAACATTCCTCACAAAGGAGATTTCTTCGTCTTGAAATGAACCTTGCAGACTCACTTGATAAGCTGTGCCGTAAATAGGAGGTTCGGCAAGAGTATAAACCAAAGCGCGATCGTTACTGCTCAAGGTTCCCGGAAGCGCTGGTTCTATCTGCACGTCTAGGAACTCGGGATCGATGGGACCATTAAAAGCGAGGGTCAATTGTTGGTCCTCTGCGCCAAGGGTTTGCTCTGCCCAGCTAAAGGATGTAACGTGAAGCGGAGTGCGATCGCCGTTCACCCAAACGGCAGCGCTCAGCGCACCAATAATCGCCATCGCGCCCACAGCCACCAGATCGAAGCGGCTAATTTGCCCTTTCTTTTTAGTCTGCGCCATCGATAGGTTTCCACTTTATGATGAGCTAATCTATTCTACTCTTCGTATTGCTTCAACCTTTACTCGGCATTGTGTCCCAGCAGGTTTTAAAAAGAGCCGTTCACATCAGCAAAAATTTCTTTGTCTCATTAGATAATCCGAACAGGCGATCACGGCGAGGGTCATAGGACTCCAAATCCATTCCAATTTTTGATATCTGTCAACCGTAGCTCAAATCCCATTATCTAAGCATGTTATTTCCCCTTCGTTCCCATAGCAACAGGCAAATTGGTTCTGACTGAGTAGCACGATACGAGTACAAAGTCTCGAAGGGCAGCAACAGTGACGACATGGTAGAGTACAGCGTTGAGCTGACGACAAATAAGTAGAGAAACTCTCATCGAGTTGTTTGCCGCCTTTCAGCCGTGTCTCAGATTAAATTAATAAAGTACCTCAAAGTCAGCTAATTATAATTTAGTCCCAGGAACTCTATGGTATTGGCTTTAACATGGACACTGCTGTTCGGCTATGGCTTGTTTGTCTACCGCATTGTTCAGAAAACGACGCCAGAGCGCGTTTCAGCATCAGGATTTTTTCAAGGAGAATCAGCGCAGGGAAAAGCCCCCGGGCTGTGGCTGCTGATGTCGAGTGCGGCGATCTCCTGGATTTTTGCGAAATCTATTGACAACGCAGCCAGTCTAGCCTACGCGTTTGGCATTGCTGGAGGGGTAGGCTACGCAATTTACTATCTTAGCTTCATGACCGCTGCGATCGCCATTTACTACCTCCGGGTGAGAGGCGGGTACACATCTTTACCGAGTTTTCTAGTCGATAAATATGGCGCGACCTGTGCCAAGCTGTTTCTGGTGGCGATCGCTATTCGTCTGTTTAACGAAGTGTGGTCAAATACGAAAGTCTTCTCGCTCTATTTTGGTCCGGAAGGCAGTCCTGGTTACTGGTTGGCGGCGATTCTCGTCACCGGGTTCACCGTTTACTACACGCTACTAGGAGGACTGCGCAGCAGCTTGCTGACAGACGGAGTGCAGATGCTGCTGGCGGCAGTGTTGCTGGTGATTATTCTCGTCGTCCTCAGTCCTGGTCTGCTTCAGCAAGGCTTCCCTACCGTTGAACCGGAAACTCAGGCCGCCGGAATCACGTTCTGTGGCTTGGCGCTAGTACAAATCCTCAGCTATCCGTTCCACGATCCGGTGCTGACTGATCGCGCTTTTATTACCTCTCCTCGAAAGATGGTGCGCGGTTTTGTGCTGGCAGGACTGCTCAGCGGCGGCTTCATTTTACTGTTTAGTCTTGTTGGTCTCTATGCTCTCCGTTTCGGCGTTGAAGGCAAACCAACGCTGGCTGTGCCTGTGCTGTTTGGCTTGCCGCTACTGCTGGTGTTCAACGCCATTATGCTGACCAGCGCTGGCTCGACCTTAGATTCTACCTTTTCTAGTACGGCTAAACTATCGGCGCGAGACTGGTCCAACCGGCGCGGCCAGCCGACCGAGTCCCAGGCGCTTACCGGACGCTGGGCGATGATGGCGATCGCCGTTCTCGGTAATTTGCCTTTGTTGAGCATTTATCTGGGTGATAGAATCGGTCCTGCGATTATTCTCGCCACGACGATTAGCGGCACGATGGTGATGGGTCTGGCTCCGATCTTCTTACTGGCCTTCATGCGCTCGGCAGGGCGGTTAAGCTTTCACCTGGCTTTCTGGCCTGGTTTAATCATTGGCATCCTCCGAGTCCTAGAAAATGCTCTGCAAACCGAGATTTTCCCGGCTTGTCTGGCTCTCGGTACCGGCAAATATGCCACCGACCTAGGCGTTAACGTTTATGGTTTGATGTTGTGTATCATTGGTTATCTGATCGGGAGCGTTGTTAATAGCAAGCAGTATCCCGAAGCGGAAAAAAACTAGGAGGAAAGCCACTTCATTAGCAGGGGCGGAAGATTGTTGATGGCTGATTAAATTGCTCTTAGCTAAATGATTGCCATTGACCATCAACCATGAACAATGAACAATTGACTAACCGAATTCCTAACCAGCGGTGGCAAATTGCCCCTCCAAGTCAAGACGTAGAGACACTGGCACAGAGGACAGGCTTTTTGCCGCTGATCGCTCAGGTGATGATGAATCGAGGCATTGCTAGCGTACAGGAGGCGATCGCCTACATTAAACCAGAATCGGAGTATCTGCCCAACCCGCTCGCGGAGTTTCCTGACCTGGCCCTCAGCGTTGAATTACTAGTAGAGGCGATCGCCACTGACGATAAAATTGCGATCTGCGGCGACTACGATGCTGATGGCATGACCAGTACGGCTTTGCTGCTGCGGGCTTTGAATCATCTCGGGGCAGCGGTCGAGTATGCCATTCCTAGCCGCATGAAAGACGGCTACGGCATCAACTGTCGCATCGTCGAAGAGTTTGCTCAAGCGGGAGTCGGCATTATTCTCACCGTAGACAACGGAATTTCTGCTACTGAACCGATCACGAGAGCGGTCGAGCAAGGCATGATCGTCATTTTGACCGATCACCACGACCCGCCAGAGCATTTACCGCCTGCTCACGCCATTCTCAATCCCAAACTCATTGACCCGACTTCTCCCTATTGCGGATTGGCTGGAGTGGGCGTAGCCTACATTTTAGCCCTCGCCACAGCCAGGAAATTTGGGCAAGAGCAGGCTGTGGCAAACCAACTTCTAGAGCTGTTTACTCTCGGCACGATTGCCGATCTCGCGCCGCTGGTGGGGGTAAACCGCCGCTGGCTCAAAAAAGGGTTGCGTCAGCTTCCCCAGTCTCAGCTAGAGGGCGTACAGGCGCTGATGCAGGTGGCCGGAGTCAGCGACGAACAAAAGCAGGTGCAGCCGGACGATATTGGGTTTCGCCTTGGACCGAGAATTAACGCCGTCGGACGCATTGCCGATCCGCAGGTAGTGATCGAACTGCTGACAACGACAGAGCCAGGAATAGCCTTAGAACGGGCCATGCAGTGCGAGCAAATTAATCGCACCCGTCAGCAGTTATGCGCTGAGATCGAGCAAGAAGCGGTGGCTCTTGTAGAAAATGCGCCCATCCCCTGGAAACAGCAGCGCGTATTAGTTGTTGTTTGCTCCGGCTGGCATCACGGCGTGATTGGAATTGTGGCCTCTCGCTTAGTTGAACGCTACGGTGTGCCGGTATTTATCGGTACCTATGAGGATGCCGACTCTATCCGCGGCTCTGCTAGAGGAATCCAGGAATTTAATGTGTTTGCCGCTCTAGATTTTTGTGGAGAGCTACTGACTAAATACGGGGGTCATAAAGCGGCGGGTGGCTTCAGTTGTCCGGCAGCTCATTTAGCGACTTTGACACAAAAACTGAGTCAGTTTGCCCATCAGTGCCTTCAGCCCCAACACCTCAAACCTCTTGTTAAAATTGATGCTCAAGCTGATTTTCCTCAGCTTAATCTTGCTCTGTACCGAGAGATTGAATCTTTGCAGCCTTGGGGCATTGGCAACGAATTTCCGGTGTTTTGGACCGCCAACGTGCGGGTCTTAGAGCAGCGCATCGTTGGCAAGAATCATCTTAAGCTTACTTTGATGTCAGACGACGGTGAGCAGGTGATTCGAGCGATCGCCTGGCGCTGGGGCGAGTATTTTCCGCTTCCTACTCCCCTCGATATTGCCTACAAGCTCCGGGAAAACTTCTGGAACGGCAACGCTAGCGTTGAGCTAGAATTAGTGGGAGCGCGACCTCGCTTTGAACCTCATCACGCTGAGTTTCTGTACCGAGGTCATGTCTATACCTGTACTCTGCGGCAGTCTCGCTTGAAAATTAATAATGCTCAAGGTCAAGTTCTCGCCATCGAGCAAGGACAAAAAAAAGGCATCTTAGCCGATCAACAACGGACCACAGCAGTAGATGTCACTCAGGCTCACTATTACGAATTAATTAAGAGGGCGCTGGCTGCTTTAACAGATATGAAGAATGAAAGCTAGAGCGCTTCTTCATTCTTCATCCTCAGACGCTTATAGGTCTCCACCTCGGAGAGCGAGAAGAAAAATTACGATTGGTCCAGAAATCATAATTAAGGCTACCATCGTTAATTGAACAATTGCTTCATAGTTAACGTTGTTAACAAGGTTTGTAATAAAATCCATCTTCTGTAACTTTACCCCGCAGATAGGACAAATTAATGCAAATCATCATTTTAAATAATACAGAGGAATGATTCTTTCATCAACTACACAAAAGGTTAGCGCTTGAGGACGGTAAGCTAACGATGGCAACATGGCGCTGCGTTCAGCATTGCGGAGCTTGCTGTAATCTTGCTCCAGCAGACAGACCCCATTTAGCAGAGTACCTCTCCTCAGCAGAATTGGCTCTTTATCTGAGTATGGTGGGGGAAGATGGCTGGTGCATTCATTACGACCCATCTGAACGAAAGTGTCAAATCTACGAACAGCGCCCTCGCTTCTGCCGGGTAGAGCCGAACACATTTCAGCGAATGTACGCCGTGGCGCTCGAAGAGTTTGAGGACTTTGCCATCGAGTGCTGCTACCAACAGATTGAAGGGGTTTACGCAAAAATAGTCAGGAGATGCAGCGCTACAGTCAAGCTGTTGGGGATGAGACAAGTAACGGTGACGATCCCGATTAGAGATTTAGTTGCAACGAGGGGTTGCTTTTTGAGAGGATGAATAACGAATTGTAAAATCTAATCTGAGTAGAAACAAATTAGATAGCCAGTAGCGAGTCGAGTCTTTGCTGGGATAAAGCTTAACTGGTTAGCGATCGCCCAATAAGTCCTAGTTTTCCTGTGACCTTGATAGAGCCATCTTTAAATAAGCCTCGAGAAATCGAATCCTCTCAGTCAATTCCAGCCGCCAACCCGAAGAATTCCTCTCAGGACGAGAAAAAATGGAGCTTTTGGTCGATTTTTAGCTCTACTTTCTTAACCATATTCTTTGCGGAAATGGGTGACAAGACCCAGCTAGCAACCCTGCTGATTAGCGCTGAATCGGAATCTCCTGTTGTGGTGTTTACTGGGGCGGCGGTGGCGTTGATTGCGACTAGTTTACTGGGAGTTATTATTGGCTACTGGCTCGCTAAGCGCCTCTCTCCCCGCCTGCTCGATCTCGCGGTGGCGCTGCTGCTGCTGCTCATATCGGGGTTACTATTGGGAGATGTAGTAACGGGTTAGGAACTAATCAATTAAGTATGGACTGGCAGCTTCTTGGACTGAGCTTCATCACCGTATTTTTGGCAGAGATTGGGGATAAAAGCCAGCTAGCGGCGATCGCCCTCGGCGGCAATTCTCGTTCTCCGCGGGCGGTGTTCTTCGGCTCGGTCACGGCGCTAATTCTGGCTAGCTTCATCGGAGTCGTGGCTGGAGGAGGAATGGCTCAGCTATTGCCAACGCGACTTCTCAAGGCGCTCGCTGCCCTTGGGTTTCTGTTTTTGGCTCTCAAAATCCTGTGGCCGGAATCGGCAGCAGACGACTAAAAAGTAATGCTTTTCCTGCTTGAGCCGATGAATGACTGGTAATGTTTGCTCCGCACAGATTCGCGGCAGGACATTCTGTACCTTAATCGACCAAGGGGAGAGGAAGAAATTTGATGAAGATACGTCAGAAGAGCGCTCCTTTCCCCATTTCCCTCTCTAAGCTAAGAAGAAATACCTTACTGATTCAAAAACCGCGATCCCCTATGAGTTGGCTACAAAAAAACTGTGTTGTTGTTCCTATTGATTTTTCGGACGCTGCTCTTGCGGTAGTGGCACCGGCGTTGGAGTTTGTTAAAGATCCGTCCCACCTTCACGTTATTCACGTACTCCCAGACCTTCATCCAGCAGATCCAGCAGTTGTTTGGGATACGGTGGATGAAGCCACTCGCAAAGCACATGCCAAGGAAGCTCTCCAGGACAAGCTCAGCGAATTCTCTGCTCAGGATATGCAAATTGAGGTAGTCATCGGCGACCCTAGCTCTGCCATTCTTGATTACGCTCAAGACCTAGCCGCCGATCTCATCGTGATGTCTTCTCACGGACGCACAGGCATGAGCCGCTTTATGCTGGGCTCGGTTGCTGAGAGAGTCGTGCGCCTTTCTAAGTGTCCAGTTTTGGTGATTCGCTAAAGCCTTGCCTCGTGGCTACTTCCGGCTGAGATCGAACTCTTCAATATAGTAGGATTCATCCACTTCAACCAGCCGCTTTTCTGACTGAGGCTTCTCTCCTGAGCCTGGAGGAAGGGGAGGAGTTGGCTGATCGCCACCATCGTGCCAGCCGTCGTCATCAGAACCGTTGAAAAATGAGACCAACCAGGCAACCAGGAGACCGAATAAATAGGCGATCGCCAGCGCCATGAGTAGTCTGATTGCGATCACGAACATAATGACTGTAGAGCTTGATGCTAATGAATCAAAGAAATACCAATATTTTTACAGTGTAGCGCAGTTAACACATTTCGGTCCGTCTCTGCCAGCACTGTTAGACTGGCTCGAAAATCGACAAACGCTAGAAATGCTGAAATCCCTCGATTAGAGTCAGCTCTCGAGGTGGTAATTTGCCGCTCCTGTCTTTGAGCTTCACTTGGCGATCGCTCGTAATCTTGCCGATCGCGGCGGCTCCTTTCCCCAGCCTCTGGACCAACGCCTCTGCCAAGGGCGATGGTAGACAGAGAACGAGTTCAAAATCTTCACCTCCGTAGAGCGCCCATTCCAAGGCTTGCTCTTGATTCACCAGTTGAGTCAGCACGTCTGGAACAGGCAAAGCTGTCGCGTCAAGGTCCGCTCCTACTCCGCTACAGCGACAAATTTGTACCACCGCATCTGCCAGTCCATCGCTGCTGTCCATTCCAGCCATTCTGGTTGGCTCCTGTTCCCGCAGCCACTCTACAACGTCTAACCGAGGTTGAGGTCTTTGGTGAGCTAAGATTAAGTACTGGCGCTCGGTCGCTGCTAAATTTCGTCCCATTTCTGGCTGTAACAGCAGCTCCAATCCAGCCCGGGAAGCCCCGTGAAATCCGGTAGCGACAACGGTATCCCCAGGACGAGCTGCTGAACGTTGGATAATACGCTCGGGCAACACCTGACCAAAAGCCGTAATCGCTACCGTCACGACTGCCGAGCGACAAACATCACCCCCGAGAATCGCTGTCTGATATTGCTGCAAGCAGTCGTTCAGCCCGTGGTACAGTTTCTCTACCCAGTTGAGCGGAACGTCCTCTGTGAGGGCCAAGCTCACGGTGATTCCCAGCGGTGAAGCCCCCATCGCCGCGATGTCCGATAGATTCGCCGCTGCTGCCCGCCAACCCACATCTTCAGGTCCAGTGGTGGCCTCGCTGAAATGAACTCCATCAACCAAAACATCGGTGGTCACGACTAAAGACTGCTCGGCATCCACCTTGACCACTGCCGCATCATCCCCAACGGTATCAGCCGCACAAAGAGGCAGGAGCTTTGCTAGCAGCCCCTGCTCACCAATATCTTTAACGGTTTTTGACATGAATCAATATCAATGTCTCAAGCCAACGCTTTCTCAGACCCAAATCTTCGGAGCAACGTTAGCTTGAGCGAACTGAAAACAGAACAGCGAGCAGAATCGTTAGGCTTTGCGAGGCTCTACCAACTGCTCCGCACCGTTGATGACTTTCGCAGAGAGAATTTTGTCTCCCTCAGCGAGGTCTGCTAGCACCTCTTGTCCCTGATCAACGTAGCCGAAGACTGAGTAACGACCGTCCATAACGTTAAAGCCGGGGGGAGTTAATTCGCTGTCGAACTTAAAAAAGAAGAACTGAGATGAACCGCCATTGGGATCTGTTCCGGGTCGCGCTAGAGCGATCGCTCCGTAAGCGTTAAACGGCAAAACGAGTTCGGGCAGGTAGATCCCTGCATCTTCTAGCGTTGTGCCGTATCGCGGCTGTTCTTCCCCTCGAATCAAAACTTCTAGAGGAATCGCTCGATATTCGCCCGTGTCGGGGTCGATAAATCCTTCTTCCGGTCCCGGCGGATCTCCAGCCTGGACCACAAAATCTTCGCTAGGGATAAACTCCAAACCATCATAAAATCCGCGCTGGACTAAATCTACAAAATTTCCAGCGTTTACAGGAGCGCTATAGCCGTCTACGATAACCGTCAAGTTTCCCTTCGTCGTTTCCATTTTGACCGTGGCGCGGCCCTTTAGCTGCGGTAAATTAGCGTATTCTTCCGGCACGTCAAAGGGAAACTCCTGCACCATTAGCTGTTCTAGGTCGCTGACGTGATTGAGAATATCTCGCCGCCGCGTCCAAATTTCCTCTTTATCTTTGGCATCGACAGACTCTCTCAGTTCACCCACATCTTCTGCTAGCTCATCTATGAGGGCTGAAGCCTCCACTTGATCTGCCTCGGGAATGCTTGCCAAAATCTGGTCGCGGCGAATCCGTAAAATTCGAGACGCATCTTTAACATTAGAGCTGAGTGCTCCCCAACGCTTACCCCGAAGGTATTTAGACATTGTTTCAATGTCTTCTTGAAATTGACGAATCGTATCGTTATCAATCGGTAAAGCGTATCTAAGCAAGGAGGTTGGATCGGTAATGGCATCTCCTTGCGCCAAGGCACTTTTACGAGACGATTGGTCACTGCTGCCAAAGTCAAACCAGGCTCCGCTCAAGCTCAAAGAAAGCGATAGGAGCACGGCGGCAACAGCAATATTTTTCAGTAGATGCTTGCACCAATCAAGCCAGTGTCGGGCATTCATATTAATCTATTTCCATCCAAGTATTACGCGGCTTCACCCTCTCCTACCAAGATACCATCGAAAAAACCCCCAAAGATAATTGCTCTCAACAACACTGAGCTAGTATATTGCTTGCGCAATGGGGAAAGGGTAAGGGGGAAAGGGAAAAGGCGATTTAGTTCCATTTCTTGTTCTTTAGAATGGGCTATTCACACAAACGTCAATTCATGCTGATTTTGGCCGAATACCTGCTACAACTAGTTCGAGCTTAGAAACAGGGAAAACCCGTCCAAAAGTGACTAACAAGCTGATTAGCAGCAATTAGCAGCAAAAAGCATTAAACTATCTACTATTTTGGCAATCTTTTGATTTTTAAAATGCAATTATTCATAAATCTCACTCTTGTTGGTTTGATCTTTTGTTTACTCCATCAAGCTGGTGTAGTCTCTGTACCAGCAGCTCTAGCTTCTCCGCAGGAAGGACCGTCAGTGCATCAGCTTACAGATGTCCAGCCGGATGATTGGGCCTATGAAGCACTCACAAGCTTGATCGAGCGCTATCAAGTTGTGATTGGCTACCCTAACAATACTTATCAAGGAACTCGTCCCCTGACTCGGTACGAGTTTGCAGCCGCGTTAGAGGCGGTTTTAAACCGAGTTCTTGAGCTAATTCGAGCTGAGAACGACAGCCAAAATCAAGTTTTGCAAGAAGATTTATCAACTCTAGAGCGTTTAAGACGGGATTTTTCCCTAGAGCTGGCGGTCATCAGAGGTCGTATTGATGGAGTCGAGGCTCGAACCGCCGACTTAGAAGTAACGCAGTTCTCCACAACAACGAAGCTGTTAGGTCAGGCTCTGTTTGCTCTTAATGGCGGTGGATTTGAGGGAGAGGAGCTACTGGACGCGACTGGAGCCGTGATTGCTAGCGACGCTCCGCAAGCGACTCTGATTTATCGCGTTGCCTTAGATCTTGATACGAGCTTTCAGGGGTCAGATCTGCTGAAAATTCGCTTAGATCAAGGAAGTGATGGTTTTGATGATAACGCGGCAGGGGTGCTCGAACCCGATTTTGGCAGCGTTTTAGACTATTCAACAAAGCCTCCTCAAGAAGATTTAGGAGTTTCTCGTCTCTACTACACGTTCTCCCCCCTAACTGACCTGGCTGTGACCGTCGGTCCCGTGCTTTCTCCTACCGACTATATCGATCGCAGCCAATATACCAGCCTGAGCTTTCAAGATTTTTCTACCCAAGCTTTCGCCTACAACTATCTGCTGTTTCCAGTCCCTGGACTAGGAGCAGGAGCTGCTCTAGACTGGAATCCTAACAGAGGTTCTTTTACCTTGCGTTCGGTCTATACAGCCTTAGCCGGAAACGACCCGGATGTAGATTCTGCTGCGGTTTCTGGAGTGTTTCCTCCGAGTCGGTTTCTCTATCCGGCTGATTCTCTCGAGGAAACCTCACGGGGCTTATTGGGAACTCCTCATCAGGGGATTGTGGAGCTGGAATATTTTCCGGTTGAGGCTCTAGCGGTGCGGCTTCAGTATAGCGGCGGGACGATTTATGACGAACGCTTTGATGTCTTAGGAGCCAATGTAGAATTATCGCTCGGTAACTTGGGGGTATTTGGTCGCTACGGCTACGCCAGCTACGACGATACCAGCCAAGGAGATATTCATCCTCACTACTGGATGGTAGGGTTAACGATGCTCGATCTCGGGCAGGAAGGCGATCGCGCTGGAGTAGCAGTTGGTCAGCCCTTTATCGCTAGCGAACTCGGCGACGGGACGCAAACAAATATTGAAGCGTACTACAACTTTTTGTTAAACGACCACGTGCGCGTTACTCCTCTTATCCAGGTCGTCGTCGCTCCCGGCAACCAGCAAGAAAACGGCACCATTTTTACAGGAACGCTGAGGACGGTCATTCTGTTTTAAAGTCGGAGTTCGGCATTGAGCGACTGACACTGAGTCTTTCTTGCTCTTGCCCCTTTGACTTTTGACCAGAAGAATTATGGCATAGTCAGTCCCCTAAGCTGATGTTCGCTCAGTCCACGACTCTGGATGAGGACTCCAAAACCGCCTAGTCCGGAGGGATCGATGAGTTGATGAAGGGCATCGCGGCGCTGAAAAATTTCTGAAACGCTATAGCGGTTGCTCGCAAGTTCGGCGAGGCGATCGCCTAATCCCAACGCCATTAAAAATAAACCCTGTTTGGTAGAACCGACCGTGGTGAAGCCGTATCGTTCTCCTTGGCGTTCAAGAGCCGTAAAATCGACGTGGGCCGTGATATCTTGGGTGCCAAGGTTGACGTAGGGATTGTTGTGGCGGCGATGCTGGGTGTAGCACTGCAACGTTCCTTGGTCGCGCTGCGGGGAGTAATAGCGCTCTGCGGTGTAGCCGTAATCTATAGTGAGGAGGTATCCTCTTGCTAACTTTTTCGCGACCGCTGCCAGCCAGTCCAGGGCGGCAAGATTGACCTCTGTGCGATAGCCGTTGGGATAGCGACTCGAGAGGATATCAATACCGACTAGCTCAAAGTAGGTGGCGAGTCGAGGAGTTGAAGGTTTTCCCTTGACTTCTCTAAATCCCGTTGGGGAAGTAGTAACGTAAATTTCCTCTAGTTGAGGGCCTTTAATGACCCGATGGACGGGAAAAGCATCGACGAGTTCGTTGGAAAAGCAACAGCCGACAATCGAATCGTCAGCAATTTCTGACCAAGTTTTCCAGGAAACAGCAAAGTTTTTGAGTACCTGCTGCTGTTGAACAATTAACGCTGGCGAGGACTCAACAATCGTGTATTGAAGTACCTTCAGTAACTCCGGATAACGCTGGAGATACTGGAGAATATCGGCTGCTCCTAATCCCGATCCGGCTCCCATTTCTATAAGCGTAAACGGCTCGGGACGAGAGAGCGCCTGCCACATTTCGACAAACTGCTCCGCCAGTAGCTGGGCAAAATCTGGACCAAGGGAAGACGAGGTAAAAAAGTCTCCTTGAGTCCCAATCTGGACTGCACCGGAAGCATAGTAGCCGTAATGAGGATGGTACAGCACTAAGTCCATGTATTCAGCAAAGGAAATGCGCTGGTGAAGAGCAGATTCAATGCGCTCAACAATAATTTCTTTAAGAAATTGGGAATTTTCTGACAATTGTTTTTGACTGGCTTGGTTAAATGGTCACTATTCAGGTTAACTTTTAGCAGGCTTTTGCCTCAACTCCTGGATGACGAGCGATCGCGGTTTGGTAAGCTTGATGAATTCGTGGCTGATTAAGTGACTTAACTGATGACTCCAACTTCAGCTCAAGAGGCGATCGCTGTTTTAATGAACTTAGCCCAGCAGGGAGAAATCGATCCGTGGGACGTTCAAGTTATTGAAATTATTGACCGTTTTTTAGAAGAACTCGGGCTGTTGGGGGAAACCCCACAATATTTGGAAGCAGATTTGCCTCAGTCAGGACAAGCCTTTCTGTGGGCATCGATGCTGGTGTTGCTGAAGGCCAAAACTCTTGAAGCAGAGGAAGCAGAGGAAGATGAGCTAGAACCAATTCTAGAAGAGGAACACTCCCGTCCTGTTGCTTTAGAGAGTCGTCTGCGCCGTCGCACCGCTGCCCCCCCTGTACGCAAGCGACGGGTGACTCTCCAGGAGCTGATTGAGCAAATTGAGCAACTCGCAGCCACGATCAACGAGGAAGCTCCTGGGCGTCGTCCGCCACGTCCTCGTCCTCAGTCGCGCCGAGACGCGACCCGGACCATTACTGGACTCGCCCATAACGAGAACCTCACCGAGGTAGCAACTCAGCTAGAGCACTTTCTCCGGCTGAACTCATCTCGTTTAGCGCAGACTAGCGTAGAGCTCGAGCAACTGTTAGAGTGGTGGACGCAAGCAACGGCCTTAAACGAGCAGTCACTTGCCAAAACTTTTACTTCCAATAGTCAGGATAGAGTCGGAGTTTTTTGGGCACTTTTGTTGCTATCGGCTCAGTCTAAAGTTGAGCTAGAGCAAACAGAATTTTATCAAGACCTGAAAATTACTCTCCTCAGTGGACATCCTGAAGAGGAATAGGTAAAACTAAATTCAAGCCTCGTTAACGCTTACGTGGTTGTTGTCAAAAATAGCCAAGTGGGGTAGCTCTGAGGCTGAGATAACTGATAAAAATGTATGGCATAGGGTTGAGGAAGA
This sequence comes from Cyanophyceae cyanobacterium, assembly GCA_050331735.1. Lineage (GTDB taxonomy): Bacteria > Cyanobacteriota > Cyanobacteriia > Cyanobacteriales > JBHJGN01 > JBHJGN01. Next base: position 209,776 of record JBHJGN010000011.1, read on the forward strand.
AATATTCATGAAAGCCATGATTCTGGCGGCTGGTCGAGGAACTCGCGTACGTCCGATTACCTACACGATTCCCAAGCCCTTAATTCCAATTCTGCAAAAACCGGTCATGGAGTTCTTACTAGAACTGTTGCGAAAACATGGCTTTGACCAGGTCATGGTGAATGTCAGTCACCTCGCCAAAGAGATAGAAAGCTACTTCCGCGACGGTCAGCGTTTTGGAGTCCATATTGGCTATTCATTCGAGGGCAGAATTATCGATGGTAAATTAGTCGGAGAAGCCTTAGGGTCAGCCGGAGGCCTTAAGCGCATCCAGGACTTTAATCCCTTCTTCGACGATACCTTCGTCGTGCTTTGCGGAGATGCTCTGATTGACCTCGATCTCACGGCGGCAGTGAAGTGGCACAAGCAGAAGGGCGCGCTGGCAACCATTGTGACAAAACCCGTGCCGAAAGAGGCGGTCCCGAGTTATGGGGTTGTCGTCACCGATGATGAGGGTCGCATTGAGGCGTTTCAGGAAAAGCCAACCGTCGAAGAAGCTCTTAGTACCGAGATCAATACCGGAATCTATATTTTCGAGCCCGAGATTATCGACTACATTCCGTCCAATCAAAAGTACGACATTGGCGGCGATCTTTTCCCCAAACTGGTGGAGAAGGGCGCTCCGTTCTACGCGGTTTCGATGGATTTTGAGTGGGTCGATATCGGTAAAGTGCCTGACTACTGGCATGCGATTCGAGGAGTTCTGCAGAGAGACATCAAGAATGTCAAAATTCCTGGGGTTGAGGTAGCCCCTGGTATCTATACCGGTCTCAATGTTGCAGTGAACTGGGACAAAGTAGATGTGACGGGTCCAGTCTATATTGGCGGCATGACGCGCATTGAAGATGGCGCTAAAATTATTGGACCTTCGATGATTGGTCCGAACTGCTGGATCTGCGAACGGGCAACGGTCGATAATAGCGTCATTTTTGAATACTCTCGGTTGGGTCCGGGAGTGCGTTTGGTGGATAAGCTGGTGTTTGGTCGCTACTGCGTGGATAAAGCAGGAGCCTCCATCGACGTACAGGCTGCCGCTCTCGACTGGCTAATTACCGACGCTCGCCATAGCCCTCCCTATCAGGAAGCGTTAGAACAGAAGGCGATCGCGGAGCTATTGAGCAGCGAGAATTAAATTTAGCTAAGAGCTAAGAGCTCTTAGCTCTGAGACGGAGAAAGCTTTTAGCGAGAGTCTAAGATTTGAATTCCACTAATCAATTAGCTAACGGCTAAGCGCTGCTTAATTCGCCACAATAGGAATAGCTGAGTTCAGTAGAAGCGAGAATTTTTCCTGAAGAAATTGCCCTACGGGTTACACACAAGAGCGATCGCCTAGATCGCTGGCTGGCGAATCAACTGACCGATATGTCTCGCGCTCGCCTCCAAAAGCTAATTGAGGAAGGTTGCGTTCAGGTAAACGGTCAGGTCTGTACCGCCAAAAGAATGAAGCTGCAAGCGGGCGATTCTTTGTGGCTGACCATTCCTTCCGCTCACACTCTCGCTCTCCAGCCAGAAAATATTCCTCTCGATATTCTGTACGAGGATGAGGCTTTAATTGTTGTCAATAAACCCGCCGGGTTGGTCGTGCATCCGGCTCCAGGACACGAAACGGGCACTCTTGTCAATGCTCTACTGTATCACTGTCATGATTTAGCGGGGATTGGAGGCGTTCAGCGCCCAGGCATTGTGCATCGTCTCGACAAGGATACGTCTGGGGCTATGGTCGTTGCCAAAACGGATGCTGCTCACCAGCATCTCCAAGCCCAAATCCGGGCGAAATCAGCTCGAAGAGAGTACCTTGGTATTGTTTATGGGTCGCCTTCAGCGGCTAGCGGCAGCATAAATTTTCCCATCGGTCGCCATCCCGTTGATCGTAAGAAGATGGCGGTTGTGCCTGTTGAAAAGGGAGGCAGAACGGCACTGACGCATTATTGGGTGCTGGAACGACTTGGTCACTATACCCTGATGAAGTTTCAGCTAGAAACCGGGCGGACTCACCAAATTCGGGTTCACACCAGCTCGATGGGTCATCCGCTAGTAGGAGATCCGGTTTATGGCTCTGGACGTTCAGTGGGCGTTAACCTCACAGGTCAGGCCCTGCATGCTTGGAAGCTTACCTTGACCCATCCTCAAACTGGAGAGCGCCTTGAGGCGATCGCTCCCTTTCCGCATGATTTTACTAAGCTCTTAGACGTGTTCCGAAAACGCAGTTAGGGGGAGCCGCAGGTCGGCAAGAAATTCGGCAAAATCCGAACCGCCTTGCTAATCTGCCACTCCCCCCGCCGTTAAAGTTGGTTTACTTAACGAACTTTACGGTAAGGAACTTTGCTGAGATAGTCCATGCCTTGAGCAGATACTCTCGGCGTTCTATCGTTTTGAGCATTCAAGCTGCGGGCCATATTGAGATACTGTGACGGATCGCCCGCTTGCGGCTGCTGCTCCTGAGGACGGAAGCGACGAACCGCGTTTTGCCAGATAATTTGAGGGAAGCCTATCTGATTACGATAGTAGTCATCGTAACGCGGCAGTCTGATATTGGTCGGTCTCTCGCCCTCATCTCGGCCCTGAAGCACTCGTCGTCGCTGATAGGGAACTTTGTCGTAGCCGAAGTTTTCTAGGTACTCGTCGCTATCGAGCAGGGCATCAACAAAACCAGCCAGTCCTTTTGTGCCGATCACAATGGACCAAGCGATCTTTTCCCGCTCGTTATACACGCTCCGTCCAAGAACTCGCTCAACGCACTGTTCTACAAACCGATAGTTGTTGTTTTTCTCATAGAAGCTATTTCTAAAAGTTTCAGAAAGTAACAACCCCCGGATAAAGTCCCGCATGGTGATTTGACCATTACGAAGCTGGGACTCCAGGAACGGTTCGCGGTCATTTTTAAAGGCATAGAAAAAGATTTGGCGGTAGGCGGCCTCGATGGGCTGATCTAATTCAGTCCCGGAGCGCAGTTCAGCCGTGTAATCTTGAGGCAGTTCCTCGTTAGCCACTTCGTAGCCAGAAACGCGTTCGTTCTGGCTTTTTGGTTGGTATTCAAGTAATGGAATCGTCAAACTAAAACCTCCACAGATCTTATTAAAATCTTTAAAACATTAATCCAGATCATAAAGGAGATGGGGCTTGAAACTGCAGAAATGTAAACAACTCTTACAAATATTAAAGAACTGGATGACTTGCCGAAATCCCCCGTGTTTCTGTTGAAGAGCGATACCGGTTAACGGTCTGGGGAAAGGGGAAGGGGCCAAGGGAAGAGTCTAGGGTGCGCTCAACGTTAACAGTTTTAACAGGCCTCTCAACGTTCGAGAGGCCTACCTAATCAATTTAGCTCCTACATTACCAACCGCTGATGGAATGGGCCATTGTGGCAGGCTCGTCAGGCTGGGAGGCGTTGCTGGTTTCTACTGACGCGCGGACTTCAGCACAGAAAGTCGCTGTATTAAATCCGCCAAAGCGTTTGACGGTGCTGAAGCGCAGGCGAAGATCGGGACTAGCAAACCAAAAGCGTTCGATAATGCTCATCGATTCGTAGTCGGTAACGAGGATCATCGCGTCTTCATCGTCGATTTCGTAGCGTCCGACGACTGGCACAATTTCTGCATAACCTCTTTCTCGCAGCAGCCGCCCTTTGCTAGCATCGTCTGCGTCCGGCACGATGGCAAACACGGTTGTGCCTTCGTGGGTTTCGTCTTCTTTGTCCCACGCCATTGAGCCGTTCCAGGCTACCTGGGCGCCTCCTACCGTTAAACCCGGATCGACGCTGTGCATTTGGCACAGTTCAACGACTTGGGGATGATCGGCAGCGAGAGTTTCTACCTGGATGGCCGAGCCACCATTTTCTGCGCGTCGAAACGGCAGGTGATGGGTGGTGCGCTGCGATCGCCATTCTCCAGCACTGCGCTGAAAAAACTCCATTGCGTCCAATTTAACGTCTCCTGTTAATGCATCTGTTCACGAAGTCAGAGGAAGTCCTGCTGTAGAACAACAGGGTTTCTCTGACAAGGAATTAAAAACAGTATTGCTCCTAAAACCTATTTATTATTGTGGCGTATTCAATATATATATTGATAGTCCTTAGCATCTTCGCCACTTATTTAACTGCCTCTCGCCAATCCTGGCTACCGTTTGCAGTTGAGTAAGCTGATTTCTGAGCTCTTCAACTAAATATTTCTGTTCTTGAAACTGCTGTCGCAGCGACTCGTAATTTGCCTGCTGTTGTTTACCACTAGAGTGCTGTTCGTCGAGTTGGTGTTCTAGATTAGCTATTTGTTCGTTCTTTATGTCAAGCTGCTGCTGAAGGGACTGGTTGGTTTCTGACTGCTGGGCGGCTGTGGTTTCCTGTTCTTGAAGTTGATGCTTTAACTGGTCAAGCAGTGAGGCTTTCTCTTGAAACTGTTGTTGCCAAGATTGATTGGCTTGTAACTGCTGTGCAGCTAGCTCCTGCTGTTTGTGAAGCCGTTGTCGCAATTCATCTAGAAGATTGTCCCGTTCTTGAGTCTGCTGTTGCAGCGATTGATTTGTTTGAACGTGTTGTTGGTTAACAGTTTGCTGCTCTTGAAGTTGCCAATTGAGCCGATCAATTCTGTCTGCCTGTTCCTGAGACTGCTGTTGCAGAGTCTGGTTGATTTCTGATTGCTGAGTGGCTAGTTCCTGCTGTTCTCGAAGCTGTTGATTGAGTTCCTGGAGGAGATGCTCTTGTTCTTTGGCCTGCTGTTGCAGATCTTGATTGGTCTGAACGTGCTGTTGATTGAGAGACTGCTGTTCTTGGAGTTGTTGATTAAGCTGGTCGATAAGGGTAGCCTGTTCCTGAGACTGCTGTTGCAGGGACTGGTTGATTTCTGACTGCTGAGTGGCTAGTTCCTGCTGTTCTCGAAGCTGCTGTTGCAGTTCTTCGGTGAGGTGATGTTGTTCTGCTAGCTGTTGCAGCAGTGCTTGATGGACTTCCTCTTTTTCAGTAGCGGCAGAGCGTTGCTGCGTGAGTTGAGCTTGCAGTTCTGACACTAACTCGTTTTGGATCTCCAATTGCTGCTGAAGGGAACGGTGATTTTCAGACTGCTGTGCGGCGGAAGCTTGCTGTTCGGCAAGCTGCTTTTCTAAGCGATTGAGGAGATTCTTTTGGTCTTGAAACTGCTGCTGAAGCAGTTGATGAGCGTCCTCTTGCTCGGTAGCAGCAGAGCGTTGCTGCGTTAATTGATTTTGTAACTCGGCAACGGCTTGATGTTGTGCTTCAAGCTGCTGCTGCAAAGACTGATTCTTCTCGGTTTGTTGACGATTAACAGCCTGTTGTTCTGCCAGTTGCTTCTTCATTACGTGCTCTTGCTCAGACTCTTTTTGAGTGTCCTCCACCGCAGTCTGATGCTGAAGCTGCTGTTTTAAGTCTTCAATGATTTTGGCTTGCTCTTGAATTTGATGAAGAGAGTCTTGTTCTGGGAGGCTTGACTGATGTTCGTTGGGCTGATTCGTTGCTGAGGCCGTCGCAGAAACGGGCCCAGAAGATTCTAGAGTAATAGTTTTATCTGCCGAATGGCTGGCGATCGCAATAGCACCTCTGGCCACGCTTTCAACGAGTTCAGATTTAGAGACCCCAGCCTGCTTAGCCATCTGACCCAGCAAGTTTAATCCTGTTGGCGTTAGCGATATTCCTAGCCTTGATTTGGTCTCTGTCTGCTTGCCGGAAGCTTTACGCTTTCTTTTGACCATTGGCACTATCCTTTCTACGGGCGATGTAAACTTTTAGTATAAAGTAGCCAAAGCCTTTCTAGAAGCAAGCTGTGGCATTTAGCAATCATTCTTATGATTCGTTTTTGCTGATTGTTGATGGCTCATCAATAGTTGTTTTCTAATGACACGCTTTTCAAAAATTGTCAGAAGAAGCTTGCTTTTGTTCGACGCCAAAGCCAACAAGCACAACGTTTTTTAGCTCCTCACCTAATGGTGGACGCTGGTAAGTTACGATTTTCCTAATTCTTAACTCTGAGTTAATCAGAGTAATTGAATCAACCGCCACTACGCGAGTATAGTTTGTCGTCATTAAGAGTTCATTTGTGCGGGAATCAAAGCGAAAGTGGGAAACAATTGGCTTAGCTTCTTCGTAGGCTCGATCTCTTAAATAATCTCCTTTAATGACCAAATCTTGTTCCTGTTTGGGAACAAATAAAATGTTGAGGTTTTGAGAAACTTCTTCGCCTGTTTCGGAAACGGTATGAAAACCGAGGTTGTACCCAGGAAGGTTCCCTAACTCTGGCGTGGGAGCATACTGATTATCGGACAAAACCTTGGTTTTGCGCTCTGCCGTCAGCGGATGAATGACAAATTCTGTCCGCGATCGCTCTACTTCTCGTGATGCTAAATAGTGGTAAGTTCGCTCGGTTACCCAACTGCCCACGCAGCAGTCGAAAAAGCGATGAAAGGTCGAGGTATTCATAGTCAAAGCTGATGTTACTCTGATTGATTTTCCCACCTGAGAAAGATTATGGCGGAGAGATTGTTGACTATAGTTTAAGAAATGTTAAAATCGTCGAAACAAACATTGACCGATTGCATTTTTTGTAATAGCGCCAAAACGAGGCTATCTTTATGACATCAGTGCCAGTTGCTCAATTTTCTCCAGAATCCCTAGCGGTGGAATTTTTTCGTCAGTCCGAGGGGCAGTGGCACTCTCAACGACGCTACTACACTCTAAACCAAGAAGCTGAACCGCAAGAAGTTGTTAGTAGGATCGCGGTTCGTTTTCTCGAGGCAGGTGCTCCTGAATTGACTCATCTAGCTCAGCTACATCAGCTAGAAGCAGAATTTGTTGGCGGTTCTCAAGTTACTTGGGAAAGCACCTATACAAATCAGACTCGCAAACCATCGAAAGGCACAACCGTATTCGGCGTATTGGGAAAGACTCTATACAGAGATCGCGGCTTTGCCACGGCTAAACCGGTCACCGCACAATTTTTCTTTTCCAATCCGCAAACGATGTGCTTGAGAACGGAGTACCAAGGCTCAGTATTTGAGGAAGAGCTAAAGCTAATTGGAGATAAGTACCGGACAAGACAGACAATTATCTCGAGAGCAGGCGAGGAGCAGATGATTGGTCAGTATTTGGAGAAGCGGATGGGCTAGATTCATAGTTTGGGGAACGGTTTACTCTACTAATCTTGTTTGCTGTGTCCACTGTAGAAGCTGTTAGCTTTTTGAGCTAACAGTTTTTTTGGGGTCTAGCCTAGGCCTCAATAGCAAGCCCACAAAAAGAAACTTTTTCAAACATCACCGCGTCTCTAACTGAGTCAGAAAAAATCTCAATCAATCCGTTCTGACGGTGTTTCTCGAAATAGTCTCTCTGCTTAAGCCCTTGCAGAATAACAAGCTTTGTGTAGAGAGTTAACAGCAATTCCTTCTCTAGGTAGATTAAATTATGCTGCCAATATCAACAAAATTCCGTTTTAGAGCTGCTTGGACAAAAAGCATCGGTTTATCCCCTGTGGTTATTTTACTGGCGAGCGCTGGAGCAACTGCGTCGCCGATCGATTCTTTCTTTAAGGCAACAGTCAACCCAGGCATACTGCTCAGTCAGGCAGAAGCGCCACCCGATGTGATTATTGACACAGATCCTCAAGGCTCTGGTTCATCCACGTCTATTCCCTCAACAACCAATGGCGACCAGCGCTTTTCCTGTCAAATGGTCGACGGTGAGTATACGGTCGTGTACTATCCCCAAAGCCAACCCGGGCAAGCCTACCCGTGGGCCGTGCCCAGACAGCTTGGCGGTGGCTGGACATCAGCAAAGCGCTGTGATGCCATTAGTCAACGCCTGGAGTCCTATCGACCGGATGGTTTAGTAGAGTTAACCACGTCGGTAGAGAACAACTACGAGACGATTTGCGTCACCACCGAAGCCGATCCGAGCTGCCGCATTGTGCTGACGGTTCCTCCTGGTCAAGATGCTCTCGTCACCCGCGATCGCGTTTTCCAAAACTTAACAACCGCAGATAGTGGTCAAATGACTCAGGGGGTCAACACGTTCAGAGGTGACAATGGAGAGCAGCTCATTGAGCAAATTGGGCGAGCAATCAATCTCAATACAGCTCAGGGAGGAATTAACCTCAAGCCTTTCCTCGACGAGGCAGATGGTGGAACTGGCACTCAACTTCGCGGTGCTCAGCCTCGCCCCTCTGATGGTCAGCCGCTCAATCCCGACAATTTTCGTTAGCGGTCAGAATCAGCTTTAGTCCCTATCGATTGATATATCTTAAGAAAGAGCGGTGCAGCCGCTCTTTCTGCATTAAAGCCCAGTATTGGTAAGCGCATCAGAACTTTTTAGGTACAGACACTTACTATTTTCAGTCAGCAGCTCAGCATCAAAAAAAGCAGAAATTTAAGAATAATTTTAGCTTTTCTTCGTGATTAGTTATAAATGGAGAACTTTACATTTCTTTGTTTTTCGACAGATAAAACGAGCCAAAAATTAACAATACGTAACAAAAAAAGAGAGAATAGCATTGTATAAAGGTTACTTGGGAGGACTAAATAACATGCACAAGCCTCTCCGAAACTTCGCTTAACCTTCTTTTGCGGGTTTCTCATAAACTCGCTGCTTGGTCTCATTTTTTAGCAGTTTTGTGCTATCACTGAAGGTCTAAATCTGAGCAACCAAGCAATAAGGTTCAACAGGTGAAGTGGAAGAGATAATCTGCCTCACTAGGAAGTGCAGATATTCAGGCGACTAAAACCTCTCAAGAGAAACTTCATTTACATACAACCAACGACTAAGGTCTAGTAGGAGATAAAAACTAATGTACGATGCATTTACTCGGGTGATTTCCCAAGCTGATAGCAGAGGCGAATTTTTGAGCAACGAGCAGCTCGACGCTCTGACCGAGATGGTTAAGAACAAAAATAGCCGTCTTGATACCGTTAACAGAGTAACCGGTAGTGCTTCTCAAATCGTTACCGATGCTGCTCGCGCCCTATTTGCCGAACAGCCTCAGCTAATTCAGCCTGGCGGTAATGCTTATACCAACCGTCGTAATGCGGCTTGCCTGCGCGACATGGAAATCATTCTGCGCTACATCACCTACGCGATGCTGGCTGGCGATGCTAGCGTTCTTGAGGACCGCTGCCTCAATGGCCTGCGGGAAACCTATCAGGCTCTGGGCGTACCAGGTGCTTCGACCGCTAACGGCATTCAGAAAATGAAAGAGATTGCCATCCAGACTGCTAACAACCCCAACAACATCACTCAAGGTGATTGCAGCCAGCTTATGTCTGAGCTAGGCAGCTACTTCGATCGGGCTGCAGCGGCGGTTGCTTAAGTCGGCTGCTTTTTGAGTACCGCAGAAATTGAGGTTGTCCTCAACCATTGAACACCATAATTACAAGAGATATCTACCATGAAAACTCCACTTACCGAAGCGGTTGCTACCGCAGATAGCCAAGGTCGTTTCTTGAGCAATACCGAATTGCAGGGTGCTATGGGCCGTTTCGACCGCGCTGAGTCCAGCATGCAGGCGGCTCGGACGCTAACCCAAAAGTCTCAGGACTTGATTAACGGGGCGGCTCAGGCTGTATACAATAAGTTCCCTTATACTACTCAAATGCAGGGGCCTCAGTATGCGGCTGACCAGCGCGGTAAGGACAAGTGTGCTCGCGATATTGGTCACTACCTCCGCATGGTGACCTACTGCCTAATCGCTGGCGGCACCGGTCCAATGGACGAGTACCTCGTTGCTGGACTTGATGAAATCAACCGTGCTTACGAGCTGTCCCCGAGCTGGTACATTGAAGCGCTGAAGTACATCAAAGCCAACCACGGGATCACTGGTCAGGCTGGTAACGAAGCCAACACCTACATTGACTACGCTATCAACGCTCTGAGCTAACCTGTAAGGGTTTTGCCCGGAAGAATTCAGCGAATGTTGGCAATTGAGGCTAGCACTTGCTAATTTTTCCGGGCATTGTTTTTATTAAATCGTTAAAAAACTTTAAAAACACGGATTCGGAGAATAACATGAGTGGGCTTTTAGTAGCATCGAATCTAGCGGCATCAGGGCGGCTGGGACTGGATGCCTTTGACGGAACGAAAGTAGAACTGAGGCCAGATTGGACAGAAGACGATCTCCAAGCGGTCTTTCGACAAGCATACCGCCAGGTGCTCGGCAACGATTACATTATGAAAGCGGAGCGTCTCACCGAGGCAGAATCTCTGCTGCGCCAGGGTAATCTTACCGTTCGAGACTTTGTGCGGGCGATCGCCAAATCGGATCTCTACAAAACAAAGTTTTTCTACCCTAATAACAATCAGCGCTTTGTTGAGCTCAACTTCAAACATTTGCTCGGTCGTCCTCCCTACGATCAGGCAGAATCAGCCGAGCACACTCGCCGCGTCGAGGATGAAGGGTACGATGCTGAAATTGATTCTTACTTCGAGAGCGAGGAGTACGAGAACAAATTTGGGGACAACATTGTTCCCTACTACACTGGCTTTTTAGTCGATCAAGAATCGAGAACTGTCGGCTTTAGCCGCATGTTCCAACTCTATCGGGGCTATGCGAACAACGACCGCGGTCAGATGGGAGCGAAAAGCGGTCGATTAGTGGCTGAAATCGCCAAGAACCAGGCATCTAAAATTAGAGAGCCCATTGGCGGCAGCAGCGGCAAAACGCAGTTAAAATCAGAAACGCCGCAGAAATCTTTTGGACAGGTAGGGAAGGAAACAGACCGGATCTACCGCATTGAGGTAAGTGGTCTTATCGGTCGCACCATTCGCAACTCGAATATCAACCGCAGCAATAAAGCGATTTTAGTCCCCTACAGTCAGCTCAGCGATCGCCTCCAGCAGCTTGTCAAGCGCGGGGGAAAGATCGTGAGCGTCAGACCCGCCTAGGTTAATCAACACAGCCAGTGCAACAGCACAGAGTATCGGGCAAGTGATGGTGGGTGATAAACGTCTGCCATCGCTTTTTTAAAGTTAGTTTGTATTAGGAGCAGTATCAACGATGTTTGGTCAAACGACCCAGGGAAGCGGCAACGTCAGCGATTTGGATAATCGCATGTATCGGATTGAAGTGGAGGGTATGGGACAAAATACCAATCCTAACCGCGTGAGCTACCGCATACGCAGTACCGGAAAAACCTATATTACGGTTTCCTATGATCGCATGAGCGAGCAGATGCAGCGGATTAACCGCATGGGAGGTAAAATTCTCAGCATCGAACCGTTGACCGCAGACGGCAGCAGCCAAGCCAAAATGGAAGCGACTGGGGTTCATCAAAATTTGAACGCCAGCGGCAAGCCTAAAACCGTTGGGGCAGATGGTTCGGGAACCGAAGAAAATCCGCAAGGATAGACGCTGAGGAGCAAAACGTATGACAGCAGGGGAATCATCTGGTGGCGAGGCTTTAACTGTCGAACAGGCCATTGCTAATCTACAGCAGCGCGAGGATTTAGGTCTGCGCTACTATGCCGCGTGGTGGCTGGGCAAGTTTAGAGTCCGCGATCGCCGGGCGATTGATGCTTTGATTGAAGCATTAACCGACGAAGCCGATCGATCGCCAGATGGAGGCTATCCCCTGCGACGTAACGCTGCCCGTGCGCTCGGCAAACTGAACGAGCCGCGAGCCGTCCTGCCCCTAATCGACTGCTTAAACTGCTCAGACTATTACGTGCGTGAAGCCGCAGCTCAGGCTCTAGAAACGTTAGGCGATCACCGCTGTATTCCCGCCCTCACCACTTTACTGTCCGGGGGCGTAGCAGCCGCTCAACCCGTTCCTGGTAAACCCCATCTGGTTCAGCCTACCGAAGCGGTCCTAGAAGCCTTGGGAACGTTAGCCGCCACAGAAGCAATTTCCTTGATTGAGCCTTTTCTCGCTCATCCAGTCCCCAAAGTACAGTACGCCGCTGCTAGAGCAATGTATCAGCTCACTGGCGATTCCCGCTATGGGGAACGGTTGGTTCGGGCTCTGTACGCCGATAAACTTCCGCTACGTCGTTCTGCTCTGATGGATTTAGGAGCCATCGGCTATACCCCCGGAGCGGCGGCGATCGCCAAAGCGCCGACAGAAAGCAGCCTCAAACTTATTGCGTTGAGAGGTTTACTGACGCATCAGCTCGCCCAGAACCAGGAATTATCGAAGCAAAGTATTCAGGTAATGACCTTGATGGATCAGCTCTTGTAGCTGCTGATTTAAATTAGGAATTGAATCACTATCCCGTCAAGATGAATGAACACCGAAAACCTCATTCAAGCCGTCGAACAGTCTCACTCTAGCGCGAGCCTCATCTCAGCCGTCAGCACCCTCGCCGCCGCTCATCAAGAGGAGGCGATTCCTACTTTAGTCAAAGTGCTGGGGTTTAACAATCCTGGTGCAGCGGCGGTCGCCGTAGACGGCTTGGTTGCTCTCGGAGAGCCAGCCGTCGCCTACTTATTGAACAATCTTGATAGCTACGATTACGGAGCGAGAGCTTGGGCAACCCGCGCCCTGGCGGAAATTGGCGATCCTCGTGCCTTGTCGCTGCTGTTAGAGGCAGCGCGGGGAGACTTTGCCCTCAGCGTTCGTCGCGCGGCGGCTAAAGGATTAGGAAACCTCCAGTGGTCAAAGTTTCCCCCACAACAAAGAGCGGAAGCTCAAAAGCAGGTGTTGCAGACTCTGGCAACCGTCACCCGGGATTCAGAATGGGTGGTGGGCTATGCCGCCGTCGTCGGTTTACAGTCTTTAGCCTCGTCGGTGGCAGAGTCTTTGGCAGTCGAAATTAAGGCACAACTACAGCAGGTCGCTCAAACTCACTCGGATGCTGCGGTTTGCGCTCGCGCTCAGCTCGCCTTGCAGCAACAATCGTCTGCTCTACGCTGATTCGCTTTAAGTCCGTTCTATCTACCGCTAGACATCCAGCGATCTTCACCGGTTTAGGCTGTCCGACTTAGGGCTCGGCATCAACCGCTCGCGCTTCTTGGACGATGACAAAAGGCTGCACAATGAGAGTCATGAAGGCTTTACCCGGTTCGCTATTCCAGGCTGTTAGCTGGTTGGCGTAGGGTTTGTGAATGAGCTCTCGGCTAATCCAGTTTTGCACCAACGCTGAGTCATCTTGTGCGATCGCTTCTCCCACATCCAGCAGGTTGAGAGTGTCGTTGACAACAATCACGGCATCCCTCTTGGCGTGAGGAATCAGCGTACTCCACGCAACGCTAGCAAGTTCTTCGGTCAACTGTTCTCGAATCGTCGGCATCTATTGCTCCTTCTGTTGTTGGCTCGTGTTGAACATCGGTTTTGCGGCAGCCGGAGCTAAACTGCCTCGCTTGAGCTGCTCATTCTCAATGGCTTCAAACAAAGCGCGGAAATTGCCCTCTCCAAATCCTTTGGCCTGAAAGCGGCGCTCAATCAGCTCAAAAAAAAAGGTGGGTTGGGCAAATATTGGCTGAGTGAAAATCTGCAACAGCAGCGGCGGGCGGCTTTGATTCCTGTGACGATGCCGGGGAAATTCTTGCAGGTCGAGCAAAATTTCTTGAGCGACAATTTCCTGCCATTCTCGAACAGTGAGACCGAGCTGACGTAATCCCTCAAGCGGGGGACGTTGGCAGGAGGTGTCCGTTTGAGAATCTCCCATGATGTTGCGGTAGTAGTTGGCCGGAACTTTAAGAAACGATAGACCAGCGGCTCGGTATGACTGAGTTGCTTGAGTAATGTTTGTCGTCGTGAGAGCAATATGCTGGATTCCTGGACCCCGATTCAGATCGAGAAATTCCTGGATCTGAGAATTGGCAGATCTTGGCTCATTAATAGGAAGCTGGATCCTGCTGATTGGGTGAACCATCACCTGAGAGTAAAGGGCAGACTGTTCGGTTTGAATGGTAAAAGATTGCTGGGGTTGAAACCCCAACACGGTTTGATACCAATTTGCCGTTTTCTCTAACTCCCCTGCTGCTACATTCAACACCACATGGTCGATAGCTGTTACTCTTGCCTGTGCTGGTTTAGACGACTGCTGAACTTCCCAGACATCAGGCAGAATCGGAGTCAGTCCTGTCCGTTCAATTAACGTATGTCGTAGATGATCTCTCCCAGTCTGACACCAGCGCAACTGTCCTTGAGGGTAGTGCCGCTCTTGAATTGGATGAATACTGGCTCCTGCTTGGGCTGCTCTGGCTACAGCGGCGTCTAAGTTAGTAACTTTCAGGGCTAGATCGGCTACTCCTGGGGGATGCTGCCGGAGAAACCCGGCGATCGGACTGGATGAAGCAAGAGGAGAAGACAGCACCAAGTTAACAGCGGGGCTACCGCTGCTGACCACTTCAGTGCGAGTCTGGGAGTTGCTTGCGCTGGCGATCGCCTCAAAACCCATTGTTTGTACAAACCAATCACGCCATTTCTGAGCATCTTCAACGTAAAAGTGAATGCGGTCAAACTGCATGAGTGAGCGAAGGGGCCAATGATTCGTCGGTCAAGAGGAAAGAGTTTAACACGAGCGAGTTCGAGGAAGCCCTAACTTAAGAGGGGGTCTCCCTGACCACTGCTAGTGTATCACCTTGCTTTGTCAAGAAGCAGACCCCATCAAGCATTGGGCAATAGTAGGAAGAGATTGATTAAAATTACTAAAGAGTAGTCAGCATTTTAGCCGCCCATTTATGAATTATCACGTTATCTACGACGGCAACTGTAACCTTTGCGTTACCTTTACCCAACTCCTCGAGAAGTTTGATCGCGGACAGCAATTTGACTATATTCCCATGCAAAACGAGCCGATGCTGACGCAGTTCAATATTGCCCCTAGTGATTGCCAACTGGGAGTCATCTTGATCGATGCGAGTGCTCCTCAGCGACGCTGGCAGGGAAGCGATGCCGTAGAGGAAATTGCCAATTTACTGCCCTTCGGAGAAGCTTTTATCGCCGCTTACCGAGCTGTTCCCGGAGTGAAGTGGTTGGGCGATCGCACCTACGAGCAGGTCAGAGACAATCGCTATCGCTGGTTTGGCAAACGCGACTCTACTTATCATTCGACTTACTCCATCGGATGCAGCCCTACAGGAGAATGCAATGCGACTTGGGAGTAGCTTGCTTGCTATTCCTTTGAAAAAGCGATTAGCGAGCTAGTCGTTAAATAGCTCAAACACCCCTCGGCAGAAACATCTGAGTCGTTCTCCCACATCAGCGGCGGGCTGATAGCTCCCGATTAGCTGCCAGTTGTCTACTGTAGAAAGTTGCCAAGCCTGACCTTGATGATTAAATCCAGCCGTTTCAATGCCGATCAATCGACACGAGTCCTCCAGGGGATCTTGATGAAAGCGAATTTGCACCAAAATACTCCGACAATGTATGCGCTGGTTCCAGCCCGGAAAATGGAAGCCAATATCAATAGAGTCGGGGTCAACTAAATTTTGAGTCTCGGGGTCAGTTTTCCACGGCTTGAGATCGGCCTTAGTATCGGGGAACTGCGCTTTAAACAGATTAACAATGGCGGCAATTTTCGTCGTCACTTCTAGACCGTTAGCTTGTTCAGATGCATTCACTGCCTCTCTCCTCGTTGTTAAGGGTGGTTAAAGAACTGCTTAATTACTTTTTATGACAGAATGACTAAAATTACTGTATTCTTTAGCAGGATTTTAACAAGTAGCGATTAGCCTCAAGAAAGCTGTTAGCTCTTCAGTCAAATCCAAGGCTTCTACGAACGAGCAGCCAATTGCTAACGGCTAAGAGCTAGTTGTCCATGAAGGCATCATCAGCAGCGTATATCTGAGGATAGTAAACAGAGATGACCACAACGGAACAAGTCATCGAAGTGGGAGCGCTTCAATGGTTTTATCGAGAAGCCACTCCTAACTACGAGAGCGAAAAACCCCCTGTCTTGCTGCTGCACGGGCTACCCTCCCATAGCTATATCTGGCGAGGATTGCTGCCAGAACTAGCCGAATACGGATTGAGAGCGATCGCTCCTGACTGGATCGGTTTTGGGTTCTCTGCCAAACCAGATTCTAGAGACTTTGCCTATACTCCTGATGCTTTTGAAGAGGCCCTGGCCAATTTCTTGCAGGCTTTAAACCTGACTAAGTTTTCTTTAATCGTCCAGGGGTTTTTAGGGTCAGTTGGTTTGCAGTACGCTTTAGAACACCAAGAGCAAATCGAGCGTTTAGTCATTCTCAATACGCCTCTCTCTAAAGCGGCTAAGCTGCCCTGGCAGATGCGGCAGTGGGGATTGCCCTTTATCGGCGATATGCTCACGCAAGATCCGCTCCTGGTCGATCGGACCTTAGAAGGAGGCAGCGGATTTGTGATTGCTGATGAAAATCTAGCAGCCTATCGTCAACCCTTCTTGAAAAGTTCTGCTGCTGGACGAGCTTTAAAGGCCACCGTCAAAAATCTCAAGCTCCCTGAAGCGATGGCCAAGCTCGCATCGCAATCCTGGGAAAATCCGACTCTCCTCGTTTGGGGGATGGCCGATCCCTGGCTCACTCCAGATGAGGCCACTCGGATGGCTAGCTCTTACTTGCAAGTAGAATTACTCAAGCTAGAAGAAGCCAAGCACTATCTCCAGGAACACTGGCTTAAAGAAATTAGCCCCGCCATTATTAATTTCCTTCGTCGCCAGGTGCTGTAGTAGTTCTCACGAATAGCAGGAAGCAGTAGACTCGTTAGTTGATTGCTGATAGTTCATTATCGAGTACCGACTTGATGCTATTTGGCAAACCGCTCTTTACTAGAGGAGGCGATCGCCTAGGAGCAAACACAGAACCACCAATATCTCCCTCACGGCTCACTGTTTTCTGCCTCTTCGGGCGGTAAATCAAACAAAACGGTCGTCATGTAAGTTTCCGCCCAGTCAGGCCCAAACGCTTTTTCGAGGACGCGGCGAGTTTTATCATTCTGTTGCTGTTTGGTGCAGTAGTAACGCTGTCCGGCTAGATGCATCGCCTGCTGTTCGACGGAGACTGGTTGCGCCTGAAGTGCCTGTTGAGCGTGAATCTCAAGATAGTCCTTGACACGACTAACGAACTGGGTTTCTTCCTCTGGGCTACCAGGACGAACAAACAAACAAAAGGGTGAAAAAATATCTCCCCATGCCGGGAGTTCGCGGAGGTGGGAAAAGGACGCTGGCGGCAACGCCGTTAGAGCGTGGTGATAAGCGTCAGGAAGAGAACGTTCCGCACTGGTCGGAGAAAGATCGGCAATGGCCGCACTCACCTGCCCTCGTCCGGATACAATATCGCAGCCGAACAAGGGTAAAGCATATTCAACCCGGGGAAACATCACGCAGTGCAGAATGTCGAGGGAAGTTCCCACCTGCGCTAGTTCTAGGTGCAGCTTACGGAACTGAGGCGTTTGATAGCAGCGATTTTCAATTCTGAGCTTTTCTCCTTCTAATCGTCCTTCAACGTAGCCTAATCCTTCCGGTAGCTGATAGGAAGAAAGGTCATACTGTTCCCAGCTAGATAAAATCGTCTTAGCAAGCTGGCGAATGAGGGGATGTAACTCTTGTTGGAGTGAGTGTGGAGTTTCTAACATTTTCTGAATCGGGATTCTTTGGCAAATTGCCTGCACTTCTTAAGTTAACGGTATACTAAGACTAACGATATTATCGCGTAGTGAGATGCGCGATCGCATACCTATGTTTGGTTTAGGATGGCCAGAAGTCGCCATCATTGGCGTTGTTGCCTTACTTATCTTTGGTCCCAAGAAGATTCCCGAAGTAGGTAGCTCTTTGGGCAAAACCCTCCGCGGCTTTAGGGAAGAGATGAACAATCCTTCTGAAGAAGAGTCTGAAGCAGACCGGGCTGAAGAAGGTTAAGGTTGCTCGGAACCGTAGTGCTGAGTCTGAACTCAGAATATAGAGGCCCAAAAGACGATTAGCAGGAAGCTTGATAGCAAGTCTGTCATGGAGCCTTACGAATAGGGAATACTGGGATGAAGGTCAGCCCGCCTCCTAAAATAGCAAGCAAAAGGCGAGCAGAATCAAGAGCCTTGCTTAATCGCGGCTTCATAGCGCTGACCAAGGCTTTCCCAAGTGTAGTTTTCTTCAATCAGCCGCCGCCCATTCTTAGAGAGTTTTTGTCTGAGTTCTGGACTTTCAAACAGTTCACTAATTTTATCAACGTATTCGGGAACGGTATTAGCTCGCAACGCTCTTAACGGAACTTTTGAGGTATCCACTTCCACCCCCTCTAAACCGCGATCGCTCGCTACTAAAGGAACGCCCGCCGCCATTGCTTCCAAGGTTTTGTTTTTAATGCCGAATCCTGAACGCATCGGAACAACACACACGGTTGCCTGATGAAGATAAGTAACCATTGATGGAACCCGACCCGTTACCGTTATCCCGGGTTTTTGGGCTAAGTCCTGTACCGCAGCAGAGGGATTACCACCCACAATACTCAGGGTAGCGTTCGGATATTGAGCCTGGAGTTGAGGCAGCACTGCCAACGCAAAGAAACAAGCCGCATCAATGTTCACAACATAATCCATGCCGCCTGTAATAATGAGGTGATATCCCCCCGGGTCGGCTCTACGGAAGGGAAAAACGGTTAAATCTACCCCATTCGGAATTACTGCGAGCGAATTAGAAGCAGATAGTTTGTGAATGTGCTGGCGATCTTCTGCGGTTGTCACCACTAAAGCAGAAAATTTGCTGTAAACTCGCTGTTCATATCGTTTGAGTAAGGGAAGATACAGGCGATCGCGCCAAGGAGTCTCAGAAAGACGGTTCGCTAGCTGATTTTTGCAGGTTTGATAGGCAGAACTATGGATGTTAATGACCGTCGTTACCTGTTGTTTCCAGTGAGGACGAATGTAAATTTCATTGGCGCTGTGTTCGCAGGTGATCGCATTGTAGTGTCCCGAGGCGATCGCCCGATCTAACCAGTCCTGCATTTCCCAAACGTATAAGTAGCGCACATTAGGGGGAGTTCCTTCCCAGGCAAAAGCTCCTAAGCGCCCTATTTTACTCAAGATGTTGGTTGATACTTCAACGGGTTGTGAAAAAACGACCAAAGTATTAACGATTTTCCGTAATGCATCGATTTCTTGAGGCGTAACATCTTTGGACGGGAGAGTAACGAGAGTGACCTCATGTCTTTGGCTCAGATATTTCACAAAGTTAAAGGTTCTCACCTGCGTTCCCCCTTTGGAGGGAGGATAAGGAAACGTCACCGAAAGCATTAAAATTTTCATGATGAGCCAATAAAAGAACAAACTTAGATAAGTATGAGAAAAGCATCAACCTGGCAAAATTGATAGCTCAGATAAATTTGTTCATAACATTTGGTTAACTCAGTTTCCTCGCTAACTTTGAAAATTCTGATGGTTTACTTGCCAAACATTAGAAATTCTCGATTGTGGATCGCTAAATAGCGGAGATAAATTCCACTCTGGTGCTTTTTCCAATCTTTGTATTGAGTCTGAGGAAGGTTTGAACAAAATAACCTCGCTAAACCGCTGGGGCGAATCCTCGTTGGTATTTTCTTCTAGTAGCTCCAACAGTGGTGGGCGGTCAATATGAGCAGAAACGTTATCATGCAGCAAATAGCTCATGGTTAAGGCATCTCCGCTATCGTTAAAGATAACCAATGGCCGCTCAAACTGATTGATTCTCTGAGCAATCTTCGGAAAGTCGGGCGAACCGAATGCCGACCAAGATTCAGCTTTAGTGATGATTCCACCAGAAAAAATCCCCCCGACAATTAGAAGAGTAAGTACGACTTCGCCCCCTCTTTTTTTCCATTTAGGAACACCCGTTTCAATCTGAGTAAATAAATAGCAAATAACGGCTAACTCTATGCCTAAAACGTAGGGAATCATATAGCGAAGGCGAGTTGAAAAGCTATTGCCCGTCAAGACATCTCTAGCCATTAATGAACACCCACCTAAAATAATAAACGCTAGTATTAAAATACGACTCTTAGAATTGATCAGTGAAGAGCGACAAACAAAATAAATCGAGAGTAACATTAACAGTAAAATCAGAGGGGTATAAAGGCGCTGAACCGTTTGAAAGTTTTGAGTAAAGTCTCTCCAAGGATCGTTAAAATGAACAAAAATTGTCGGGATCTGTACGATCCAAGTTCTTAATAAGTCCGTAAAAGACAGGTTGGCAGCAGCCGGTTGTGCCACTGAATATTCGAATAATCCTGGCCTGGTTATCCACTTAATAAACCACGGCAAAAATGCTCCCACCCCAATAGCTAGAGCAACCACAAATGATCTTAAGCGTTTAGTAATCCGAAATTTTTCTATGAAAACGACAAAGACCACTTGTGCTATTAACCCAAATTCAAAAAGCAAGTGGGAGTAGAGACCAAAAGCAACATTAACTGCATACAGTCCCCAATTTTTCCAGTTATTTAATCGCAATGCCCTCAGCAAAGATGCGCTAGATAGCAAGGTGGTAGCCGTTGTTAAACTATAAGTCCTCACGATTTGAGCATACTGAAGATGATAAGGGGAAATGGCGAGTATGGCTGTGCCTATTAAAGCCAGCTTTTTTGAACCCGACAATTCCCAGCAGAGCCAATACATTCCCACGAAAGAGAGCAGACTAATCAAGCTAGATAAGCTACGAGTAATTAAGGCGGGGCTGACTGAATCATCTAACCACAATCGACTCCAGATCTGCATGAGAATAGCATATAGAGGAGGAAAAACGTAAGGAACATCGATTAGTCTGTACACCCCGTCAACTAAATTTTCCTCGGGATCGAGTTTCTGAAAATTTTGTAACTCTTTGATAGGAATTACTTGCTCGTAGATTCCTGATTCTTCTAAGTTGTGCCCAAAAATGTAAGTGGTGCTGAACGTTTCATCTAAAGAGTATAGTTTTTGATCTAAGTTGGAAAACCGAAAAATAACTCCCAAGATAATGGCAACAATCAGCAGGATTGTCAAAAAGCGGGGAAATGTTCGTTCTTTAATGTCGGTGTTCATGACGGTTTTGTCGCCGGTAGTGAGCAGGGATATTCTTCTAGGAAGCAGCGACTCTACTAGTTAATGAAATGTCCCACAACATCTTTTTATGAAGGCTTGTTCTTGATGAGCTACTGATGCAGAGTGGGAGACGCATACAGCAGCAAGCCTTTCATCTCGAGTTCAGGCTGGCTTCCACCATCATTTTGACAATCTCCGGCATTTGGTACCGAGCCTGCCACCCCAATTTCGCTCGCGCTTTAGCGGGGTTGCCGCGGCTAATTGCCAATTCTGTGGGACGCAGAAGACTCGCATCGGTATCAACATGGTCTTGCCAGTCTAGCCCAACGCACTCAAAGGCTCTCGCCACAAACTCAGCCAGAGAGTAGCTGGTTCCGGTGGCAATTGCATAATCATCGGGCTGTTCCTGCTGGAGCATTCGATACATGGCTTCAACGTACTCAGGGGCCCAGCCCCAGTCTCGCTCGATGGAAATATTGCCTAAATGAAGCTTTTCCGGGCTACCCTGAGCGATGCGGCAGGCCGTAGCCACAATTTTCTGCGTGACAAATCGTTGGGGTCTGAGGGGAGATTCGTGGTTAAAGAGAATGCCCGAACAGGCAAAGAGGCCGTAAGCCTCTCGGTAATTAGCTACTTCCCAAAAAGCAGCGGATTTTGCCACTGCATAGGGGCTGCGAGGACGGAAGGGAGTCGTTTCATCGGCAGCGCGATCGCCAATATCCCCAAAACATTCGCTCGAGCCGGCATTGTAAAACTTAATGGGCGCTCCCGTAAAGCGAATCGCTTCTAGAAAATTGAGCGTCCCGATGGTAATACTTTCTAGGGTCTCCACGGGTTGTTCAAACGACAGCCCTACCGAACTCTGTCCAGCCAAATTATACACTTCATCTGGCTCAATCTTCTTCAAGACCTGAAGCACACTGCGAAAATCGTTGAGCGCCATGGATTCTAGCTTTATCCGGTCGCGGATGCCCAAGCGCCTTAACTTCTCAAAAGACGACATCTGAGCATCCCGCGACGTGCCACAAACCAAATATCCTTTTTCTAACAGAAACCTTGCTAAATAAGAGCCATCTTGGCCAGATATTCCACAAATTAGTGCTTTTTTCATCTGTTATTGCCCAATCTTGATTTTGCTTGGAATAACAAACCTGTTTGTCGGACAGAAATTGCGTTAACGTTTTTGCCATTTTGGCATTCCCATCCAGTTTTGAACAACCGCACTCAGATAACCAATTTGACCGTAGGCGTAGGCAAAATTATCAAAGCGCTGAGCTGGATTGGGAAAATACTTTAGGGATTTGTACAGTCCCCGCACTAATCGTTCTCCACCGCGACTTAACTGGCCGACCCCGGTCTGACCAGCAATTTCTTCTCGGTAACACTCGCTAATGCCTTGCCACCAGCTACGTTCTAAGAACCATTTAGGACTCAGCCGTTCTGGTGCGACGTTATGAGCCGCCAGAGCATCAGGCAGATAAGCAACCTGCCATTTCTGTTTGAGCGCTAACTCTGTCATATACAGTTCTTCGTTGGAGAGCAA
This sequence comes from Cyanophyceae cyanobacterium, assembly GCA_050331735.1. Lineage (GTDB taxonomy): Bacteria > Cyanobacteriota > Cyanobacteriia > Cyanobacteriales > JBHJGN01 > JBHJGN01. Next base: position 232,247 of record JBHJGN010000011.1, read on the forward strand.
GATATTGCCCACTCTGCCCAAATTTGGGTCGAAGCCGCCAATTTTGTCTAGAAACGTGCGGCGAATAGCATAGTTTAATCCTCTCGGGGTTAATCCTGGCTGCTCAATATAGACAACCGCCTCTCCGAGGTCGTAAGCACCTAACCCTTGGGCTAAATCTGTGGAAATCCAGTTAGGTGCGGAGATTCCTTCGGGCCAGATTAACGTGACTTTCCCACCTGCAACAGCTAGTTTATCATTTTGCTGAAAGGCATCAACCAAAACTCTCAACCACTGAGGGCTGGCTACGGCATCATCATCTAAGTAGGCCAGAATAGGAGCGGTGGTTTCTTTGGCTCCGCGATTGCGGGCCACCGACAGTCCTGTAACGGGTTCGTAGATGTACTTTAAGCAGGGGTGAGGAAAGCGAGCCTCCACCACTTCCCGCGTTCGGTCTTGAGAAGCATTATCCACGACCACCACCTCATAGTTAGCAGTATCTTGATTCAGTAAACTATCGATAGCAGCTCCTAGATAAGAATCGCGGTTGTGGGTACAGATAATAGCGGCGATCGTCGGTTCTGACATAGATTGTAACGGCGGCTAGCAGCGAATTTACTGATAAACACTAAACAGAGCTATCTTTACAATTTTCGGTTTGTCTAGTTATCCTGGCTTTAAAACTGAGCTGAGACACTATTTTATCAAGTCTGATTAATAATGCACACCCAGATTTTACGAGATAATTACTGTGGCGATCGCTTTTTAATAATGGTTGATGGTTAATAGTCTCGTTCTGAATACGACGATATTTTTTTTTATGAGGAAGTGCTTGATGTAGCGGTCCTCATTCTAACGAAGTATGGTTTTAGTACTTCATTTTTTTTCGATGGTTTATAGTGCATTGCTTTTTGAATGCGACAAATTTTCTCTCAATGATTCAAAAAAAGTCGTAGATTTATTGTGACTGTAAACCGATAAAAATTAGTTAAGGTAAAAGCGTTTTATGACCGTTACTAGCTTGAAAAATATACGGTGGCAACCAGAGCTTTACCCATCTATTTCTATTGCTGTTACTGCAAAAAATATATGGTTCGCTTGTCTACAAAAATTTTTAGAAACTACAATAAACAAAAGCGTTCTAGACAAAAAACTATTAACAATCGACAATCAGCAAAACACTATGACCCTAAGACTATACTGCCTTAAAGTGAAAACCGCTATCAACTAAGATGACAATGCCTAAAGTTAGCATCTGCATTCCTACCTACAATCGCGCTCATTTTCTGGCTTATGCCGTAGACAGCGTTTTTAAGCAATCCTACTCAGATTTTGAGCTGATTATTTGTGACGATGGTTCTCCCGATCGCACTCCTGAACTGGTGCAGCAATGGCACGACGATCGCCTTCACTATATCCGTCATCCTCAAAATATCGGGCGCAGTCGCAATATGCGCTCTGGATTTGAGGCGGCGAAAGGGGAATACTTTATTAAGTTCGATGATGACGATGCACTCACTCCAGACTTTCTGGAAAAAACCGTCGCAGTGTTGGAGACTAAACCAGACATAGATTTTGTCTGTACCGACCACTGGATTATCGATGGCCAAGGCAATAGAGATGAGTCGGCGACGAGAGAAAATTCGGTTCGCTGGGGCAAGGATCAGCTTCAAGGAGAGGTAAGCGACCTGATTGAGCAAACGTTTCAGCAGCAGAGTTTACAGGTGGGATCGACCCTGTTCCGTCGCGCCTGTTTGAAAGAGGTGGACTACATGCGCCCGCAAGCCGACGGCTGCGAGGACTTTGATTTACTGGTGCGGTTGGCGATCGCTGAGAAAAAAGCCTATTTCCTGCCAGAATTCTTGATGGAGTACCGCTTTCACGGCGGGCAAACTAGCTTGAAACAAAATCTACACTTTCTTTCGGCTAAGCTTTTCTGTATCGACAGCTATCGGTTTCCCACTCAAAAATTAGAAGAACTCCGCCTGCGTAAGTTAGCCGGAACGAAACAGGATTTAGGCTTGCGACTGATTGAAACAGGCGAGTCTCAACGAGGGCGTAGATTACTACAAGAATCAACGCAGGTACTCGGTAACTCCCGCCGTGCCTCGCTGGGAGTGCTGTTATCTTACTTGCCAATGGAATTGCGTCAGAGGTTACTGGCGAGTTTTCGTCAGGTTCGAGAGAAAGACTATACCGAAAAAGTACGACTTAAGACGGGATAAGAAAATTCGCTAATCGGAGTTAATGGCTCTAAGAACAGGAAAATGGCTTTTATCCTCAAAATTGGTTCGATATAAGCAACGAATCACTGAGTCTGACTTGAATGATAAGATTAATGTCTTCCTAGCTAGCTCAATAGTGCAAAAGTAACTTTTTAGTGAAAGTAACGGAAACACAGTGTAGGATGCGTAGGAAGTGCGAACAAGATGATTCATGAACGCGATTTCAACGAAAATTCCTGATGTTTTGATTATTGAACCTCAAGTTTATGGAGACGAACGGGGGTTCTTTTACGAGAGTTACAACGAGCGAGCGTTTATCGAGAAAACAGGCGTGACGGCTCATTTTGTCCAGGATAATCACTCTCGTTCTGCTCATAACGTTCTGCGCGGGTTACATTATCAAATTCAGCAGCCACAGGGAAAGTTAGTGCGCGTCGTTGTCGGTGAAGTATTCGACGTGGCGGTAGATATCCGCAAAGGTTCGCCCACTTTTGGGCAGTGGGAGAGTTGTTTGCTGAGTGCGGAGAACAAGCGACAGTTTTGGGTTCCTCCTGGTTTTGCCCACGGCTTCTTAGTGGTGTCCGAGGTGGCTGAATTTTTGTACAAAACCACCGATTATTACGCCCCGCAGTACGAACGAACGATTCTTTGGAACGATCCCGATTTAGCGATCGCCTGGCCCACCCAAGAACCAGTATTGTCGAATAAAGACCAGGCAGGCAAACTGTTGAAAGAGGCGGAGGTATTTGCATGAAGATTTTACTGACGGGAATCAATGGTCAGCTTGGTAGAGAACTCCAGGCTACGCTACCGTCCGTCGGAGAAGTCATCGGTGTCGGGCGAACAGAGATGGACTTAGCCCAACCAGAGAGCATTCTCCAGGTGATTAACGAGGTTAAGCCCGACTGGATTGTGAATCCAGCCGCCTATACTGCTGTAGATAAAGCCGAAACCGAAACCGAACAGGCAGTAGCTATTAACACGACGGCCCCGGCAACGATGGCACAAGTTGCACAGCGCCTCAACATTCCGCTGCTGCACGTTTCGACAGACTACGTGTTTAGCGGCGACAAAAATACTCCCTACACCGAAGACGACGTGCCAAGTCCCCTCGGCGTTTACGGCAGTTCTAAACTCGCCGGAGAGGAAAAAGTCAGACAAAACTGCGATCGCTCGATCGTCCTCAGAACTGCCTGGGTCTACAGTGCCTATGGAAAAGGCAATTTTGTCAAAACGATGCTGCGGCTAGGCGCACAGCGCGAGGAACTGCGGGTGGTGGCCGATCAGGTCGGCACTCCTACCTGGGCGCGAGATATTGCTGAGGCGATGACCGCCCTCATTACGAAAGAACCACAGCCATCTGGGCAGATTTACCACTTTACCAACAGCGGCGTTGCTAGCTGGTACGATTTGGCCGTGGCGACCTTTGAAGAAGCGCAGGCGTTAGGCCACCCGCTAGCCGTCAAACAGGTTGTCCCCATTACCACTCCTGAATATCCCACGACCGCCTCACGTCCCGCCTATTCAGTTCTGTCACAAAAAAAGCTCGCGGGTGTTCTAGGAACCTATGCCCCCCACTGGAGACAGTCGTTGCGAAAGATGCTGACTCAGTATCTACAACAATAAACAAACTAATTTGGTCACTGGTCACTGCTCAGTAATAATAAGGTTGACGGATGAGAAATTATTTAGTAATTTCGCACCAGAAGAGCTATTATTCTCCTTCCCATTTCTTAGCAGCGATCTTATGAAAGCACTTATTCTTTCGGGCGGTAAAGGAACGCGGCTTCGCCCGCTAACCTATACAGGCGCAAAGCAACTGGTTCCCGTCGCCAATAAACCGATTCTGTGGTACGGGATTGAAGCTATTGTTGCCGCCGGAATTACCGACATTGGCATTATTATTAGTCCAGAAACGGGAGAAGAAGTAGAAGCCAAAACAGGTAATGGCGATCGCTTTGGTGCCAATATTACCTACATCCTTCAGTCTGAACCTGCCGGACTGGCTCATGCGGTCAAGATCGCGCAGCCGTTTTTAGGGGATGCTCCTTTCGTGATGTATTTGGGTGATAACCTGATTCAAGACGATCTCAACGCTTTCCTGGCTGATTTTAAAGATAGAAGTTTAGACTCTTTGATTCTCCTGCGCTCTGTGCCTAATCCGACGGCGTTTGGCGTTGCTAGGGTAGACGGAAGCGGGCGGGTCTTGCAGCTTGTCGAAAAACCAAAAGTGCCGCCTTCTAACCTAGCGCTGGTCGGAATCTACTTTTTCGCTCCCGCCATTCACGAGGCGATCGCGCGAATTCAGCCATCTGCGCGGGGAGAACTGGAAATTACCGATGCGATTCAAGTCTTAATCGAGGGGCAAAAAGCGGTAGAAGCTCGTCAGCTACAAAGCTGGTGGCTCGATACCGGAAAGAAAGACGACCTGTTAGAGGCTAACCGCATTATTCTCGATACTCGTTTAGAATTAGCTATTTTTGGTGAAATCGATGCTCCGAGTCAAATCATCGGGCGAGTGCAGATTGGTCAAGGCTCTAAAGTGATTAACAGCACGATTCGCGGTCCCGTGACGATTGGCAACAACTGCTTCATCGAAAACTGCTTTATCGGACCCTACAGCAGCATCGCCGATGGAGTAACGTTAATCGATGCGGATCTCGAACACAGCGTGATCCTGCGGGAGGCCAAGGTGGCCGGCATCCACCAGCGAATTGTTGATAGCGTCATCGGACAGCGAGCCAAACTCATTGTCGCTCCGCAGCGTCCGAAAGCGTTGCGCTTTATGATTGGAGATGATTCTCAAATTGAAATCGTTTAGTTTGTGAGCGAGGACTTTGAATAACCAGACCAACAGAAAACCGCGCCGCATCATCGTTACAGGCGGTGCTGGATTTATTGGCTCTAACTTTGTGCATCACTGGTGCCGACAGTATCCAGAAGACCGCGTGGTGGTTCTCGATGCCCTCACCTATGCCGGGAATCGGCAAAACTTAGCAGATGTCGAAGAAAAAATTCGCTTTGTTAAAGGGGATATTGGCGATCGCTCACTGATCGATACGCTGCTGCGGGAAGAAAACATCAATATTGTTGCTCACTTTGCCGCCGAATCTCACGTCGATCGCTCGATCCTCGGTCCTGATGCTTTCATTCAAACAAATGTGGTGGGGACGTTTACCTTACTAGAAAGCTTTCGTCAGTACTGGCTCGAACGGGGACAGGTGGCAGACTTTCTCTTTCACCACGTTTCCACCGATGAAGTTTACGGCAGCCTTGGTCCTGACGACCCACCGTTTAGCGAGACTACGCCCTATGCTCCCAACAGCCCCTACTCCGCCTCGAAAGCGGGGAGCGACCATTTAGTACGGGCCTACTACCATACTTACGGCTTACCGACGGTGGCGACCAACTGCTCAAATAACTACGGCCCCTACCACTTTCCCGAAAAGCTGATCCCGCTGATGTGCATTAATATTTTGCTCGGTAAGCCACTCCCCGTGTATGGGGATGGACAGAATATCCGGGATTGGCTCTACGTCGGCGACCACTGTTGCGCCTTGGACGTGGTAATCCACCAGGGTAAACCGGGAGAAACTTACAACATCGGCGGCAACAACGAGGTCAAAAATATTGATTTAGTCCATACTCTTTGCGAACTGATGAACGAGATGGCGGTCGATCTACCCGTTCGCCCCGCCCAAAAGCTAATTACCTTTGTTAAGGATCGACCCGGACACGATCGCCGCTACGCCATTGACGCTACTAAAATTAAAACCGAACTTGGCTGGACTCCGGCGCAAACCCTAGAAGGAGGACTGCGCTGTACCATTGACTGGTATCTTAAGCATCCAGACTGGTGGCAGCCATTGCTTTCACCCCAGTATCAGGACTACTATCGACAGGTTTACAGTGATAGTTAGAACAATTGGCATTCAATTGGGATCTTTAACGCTTTGCTGGTTAGACGAACCTTTCCTGTTTTTTGTCCAGGAATTTCCGTTCAAGGTCAGAATAATTCTGTCGCAGCTAATAAAAAATGCCTAGCAAGAGTCATACTAGGCAAAACGAATGCAAACAAATTTGAGCAACTAGTTTTATATGAGGTCGCGAAACCTATATCTCTATAAAATCATTCCTAAGACAGATTGCAAAGACAAAAAGAGTAATCTTGACGAAAAAAACAAGAAACTCACCTTTTTTAAAGTTTAGGTAGGACTAACTCTGTTTTTACCTTTAATAAAACATTCAGGAGTCCAGCTACCGTGTAACCCGTAGGGAATATGGTGTTTTAGATGAGCGGTAGCGATTGGTCCCTGAGTTAAGTCTTGACCATCTAAAACGACGACATCGGAACGATGATGGCGGGCATCGTACACCACTGCTAACACCCATCCTTCGTCTTCGGTTTGGGCATCGGATTTCGGCACAAACACGGGTTCACTAATAAAGCCCGATGGAGCAAAAGACCAAAGCTGTCGCTGTTGCGTTTTATAGTCTAGCTTGAGGATGGCCTGAAGAGGCGCATTGCCAGTTGCTTGATGAGCCGCACCGATGAATAAATAGCGGTAGGGACGACCAATTTTATCAGGATGCACCGCCGGAAACTCGCAGCAGCGCTTCTCAATTGGGCGACTTTGGACCGTATTCCCTCCTAAATCAATAGTAAAGCGCCATACCTGTCCCGGGTCGAGGGCTTCAAAATTCACATCTTTGTAGTTTGAACCCGGCTCTACTTCTGGAAAAGACTGATAGCAGATTGAATCAACGTTGAGCTTGTTTCCTTCTTCAAAAGCATTAACGTGGTGAAAAACAAATCCGGCTTGAGTCTCGAAGGTTTTCACCTCTTTGTAGGGAGGAGTCCGGGGAATGACGACGATGCGGGTAGGCTTTGAGGCATGAAATTTAATGCATTCCCCTGCCCCTCGAAGTCCAAACACAAAGGGCAGCGGATTAAAGGTAACGGGATTTTGGAAGAAAACGCAGTAGTGAGGGGTAATGGCAAAGTCGTGTAAAAACGCAAAGCCAGGAATGCTGTGGGAATGCTGCCGCAGCAGTTCTCCTTGAGGATTAAATTCGTAGATGGTCAGAGTCGTAGAAAGACCGGGTCTGAGGGAGAAATTGACCAAGCACGGCTTTCCATTATCTAGCGCACAGCTCGGATCGATCCAGGGATGAGCACCAAAAGAGCCGCCAGGAGCGATCGCTTCATCTAAGCGATCAATGCCAATTGTTTCTAAGGTGCGCGGATCGAGGCGATAGGGTTCTGCTGCTTCCCAGAGAGCCAGCAGTTTGTTCCCCCAGTAGATCACGCTGGTATTGGCAATATTCTTCAGCCGGAAATCAAAGGCGTTATTAAGCCACCCGCCCGGTTTTTGAGTGCCGAAAACTCCCCGATAGAGAATTTTCCCCGCCCGTTGTTCTTCTAGGTAGGCTTCTGTGCGCACAAAGCGATTGCGAAAATGAACTCGCCCTCCCTGAAAAGAAATGGCGCTGACCATACCATCGCCGTCGAAAGGATGGTGAATTGGGGAATTACCAACGTCTAACAAACCGGGACCGTTGCGAAAGAAGGTTCCCTGGAGTTCGGTGGGGATTTCTCCTTCGATATCCTCCACCCAGTAGTCATATTCGTGAGGTTGGGAGGCGTACCCCTGCTGCCACTCTTGGCGACTGTAGGATTTGGCTGTCTTCTCAATCAGATTCGGCATGGGAATTAGGCAAGCTAAATGCGTTGAAGATATATTTGGTCGTTAGGTTTCTTCCTCTACGGTGCTACTGACCAATTCTGGAAGAAGCTCAGGCAGTGCGGCTTGTTCAGTTTGAGCACCGGGAGGATGGGTTTCAAAAATCCCGGCGGTCGGGTGAGCATGATGATCGCCGGCAGACATGACCTGTTTCTGGGGATCTCCTGCTGGCAGCCAGTTGAGGAGAGGCAACGGCAGCAGGGTGGAAAGATTGGTAATAACAACCAGCAGCCAGAGATGCTCAAAATTGGTTTCTGTGACTCCAAGCCAGTGAGTCAGCGCCGCCCCTAGTTCGTGAGACAGCAGCCCCGCCAGGTTCCAAATTGACATCAGCAGAGCAAATAGGGTGGCCTCAATTCCTTCTGGACACAGACGGGCTGCCAGCACCAGGACAGGCATAAAGGCAATCTGTCCCATGACGGTAAGCACTAGGCTATCGCCAAGGCTGAACCAATGGTCGTCGATGCCGAGCGCTCGGTTAGCGTGAGTCACCAAAATTAAAGTAGTGAGGCCCAGTGCAGAGGAAATCACCGTACTCCAGCCGAGGATGACCCGAAAGGAAACCTGCTTGAGAAAGCGTTGATAGATCCAAATACCGACAATGGAAGCCAGACTAGTGACTAGACGCACTCGACCTAAAAATTCTGGTTCAAAGCCCAGTTCATTGGTCGTGAAGAAAAAGAAGGCGGAATCAGCACTGGGAGTTGCCTGCCACAGAAACACAAAAGCGGTGGGAAGCCAAATGGTTTTCTGCTTGATGGCCTGCCACAGTTGCCGCACCTGAGTCCTCACTTTTGGTGGGGCTGTTGAGTCTGAGTTGGCGGAGCGATCGCCAATTCTTGCTTCGGCAATTAGCCAAGCAACGGCAGAAACAATGAGAGGAAAGCTGGCAGTAATGCCGAAGACGGTCTGGTTGCTGAAGTGCTGCAATAGCCAACCGCTGAGATAGGCCGTAATCACGCCACCAACGGCTGAAACGCCCCAGGTAAGCGACTGTAATGACCCGGCTTGGCTCAGAGATTCTTTTCTGGCTCGTTCTACCACCAGTGAATCAACGATCACGTCACTTAGGGCAACCGAAATCGACGTTACCAGGATGGCAGCGGTGGCTGCCCAAGCCGTGTCTACAACGGTGGCGAGGGCTACCCAGGATAGGCAGCCGAGGATTCCTGATAGGATCAGGTAGGGGCGGCGACGATAGCCCAGAATCGGCAAGCCATCCGACAAAAAGCCAAATACTGGTTTTACAACCCAGGGAAGCGCAGCGACTCCCATAAGCGCACCGACTTCCGCCGGGCTAAGCCCCAAATCGTCTTTGAGAAAAAAGCTAACGGCAAGCCGCGCTAAGCCGAGAACGCCTTGAACAAAATAAATGCAGAGAATGGCCAGTAATTCAGGGGTTGGCCGATTTCCCAAAAATACTTTCTCTTTGATTGATTCCTTGACGCTATCGATTTCAGCAGAGGCAATCATGAATATTTTTTAACTTTTGTTGCTTTTTCTAGCATACCTCCTTGAGCTAAGCAGGCGATCGCCCTTTAGTGGGATGTTCAAACAATTTTGAAGACAGAGCGCATAGAAGCATTAATCAGCTAAGCTGGCAATTTTCAAGTCTTTCTTTGAATAGTCGTCGATACAGAATTGTATAAATAAGTTTTAACTAACGTAAACAAGCATGTCATTCATGACAAAAATAAAACAATAAGTTGATAAAATTCTAGAAAAAGCAAGCATCTTCAAGCGACTTTTTTCAGTAATCACTTGTTAGTTAAAATTGGTATTAACTTATGTTAAAGAAGATTTTGTATGCAGAATCAGGGACTGGCAATACTCAAGAAATGCTGAAAGTTTTGATGGATCTTCCCGCCATCAAAAATGCTTCTTTAACAATTTTACATGCCGTACCGCCTCAGATTACCTCCGAAGCCGTTACGGAAAAGTGGGAAGCAGGAGGAACAATCGTAGCCAATACGATCAAAAGCTTGAACCTCGACCCCAGTAATATTTCGACCATTTTGCGTCAAGGCGAACCCAAAGACATCGTTTGCCAGGTTGCTGATGAAATTGACGCAGATTTAATTGTTATTGGGTCGCGGGGACTGAAACGCTTAGAAGCAATTCTGCAAAATTCTGTGAGCCAGTACGTTTTTCAGCTTACTAACCACCCGATGTTGCTGGTTAAAGATGATATCTACGTCAAAAAAATCAAGCGAATTATGGTTGCGCTCGATAAATCCGAGGCAGCACAGTCCTCTCTTGAGCTTGCGCTCTTTCTCCTCAAAGACTATCCCAACTGCGAACTGATTTTAGCGCGCATCAATCCCGACCTCGATCCTGATTTACTGCCTCTTTCTAAATCAGAGATGGAGGCTAACCCCGTTCTCGCTCCCGCTATTGCTCAAGTCAAACGATTTGGAATTCCTTACCGCTGCGTTGTAACGGGAGGGAAGCCAGGGGTGCAAATTTGCCAATTAGCCGAAGAGTATAACGTCGATCTGCTCATGCTGGGATCTCCAGACCGCCGTCCTTCCGTCGCCAAAAGCTTACCGGATCTCGATCGCCTGCTAGGAACTTCCTTGTCGGATTACGTTCGCGTTAATGCTAACTGTCCAGTGCTGCTAACTCGCAATGACGCAACTTAGCTTTTAACCACTCTTAGAAACAATCAACTTGGAGTCAGCACCGTCAGTCCAGTATTCCCGTTGCCACTGAAAAGGGAGCCAGAAACTTTTTTCCCTGGCTCCTAATATATCAAGATTTGACTCTATTATTCGCTTTCTTTACTAGCTGTTTGAATATACAGAATTAGCAAAAAAACAGTGGGAACTAGTACAAATAAAATACTAGCGATAAAACCCAAATCGTTAACTTGCATTCGCTCCCTGCCTCTACATTAGCTCGATCTACCAATAGGATATCATCAAGTCTGATGAAATAAACGATTTAATTATGGTTTAGTTTTAACGCTAACAGGGCCCTGAACCAAAGTTTGGCAAGAAAGACGATAGCTATCGGGTTTTTTCTTCAATTTCCGTTTTTCAACCTCTGTCTTCTCGGAAAGGTTCTCCATGCCTTCAACAATTTCGACGATACAGGTGCCGCATTGACCGTATCCACCGCAGTTAAACAGCTTTCCCTTGAGTTTGTAGATATCAATATTGTTTTGCAGTGCTTTTTCTCGTAAATTAGCACCATCGGCAGCAACAACTTCTTTTTCTTCTTTGATAAATTTAATGTTAGCCATGCGCCCTCTATTTAACCTCTTTCTTCAATATTAAGAAATGTATAAAAGATTTACCAACAAAGCGCCGTAGGCGCAGGGAAAAGGGGAGCGGGGAAGGGGAAAAGGGAAAATAAATGAGTTTGTTCTTTAACTCTAGGTTTTGTCCCTGTCCCAAGGGGACAGATTTTCTTCCCCTTCCCCGTTCCGGAGGAACAGTTTTCCCTTTCCCCTTTCCCCGTCCCGGAGGGACTACCTTTAAGGAAGGTCGAATAGTAGATTGTCTGGAATGTTGCTGACGGCCCGCTGAAGTTGGCTGAAGGACTGATTATAGGTAATGATGGCATTCAAAAAATTTCCTCTAGCCGTGGTCAGTTCCGTTTGGGCATCGATGACATCGGTTTGAGTGCCCACTCCTGCTTGAAATCTGAGTCGCGCTAAGCGTAAACTCTCTTCAGCAAGTTCAACGGCTCGCTCAGAGGTTTCAATATTTCTCGCATTCGCTTGGAGGCTGAAGTAAGCGTCTTCTACTTCTAAACGCACTTCGTCCCGCTGATTAGCGAACGTTGCTTCATCAATTTCAACATCTGTTTCTTCTTGATTAGCTCTGGCTCTAGCGGCTCCGCCATCAAAAAGTCGCCACTGTAAAGTTGCCCCCACAGAATAGCCATCCTCAAAACCCGTATCGGCGTCGTCTAAGTCTTCAGCAACGTCATAGCTGGCAAATAAACTAACTTGCGGACGAATGGCGGACAGCGCAATTTCTCGCTCCTGGCGGTCAATTTCTCGCTGCACTAACGATTGCTCTAGCTCGGCGCGGTTCTGAAATGCTAACACAATGGTTTCTGGGAGGGTAAAGTTCCAGGTTCCAGCTTCTTCAATTTCGTCAGCAGTCGTCAGCTCAATATTAGGACCAACGCTGAGAGTTTCCGCTAGCTGTCGCCTAGCCGTGCGCTGGTCGGCTAGGGCCAACAGCAAATTTTGGTTGGCGTTAGCAAGTTCTACCTCAGCTCGCAAAACGTCAAAGCGGGTTCCGAGTCCTGCTTGCTCTAGCAGTTGAGCGTCTCGCAGCGTTTGGGTGGCATCATCGACGGCAGCTTGCTCAATATTGACTTGAGCCTCAGTATTCTGAAGATTGTAGTATTCAGTAGCAACCTCCAGTCGGGTTTCTTCAGACAGCCTTTCGACATCTAATTCGTTGAAGCGGACCTGTCGCTCAGCAGCTCGAATCTGAGCTGGACGCAGCCCTCCGGTATAAAGTTGGTAATTAAGGACTAAACTGCCCGTAATACTGTCTTGGGCCGTATCGATATCATCAGTATCTGTAATATCTCCAGCGCCGCTGGGAGCAGTTGGGGTCACAGGCCCATCATCGGTCGTTTCTCCATCTGATTCGTCTGCATCTGGACCGGAATTGCCTCCATCTCCTCCATTGCCTCCTGTTCCTGGGCCGCCTGCTGTCTGAGGAGCGCGGAGCGTTGCCGCAGGGCCATCCGTGCCGGGAGTACCGCCGCCAATCGTGCCAGTATCAGTCCCGGGAGTGAAGCTATCGCCAAAAGTGATTCCGGACGTGTCTTGTTGTTCAACGGATAGCTGACTTTGAGGCGAATCAGAGCGACTAATCGTAAAATCAAAATCAAGAGTGGGAAATAAAGCGGCTCTTGCTTCTCGTAGCTGTTCGCGAGCCTGCTGTAGCTGGAGTCTGGATATCTGTAGCTCTCGATTATTTTGTTGCGCTACTTCAACGGCTTGTTCTAAGGTAATTGGCTGTACCGTCTCAATGTCAACTTCATCGGGGTCAGTGGGAAACAGCAGTGGATTGGCCCCAGAGTCGAGATCCGCAGCTCCCTCGCTAGGAGGCTCTGTCGGCTCTGGAGGGTCAAGCTCTTCTGGAGGTTCGGTTTGTGGAGAAATTGCCGGGTCTTCGACCTCTATTTCCTGAGCGATGTGCTGAATTTGCCGAAAATGGTGCTGAGAGCGATCGCGCCGGGGTTTCAGCCAACTCCTGGTGCTATTGCTAGCTGATGACCCTAATTGCGCTTGCCTTAACTGGTTCAGTAAGGAGGAAACCGCTGCTCGGTCGAGCGATTCTGTGTCTTGAAGACGGAAGTGAGCGCGTGACTTTGATGATAAGGCTTGTGCCGTCACCGGTGCCTCGCATCCGCAGGCAATTATGACTCCAGCACTCACAGCGATGAAATGGCGAAATCCAAGCATCAGTTTTCGGTTCATCTAGACGTATTACAAGGGTTTTCAGACGATAACAAAGCCAAGCGGTTAATACAAATTCAATCTTGACATTGAGTGGTCACAAAATAAACCCTCTTTGCACTTTATTCGTTCTTTAGCTCAAAATGGCAATGCCGTCTCGGCGAGCATCCCCCGCTCCTTCCATCCCGTCCTTCTTTCCTCGCACCGCATGAACGCCTCCAAAGAACATATTTTTTTCCGGCCACAGCACCAGCTTGGTATCGTCAGCGATCGCCATTGCTTCTTGATATCTGTTTGGTTCTACGCTCAAAACGTTGTTTTCCCAATGCACCCGCGGACTTTGCACTGCTTCATCTAAAGACAGCTCGAAATCAACCAGGTTAGAAATGACCTGAAGAATCGCGGTACGGATGCGATTGGAGCCACCCGAGCCTAAAACAACTGCTGACTTGCCCTGCTTGAGCAGAAGCGTTGGAGCCATCATCGAAGCAATGCGGCGATCGCACATCCAATTATGAAAGCCAAAGGGATTAATATCGGCTTCTCCCAGCATGTTGTTGACCATGATTCCCGTATCAGGAATGATGTATGCTGAGCCTTCTCCATTGGTAGTGGTGGTGCTAGCGGCGTTGCCTTCGCTATCAATGACGCTGATATGAGTCGTGCTGCCCCATTTGTTAACAAAGTTTTTGAGTCGGTGTTGATAGGGGTCGGACTGACTCAAAAACCGTTCGGCACTGTCTTCTCGGTCTAAAGAGGCATCGTAGCCGTTGTGTCTCGCTTCGTTAGTTAAGCGCATTACCTGAGCCAGAATTTGCAGATGACGCGGACTGCCAAACTCAATGTGGGTAAAATTTACCGCTGACAACAGCTTGAGAGCCAGGGCAATCAAAGTCCCGCCTGCGCTCGGAGGAGGATTCGTCAGCAGTTTATATCCGCGATAATGAGTTTGGAGTGGTTTTCTAACGATGACCCGATAGTTACTCAAATCCGCGAGCGTGAGATATCCTCCCCCGGCCTGAGAATCTTTGACAAATCGATGAGCAATTTCTCCTTGATAGAATTCCTCAACGCCATGCTGTGCTAGAAAAGTTAACGTATCGGCAAAATTTCTCATGGTGCAAACTTCGCCAGCCGTTAGTAACTTGCCCTGGGGAGCAAAAATTTTCCGCGATTCTGGCTGTGCGAGCATAATTGGCTCCAGCAGTCGCAGACAGAACTCTTGGTAAGAAGTAATTTCAAATCCATTTTTAGCGTAGTCAATCGCTGGTTGCACCACCTCTTTAAACGGCAGTTTGCCCAATCGTTGCTGCACTGTAAACGCTCCGGCGAGATTTCCCGGCACCGCAATCGCCCCCATGCCGATATGGAACGTTTGGACTTCGCCGCCAAAGTTTAGCTCAACGGGATAGAAATCCAGCTCGTTCGAAGGCCTTTTCGTGCGGGGTGTTTGACTAAAAAAATCAAAGAGCATCGGGGGCTGAGCTCGAGGATGAGCCAATAGAAAGCCACTTCCGCCTGCTGAAGTTAAAGTTGGTTCAACGACAAAGGCAGCACAGAGAGAGGCGATCGCTGCATCAAACGCATTGCCACCAAGCGCAAACATCTCCTGTCCTGCTTCTGCCGTTTTTCGATGTCCTGCCGCAATTACACCGTGATTTTGCCTCATGCGCTAAAATGATCTATCGTTGCTTTTTAGAGTGTATTGGCAACTATAGCAACTCTCACTCTTATGAGGTACGGCCATAAATCCTCGTTTTTGCTGATGGTTGATTGTGAGGGTATAGTTCTGAGGGAACCTCAGAACGCAAAGACCGCCCGAATTGCTGATGGGTAACTAGCATACTTCCTGGTGTACCCCACAGATTTGAGAAACGCTATAGAATCAAGTTGTCTTCAAGAAAAAATTTGGTAGATTTACGTTAACAGATCTAGTAATTTAGGCTGCTAAAGGGTTAGGTAGTCACTTAGCTTGCTGCTGAGAAAACCGTATCAGTCTTTAATTTAAGTCCAGGAAAAACACTAGATTTGATATAGTTCTCTTTAATAAACTTTTCCATTTGATATTCTCCTTCAACTAGCTGACAGACAGTGAATGTGCTCCGGGCTCGACGAAAACGGGGTTTTGCCACTATCAACATCGGTTTAATTCTTTTAATCTACTCAACTTGATTTAAGTTTCAGCCCGCTTGCTATGGCATCCGTCCCTGCTCTTTGTCTATATTTAGAAAAGACTTTTAGTATAGGATATAGCTGTGAAAGAAGTTAATTGTGCTGTAGAGTGCGTTGACGGCTGTATTTTGGGCGAAGAATGTCCTCACCGAGAATACGCGGCTAATGCCTCAACCTTCATTGAGGAAACTTCTTTAGACCAAATGATAGAAATCGCCGAAATTGCCCGTCGTAAAAAACTGACTGAACCTCCTCAGTGGGTGATTCCTGACGAAATCTAGGAACTACCGACTCACCGTAGAGGGGCGAGCTGCCTGAATGTTTCCCTGTCGTTCACATTGAAACCCATTTTCCTGCCAGGCTTGTAAGTCTACGTCTTCTAGCTGAGTAACGCGAGAGCAGGGTGGATAGATAGCTTGACTCAACGGTGACCACAGTAGGCTACGGAGAACATCTAAACCAGTTTTGAGTACAGACTCTTGGTTGCCAGGAACACCCTTCTCGGTGACGATCTCTGGCTCGACCCAAATTCCGTGGGCGCCCAGTAAAATTTGGGCTAACCATTTAGCCCGCGGCAAATGGGTTGCGGAGGTAACGACTTTGACTTTATGAACATCGAGGCGGCGGAGAATGGGAATGCCAAAAAAGAAGTTACCAAAGGTTGAATCAGCGCATCTTTCTAGCCATACTTTGTCTAAGCGCGCCTGTTCCCGTTGAAAAATGAGAAAAACACACGGGTCGTCTGCTCCTTGAGAAATCACAATTGGCAGCTCAGGATACTGCTTTGCTAACTGTGCGGCATGAATTTCCCGTTGAATACTGCCTCCAAGAACCAGCAAAGCATCGACGGGTTTAGAGGAATTAAGCCATAGTATTACCGTGGAATGCACAAAGATGCTAGCCAATAGGAAGGCCGTACCGGTCATGACTACTGGCTTAAGCCATTTGATCCATCCCAACTTTAAAGATCGCTGTCGTCTTCGCACCGTCAAAAATCGGCATTCATAGGAGTACGAGGAAAGGGAATGACATCGCGGATATTGTTCATGCCAGTCATGAACTGTACAATTCGTTCAAACCCAAGACCAAAGCCAGCATGAGGAACTGTGCCATAGCGTCGCAGATCTAAGTACCATCCCAGCTCTTCTCGGGGCATGCCCTGATTCTTGATCCGCTGCTCTAAAACTTCCAGTCGTTCTTCACGCTGAGAACCACCGATAATTTCACCAATTTTGGGAACGAGAACATCCATAGCCGCAACGGTTTTCTGGTCATCGTTCAGGCGCATGTAAAAAGCTTTGATTCCTATTGGGTAATCTGTGACGATGACGGGCTTTTTGAAGAATTCTTCTGCTAAGTAGCGCTCATGTTCCGACTGCAAATCTACGCCCCATTCTACCGGAAACTCGAACGTTCGCTCGGCTTTTTCGAGGAGGGCGATCGCCTCAGTATAGGTCAATCGTTCAAAGCGGCTATTAACAATATTATCCGCTGTTTCTAGCACAGTTTTGTCGATGCGCTGATTAAAAAACTCCATATCTTCTGGGCAACGTTCTAATACGGTTTTGAAAATATGCTTCAAAAACTCCTCGGCTAAATCCTGATTGCCGCCCAGGTCGCAAAACGCCATTTCCGGTTCGACCATCCAGAACTCTGCTAAATGCCTCGATGTGTTGGAGTTCTCGGCGCGAAACGTTGGCCCAAACGTATACACCCGCTCAAACGCCATCGCCATCGCCTCTACCTGAAGCTGCCCGCTGACGGTTAAATAGGCGCGACGACCAAAGAAATCCTGACTCCAGTCGATTGTTCGACCATTGGTGAGGGGCAGATGATCAGGATCGAGGCTGGTGACGGTAAATAGCTCCCCGGCTCCTTCGCAGTCACTAGCCGTAATAATGGGGGTATGAATCCACAGAAACCCTCGCTCCTGAAAAAACTGGTGAATGGCGTTAGCGCAGGCATTGCGCACTCTAAATACAGCCCCAATCGTATTCGTGCGCGATCGCAGGTGTCCAATCGTGCGTAAAAACTCAAACGAGTGGCGCTTTTTCTGGAGGGGATACGTCTCTTCCGACTCACCAAAAACCTCCACAGCGGTTGCTTTCAGCTCAATTCGCTGTCCTTTCCCCGGAGAAGGAACCAATTGCCCTGTTACCTCAACCGAAGCGCCATTGCCAAGATGCTTGAGCGCACTTTCATAGTCAGGTAAATCAGGTTCTAAAACCGCCTGAATATTGGCCAAAGAAGAGCCATCGTTTACTTCTATAAAGGCAAAGTTTTTCAACTCTCGCTTGGTGCGGACCCAACCGCGAATGGTAACGATTTCATCAGGTTGTCCGTGGCGTAAGATGTCTGCAATCCGCTGAGTCATTCCGTCCTAGACTTTTAATAAGCATTATCCTCAGTGTACCGTTTTTAGCTGCTTTTGCTGGGGGAAAAGGAAAAGCGCTTCTAGACGCGGGAAAAGGTCAAAGGAGCAGGGGAAAAGGGGGAATAAATGAGTTTGTTTCTTAACTCTGTGTTCTTTCCCTTTCCCCGTCCCGTAGGGACTTACCCCGCCCAGGTTTTCAGTACCCACCCAACGATTACGCCTAAGCCTCCAAATCTGACCGCTAGCCAAAAAGGGTCTTTAAGGCTGCTCCAGCGAAATAGGCGGCTTTCTAAATTGAGCTCAATCGTCTCTAATTCTTGCTCTAGCTGCTGTAGCTCGGAGTTGACTGGTTGCCTCGACTGCTGCGACAGTTCTGTATAGCGCTGCTGTAGCTGCACTTGCCGCTGCTGATCTCGTTTTACCTGCCGGTAACGTTCTTTGAGAGCTGCTAATGAAGTTTCTAGAGCCGTTAAAGCTTGTTCCAATGACTCGTCAGGAACGCGAAATTGAGAAGACATTTTACACTAGAGATGAAGATCTATGATTTGGCATCAACTCATGTCTCAACCTACCCAAATTCGCCCCGACACCGATCAGCTTAGTACGCTTGAACTAGCTCAAGCCCTAGCCGAGCGCTTAGCGATCGCCCCCAATGATTGGCATCGGCTCAAAGGGAACCGGACTGTCCAAGCCCGCCAGCAAGCCGCCGCTGCCCTGGTATTTCTGCTCAAAGAGCGGCCAGAAGAAGCGCTTTTACGTCTTCAACAAGCGTCTCAATGGCTAGATCGCACCATTTCAGCTCCTCCTTGCCCCGATCACAATCGTAAGTCCTCGTCAGCACAGTAAGGGCTGACGTTCTTTGCCCTTTAATTGCTTACACAGCTTTAGCTCTGTTCCCTGTTGATTCCAGTGAACTCGGTCAAAAACGTAGTAGAGAATACATAAACCTCGACCGCTTTCTGCTTCTTCTCTCGGCAGTTGGCTGTTGCCATTGCACTTGAAGCCTGTTCCTTCGTCAGAAATTACCCAGGAGTATTCCTCTTTGGTAACCGAGAACTGGACAACAACCGTTTTGCTCGGGTCTAATTTGTTGCCGTGTTTAGCGGCATTTACCAGTGCCTCTTGAAGTCCTAGCCGCAGCTCTGGTTGCCATTGGGTGGGAATATCGGCTAAAAGTAAGTCTAACACTGGACAAAGGTAAAGAGTGGATGCGAAGCTCATCACGCTCCACTCACGTCTTTTGGGAGACATGGAAATAGCAATCACACGCACCTCTGGCTTGCTTAGTAATCTAGTTACGGTGGCAGTTAGGCCATTCGTTTAATTCCGTTCAGCAACTAATGTGCTTTGGCAACAGCAGCCAGTAATACACCTGAACTTGCTGAGGCTCTGGACGAGACTGCCCTATCTAGCAGCTAACGAGACGGAGTCACCCAAACGGCAGCTTCTGTGCTCTGCTAAAACATGCTACATACCATAGATATCAAGAATTTATGATGGTTAAAATTTTACAATCAGCTTAGAAAAACAGCCGGTTTTTCTCCATAAATTAAGATTTACTAGGAGTTATTTGCGTATTTTTCTCTATTCATTCACGATTTTATCACAGAATTTCCGCAGACCCAAGAAAGGCTGCGCACTCAGCATGAGCAGTTTGCGGGAAAAAATCTGCAGGTTGCACAAAAATTAGGGAGTAGCTGCTATTTTGACAAAGTAATTTCAGATCTCTTGCTAGGGTAGCCGGATTGCAGCTCACGTAAACCAGACGAGGGGGCTTGCTCTTTAACAAGGCGTCAAGGGTTTGGTGATTGCACCCTTGACGAGGGGGATCGAGAAGCACAATATCCGGGGAAACCTCTAGCTGAGGAAGTAAATCTTCTACCGCCCCAGTCTGAAAGGAAACATTGGCAATGTTGTTGAGCTGAGCATTGATGTGTGCCTGCTGTACAGCAGCAGCTTGGACCTCGATACCGATTACCTGTTGTACCCGTCGTGCCAACGGTAACGCAAAGGTTCCGATTCCGCAGTAAGCGTCTAACACCGTTTCTTCGCCTTGCAGGTCTAGTTGCTCAACAATTACCTCCAGAAGAGCTTCTGCGGTTTCTGTATTAATTTGAAAAAAGGTTTCTGGACGCAATCTGAACTCTAGATCCGCAAAAATCTCGCGCAGCTCAAGCTGACCAGCGATCGCTCTCGTCTGCTTGCCAACAATAACGTTGGTGCGCTGCGGATTGTAGTTCAGCGCTACGCCAACGAGCTGCGGATAGCGCTGCATCCACTGCTGAGCCTGATGTTCAAGCTCCGGTAGGTGCCAGTCTGTACTAATCAGAGTTAATAGCATCTCTCCGGTACGTCTGCCGATACGCAGGGAAAAATGGCGCAGTTGCCCTTGATGCGTTTGTTCGTTGTAAATCGACCAGCCGCGACGTTCGATGTCTCGCTTGACTTGAGCAAGCAGTGGGTCAAAGCGAGTATCCTGCACCGGACACTGATTCAGATTGACCAACCGATGAGAACCTCGACGGTAGTAGCCCGCTTGAACTTGCCCCGTTGATGATAAATTCAGAGGATAAGTCGCTTTGTTGCGGTAATTGAGAACATCCCGGTGAAGTGGAGGCGCGACAGTTGGCTCAGCAAAACCACCGATGCGCTTGAGAATTTCGAGAATGTATCGGCGCTTGGCAACGCGCTGGTATTCATCATTAATATGTTGCCACTGACAGCCACCGCATTTGTCGGCCACAATACACCGAGGACGAATCCGATGGGAGGAGGATTTAAGCAGCTCGATCAGCTTACCATGAGCATACTGAGGTTTCACTCGCACTAATCGCGCTCTGATCCGATCGCCAGTTACGGTACTGGGAACAAACACGGCTCGTCCTTCAAAGCGACCAACGCCGTCGCCACCATTGCTCACATCCGTAATGTCTAGCTCTACTATCTGCCCCTGTTGCCAAAGTAATGCTGGAGATTGTCTGTCGTGACTGTTCATTGTGAAACCGAGTGGCCGCGCCTCTAGGGCGGATTAACGAATACAATTAAGTGATGAAAGCTGACTCAATTACTGCGACTCTCGAACAATATTTTGGTTCTAACACGGTCCAAACCCCATCCGCCGATTCTTGGCAGGTGGAAAAGGACGGTTTGCGTCTGCTGGTGATTCTCTCTGAGGATCAAACCTGGCTGCGTCTTCTAGTTCCGATCGTAACAGCCGCGGAAGCTCAACCCTATTTTCAACAGCTACTTCAGGCCAACTTCGACCAAACTCAGGAAGTTCGCTATGCTCTCAACCAGGGAATTGTGTGGGGAGTCTTCCAGCATAGCTGCGCTAGTCTCACCTCTGAAGATTTTACCGGCGCGATCGCTCGTCTCATTGTTCTGTCTGAAAACGGTTTGGGAGAGGCTTTTAATTTACAGACCGAACAGCGCATCAAGCAGATCATTATTGCCGCTAAGCTGCAAGGACAAAGCCTCGAATCAACTTTACAAAACCTAACGCGCTTCTACGAAGAAGGAATGCTCGGAGGAATCGATCAAGATGCCCAAGAACGAGAACAGTTTTTGCAAGCGTGGGAAGCTCAGCTCAAGCGTTTCTGGCTGGAGGTAGAACCACCGGAACTATAATTTGTCGCGAACGCGACGGGGCCAGGGGAAAAAGTTGCTGCGCAACGGGGAATGGGGAAAGGGGAAAAAGTTGCTGCGCAACGGGGAAAGGGAATGGTTTGTTAGTTGATTTGTCATTTTCTCTCACCTCATACATCATTACAGAGAGGTTTCCCCTTTCCCCCTTACCCTTTCCCCTTTTCCCGCGCCTGCGGCGCTTTTGAGTTTGTAAGCACTCAGTAAGTTTAAATATTGATGGATATTGTTGAAGTTCTGCGGAACGATTACCAGCGTTTTCCTAAAGACCAAACCTATAGCCTTTACGCTGAAGATGTGTACTTTAAAGACCCTCTTAATGAGTTTCGGGGACTCAAAGGATATCAAGGGGTTATTCGGATGATTGATACCATCTTTCAGGACATCAACATGGACCTCCACGACATTCGCCTTCAGGGTGATGTCGTGAAGACGGAGTGGACGTTGCATATGACCTCGCCTCTGCCGTGGAAACCTCGCTTAGCGATTCCCGGCTGGAGCGAACTGAAGCTCAATCAAGAACAGTTGGTCATTTCTCATGTTGACCACTGGCACATCTCCCGTCTAGATGTCTTAAAACAAAACTTTTCCTAATCCGGCAAAAATCGCGCTAATAATTAAGTAATATAAACATTTCTCAGATACTTACGATCCCGATGCGCTTAATTTTAATGACGGGCAAAGGAGGCGTTGGCAAAACCTCTGTGGCAGCAGCGACCGGCCTTCGCTGTGCGGAACTTGGTTATAGAACCCTTGTGTTAAGTACCGACCCGGCCCACTCTTTAGCTGACAGCTTCGATTTAGAACTCGCTCACGAACCTAAACCCGTTGCTGCTAATCTTTGGGGGGCAGAATTAGATGCATTGATGGAGTTAGAAGGCAACTGGGGAGCCGTCAAGCGCTATATCACCCAGGTGTTGCAGGCGCGGGGATTAGACGGAGTTCAGGCTGAAGAACTCGCTATTTTACCGGGGATGGATGAAATTTTCGGCTTAGTGCGGATGAAGCGTCACTATGACGAAGGAGATTTCGAGGTCTTAATTATTGATTCTGCGCCGACTGGCACGGCTCTGCGACTGCTGAGCATTCCTGAAGTCGGCGGCTGGTACATGCGACGTTTCTACAAACCTTTGCAGGGAATGTCGGCGGCCCTCAGACCGATTGTAGAACCAATCTTTAGACCAATCGCTGGTTTTTCTCTGCCCGACCGAGAAGTAATGGATGCTCCCTACGAATTCTATCAGCAGATTGAAGCCCTAGAAAAGGTGCTGACCGATAATACCCTCACGTCCGTTCGTCTTGTTACGAATCCAGAAAGAATGGTGATTAAAGAGTCTCTCAGGGCCCATGCCTATCTGAGTCTTTATAATGTTGCGACGGATTTAGTCATTGCCAACCGCATCATCCCGGATGAAGTGACCGATCCGTTTTTTGAACGGTGGAAGAAGAGTCAGCACGAATATCGGCAGGAAATTCACGATGATTTTCATCCGCTGCCCGTGAAGGAAGTGCCGCTGTTTTCTGAGGAACTGTGTGGGCTGGCGGCGCTGGAACGGCTCAAAGATACCCTGTACGGCGAGGAAGACCCGACTCAGGTGTATTATCAAGAAAATACTATTCGGGTGATTCAGGATGGCGATCGCTATAGCTTGGAACTATATCTGCCGGGAGTTGAAAAGACGCAAGTGCAGCTCAATAAAACTGGAGACGAACTTAACGTTAGAATCGGCAACCATCGCCGCAATTTGGTGTTGCCCCAGGCGTTAGCCGCGCTCTCTCCGACGGCTGCCAAGATGGAGGAAGACTATCTCAAAATTTGCTTCACCAACGGTGCCAAAGTATAGCTAACTAAATAGGCATCAATCAAGATTGAGACGGAGATAAGTCGGGGAGAAGAAAGCTAACAGCTCATAGCTAATGGCTAATAACCATTAGCCAATCTAAATTTAATTCTACCTAGCTAGTTATACCAATTAGAAAAAGTAATAGGAGACTTGATGAGTTGGGGGAAAGGGGAAGGGGTCAAGGGGAAAGGGAAGCACAGCAGCTCTTTGCCCTTGAACCTCCAATGCTTGGTGAGTTTAAGGAACTCTCTGACTACTTTCGGTAAATGGTATTAGATAGAGACGATGGCTGATTCAATTGGTGTCAGGGTTAAGCTGTTTGCGGCTTATCAGGAAGCTTACGGAGTTGCAGAACTGCACCTCACCTTTCCTCCGCAGACCAATGCTGGCAGCGTGTTGGACTATGTGATGGCTGAACATCCAGAATTGGAGCAATGGCGCGAGGTGACGCGCCTTGGAGTTAATCTTGAGTTTGCTTCCCCCAACCGTCTTTTGAAAAATGGCGATGAAGTAGTTCTCGTTCCTCCTGTTAGCGGTGGCTAGCCAATCTGAATCAAGGAGCACAATTAAATTGGCTTTTGCCTCTTGAGCTCAGGAGAGGAAAATCTAAAAAATTTCTAAAATTAGCCGAACAGCCCTATCAAATAGCTTATTATATCAAACTTAGATTAGAAAAAAGCGATCCCTATTGTGCTGGTCTTCTGCTTTCGCTCGTTCTGATATCGGTAGTAACACCGAGGTCAAGCTAAGCTTTAAGTTCCGCCTCAGTAAATTCCCGAGTTTACAGCTTCTTCCTCAAATTTTTATAGTTGAGATATAGCTCAGTATCTAGCCAAAAAGATTATCACGGCTTCCTTAAAAACTAGTATTAAAGCCTAAAACGGCTACTAAACGAGATTAGTAACAAGCAACATTGAAAACTCCTATAAAAATGACACACACTATCAGCTACCGAGAGGATCTAATTGAACGACTTCAGGATCCAGAATATGCTGCAATCTATCTAGAAGAGCATTTAAAAAAAGATGAATATAAAAACGATCCTGAGTTGTTTAAATTAGCTCTTAGTAATGTGCTAGTAGCATTTGGAAAAGCTAAAAGGCCTTAACAGCAAAGCAGGCTTTCTACTTTGTGGCCCCCGTTAGTAATGACTGCCAGAGGTACGATGGTGAACTGCCGTTACCCCCTCAGAACGCAATATCTGGCCCTGGTTAGCAATAGCATAAATTAACCAGTGGTCGCCGCACTCCATTCGGCTATCAACGCGACATTCAACATAAGCCAGAGCATCGCTTAGAACCGGGCATCCGGATTCGGATTCTCCGGTCTTAACCCCGGCAAACCGATCTTCTCCAGGGGCGAAAGGTTTGAGGAAGTGCTTCATCAAGCCAAGGTGCTTGCCTTCTTCAAGAATATTAAGCACAAAGTGTTCTCCCGAATGCAGTAGCGATTCGATCGCCCGTTCCTTCGCGACCGCCACCGTCAGTCCTGGTGGATTGAAGGTGGCTTGGGACACCCAAGAGGCCAGCATTCCTCCAGATAACTCGCCTTGTTGCGTCGTGACGACACACAAAGACCCTACGACTCTTCCTAATGCCTGTTCGGTGCGGGCCGCTTGAGAAGCACTGGCCGACTGTTTAGGCTTGCGGGTTTTCTGGGCTTTTTTGAGGGCTTGAGCAAAATCTGTTCCTGCTTCTTCACAGGTTTTGAGAATCATATCGGTGGGCTTAAATTTGACGCGGATTGGCTCAAAACCGAAGCGATAGCCAGCATCTTTAAACTTTCCTTCTAATAAATCAATTGCTTCTCCACTCCAGCCATAGGAACCAAAAACCCCGGCTAGTTTATTTTTATCGGCGTTAGCTAAGGTAATGCCTAGGGCCGTTTGAATTTGTGTGGGGGCGTGTCCGCCCAGAGTCGGGGAACCAAAGATAAATCCTGCTGCCTTGCTAACGGCGGCTTTAATTTCGTCGGAATCTGCCGCTTCGGCGTTAATCGATTCTACCCCGACTCCGGCTTTGGTGATGCCGCGAGCGATCGCCTGCGCTAGGGTGGCCGTATTGCCATAGGCAGACGCGTAGATGAGGGCAACGCTCAGAGACTGGCTTTTTTGCTGCTGCGCCCAGTCTCGATAAGCCGCCGTCATCTCTATCAAGCCGTAGCGAACGAGCGGACCGTGACCGGTGGCGTAGATTCTCGCCTGCTTATCAGATAGCTTATCTAAAATCGTTTCTACCTGCCGCGCATGGGGAGCCATCAAACAGTCAAAATAGTAGCGGCGGTCTTCTGTATAGACTCTCCAGCCTTCATCTAGCACCTGATCGCCGCAGACGTGCGCCCCAAAGAACTTGTCGGTGAAGAGAACCTCAGTTTTTGGGTCGTAGGTACAGAGTTCGTCAGGCCAGCGGGGAATCGGCGTAGGGATAAACTCTAATACGTGTCCTTGGCCTAAATCTAAGGTTTCGTCTCCTTTTATCACCTGAATATTAACCTGATCGGAGACGATATTTCGCAGCGCGATCGCTCCTGGATTTGAGCAGACAAAGGTAATGTCGGGATTTAACTCTAGTAGGGCTTTTAAGGTAACGCCTCGATTGGGGTTGACGTGACCTAAGATGACGTAATCAATTGTCTTCGGGTCGATGCGTTCCTGAAGTGCTGCCAGAAAAATTTCTGTAAAGGATTCTCCTGGCGGATCGAGGAGGGCGATGCGATCGCCTTGAATTAAATATGAATTAGCGGTGGTTCCTTTGCCGAGGGCGTATTCAATCTCAAACTTGAGACGGTCCCAAGTGCGCGATCGCATCACCCACGTATCGTAGGCCAGCGGCAGAAATTGAACATCTTTGGCTTTATTTAATTGCATAATCGATTAAATTAATGGTTTTTTCTTAATGGCGTTTCTTCAGCAGTTCAGGAAAATGCTTGAGATCGTCAATCGACTAGGGTGCTGGATGAATTTTTCTAGGTTGGCGGCAGATGACCTCTGCATCCTCACCAAGTTCTCTCTTCCATCTGTTGTAGCGCTCTGTTATTTCCTTCATACCTAAGTGCGTTTTTCTGAGCGTTCATCGTGAGCCAACGAGCCACTGTGAAGAATGCCTGCTAAAGCACGCTCGCGCCAAGGGAGCATCGAGTCGTAAAGGTCTAACTCTGTGTCCATGATCGACAGCAAAATACCTGTACTATAACGCTCAAGCTGACCTGTGATCACGCCATCGGCGCGAACAAAGAAGCTACCCCAGCAACTCTCTAGCGCTAATGAATTCGGGCAACTAATGGAAAGTGAGCTACATCAGCGCTTTGTTCCTGGGCATTCTTCATAAGCTGAGATACACACTGAAAGTTGCTGTTAATGTCAGCACTGGTAGGAAATTGACAGATGGCTATAAATAGCTTCATTTTTTGCTTTATATTGGCATAATTGCTTACTCTAACGGGACTTATTTTGAAGATGTTTTTTTAACAGTTCAGGAAAGTGTTTAAGATCGTTAAGCATTTGCGGTGCTGGAAAAATTTCTCCAGGTTCAGCAGTAACTTTATCCATATAGATATAAAAAGCCTCTTCATCTTCTCTATGCTCAAGAATATAGGCTCGTAGTTCTTGACGAGACATAGCTTTAAAATTAGGATTGCTCATAGATATCTCCATTGTCCATCGGGAAAAATCAAGCTTTCTGTTTCTTCTCCTGCTAGAAAAAATACTTCATCTGTCCGTTCATCTACACGAACCAGATTAATGGGTAAGTACATTTTTGTTGCCCAGTAGCTGAGGATAAAGCAAGTTAGCATTTGTGCTGGAGTCGGAATTGAATTTCTCCTTAGCTCATAGGTTTTTCTTTGAGCTGGTTTAACGCTTGCTGTTCAATAAAACTGCTTTTACCAACTTGATAAGCATCGCGGTCGCCCCCATATTGCTCCAACAACTTCAGCTTCAATTGCACGTACTCTTGAGCCACTGCTGGGTGCTGAATTAAATAATCTCTAAACAGGATGTGTCCTTGCCAGTCCCAGCTTGTAATTTCCAAAATATGAACGTGATGAGTACGCGGTTCTCCTCGAGCAAAGAAGTGTCGGCGCGGGATACCGTTTTCCCCTCTGTAGCTGTAGCCAAGCTTCTCCATTGGTTTTATACAGACGGCGGCGGCTTCAAAATTCGCAACGGCAATACCGATATCCAAAATTGGTTTAGCAATGATGCCGGGAATAGACGTACTGCCGACATGCTGAATCTCTAAAACATCACTACCAATAGCCGCCTGCAATCTCTGCTTTTCTTCCTCAAATAACTTTTGCCACTCTGGATTGTGGGGAATAAATTTCAGTTTTCCTCTTTCTAAACCAAGCATGATTTATCGCTGGTTGTTTGTCACTGGTCATTTGTGGTTGATCCAAATGACCAGTAATAGAGAACAAAAAACTCAAGACTTAGGTTACCGTCGCTTTTTGTCGTTCAAGACCTTTAGTAATGATTACCAACTTTGCGATGGTGAACTGCTGTAATCGCGTCCGGGTTAGAAACGCGACCCGAATCTACTCGGCTATACACAATCCAGTGGTCAGGGCAGTCCATGCGGCTGACGACTTCACACTCAATATAGGCGAGGGCATCGGTGAGGATGGGAGACCCATTTTGGGCCGTTTGCGTTTTTACTCCGGCAAAGCGGTCAGCACCGGGCTTAAAGCGCTTGAGAAAATGCTTCATCAGATGCTGATAGTTCCCCTCTTCGAGAATATTCAAGACGAAGGTATCGCCGACCTGCATCAGCGATTCGATGGCCCGATCTTTGGCAACGGCAATGGTAATTCCTAAAGGTTCAAAGCTCGCTTGACTCACCCAAGAAGCCAGCATTGCGCTTTTAACATCGCCTTTTTGAGCAGTAATAATATACAGTCCGCCACTCAAGCGCCCCATCGCTTTGTCTAGATCGGTATCTAGCGACTTCATCTGCTTGATGGCGCGATCGCGCATCAGCAACTGCCCTAAATCCGTTCCGGCTTCCTCGCACAGCTTGTAGGTTGCTTCACTCGGAGTCGCTTTGATGCGAATGGCGGGAAATCCTTCCTTAAGACCCACATCCCGAAACTTGGTCAGTAGCGGATCGATCGGTTCGTCATCTTCTCCGTAGGATTCAAACATCCCAACTGTCTGCTTGTTGCTAGCCGCTGCTAAGGCGGTGCCTACATTCTTAGTAATGGCTTCTGTGTTGGCGATTGGCGGCATTCCTAAAACAATCCCTGCTGCCCGACTAACGAGTTCGTGAACATCTTGCGGATCGGCAGATTTCAGGTCAATCATCTCCACCGCCACCTCAGTTTTCGTGATGCCCTTGGCAATGGCTTGGGAGAGGCGATCGCTGAATCCGTAGTCGGACACATAAAAAACAGCTACCATTTTTTCTGCTTTGGCCTGAGCCTGACTCCAGCTACGATAGCGACCAATCAGTTCGTCAACGTTGTGCCGCAGCAGAGGACCGTGACCGTTTGCCACCGTCACGACCTCCCCGAGCTTATCCATCCTCTTAAGGGCAGACAGCACGGAGCGAGCGTTGGGAGCCATCAAACAGTCATAATAGAAGCGATAATCGGCTTCAATAGCTGTTAAATCTTCGTCGTAGAGATTATCTGAGCAGTAGTGCATGCCAAAGGCATCGCAGGTAAATAGGGTCTGCGTTTCGTGGTCGTAGGTAAAGATGGTGTCGGGCCAGTGGAGGTTGGGCGCATTGACAAATTCTAAGACGTGACCGTTGCCCAAGTCTAGCTGGTCGCCGTTTTTCACAATCTTGCGCTCAAAGGGCTGATGGATTAAATCTTCTAAAAATTGAATCGCCACTTTCGCCCCCACTACCACAGCTTGAGGCGCTAGCTGAAGGACATCTTTAACTAAACCGCTGTGATCGGGTTCTGTATGACTAATAATTAAATAATCAATTTCTGTGGGGTCGATTAAACCCGTTAATGTATCTAGATAAAGCTGACGAAATTTTTCGTGGGAGGTGTCTATGAGGGCCGTTTTTTCCCCGCGAACAATAAAGGAGTTGTAGGTGGTGCCGTTCTGTAAGCCAAACTCAATATCAAAGCGATCGCGGTCCCAATCGAGGGAGCGAATTGTGGTCGTCTGTGCCACAACCTCTGCCGTTTGTATTGTTAACCGGTTAGTGGTTTGTATCGGCGTTGCTACCATATCCCTCTCCTTAGCTATTTTTCTTTCATTGTGACACGCTCGCTTAGTAACGAAATATTAAAAAACTTATAGTTGAGCGAAGTGACGTTTAATCTGAGTCTTGCTCATGGATAACTCCGCTAAGAAAGACTGGCTAGGCTTGATGATCGGCAACTCCAGGCTGCACTGGGCCAAGTTTCACCAGAAAACTCTCATACAGACCTGGAACAGCCCCCATCAATCGACCGCCGCAGCAGCAACGCCTCTCGACCGCTTACCGTTATACATTGCCTCAGTCGTGCCTCAGCAAACAGCTCTTTGGCAAGCTTATCCTCGGGCAAGAGTAATTACTTTAGCCGATATTCCCCTACCAGGACTGTATCAAACAATGGGCATCGATCGCGCTTTAGCTCTGTGGGGGGCCGTTTCTACTGATAGGTGTCCCTGTTTGATCATCGATGCTGGTACTGCTTTAACTTTTACGGGGGCTAGCGAACAGAGGTTTGTTGGCGGTGCTATTTTACCAGGGTTGAGGCTACAGCTACAGTCCCTCACTCAAAAAACGGCAGCGCTACCAGCAGTACAGATCCAAAACTTACCGCAGCGATGGGCAGTAGAGACATCTGAGGCAATTAGCAGCGGCGTTCTATATACTCTACTAGCAGGCCTCAAAGATTTTATCCAAGACTGGCAACAGCAGTATCTAGACAGTCAAATTCTCCTCACTGGCGGCGATGCCACTGTGCTCATGCACTTTGTTCAGGTACAGTTTCCAGAAGTAGCGGCAGCAATCAAAATAGATGCTAATTTAATTTTTTGGGGAATGCGATCGCTCGTTGCACAATAAGCAAAGAAAGTGAATGCCATTTCAGCATATCTTTAGAGCAATAATCTGATTAAGGATGTAGAAATGACGCTGGCGGTAGTTAAATAGGCGATCGCCTCGTGTCGATGCTCCTTGCCTAAGAGCATTACAGCGTCTCGTCGCAGTTTCGTGCTGGTAACACAGAGGTGAAACGTCGATACTCAGACAAATACTGCTCTAAGTGCACAAACTGAGGGAGGTTCAGACTGTAGTAAATCCAACGTCCTTGCTGACGAGCGCGGACTAAATTAGCCTCTTTAAGGGTTTTTAAATGAAAAGACAGTTTAGATTGAGGAGTCCCTAGTTGCTCACAAAGTTCGCAAACGCACAGCTCCTGAGAACGCAGCCGTTCCAATACCTGAATTCTAATCGGATCGGAGAGAGCGCGAAATCCAGCCATCAAAGAAGACGAGGGCAATATTGTTTGAACCATTGATCCATATAAAGCAAAAATTCCCAATCCTGTTTATTGTACAGGGATCAGATTGAGGCTTGAGAGTTCCACAGTCACCTTCAGCAAACGATGACTCCATCAACAGCAAACCAAACAAAATTGATGGTTAACCACTGACAATTCCAGACCACTGCACCTGTTTCTGCTGGCTGCGACGGTAGGAAAAGAAATACTTTGGTTGCTGATAGGTACAGTAAGGAGCGATCGCCATTTGTTCATCTCTAATCCCCATCTGTTGAAGCTGGAGAGCATTAACTTGCCGGACATCGATCCGCACTTTCCCCGGTTGCGGATCTCTGAGTAGTGGCGATCGCGGAAGATGCCAGAGAGCTTCTAAAACGTCTTCTAAAGCAGGGAAGATGCTGGCACCGATTTCTGCCGCGACAGATTCAGAAACCTGATAAACTTCCCCAGCAATCGCTGGTCCCATGGCAATGCGAAGGTTCTCTAGCGCACTACCAGCAGTGAGAAATTGAGCGATCGCTTCAGGCACAATCCGCTGTGCCGTTCCTCGCCAGCCAGCATGAACTGCCGCCGCTTGCCCAGTCTTCACATCCCCAATCAGAACCGGAGTACAGTCAGCACTGGCAACCCACACCGCCTGCTGTTCGGCATCCGTAACGACTCCATCAGCAGGAGGAAAACTCTCCTGCGTAAGCGCTTGGGCTTTGGTCACAGACAGTACCACCTTTCCATGCACCTGCTGGACGCGGTAAGCGTGAGCTTCGGGGTGTAAAACCGCGACTAACTCCTCTGGAGGGCAACCCCAGTGACGGGTAAAAAAGCCGTGCTGCCAGTCTTGCAGTAAGCTACAGGTTAAGTAAGACTTGTCATTGCCTTGCCACTGCCACTGAGAAGTTAGGGTTTGAGGATAAGTAGATACCAAAAGCGTACACCTCGTGCTGAATTGAACAGAATGTAGAACCGACGCAGCTAATCAAGAAAGGGTGACAAGAAGTGTCGAGAACAACTTACTTCGTCGTTAATGGCAACTTGTCTTGACCTCAGCTTTCCTTGGTCGATTCTAGATTTTAGTGATGAGTATTAGATGAATCGTTGATTATTTTGTCTTCACCTATGGTAGCTGACCCAACAAAAACAGTAGCAAGTTTCTTTCTGTGGCAGGAATATCGGGATATGATGATGAAACTTCCTGCTAATCAGGCAAGAAGGATTCCTGTGCATATTTATAACACCATCTCTTCAACAAACGAAAAACTGTGGGAAATTGTGGCTCGAGGAGAAATCCCCGCAGCGGCAATCGCTCGCTCTCAAACCGCCGGACGGGGGCAGTGGGGTAGACAGTGGCAATCTCCACCAGGCGGACTATATCTATCTGTGGCTTTAAATACTCACATTCGAGCAGCCGATGCTGCTCATCTCACTTTCTTGAGTACCTGGGGAGTGGCTAACGCCCTGCGTCACCACCACGTTCCTGTGCTGCTCAAATGGCCTAACGATTTAATTTTACAAGGACGCAAGCTCGGTGGCATTAAGAGCGAGACTCGGTTAGACTCTGGGCAAATTACGCAAGCAGTCATTGGCATTGGCCTTAACTGGGCTAATCCAGTGCCAGCAGCGGGAATTAATTTACACCGCTTTCCAGGTCATCTAATTACGTCCCTAGAGGCGTTGGCGGCGATCGCTGTTTGGGGAGTATTTCAGGGCTACAGCCGTTACTTGTCTAGCGGCATTGACACTATTTTGGTTGAGTACCTCAAGCTCTTTGCAAGTCAAGGGCGGAGGATTGCGATTAATGGGAGCTCTGGAGTGGTGACAGGGGTAACTGCTCAGGGGAAGCTGTGCGTCCGCCTACAGTCTTCTGGAGCCGCCGCCGAAATTGAGCTAAGTCCTGGTGCTGTGAGCCTTGGTTACGAAATCTAAAGATTCCGCATTGATTTTTTCCGATTTTCTATTTATTTTTTAGATCTAGCCAAGTTTCTCCTGCTGCAATTCGTTATGATGAGTCAGCAAGTATTTGGTAGATGCCGATTGCTGTCTGTTTGATTTCTACTCACACAAAAAGCGAGCCCCAGATGACTCAGCATTCCTTTCAAAAACTTAATTCAAAAGCCGCGACCCTCAAGGGCTATTTTGGGCAAGGATTTAGTTTCACTATTGGGCTTCTAGGATCTCTGTTCTGGGGGCAATCAGCCGTCGCTACAGGCTCATTAGCCTCTGATCCTCTCCTGCTCATGTCTCCACCTCAAACAGCTCCCGTTACTCCCGCTCCGATATTAGTCCCAACTCCAGCACCAAAGCCACGGGTCACTCAGCCTTTACCGGCTCCGCAGGTCATTGTCCCCTCGGTATCTACTCCCGCGTCTTTGCCAGCGTCTGCTTCCTCTGCGTCAATTGCTCAGCAACCGAAAGGGAAAAATAGTTTTGTAGACGCAACTCGCTACTCAGGGCAAGCTCTTGCTTCACCGCCTGCTGCCGTAGTCTTAACAGAACGGGCAACGGGATGCTCAACGGTGGTGAGTAATGGTCAACTCCAAAGCGGCAACTGTGGTAGCGTCGCTCAGCCAAAGCTGACTCCTCAGCCAGCCCCGGCAGCAACGGGAGGCTTGCCTGCCGCTCCCGCCGCTATCGCTAGCAGAGTCTCTCAACAAGGAATTAGTAGTTCTGGGGTCACGCCAGCCGCCGCCACCGTTCCTCCTCAGTATCACCGGGCAACGGTTCAGTTACCTGATAACGGAGATACCGCCCTGCTGTTTCCTTTGTCGATTCCGGCGACCGTTAGTTCTGCCTTCGGCTGGCGCGTTCATCCGATTGCTGGAACGCAGCGGATGCACACCGGAACCGATCTGGCAGCCCCAATGGGGACGCCTGTTCTGGCTGCTTATTCTGGGGAAGTGGCTGTTGCTGATTCCTTGGGCGGCTACGGATTAACGGTCGTTCTGCGCCACGAGGCAGGAACCCAAGAATCGCGCTATGCTCATCTCTCGAAGATTTTGGTCAACCTTGGCGACTGGGTTGACCAAGGAACAGTGATTGGGCTCGTGGGCAATACTGGATATTCAACGGGGCCTCATCTCCATTTTGAGTGGCGACACCTCACTCATTCCGGTTGGGTAGCCGTCGATGCCGGGCTTCACCTGGAGTACGCAATGGAGCAAATGATGCGTTCTCTAGAAGAAATAGCGGAAGCGGATATCAAGTAAGTCACTTCGCGACGGGGAAGAGGCAAAATGGCGAGTTTCCTCAACCCTTTCCCCGTCCCGCAGGCGCTATAGGTAGCCGTTTTCTGCTAGAAAAGAGAAATTGATCGCTTCTTGGGGCTCTTGAGCTGCGTCAGGAAGGCGATCGCTAATCAGCTTATCAACGTATTTCCCTAAAATATCGCCCTCTAAATTGACCAGATCGCCCAGTTTGAGAGTGTAGAGATTGGTTTCTGCATAGGTGTGCGGGATGACGGCTGCCTTGAACCAGCTACTGTCGGTGGCGCAGGCTGCCACCGTTAAGCTAATACCGTTGACGGCGATACTGCCTTTTGGCACCAAATAGCGAGCAATGGTGCGCTGCCACTGTTGGGCGTTCGATGGCGGAGCAGCAAAGGTCATTTCCCAAGCCTGCGCCGTTTGCAGTAATTCTACTAAGCAGCCAACGCCATCTACATGACCCGTCACAAAATGACCGCCTAGCTTGCTGCCAACCCGCATCGAGGTTTCTAGGTTCACAGAGGCCTCCCGGTGGCGCTGCCCTAACGTTGTTCGAGCTAACGTTTCTGGAGAAGCGGTCGCGACAAACCCATCAAGGATTTTTTCTTCCACCGTCAGACAAACGCCATCTACCGCTACGCTGTCACCGATGGCTAAATCGGATAAGATAAGGCCAGAGTGACTTCCTGAGAGCGTGATTTTATATTGTTCTTTGCCAATGAGTTGAAGGATTCCTAAAGATTGTACTAATCCAGTAAACACGGTTTTTAGAATGGAAATAGATAATCAAAACAAAATGAATCGTCTGTACGCACTGCCATTGTAGACATTTTTCGTTTAAGTTGAACTTATTAGTCTTATGCTTGGGCATACTGTGAGAGGACATAATGGCTGAATGAGCGCTGAGGCATAAGCTCATGATTGTAGTGATCGAGGCAGTCGGAGAAGCCCGCTCCTTAAAATGGGTGCCGTCGCTCGCGGCGGCTCAATGCGCTGCTGCCCCTTTCCCCCTCCGGCTTCGACAGTGTACCTTGAGTATTAGCCCAATAAGATCGGAATTGAGTCTGTCTTTATTTAGTGCCAACCGTGTTTTAGAGGCTAAGTCAATGATAGAAATGAAAGTTGCTGGTATTGCTCTAGATGCCGTTACTAGAAGCCCCATTGTATTACTTAAAGACGGCTCGGAGCGGCGTGCTCTCCCCATCTATATTGGTCAGGATCAGGCAAAGTCGATTATTAGTGCTTTAGAAAACCAAAAATCTCCGCGCCCCCTCACCCACGACCTGATCGTAAATTTATTCGATGCCTGGGAGATGGACTTAGAGAAAATCATTATCCATTCGCTTCAGGACAATACCTTCTATGCTGTCCTGTCTCTCCAGAGAGGAGAGGTTAAGAAAGAAATTGACTGTCGCCCGAGCGATGCGATCGCCATTGCCCTTCGTACCGACAGCCCCATTTGGGTATTAGAGGAAGTGGTAGCAGATGCGTCGATTCCGGTTGATAGAGATGCCGATGAGGAAGAAAGGCAGGCATTCAAAGAGTTTGTGGCTAATCTCCGCCCTGAAGATATTATTCAGCGGGGACGTTCGGGCGGCGGTGATTCATAAAGTTTTCATGGGTGCTGAGACGCTGAGCCATGCGGAGCTCTGACTGGCTATGTTGGGGAGAAGCTCGTCAAGCGTCTTCATGAGGATCGTTGAGAGTGTTGAGCCGTGGGATGAGAGTAAAGTTTAGAGCGACACAGACATGCGCTATCGGCGGTTTGGACGAACCAATTTGCAGATATCAGTGTTCTCCTTAGGAACCATGCGCTGCTTAGCTTCTGAGCTAGAGGCTCAGCAAACAATCGAGCAGGCCGTTGCCCAAGGCATTAATCATTTAGAAACAGCTCAGGGATACGGAAAAAGCGAGCAATACCTCGGCCTAGCTCTGACGCAGTTAGCTGTCCCAAGAGAGCAGCTAATCGTCACCACTAAACTGCCTCCAACGGCTGATGCGGCCTCGATGCGCCGAGGAATTGCTCAGTCCTTAGAGCGCCTCCAGCTCGACTATCTAGACTGTCTGGCGATTCATGGCCTCAACACCTGGGAGCATCTGGCTTGGATCGCCAAGCCAAATGGCTGTATGCAGGCCGTACGAGAGGCGATTACCGATGGACAAGTGCATCACGTTGGCTTTTCGACTCACGGAGCTTTAGAGCTCATTCTCGCGGCGATCGACACAGAGCTGTTTGAGTTTGTTAATCTTCACTATTATTTATTTTTCCAGCGCCATCAAATCGCCATTGAACGAGCCTTTCAAAGGGACATGGGCATATTTATCATTTCTCCTGCCGACAAAGGAGGTCGTTTGTATACTCCTCCCCCAACGTTAGTGCAGCTCTGCCAGCCGTTTTCTCCTCTGGAGCTGAACACCCGCTTTTTGTTGAGCGATCGCCGCATCACCACTCTCAGCGTTGGTCCGGCAAACCCCAAGGAACTCGCTGCTCCCCTTGTCGCCAATGACAAGCCGTTGACAACCGCAGAAAGCAGCGCTCTCGCTCGCCTAGAGGGTCACCTTCAGCAAACACTTGGGACAGAGCGCTGTAGCCAATGTTATCAGTGCCTGCCCTGTCCCGAGCAAATTAATATTCCAGAAGTACTGCGGCTGCGGAACTTGGCGGTCGCTTATGATATGACCGATTTTGGCCAATACCGCTACCGCATGTTTGAAAACGCTGGTCACTGGTTTTGGGGGCGCAAAGGCGATCGCTGCACTAGCTGCGGTGACTGTTTACCCCGCTGTCCCCAAGGATTAAATATTCCCTCGCTGCTAGCCGATACTCATCAGCGCCTCAATGGTTCTCCTCGTCGTCGGCTGTGGGAGTAAGCATCAAAAATTAGTCACTTCAAAGCGAGGATGCTGTATGACAACAGTTTGCAATATTGAGCGATGAGTAAGATAGCTGCTTGGATACCAGTGTTGCTTCTGTTGGCTAACCTTCCTGCCTCGGCTCAGCCTCCCGTGTCGGCTGCTTGCCGTGCGCCGTTAACGACGAACAACATTTTCAATGAGGAAACTATCAGCGCCACAGGATCAACAATTCCTAGTCTTTGGTGGGCGAAAGCACAGTTCGACCCGTTTTCGGGTAAGCTCATTAGTAGCTGGAGAGCGGATCGGCAAGCACGTCGTATCGATCTTGTCGTCAACCGTCAGCTTTGGTCTCTATTAAACTACTTAAAACGCTATCGCTTTGTTAACAATTTTGGAACAGTCGCCAGAGATTATCAGTACAATCTGAGAGTTTTTAATCAGCAACAACAGTGCTTAGCTACTTATACCTGTGATTTTAGTGCTCCTCTTCCCCGCTGTCAAATTGAGTTTACGCCCCTCGAGCGCAACACCTTTCAAGTTGAAGCAGAATAAAGCGCTGGGGCAAGATAGAATGTACCGGAAGAATCCTGAGTCAGGAACTCAGTGTTCTGCCAGAGCTGCCTCCGGCAGGCTGAGCGTCATTCACTCTACAATTTCCCCTGTCCTTTCTACTGCTCGTGTGCAGTTCGCTCAATATAAAGATAGGATCGTTTATTAGAATCTCGTCAAGAACTAACCATGCCTAGAACACAGCGGAACGATAATTTTATTGATAAGAGCTTCACCGTCATGGCAGATATGATTTTGAAAGTTCTGCCGACGAACAAGCAGGCCAAAGAAGCTTTTGCGTATTACCGCGATGGTATGTCTGCTCAAGCAGATGGCGAATACGCCGAGGCTTTAGAAAACTACCAAGAAGCTCTCAAGCTCGAGGAAAATCCGATCGACCGCAGCTTTATTCTTTACAATACTGGTCTTATCCATGCCAGCAATGGAGAGTACGAGAAAGCGCTGAAGTACTACTTTGAGGCCATCGATCTGAATCCGAAAATGCCACAGGCGCTCAATAATATTGCCGTGCTGTATCATCATCAAGGGGAGAAGCTAAAAGAGGGTGGCCGTTCAGAAGAAGCAGAAGACCTGTTTGACAAAGCGGCAGAATATTGGAAGCAAGCTATTCGTATTGCCCCAAACAACTACATTGAGGCACAAAACTGGCTCAAAACCACCGGACGCTCCGAAATGGACGTGTATTTCTAGCTGCACTGCTGCCTTTTAGGTATGTGCCAATACTATCGAGGAATAGGCTGACTTGAGCAAATCTTAATGTTCTTGTCAGCCCGAGATCGCTTAATTATTTACCGTTGCTTGTCGATCTTTACTAGCTACCAACCGAAACAATGACAATTGACAAAGAGCAAGTGCAAAAAGTAGCCCGTCTCGCTCGCTTAGAACTGACACCGGAAGAAGAAGAGACTTTTACGACTCAGCTCAGCAGCATTTTAGAGTATTTTGAACAGTTGAGCGAGCTGGATACCGATGATGTCCCGCCCACCTCAAGGGCCATTGACGTCAGTAACGTCATGCGTCCAGACGAATTACAGCCGGTTACAGAGCGAGAAGCCCTGCTAAACGAAGCGCCAGCAAGAGAAGGCGACTTCTTCAGAGTCCCGCAAATCCTGAGTTCGGACGAAGACTAAAATGAGAGGCATCTCAGATTGCAAGAATCCTCAATTCCAATTTTTCTGGGAACAGTTGCGCCTCGACAAATTATCAGTTACATTTGTTTACGTTGTTTACAAAACGTAACCACAAGGGGAATGATTATGGAAACCATGAACAAGGAAAACCGTAACGACATCAAGTTCGGCTTTACTCCTCAAGCCGAGAACTGGAATGGCCGTCTTGCCATGATTGGATTTGCGGCTGCGTTAATCATCGAGTACGTTTCGGGTGAAGGAGTGCTGCACTTCTGGGGCTTAATGTAGTTCCTTGATTTACAACAACCTCTGTCTTTCTATTTAACTGGGTGTTTTCAACCCAGTTTTTTTCGTGAGAAGCTGGAGGATGGCGCCAAACATTTAACCGGCTGACTCGTTAACAAGCCGCCCAAACGGCTCCATCCTCGATTTTGGGAGCTTCAAAAGTTGACGTTAGCGAATGTATTCTTTGAGAATACTGTTTCGGTTAGGATGTCGTAGCTTACGCAGCGCTTTAGCCTCGATTTGGCGAATCCGTTCGCGAGTGACATTAAAGATCTGACCAATTTCCTCGAGGGTTTTCATCCGGCCATCGTCTAGGCCGTAGCGCAACCTCAGTACGTCTCGTTCTCTAGGACTTAACGTATCAAGAACGCTTTCGAGATCCTCTCTGAGCAGATTCTTAGAGACTTCATCTTCAGGCGTTTCGCCATCGGCTTCGATAAAGTCGCCCAAGCGAGAATCTTCTTCCTTGCCAATGGGAGTTTCTAAAGAGATCGGTAGTTGAGCGGATTTAGCAATAAAGCGCAGTTTCTCGATAGTCATTTCCATGCGCTCAGCAATCTCTTCCTCTGTCGGCTTTCGCCCCATTTCTTGAGAGAGCACTTTGGTGGTTTTCTTAATGCGAGAAATGGTTTCGTAGAGGTGAACAGGGAGACGAATAGTGCGAGACTGGTCGGCGATCGCTCGCGTAATTGCCTGCCGAATCCACCAGGTGGCGTAGGTTGAGAATTTATATCCCTTCTCGTGGTCAAATTTTTCGGCTGCTCGAATCAAGCCAAGAGAACCTTCCTGAATCAAGTCTTGGAAAGACAAGCCTCGGTTCATATACTTTTTGGCAATTGAGACAACAAGACGAAGATTGGACTGTACCATCTTGTCCTTGGCACGCCGTCCGACGAAGAGCCGTCTGCGAAAGGCAGGTAGCTCCATCTCCGCTGCCTGCGCCCACTCTAAAGTTTTTGGTTCGCGCCGCAGTTGATCGACGAGTCGTTCGCGGGTTCTTTCTAACTCCAGTAAGTCAGCAATCTTGCGGGCTAGTTCAATCTCTTCTTCTGCTCGCAGCAGCCGGATACGACCGATCTCTTGAAGATAGATCCGAATTGAATCTTCCGTGTAAAGCTTTTTTTTCCCCGGTTCGCGCCGACGATTTTTCGCTTTTTTACTTTTTTGTCCTGATTCGGAAGCTGCCGAGTCTAATTCACCTTTGGCAGTTCCTGCTTCGTCAAATAAAACTTCAAACTCATCGGGCGGCTGAGTCATAGTTGCGAGAACTTCGTTAGCCTGCGTCATGCCGTTTTCCTCTTGCTCCTTCAGTGCAAACTAAAAGATAGTGTGCCTAAACTAACCAGCTAGGTAAGTTTATCGTGTACGTTTTTTGCTTACTCAAGAGATCGCTTCCTGATCGGGTAACGCCGAGCCAGCAGCTAAAGCAGTGGCCTAACTTAGTTGACCAGGATAAGAGCGATTCAGGTGCAGTAAAAAACTTTTTCGATTGTAGCTTTGATTACAGCAAATGGCTGAAGAAATTTAATTACGTCAGTGCATAATGTAATAAATTTTATACTTAACAAGTATCATACATAGATTCAAACTATTTCACTTGCTAACGAAGAGTTTTACGCTCCTCGCGCCTCTTATGCCTCAATCGAGAACAAACGGCCCTGAGTACTAGCCTAGCTAATTCAAGCTCTTTAATTCTGAATTATTCACTGTAGGTTAAGTTTAACAATCTTTTCTTGCTGTGCTCTGACACTAACAATTTCTTAACAGATCCAGCCGTTGAGCGCCATTTTAGTTTAGTAAGCTTTAGTTATTGTAATAGTTATTGGAGTAAGCGATAGTAAAACGGCGCTGATGTAAAGTTTGTGTCAAGCGGAGCCTGAGCAAAAGTGAATAGTTGAGGGATTTTGCTTGTTTCCTTCTTCCCTGGGCTCTTGACCTGCTTTAATGTCAACCTATTTCCCTAGGTTTGCCACATTTGGGCAACTGTAACCAAGCGGTAATGCCGTGCTAAAAGCTGAGGGATCAGAGCAGCGCAGGTTTGAACCACATCTTGTCCTCCACAAGAACCATCATGTAAAACGATCAGAGCCCCGTTGTGAAGCTGCGAAAGGACTCGCCGTTGCACAGCCGCAATTCCTGGACGAACCCAATCCTCTGGAACAACGCTCCACATCACTATGCGATAGCCTTCAGCACGTAGCTGCCTAAGAATTTGCGGAGTGAATAAACCATTAGGAGGTCTGACATCGCAGACTTGACGGGGAGGAATGTGGCAGGCTTGAGCAATAGCTGCTTGAGTAGCGAGTAAACTCTGGCTAAGCGCGGCCTGACTCAAAAAGGGGAAAGCTTGATGAGTATATCCATGAAGACCAATCCAGTGTCCCTGTTGAGCAATTTTTCTTGCTAGGTCCGGGTAGCGACGAACGCGATCGCCCAATAAAAAGAAGGTTCCTCGCACCTGATAGTGGTTGAGTACCTCTAATAGCGCCGGAGTATATTGAGGGTGGGGACCGTCATCGAAAGTCAGAGCAACCGCTCGTCGGTCTTCAGCACCGCTCCACAGACAGAGAGGAAAAGCGGGTTTAAGAATACGATATAAAACTGGATATAGAGGAGCAAATTGCATCAGCTTCCCTATCAAATGTAACAACAATACCAATTTACCCAATGCCTTTATTCTGTCGTCAGGCAGTCATAGCCGGAGTCATCTTGGGGCTTTATGGCTGTCAGACAGTAACAACCAATCAGTATGAAGCAACGGTCGAGACTACTCTGACTTGGCAGGTCAAATACTACCAAGATAGAGATAGAATTCCCCGCCTCGAAACCTTTACCTCTAATACATTAATTAGCCGTAACGGATTAAAGTCACCAGAAGCCGTCGTTGGTCCTGACGAAAAAGGGCTGTGGTGGCCTGCTGTTCCCCCCCGACCCACCCCTGAGCAAATAGAACAGCGCCAGGAGCCAGGAGAGGAGATAGACCGACCAGAACTGCGGCGAACAGCAGACTATCGGATCAGCTATCGCCAAGGAGACCAACAGGTGACTTTCCCGACGAATTACGAAGTCTACCGTCAGGTAGCAAGAGCCTATCCTGAACGTCAACCATTGCAGCTTACTATGGGAATCAACGAGCGCTCGGTCACCAAAGCAGAAGTGCCCTAGGCGCTGGGCAAAGGGGAAAGGGCAAACAGCGACTAGTGACCGAACCAACTAGCTGGGATCACTGTCAAGTCTCTCCCTTTCCTCCTTCCCCTTTGCCCGTTACGCAGCAACTATTTTCCCGTCGCGGAGCGACAGATTCTTAATGCCGATTAATCGCTGTTCCGAGTAAACAGGTTTTTTCTAAAATTGCGCCCTCTAAATTGGCTCCTTCTAGCTCAGCACACAGGAGGTTAGCTCCTGTCAGGTTAGCCCCCGATAGGGTCGCTCCTCTCAAATCCGCTTCCTCTAGGTTGGATTCGCTTAAGCTCGCTCCCTGCAAATCTGCCTGAGCGAGATTCGCTCCTTTTAAGTTAGCGCTATTTAAGTTGGCTCCTCGGAGATCGGCTCCTCGGAGATCGACTCCCTGAAGGTTAACGCTGGTCAAATTAGCGCCACTCAAGAAGGCTCCGGCTAGCGATGCCTGACTCAACTTGGCGCCCATCAAGTTGGCGCCCCGCAAATTACTGCCCCGCAGGTCGGCTTCTCTTAAATCGGCCTGCATTAGGTTAGCCCCAAGAAAATTGGCTCGCAGATCGCTTGCTCTTAGTTCAGCACCGAGCAAATTGGCTCCATCTAAACGAGCGCCCTGTAAACAAGAGTGGGTTAGAGTAACTCCGACTAAATTGGCTCCTGCCAGATTAGCTCGCTCAAGCTGAGCTTCAGAAAGATCTTCATCCTGTAGTTCTACACCTGCTAATTGCTTTTTTTTGCCAGCGCGAATTGCTTCTATCATTCCTCCTGCCTGCACCTCTTTAAATTTATACAGTGGCGTTTGCCCCAGGAACGGGAGCTGCCTCTACTAACCACATTCCGGCGGTGATCTTAGGCTGCTGCACCTCCAAATTCATTCCTTGCTGCATACCCATAACTAGGACTCCCATCGCTTCTACCAGTTTGGGATCAAAGGCAAGACTCGCTTGTTCTTGGCAGTTGGCCAAGGCCTGAGATAACGCTTCTTCTCGACTAATGCCGTTGTCTTGCCCGTGGGTACGAATTCGATTAACCTGCTCCTGGAAGAAAACCGCGATCCCTAAAATTCTTGACTCTAGGGGAATCGCGTCGTAACCGATCCCACCAGGAAATCCCGTACCGTCCCAACGCTCGGTCTGGTGAGTGATAATTTCGGCGATCGCCCGCATCCGAGGCATGACGCGCAGCGCCTGCACCCCCGGGACAAGCTGACAGTGAGGCGCGGCATCGTCGTTCTTTGAAGCGACGGTTCCTCCTAAAGAGGGGACTAAGCGATGAAGCAGACTCGCTAGCCGCAGGCGCTTTTGCTGCCAGGCTGGTAAATCGAGGAGCTGGGCCATCATTTCCGTTAGGGCCGCAACTTCCGCCGCTGCCCTGGGATTCTTGACATCTGCTCGATCAATTAACTGGGCCATGCGTAAAAACGCCTGCGTTTCGTTAGATAACAGATTATCGTCTAACGCTGAGGAGTTGGGCAAATAGGAGACCGACTCCGGTTCTTGCAGTTGAGAGAGCTGTTCCTGGCTCGATTGCAGATACTCAACCACCTGAGACACCACGGAGCCCAAACTTTCTTGCTGGTGCCCCTGCATCTCGGTCGCGATCATCTCTAGCTTGGTCGTGAGCTGGTTAGCTAATTCTAAATCGTACTCGCGGATGTGGGCGATCGCCAGCTCAACGGTTTCTTTGACTAAATCGGGTTCAAAGGTCCAAAACCCATAGAATTTTCGCTCGATGTCATTTTCGGGCTGACCGCTGCTGCCGTAGTCTGCTGCCGATAGCTCCTGACACAGCACCATTGCGCTGTAGGTGGACGACAGAATCATCAGGTGCCACTCCTGCGCTACTGGATCTTCTGGCCTCAAACTCACGAGATCCACATTGGCACGGTTACTGGTCGGGTGAGCTTGAAATCCTGTATCCGGAGATGCCATAATCACGACGTGATCGGCCTTATCCGCCAAATCTCCGTAGCGTTCTGCCTCTTGCAAATACCACTTCCCTCGCTGAAAGGCAGTCACCATCACCG
Source organism: Cyanophyceae cyanobacterium (assembly GCA_050331735.1). Taxonomy (GTDB): domain Bacteria; phylum Cyanobacteriota; class Cyanobacteriia; order Cyanobacteriales; family JBHJGN01; genus JBHJGN01. The sequence continues at coordinate 276,345 of JBHJGN010000011.1, forward strand.
GTGCGCTTTCCGCCTGTAAAATAAAGTCTTCTAGGGCGTGGCACAGGGCCACGAGGGTATTTTTGTAGTAAACTCCCAGATTGAGAGGACGGTTGCTATCTTTATGGGCTTCATCTAGCTTTTGTAAAATTGAGCCTTCTAGCATTTTAAAAATTGAGATGAACTTTTATAAAAACTGATTGAGTATTGAGCGGGGAAAATTGAGGTGAAGCCTAATCAAAACAGCTTCATCCTCCATCTTCTCATTTGTTTCAAGAAATTTAAGATATCTTTAACAACTCTTTCTTTTTGTCCGGCATGGGAGCAGAGAGTGCTTCTTCTAGATCAGCGCATCCCAGCCTAGCTTCTAAAATTCTCATAACTTCCCGACCAAAATCGTGAGGATTTTGCTGCCAAGCCTGGAGGCAGACTTCTCCAAAGAAAGAACCGAGCGGTTCTGGATTCCACAGCAGTTTCTTGGCTGTCCACGGCATCAAACTCATCGGGTTATATCCAGGTTTGAGGATTTTGTGCTGGAAAGCATATTCTTCCAGGTGCGTGTGAGGCTGTAAACCGATAAAGAAAATGGCTGGCTCTACCTTATCAGCACCAAAAATTTTTTCCAGCTCTCGATGATAGGCGATGGTTTGCCGGATGGTCTCGGTGGTTTCGTCGATGACGTTAAACGAATAGTTGACCGATACTAAATCATTAAACCCCGCCGCCTTTAAGTCTCGGCAATTCTGCAAAACGATCCGCAGATTGTAACCCATCCGCATTTTGCGGACTAGCTCTTGAGAACCACTGGTAATGCCAATTTCGAAGTAATTCATGCCAGTTTTAACCATCAAGTCGCACAGCTTAGGACTGAGGTTATCAGCGCGGATGTAGGCTGCCCAGTGAATATCGCTCATGCCAGACTCGAGGATCTTGTGCAGCAGCTCTACCGCATCGTTGATAAATCTGCGAGCCGGAATAAACTGAGCATCGGTAAACCAAAAGTTCCGAATGCCGCGGTCATAAAGCTGGCGCATTTCTGCCACAACTTCATCGGCTGGATTGATCCGGACCTGTTTGCCTTCGACAACGGTGTACACGCAGTAACAGCAGTTGTGAGGACAGCCACGCTTAGTTTGGACCCCGATATAAAAATCGTTTTCCTGGAGATAATAGTCAAAAGCAGGCCAGATACTAGCGATGTAGTCATAGTTGCAGGCTGACTTTTCGATCGGTGTCGGCCACTCGTGGATCAGGCGCTCTCTTGGTTGAGTTTCACCGACTACATAACAGCGCTCGTTCTCATAGCTCTGCCCGCTCAATAACTTTTCTAGTAAAGTTTCTCCCTCGCCAACAGAAACAATCGTTCCTGTTGGGAGGCTGTCTTTTAGCTGCTCGTAGAAGACGCTGACTGCACCGCCACCGACAACCGCGCGGGCCTGAGAACTGTATTTTCTAGCTCGTTTTAAGCCGCGTCTGATTAGACTCTGGTTCCGCCACAGTTCTCCGTAGTAGGCGGTGGTCACTTTTAGTCCTCCCAAAGCTCCGCGCAGCCTCACTAGCGGATTTTTAGCGTAATAAAATTCAAAAGCGTTCTGGAGAGGGTTGCCGCCTCTCCCGCCAACGGGGGCATAAATTTGAATGTCCCGCCAGGAGAACACCAGAAGCGTCGGCTGAAACTCTTCGATACACTCATCTAAAGCGCGATTGAAATCTAAGGGGGGAATCGTTCCCAAATCAAGGATTTGCTGCTCAAGGTCTGGAAAGAGCTTGTGTACGTGATCTGCAAGATAGACAACCCCAATCGGAAAAATGGGATTGCAGGGAAGACGAACGTAAAGAATTCGCTGTGACATAGCGGCAATGGAGAATTTATCAGGTATGGAGCTAAAAACTTCGTTTTACCAATTGAACCTCTGCCGGAAGGATGATATATTGAGCTTCAATGAGAGGAGCCACCAAACTCTTTTCCCTTCTGGTGTAAATCTGAATTTGTTTTACATATCTTAACTTTAGCGGGATCGCTCTCAGCGATCAACTAGTGGTTAAGCAAATTTATGTCTTGGAAAGTGGTAAAGTTTTAGAAATCGAAAACAGATAAATTTGGTCACCCTCCGGCCTATTCCGGGCAGAAAGACGAAACAATTTTGAGCGAAAGTGCGGTTTCAGGGTCAAAAATTCTTAATAAAGTATTAAGAGTGCTTACCTACTCGGGTGTGCTGGCTAGCGATGGCAGATCCTGACCTGATTAGTATTATCGTTTACAGCCAATCGGGATCGCGCAATGCTAGCTTAGAGGGCGTAATCACACGTCCAGTATCAGAGTGGCTTAATAGCTATGGCTCAAATTCTCGATCCCATCCCTAACGGGCAAAGAAATAGCTTTCTTTGCTGCTATGTCAATGCTACCAACCAGATTCAGATTGCTCGCATTAGCAATATTGCTAACTGGTATTTTGAGCGGGTTGTCTTTCCCGGACAACGCTTGGTGTTTGAGGCGCTACCGAGCGCACTCTTAGAAATTCACACAGGAATGATGGCAAGTGCTATTCTTTCCGATACCATCCCCTGCGAGCGTTTGCGAATTGATGATGGGGACGATCTTGACGAAGATGCCCCGTTGGTGCCAACAACCAATACCGCTCATAAACAAAAAGAATCTACTGATAATAAAACTCCCAGTGTCACTCCTTTAACAACAGCCTTAAGCTTTTGCTAAACCTCTTTAAAAAAACTTGATTCTATAGGACTACCTTGCGGTAGTCTTTTTTTGGCTTCTAAACGTTTAGGCTAGAAGAAGCGTGAGGATTATCTTGTGAATCTACCGTCTTTTCTATGGCTCTGGAAAATTGCGGCTTGGTCAATGGGCTTGTCGGTGTTGGCCTATCTGTTACTGGGAGCTAGTGGAGGCTGGCTATTCTACGGGCGAACTCAACATCATCGCCGTCCTGCGTGGCTGAGACCTTTTCACTTGATTATAGGAACCGCGATGGTGTTTCTCGTGCTGCTGCTGCTAACCATCGGTTTAGTTGGCACAATTGGATACTATGGCAGCCTTGGTCACTCTCTCCATTTAGTGGCCGGGGTAACGGTTGTGTTGCTGGTACTGCTGTCTGCCTGGAGTGCGACTCAAATCAGTCCCAAGCGGACTTGGGCACGATCGCTCCACGTTGGCACCAATATCGTCCTGCTATTCGGCTTTGTGTTGGTTTCCCTCACGGGCTGGGATGTCGTGCAGAAGTATTTACCCTAGTGAATGTGAATGAGGTGGCATGAAGGCAGCAAGTAAAGTTTTAATTATCGGCGGCGGAATTATTGGTTTGGCGATCGCCGTCGAGCTAAAGCTTCGTGGAACTAGCGTTACGGTGCTAAGCCGTGACTTTAGCCAAGCCGCCACTCATGCGGCGGCGGGGATGTTAGCACCTGATGCAGAAACTCTGGCTCCGGGTCCGATGCGGGAGCTGTGTTTCAACTCTCGCTGGCTTTACAGAGAGTGGACGCGGAAGCTTGAAGAAATTTCTGGCGTGGATGTGGGCTACCTCCCCTGCGGTATTCTCGCCCCTACCTTTGAGGGGTCTTCATCCGCTGACGACGAGTCCTCAGCGGTATGGTTAGACCGAGAGGCCATCAATCTCTATCAGCCCGGACTCGGAGCAGAGGTACAGGGGGGCTGGTGGTATCCCGAAGATGGACAGGTGGACAATCGCTGCTTAGCCAAAGCGCTGTTGCAGGCGGCTCGTTCGCTGGGGGTCGACCTCCAAGAAGGAGTGACGGTGGAGGCAATTGCTCAAAAGCATGGACAGGTAGATACCTTGTTGACCTCAGCAGGACCGATGACTGCCGAAACCTACGTGCTGGCTACCGGAGCCTGGGCTAATCAACTGCTGCCCCTGCCTGTGCGTCCGGTGAAGGGGCAAATGCTGTCGCTCCGCATGCCGAGGGAGGCACATCAACCCTTCCCCCTACAGCGAGTCCTATACGGTGAAGAGGTTTACCTCGTTCCTCGGCGAGACGGACGCTTACTTGTCGGGGCAACGGTGGAAGAAGTCGGCTGGACTCCTCACAACACGCCGACGGGGATTCATCAGTTACTAGAGCAGGGCATGCGGCTCTACCCGGGGTTGCAAGAGTGGGCAATCGAAGAGTTCTGGTGGGGGTTTCGCCCGGGCACACCAGACGAGCAGCCGATTTTAGGGGTGGGTTCCTGCGACAATCTTTCCTTAGCCATCGGTCACTACCGCAACGGCATTCTGCTTGCTCCAGTAACGGCGACTCTTTTAGCAGACCAAATTTTGCAGCAGAAAACCGACCCACTCCTTAAGCATTTTCGCAGCGATCGCTTTTACTCCCAATCCAATTCATCCCACTCAGCTATGATTGTTACTTCCAGTTCAAAGTCTCTTCAGGCTTCTCCAAGACAAGAGCTTTCAGCGATTGATCAGCCTCTCGTCATCGCTGGTCGCACCTTTGGCTCGCGCCTGATGACGGGGACGGGCAAGTATTCCAGCATCGAAGCGATGCAGCAGAGTATCGCCGCGAGCGGCAGTGAAATTGTGACAGTGGCGGTGCGGCGCGTACAAACGAAAGCTCCCGGACACGAAGGTCTGGCCCAGGCGATCGACTGGTCAAAGATTTGGATGCTGCCCAACACGGCTGGCTGCAAAACGGCAGAAGAAGCCGTGCGGGTGGCTCGCTTGGGTCGAGAAATGGCGAAGCTACTCGGACAGGAAGATAACAACTTTGTCAAGCTCGAAGTGATTCCCGATCCTAAATATCTCCTTCCAGACCCGATCGGAACCCTCCAGGCTGCCGAACAGCTTGTTCAAGAAGGGTTTGCGGTGCTGCCCTATATCAATGCCGATCCGATGCTAGCAAAGCATTTAGAAGAAGCTGGCTGCGTCACCGTGATGCCCCTCGGTTCCCCGATTGGTTCCGGGCAGGGCATCAAAAATGCGGCCAACATCGCCATTATTATTGAGGAAGCTAAGATTCCGGTCGTGGTCGATGCTGGCATTGGCACACCGAGCGAAGCGGCGTACTCGATGGAGTTGGGCGCCGATGCGCTGCTGATTAATAGTGCGATCGCGCTGGCTAAAAATCCAGTAGCGATGGCGCGAGCAATGGGTATGGCCACCGAAGCCGGACGAATGGCTTATCTATCGGGGCGCATTCCGGTGAAGAACTATGCCAGCGCCAGTTCACCTATGACGGGAACGATTAACGGATGATGATTGTAGCCACCTAATTCCTAATGCCTGTGTAAAGCAGCAAGCCGTTCTCTTACTGTCGGCGATCGAAATCCTAAGACAATATCTTGAGGAGAAACACCGTACGCGATCAATTCACGATCGATAACAATTTCAGTGCTGTTGTGCTGAATCCAGACTTTGCCATCGATGAAGTCTAACTGCATGGCACAACCGTAGATGCGGTAGTCGCCACGCCAACCGTTATGCCTAACAAGATAGCGAATCTCCTACGGAGAGGCTGCGCCAACGCGCTCAACATCAAAAATTAACCGGGCTTCTGGATCGCCAGAGGCGAAATTCTTTAAGAAATCACACACAATTTGACGATACTGACTTACTCGATCCATTCCTCACTCACCTCCTGAGCTGAATTATAAATAATTAAGCGAACACCATAGCGAGCGATCGCCTTTTGGATTGTAGCCAGAGTAGCCTTAAAGAGGCTTCAATGTAGACCCTCACTTAAATTGGGCTTGATGTTCGTTTAAGATCTTCTTAAGTTCTATTTGCTGATGTTTATTTGAATGGCAGTTGCAATCGATTTTGGCACCAGTAACACGGTGATTACTCGCTGGAATAGCGCGACAGAGCAGCCAGAGACGCTCAATCTTGCAGAAGTGACTCAAAAACTAGGGGATAACCCGCCTCTGATTCCCAGCCTTGTCTATGTCGAGAATGCGGCTCAGGGGAACATTGTGCTTGGTCAAGCGGTGCGCGATCGCGGACTCGATCTCAAAACTGATCCGCGCTTCTTTCGCAGCTTCAAGCGCGGCATCGGTACGCCAATTCAGGGGTTTCTGCCAGAACTCGATCAAACCACTGTCACCTTTGAAGACGTAGGTAACTGGTTTCTCACCTCCCTGATCGAAAAGCTACCGTCAGCAGACATGGCTGATTCATTGGTGCTAACGGTTCCGGTAGATAGTTTTGAATCCTATCGTCGCTGGCTAGGGGAGGTATGTCAGTCTTGGTCGGTTGAACAGATACGGATGCTGGATGAACCAACGGCGGCGGCTTTAGGGTACGGCACTGCCGATCGTGATGTGCTGTTAGTCGTTGACTTTGGAGGCGGTACTTTGGATCTTTCCTTAGTGCAGCTAAATATGGGCAGCAGCCAGCCGAAGGGATTTATTTTAAAGTGGGGAAAAAAGCTACAGGGGAATAGTTCTAGGCAAAAACAGAAGACCGCTCGCGTGTTGGCAAAAGCCGGCACAAATCTGGGCGGTTCTGACCTAGATAACTGGATTGCAGATTACTTCAATGACACGCAGGGATTACCAAAATCGCCCTTGACAACGCGCCTAGCAGAACGGCTGAAGATTAATCTTTCCTCGCAAACTGAAGCGAACGAAGTTTATTTTAATGACGAAACCTTTGAGACCTTTGAATTGACGCTGACCCGCGAGCGCTTTGAGGAGATTCTGCATCAGCAGCAGTTCTTTACTCAGCTTGACGAGTTAATGACGCAGGTGTTGCAGCAGGGACGGCGGAACGGTATTGAAACCACCGATATTGATGCGGTGTTGCTGGTAGGGGGAACGGTGCAAATCCCGTCAGTACAGAACTGGGTGCAACAGTACTTCGATGACGACAAAATTCGCTGTGATCGCCCCTTTGAAGCGATTGCTAGCGGTGCACTACAGTTGGCTCAAGGCTTTGAGCTAAAAGACTTTCTCTACCACAGCTACGGTATCCGCTACTGGAATCGTCAGCAAAACCGCCATAGCTGGCACCCCATTGTGAAAAGCGGACAGCCTTACCCGATGAGTAACCCCATTGAGCTATCTTTAGGAGCGTCTTTAGAGAATCAGCCGAGTATCGAGCTTATTATCGGGGAGTTGGGCGCAGAAGCTGGAGGAACGGAGGTCTATTTTGATGGCGATCGCCTGGTGACTCGCAGCGTCGGCGATCCGGTGGTGCAGCCGCTCAATGATTCGGAGGGAGCGCGCACCATTGCTCAGCTTACTCCTCCTGGGTTTCCAGGAAGCGATCGCATTAAGCTTCAATTTTGGGTAGACGAGCAGCGTTTTTTACGAATTACCGTCGAAGATTTGCTGACAAATGAAACGTTGCTGAATGGAAAAGCAGTAGCACAGTTGAGTTAGAGTGGCCTTGACTAGCATCGTTTGTCAATAAGAATTTACGTTTTCCATTCAGTGTCTGGAACATGAGCACTCCCCATAATGTTACGTAGAGTGCCATTGGGAAGATTACGTCCTTCGTGATCGGGCACAATTACCTGGCCTAGATCTAGGATAGCTGTCACAAGCGGACCAACTCACTTGAAACCACTGTACTGAAAGCTTTTCAGCCGTAGCCCTTTTAGAGGAAACTTTGTTTAGAATTACCCGTATTTGATACCAAAGCAGTTCCTAGGAATGAAAAGATGGGGGTTTCAGAGCTTCTTCATTGACTAATTTGTCAACTTGGCACTACCTGTTAGCTTTTCTAGGCTTAGTCCGTTTTGGTGCGGGTAGGCAAGCTTGGTTTCTAGAGCCCCAGACTGATAGTCTGAGGATAAATCCGTCGCGTTTGTACAAAGAATACAGCACTAATACCCATAAAAAAAAAGTAAGAGACAGAAATAACCAGAAAAACAAGCAATAGGCTTGTTTAAGTATATTTTTTGGCCCAATTGTCAAATTCAGCGGTTAAAACTTTGCTTCAGAATCATGAGAAATGCTCAAAGATTCACGAATGACTTTCTCAATTTTTAACTTACGCATAGTATGATATCTATGACCTGAGCTCCTACAGGTTAGCAACACTAGCATTTTATAGTGTTAGTTGAATTGTATTGCTCTCGCTAATCTGATGCAAAAACCTTTGATTCAAGAAAGAAGCGTTTCTTCCCCCAGAAAAAGAAACTTTTCTTTTGATCTTCTCAAGGCCATTGGTATTCTCAGTATCATTCTTGCACATACAGGCTTGAACGACTACTGGATGATTCAGCAGACAAGAAACTTTGATGTTCCCCTGATGGTTATTGTTTCGGGAGCGTTATTCTGGCTAACATCAGGCAAAAATAACTCTTCATGGGTGGAGTATCTTCGGAAAAGAATTTTTAGATTGATTGTCCCAGTTTGGTGCTTTTTTTGCTTCTTTTTCACTATTGCTGGCCTATTTTCAACCGTACGAGGAATCAATTATCCATTTAGCATTAAGCAGGTTCTTTATACCTTCCTTCTTCTCAACGAAGGTGTTCAATATGTCTGGATTGTTCGCGTTTTCCTACTAATTGCTATGATTGCTCCTTGGCTACTTCTTCTACAGAAAAAGTTTAAGCGCAACAGTACTTTTATATTTGCCATAATTCCTGTCTATCTAGTGTATGAGTTGCTGGTGAAACTGAGACGTTTACTGCCAGCAAACGGTGAAGTTTCAGGAATTCAGGAATTTTTTTGGCAAAGGATACTGCTAAACTTGTTGATTGACCAAATTCTTTTTTTACTAATTCCTTATGCTTGTCTGTTTGCTGTTGGAATTGTTCTTGTTCAAATCAGAAAAAGCACTTTAACTAAGTTGATGATGGCAACTGCCAGCCTATTTATTATTTTGGCGATCGCTTATGCCATCGATGCTCATGCTTTTGTGCTGACTCAGCAATACAAATATCCGCCAAGGCTATATTATCTTGCCTACGGTTTGTGTGCTTCGATTGGTTTATACTTGCTTAGCGATCGCCTCTGTACCAGATTGAGCGGAATGTTTGAAAAACCTTGGGTAGCAAAGCCACTTGTCTTTATTAGTAAATCAACGCTGTGGATTTATCTATGGCACATCTTTTTCCTCTACGCCTGGGTAGAGACAGTGGGGTTTCTCAGCGGGTATCAGAGCATTTATGAATTCTTGGCCATTATTGCACTGTCGATAGCAACAACGTACTTACAGAAAGCTTTCTTCTCCTGGCTGCTTGCTAATGTTTCGTTCAAACCAGGTACAGCTCATTTTCTCAAAATTGCGTTTCTTCAGTAGAAAAAATTTGGCAGTCTTCATGTCTAAAGTTCCTGACTTTGGTTGATTGTTAATGGCTCATTGTCTTCTCAGTTGAGGATGACGCACAAAGACAATCGAAAACGATTATTTCCCAAGTTAGTAAGGTACACAAGCTCAATAGTCAGACAATCAACCATCAATGATTAATAAAAGGCTCAGCCGCTCGGACGGTGCTCTACGAGAGTAAGAACCGCTATATGGACCACACCTTTCATCGACTGGCTCCCTTTATTCAGGAGTATATTTACACCCATAACTGGACGGAATTAAGGCCAGTGCAGATGGAAGCCTGTCGAGTAATTTTTAACACCAAAGCTCATCTGTTGCTGCCTGCTGGCACCGCTTCGGGAAAAACAGAAGCGGCATTTCTGCCAATTTTGACAGTGCTGCACGAAAACCCGCCAGCAACTGTGGGAGTGCTGTACATTAGCCCAATTAAAGCCCTCATCAACGATCAGTTTGAGCGCCTCAGCGAGGTGCTGCGGCAATCAGACACTAGCGTTTGGGCCTGGCACGGCGATATTGCTTCTAGTCGTAAGCGCCAGCTTCTTAAAAATCCTCAAGGCATCCTACAAATTACGCCTGAGTCGTTAGAAAGCCTGCTAATCAACAGAAATAATGAACTACCTCGCCTCTTTGGCGATTTGCGTTTCATCGTCATCGACGAAATTCATGCTTTTATGGGATCTGAAAGAGGCCGTCAAATTCTTTGTCAGCTTGCTCGTCTCTCCCACTACACTAAAAACTTACCGCGTCGGGTGGGTTTATCAGCAACGTTAGGCGATTATACCCTAGCTGAATCCTGGCTGCGATCGCAGACTAATCTTCCCGTCATCACACCGCAGATACAGAAAGCACAGAAGCAGGTTCATCTTTCCTTAGAATGTTTTCACAAAGACAACTCCCATTACTATCGATATGTATACGAGCGTAGCCAATCCCGCAAGTGCTTAATCTTTACCAATAACCGCACCGAGTCGGAGTTGATAATTGCGAACCTGCGCTCCTTTGCTCAAGCCAAAGGCTCGCCCGACATTTATCATGTCCATCACGGTAGCGTGTCGGCACTTCTCAGAGACGACGCTGAGAGGGCGATGCGTACTGCGACTCCGGCGGTGATTGCGGCTACGGTTACTTTAGAAATGGGAATCGACATTGGTGAACTAGAGCGAGTCATTCAAATTAATGCGCCTGTTTCAGTGTCTAGCTTCCTGCAGCGGTTAGGGCGTACTGGCCGGCGAGGAACCCCGGCAGATATGCGATTTGTCTGCACTGATGGAGAATCTCCTGAACAGATTCCCTGGCAGCTATTGCAGTGTATCGCCATCATTCAGCTTTACCTCGAAGAACGCTGGATTGAGCCAATTGCGCCCATTCAATATCCTTTCAGTCTGCTCTATCACCAAACGATGAGCATTTTGGCATCCCAGGGGGAACTTTCCCCTGCTGCCCTTACCCAGCAGGTATTATCGTTACCCGCTTTCGCCGCGATTTCTCCCACCGATTTTCGTCAACTGCTGCGCTATCTCATCAGCATCGATCATCTTCAAGCCATTCAGGGAAAGCTAATGATTGGCTTAGGGGCTGAGAAACTGGTCAGGAACTTTCATTTCTATGCGGTTTTTTCAGAGACTGTGGAGTACTGCGTTAAAGGAGAAACAGGAGAAATTGGGAAGATTTCGATTCCCCCGTCTCAAGGGCAGCGGTTTGCTCTGGCTGGAAGAACTTGGGAAGTTGTAGACCTGGATGCTTCTAGAAAAACAGTATTTGTTAAGCTGGTCGAGGGCATCGCCGGAATTTCCTGGCGAGGAAGCCGCAGCGCGAGCATTCACACTAAAATCCTTCAGCGGATGCGGCAAGTGCTGCTAGAAAATGTGCAATATCCTTACCTCCAGAAGGGGGCTAGCAAACGGCTGAATAGTGTTCGTCAGCAGGCAAAACGAATTGGTTTGGCAACTCAAACAATTGTTCCTCTCGCGACTGAAAATCGCTGCACCATTTTTCCTTGGGTAGGGACAGTTGCTTTTGATACGCTAGAGCGCTTATTACACTTGATTCGGGAGGAGCTAGATATTCAGGAAATTGACGGTCAGTCTCCCTACTATTTGACGGTTAAACTGGGACAGAGCGCAGCCTTGGAGTTACAGGAGAGAATTGTTAAGATTTGTCAGAAAAGATTGACTACTGAAGATTTAGTGGCTCCAGATGAAGCTCCAAAACGACAAAAATATGATCGCTTTATTCCTAACCATCTGCTGCGCAAAGCCTTTGCCTGCGACTGTCTCAACTTAGAGGAATTGGCAAGCATTGTTCAAAACTGGTAGGCAAACATTCTTTTGGAAGAGGAGGAAGACTATAGCATGAGAGAGCCATCAACAAAAACGAAAAAGTTAGGCTTCCCCCCCCTTTGAAAACCGCTCTCCATGTCTTTTATATACAAGCGAACCGTTTATCTTGCTGATACCGATGCGGCAGGAGTTGTTTATTTTGCTCAGGCTTTGTCGATTTGTCATGAAGCCTATGAAGCCTCATTAGTCAAAGCTGGAATCGAGCTGAAAACCTTTTTTAACAATCCTACGGTCGCTGTTCCCGTTGTGCAGGCTCACATCGACTTTTTGCGTCCGCTCTTGGCTGGCGATCGCCTGCTCGTTACGCTATCGCCGCGATTGTTAAGCGATAGCGAGTTTGGCATTACTTATCATATTGTTGCTGATTCATCACCTCAACAGATAGTGGTGAAAGCAAATACTCGTCACGTTTGTATCACTCTCGACAGACGAAGAACGGCAATTCCTGAAGCATTGAAACAGTGGCTAGTCTTGACTTAGAGAGCATGCTAACAATTCGGCTATCAGAGGAGTTCAATGAGTTCGGTGAGCGCTCGCCAACCAACCTTTTCTAAAAACCAACTGACGCTCTCTTGACTTGCAATAATAGAAAGTAGCTCACAGGCTATATAAATATAGACGAGTAGCATTTTATGAGGAGTTAAGAACTTGAAAAAGATTGAAGCGATTATTCGTCCCTTTAAGTTAGATGAAGTCAAAATTGCCCTCGTTAACGCTGGAATTGTGGGGATGACGGTTTCAGAAGTACGAGGATTCGGTCGCCAGAAGGGACAAACTGAGCGCTATCGCGGCTCGGAGTACACGGTCGAATTTCTGCAAAAGCTCAAAGTGGAAATCGTTGTTGAGGACGATCAGGTAGACATGGTGGTTGACAAAGTTTTGGCGGCTGCCCGCACTGGAGAAATCGGTGACGGTAAAATTTTTATTTCTCCTGTAGATCAAATTGTGCGGATTCGCACAGGCGAAAAGAACCTCGAAGCGATCTAACGGTCGTGCGGGGACCAGAATTAACCCTGTCCCCGTTCTCCATTGGAGCGCTGAGAGGCTAAATCTGAATGGCTTGTAACTGAGGAATCAGCAGGGCAAAGGCTTGACCGCGATGGCTCGTCTGGCATTTTATCTCCGGCTTCATCTGAGCAAACGTCTGCTGATACTCAGGAACATAAAAAATCGGATCGTAGCCAAAGCCCCCTGCACCGCGAGGTTCGTGCAGAATTTCTCCCCGACATCTTCCGGTGGCTTCGGCAGCTACCGTTCCATCTGAACGACAAACAGTGACAGCACAAACAAACTGAGCCTGACGATTCTCAGTTCCCTTGAGCTCTCGCACTACCCGTTCAATGCGCTCTGCATCAGTGCTGCCGTAACGAGCCGAATAAATACCAGGAGCGCCACCGAGGGCATCGATGGCTAAGCCGGAATCGTCAGCGATCGCCCATTCTCCCACGGCTTGAGCTACCTGAGAAGCCTTTAAGTAAGCATTTTCCTCAAAAGTGCTACCCGTCTCCGCTACCTCAATTTCTGGCGGCTTTAACTGGAGCTTCCACCCCAGCTTTCCTAGGTACGCTTCTATCTCCCGCAGTTTTCCCGGATTTCCCGTCGCGACAATCAGCTTCCTCATTTCCATTAACAATCAACAATGAACATTAGTTATTGTTGATGGTTGATGGTTGATTGTCTAGCTGTTTGCCCATGCTTTCGCCCACTTCAAGATGTGATGAACCTGTGACAGGGTTGGCGCTTCGCAGTAAAGTCTCAGGACGGGTTCAGTGCCGCTGAAGCGAATTAGGAGCCAGCTTTCATCTACTAAGCGAAATTTGTAGCCGTCTGTGGTTAAACAGTCAACCACGGCTTGTCCCGCTACTTCTTGAGGAGTTTGGAACTGAAGACGGTCGAGCAACTTGCTGCGTACCTCCATACTCGCTAGGGGAAGATCGATCCGGTCGTATGCCGAGGTGAAGTTGACCTTTTGCTGAAGCTGAGCGTAGAGCGCTCCCAAATCTTGCCCAGACTCTACGACGGCTTCTAAAACGTAGAGGGCAGAGAGCAAAGCGTCTCGTTCGGGAATGTGAGTGCCGTAGCCAATACCGCCGGATTCTTCACCGCCGACTAATACCTGAGTGGTTAACATGCGGTCGGCAATATATTTGTATCCGATGGGTGTCTCGTACACCGATAAGCCATAGAGCTGAGCGAGGCGGGGAAATAGATCTGAACCGCTGACGGTTTTCACCACTTCCCCCGTGTAGCCGCGACGATTGGCTAGGTGATCGATGAGGATGGGAATGAGAACCTGGGAACTGAGAAAGTTGCCCTCTCCGTCTACAGCAGCGATACGATCGCTATCGCCATCAAACACGAGTCCCACTCGAATTTGGCTCTCTTGACGAGCGGCTTTAATGGTGCTAAAGAGCTCAGCTAAATGCTTTGGCAGCGGTTCTGGGGCTCCGCCGCCAAAGAGCGGATCGCGGTTGCCGTGGAGTTCTGTGACCGGATACTCTAGCAGCCGACTGAGGCCACTCGCGGCAGCACCGTACATTACGTCGGCGTACAGGCTCAGCTTCCCAGAGGCGATCGCCTCTTTAATTTTGCCAACGTTGACCTTAGCCTGCAAACCTTCACAGTAGCTCGACCAAGGGTCAAATAGCTCGAGGCTTCCCGTTGGCTCAGGAGAGCGTGGCGGTTCAGCAAGCCGCGCTTCAATCTGCTTGGTAATTTCAGGAGAAACAGAGCCGCCAAAGGCTCCCTTGACCTTCAACCCCAAATACTTCGCTGGGTTATGACTGGCGGTTAACACCAAGGCTCCCAGCGCGTCTCGGATTTTGGCGGCCCAACTAAAGGCGGGAGTTGGCGCATAAGAATCCGAGAGCAGCACAGCAAATCCGGCTTCCTGCACAGCTTCGGCGGCAGTTCTAGCGAAGTCCTCTGCCATAAAGCGGCGATCGTACCCGACAATAATCTGGCGCGATCGCTCATTGCCATAATTTTCAGCGAGCACCTGAGCCGCTAAGGGAGCCAGTTTCGCCACCCGCTCAAAGGTAAAATCGGCGGCAATGACCCCCCGCCATCCATCTGTGCCAAATTTAATCGGATGCTTGGTAAACGGCATAGGCTTGTCACACCAGGTTTTGGAAAGCTTTTAGCAGGTTTTCACCAATATTAATAATACGGCAATCGTATCATAATATTTTGAGCAGCAGTTGACGAAGTGAACAGTGTGTCGTCGTCTGAGAGATGGTTTCTTTTCATCCCCAGTCTCGTGAGTTTCGGGAGGTCATTCGCCTCGCTGTTGCTCTGGGCTGCTTGGCTGCATTTGCTCCAAAAAATCCTGTAGCTTCATCCGTTCTATATAGGGCCACCCTCCCGTTTCCTCAATCTTTTTGAGGAATTCGTATAGTGAATGACGAGTATCGGGTAAAGAAGTTTGAAATAGTTCCTCGCGAATTTCTCGATGTAAACGTTCAAGAATTCGCAACAAGACTAACAGTAGTTCGCTGTCATCTCGACAGCGTTCTGCTAAAACTCTGATATTCTTGCTAATTGTTTCTAATTCAGCTTCTATCTGCTGGCTCTTTAGATTGCCCATCTACTATACGCAAGTGGCTAAAACACAACTCAATCATAGAAGATTCATCGCTAGATAGACCGAATGCTTTACCTGGGGGAGTACCAATTTGGTAAAGTAGATTTGGATGAGACTAGCCAAAGTCTAAGACGCTAATTCGCTGCTGTTTTATTAACGCTTATATTTATTGGCGAGAACGTCACATCAAATATCACTGACGAGGTTACATATGAAATATCGTGGATTAATTATTGCTTTTTTAGTTTTATGCTTGGGAATTTTAACTGCCTGTAGCGAAGGTCCAGCCAATGCCACCAGCCGAGAGCAGTTGACCTACGAGCAGATTCTAAACACAGGTCTTGCCAATCTCTGTCCGCAGCTAGATGAAACAGCTCGCGGCTCTATTCCAGTAGAGGCTGGAAAAACCTACAAATTCGTCGATCTGTGTTTGGAGCCACAAACCTACTTCGTTAAGGAAGAGCCTACAAATAAGCGCAGACAAGCAGAATTGATCGAAGGCAAAGTTCTGACTCGCTATACCTCCAGTCTCGACCAGATTAGAGGAGAAATTCAGGCGGACGAAGCGGGCGTATTAACGCTCATTGAAGAAGACGGGATCGATTTCCAGCCGATTACCGTTCAACTGCCTGGCGGTGAGCAAATTCCTTTTCTGTTCACCATCAAACAGCTAGTGGCGATGACCGAGCCTGGTTTTAAAACGATCAATACCTCAACGGATTTTGAAGGAGAGTTTACGGTTCCGTCCTATCGAGGCAATGTCTTTTTAGACCCTAAAGGTCGGGGGGTTGGCAGTGGCTACGATAACGCTGTAGCACTACCGTCTCAGGCAGATGCGGAGGAACTGTCTCGTGCCAACATCAAAAGATTAGATAAGGGAACGGGAGACATTTCTCTGCAGGTGACGAAGGTCGATCGAGAGACAGGCGAAATCGCCGGAATCTTTGAAAGCGAACAGCCTTCTGATACCGATTTAGGAGCGCGAGAAGCTGAAGAGGTCAAAATTCGCGGCATCTTTTATGCTCGAATCGAAGATGCCCTCACCTAGGTCTGCTGGTTTAGCTTAATTAATAATCGCACTGACAGAAGGGGTAAACAGCCCCTTTTTTCGTGGCCATTTAACCATGACCGTTAACTCTCAGCAACGAGTGGCTATGGCGATCACGACTGACTCTGGCAAGAGAAGACAGGTTTTAAATCATAGTGGGTAACCTAACATTACTACAGAGACAGAATAAAACAGCCTCCGTGAAAACTGGGAGAATTGCCTCAATCACCTTCAGGGAATAATCGTGAAAATGCTGTTGTTTTCTAACAAAGCGAAATAATACTCTTGGAGAGACATTAAGCAATTCCGTTTGCCTGGAAGAGAAGTAGAGGAAGCAAAGCCATGTCTGTCTCCGCTAGCAGTGCCTTAAAGCTTGAAAGTTTGCGCTTGTTTAAAAATTACCAAGGCTCTAAATGCCGGATGGTACGCAACCAAATTATGCAGCTCAACTTTGGATTAGTCAGAAAAGAAGCTCATCACTGGGTCAAACAGTGTAGCGAAAACTATGAAGATTTGCTGCAGGTCGGTTGTTTAGGTTTGATTCGAGCGATTGAGCGATTTGATATTGAAAAAGGCCATGCCTTCAGTTCCTTTGCCATTCCGTATATTCGCGGGGAAATTCAACACTATCTCCGGGATAAAGGTTACTCGATCAGAATTCCGCGGCGCTGGCTAGAGCTACAGCGACAGGCAGTTGGTATCATTCAAGATCTGAGAGAACGACTGCATCGGCAACCAACAGATTGGGAAATCGCGCAAGGATTAGAAATTTCCGTTGAGGAGTGGCAGGAAATTAAGCTTGCCTATCAAAACCGGGAGCCACTGAGCTTAGATGTTCCCGTTGGCGATGAGGACGAAGGAAAAACAAGCTTAGGAGATATTGTTCCCGATCCTCGTCACCGCAGCTTTCAACTAGTTCAAGAAGATCGTCTGCGTCTACAGCATGCTCTCTCGCAGCTAGAAAATCGAACGCGGGAGGTTCTCGAATTTGTCTTCCTCCAGGATTTAACTCAGAAGGAAACGGCTGAGCGACTAGGCATTAGCGTTGTTACCGTTTCTCGCCGGGTTAAAAAGGGCGTAGAGCACTTAAAAACTCTTATGGGAGCTGCTCAAGAGCAGTGAGCGTCATGCATATGAAGGCTGCTAAAACGCCGAAGATTTTGTTAACAGTCGCTGTGGGCATCGTGGCTCTTGGTTTGGAGAGCTGTTCATTGCTGCCGTGGGTTAAGGACGAGGAACCGCAGGTTGTTGAGCCTGTTTCCACTCCGGCTGAGGAAGAGGCGGTAGTTACAGAGCCTCAGCCACCAGAACTCGGTGTTGAGCTAATTACCCCTACTGACCCTAACAGTCAGCGCCAGGTGATTGTTCAAGGTCGGCCAGATCCTTTCGATCCCATCTCCATGCAGCCGATTGTGACAGTAATTCCTCCAGAACCGGAAACAATTGATGACCCAGGAGCATCTGCTGCTCAGGGAACCTCAACTCAGTCTCCATCCGCTTCATTGCCCTCGACTAGGACAACCGCTAGCCGTCCATCTACTTCATCGCCCTCAGCAAAGCCAGCCAACCGACCATCTGCTTCATCTCCCGCAGCGACCTCTCCACAGGCAAAGCAACCAAAGCCAACATCATCGTCCTCAACCGATTCCCAGCCAGCTTCCCCCCCTCCTAATCCAGCGCAATTAGCTGAAAGTGTCGTAGTGAGTGGAATTGTAGAAATTGGGGGGAAGTCTCACGCGATCTTAAAGGCTCCTCAAGAATCGTCTAGCCGCTATGTACAGCCGGGGCAGTATGTGGCGATGGGCGAAGTTTTGGTCAAGGAAATTCAGTACGGTAAATCACCTGCGGTTCTTTTAGAGCAAAACGGTATCGAGGTGCTTAAATCAGTTGGAGAAACGGCAGAAGTATCTTATGATAATTCTGCATCGTTAGCTTTAACCAGTGGTTTGCTAGACGGTGGCTAATTTTTTTCTTGACTCTTAAGCACATCTAACAGTGAGCGGCCAGCATCAACCGAAACAACAGAGAAGAGAAATCGTTACTTCTCCTGAGCTCCCTCTAGCCGTGTATCGAGAGGTAGCGGCTCATCTGCGGCAGGTAGAAGGCATAGAAACAGGACTTATTCCTCAGCAGTCGTTCCAGTTTTCCTACCGCCAAAGTCAGGTGGGCGGCTTATGGATTCAGTATTCGGAGCACTTAGAGCCAAACTGCCAAGAAAGGGTAGAACAAATTTTAGCGTACTACGCCGAGCGTTTTGGTGACTGGCAGCGCCAAGCTTAAGAACAGCTTATAGCTCAGTTTGGAGTAAATTTATTCCCTTTATGATAAGAAATAACAAGAACTCTGGCACTCGTCTCGTCAAGTAAAACCCCAAACTTGAGAAGCTAACAGCTAACAGCTAATAGCTTTCTACTCCACCTACTTTCGTTCTGGATGTTCACTTTCTGGGGCAGGAGTTCCTAAATGATTGATGCGGGCAATAAGTTGATAAAGTCGGCCAAAATCCCGTTGATTAAATTCAAACATCAAGCGCGGTAACTGTTCCGTTTCATCGCCCTCTTCTTGAGGCAAAGCTGATATCTTCTGAATTTGACCGTCAGCAATCATGTCCTGAAATTCCTCGTTGAGTTGTTCAACGGACTCATCGCTTAGCTCCTTATTCAGGCGAATTACAAACTGCTTACCAACATAGCGACTAGAGTGGTAAATGCGGTAGAAGTCTCTGATGGCTTGACAAGCTACTTCTAAATCATCGGTGATCGTGTAGAGGCTCAAATCACTGGGACTAACTAACTCCCGCCGGACCAAATGCTTGCTGATATAATCGTTCCACGACAGCCAGTAATCTCCTCCTGGTCTATCAATCAGCACTAGGGGCACTGGGCCATACCGTCCCGTTTGACACAGGGTCAGCGACTCAAAAGCTTCATCTTGAGTGCCGAATCCACCCGGAAATAAAGCCAGCGCATCACTTTCTCGAAGGAAGAAGAGTTTGCGAGTGAAAAAATACTTAAAGTTAATTAGCTTTGAGTCGCCTTCAATAAACGAATTGGTTCCCTGTTCAAAAGGAAGCTGAATATTGAGACCAAAAGATTGATTGCGTCCCGCTCCTTCGTTTCCCGCCTGCATAATTCCTCCGCCGGCACCTGTCAGCACCATAAATCCAAGCTCCGTGACGTGACGAGCAAACTGAACCGCCATCTGATACTCTGAACTCTGGGAGGAAATCCGTGCCGAGCCAAAGATGGTGATTTTGCGGACGTGTCGGTAAGGGTAAAAAATTTGAAATCCTTGCTCTAGATCCTCCAAAGAGGCAGCAAGGATTTTCCAGTCCAACCGATCTACTTCTTCCCCAGCAATGCGCAGAAGTACCGATAACGCTCTTTCTATTAATTGTCTGTGCTGATTGCGCGGTAATTGATTGACTAGTTCAATCAAGTGAGGAACCAGGAATGATTTGTCGGGAGACAGAGCCATAATCTTGCTGTGGCTATATCCTATACTGATGTTGAACGGCTTGAAGCTAGAGCAATACAGAATGAGGAAAAGAAAGCTAACTGCCTTCCCCGATTGTGTCTAAATTTGCCCCTCGAAGGAGTTCATGAACAAGCTCCTTGTGTCATGAAACTTCTCCAAGCTTGTCTTAAAGTCGCCGCCGGGAACGATGCCGGAACTTTGAGCAATACTCCATCAATGAGCAAACATACAAAAAGCGGCGATACCACTACATTTTATAGCATCGCCAGCAATTGCAATCGCTAATATTGAAAGACAGTTGACCGCCTTAAATCTAAAGATATTTCTCTAAAGTATTTGCTAGTGTTGTTTTCGGAACAGCTCCTACCACCATGTCAACTCTTTGACCTCCCTTAAAAATCATCAGAGTAGGAATGCTGCGAATTCCGTACTGACTCGCAATATTGGGATTTTCGTCTGTGTTGAGCTTGACGACCTTAACTTTCCCTTCGTACTGTTCTGAAATTTCATCAACCACTGGCGCGACCATTCGGCAGGGTCCGCACCAAGGAGCCCAAAAATCGACGAGAACCGGAACATCGCTTTCTAGAACATCCTCTTTGAAGCTTGAATCTGTAACTGATGGCGTTGCTGACATGCCAAGATTTCCTTATTACTTTCTAAATCTATGCGCTAATGCACAAGTATATCAAAAATAACTATTTTGAGCAAAATATAGTATGCTGTGAGACAAATCTTTACTATCTTCTCCCGCTCTTTTTGAGCCTTTCGATCTGGTAATATTATCTATTTATAAGGAACCGCCCGAACTTAGTTCGGGCGGAGTGTGGTGTGAGGAGTGAACGGAAACGTTTGTCTCCGCTTTTTCTATTGTAAAGGACAAATTTAAATTTGTTAGCACTTTGTACAGGGAAAAAAGAGGTTGATAATAGCCTAGGTGTTTACACTGAATTTAAACAAAATCTTGGAAATTCCAGTTTTTCTTAATCAAGGGACCACCAGACGGTATTTATTTTTTATAAAGTGCGAGTAAGCGATGTTATCAAAACCGCAACAAAATTCCGGATTTCGGTTAGCAATAATTGCCGCGATCGCCTTCTTAATATTTGCGCTTGTGCTGACGCTGCACCGTCACTTGACATTTTATTCTTCCTACGACCAGGGCATTTTTAATCAGGTTTTTTGGAACGGCATTCACGGTCGGTTTTTCCAAAGTTCTCTTTCGAGTCAGCTATCGACCAACGTCGTTCACAGCGGCGAAGTTCCCTCGGTTCGCTACCATCGTCTCGGACAACACTTTACACCGGCGCTACTGCTTTGGCTACCGCTTTACTCGCTATTTCCGCATCCGGTAACTTTGACAATCCTGCAAGTTATTTTGGTAACTGCTGCTGGTTTAGTTCTATACGTGTTAGCAAGACAGTATCTAGAGCCACAGATAGCTGGAATGATTACCGTCAGTTTTTATGGCGCTAACGCAGTTTTGGGACCAACGCTGGCTAATTTTCACGACAGTTGCCAAACCCCTCTGTTGGTTTTCTCAATTTTGCTGGCGATGGAAAAAAGGTGGTGGTGGCTGTTTGGGCTGTTGGCTATTTTCCTACTGGGAGTACGAGAAGATAGCGGCATTATTCTATTTGGAATTGGTGCTTATTTAATCGCCAGTCGGCGCTATCCTCGCCTCGGGCTAGCAGTTTGTCTAGTCAGCTTTGCCTACATTTTGGTGTTGACAAACCTGATTATGCCCCTATTTTCTGAAGATATTTCCAAGCGGTTTATGCTGGAGCGATTTGGTCAATATGTGGAGGGAGATGAAGCTTCTACCGTGGAGGTTCTCGGAGGCATGCTGAGTCAACCGTGGCTGCTGCTCGTCGAGCTAGGGACTCCAGGCGGTGAAACCGTTCGCTATCTGCTCGGACACTGGCTGCCGCTCGCTTTTGTGCCGGCGATCGCTCCTGCTGCCTGGATGGTAGCGGGCTTTCCCCTCCTGAAATTACTGCTAGGTCAGGGCATGTCGGTGTTATCGATTACAGTTCGCTACGCTCTCACGGTTGTTCCCGGACTATTCTACGGCACGATTCTGTGGTGGGCCGGACAGGGATGGCACTATTTTATCCAGACAAAGCCCAAGGCGCATCCAAGAAAGTTAACCCCGCTCTTTCGCCGCTTCTGGATCTTTTGCCTCACCCTATCTTTGCTGCTGACTGTAGCTTCTAACCCTAATCGAACTCTTTATTTTATCATTCCTGATTCGGTTCAGCCCTGGGTTTATGTTCCGTTAGCTCAACAGTGGCAGCGAGCCGATCAAATCCGGAGTCTTCTCTCGCAAATACCTGCCGATGCCAGTGTTTCTGCAACGACCTATCTCATTCCTCATCTCTCTGGTCGAAGAGAGGTGATTCGGATGCCAGCGTTACAGCTTCGCAATGATGAAGAGCAGGTGATCGACGTAGAATGGGCGATCGCCGATCTGTGGCAGCTCCGGCGGTATCAAGAAGCGTTCAAGCGCGATCGCCAAAGCCTCTTGGAAATAGTCAACCTCATTGAGCGCGTTACCGACACCAAAAAGTACGGCATCATCGGATTTAACAATGGCGTGATTCTGCTGCAAAAAGGAGCGAGTTCTCAGCCAGAAGCGCTGACGGCTTGGCTCGCCTTTCGCCAGGAGCTATCGGAGGAAATTGGGGAAAAGGGGAAAGGGTAAGGGGGAAAGGGAATCCTCAAATACTTCTTGTATTCATAACCCTTGATCTACCCATTCGCGGAGTGTCTCGACTAGCTAACTCCTGGCCAGAGACTCAATAGGCATGACTAGGCAGAGAGCCCGTTTTACTTCATGGAAGACAACCGGCAATATGCAGCATAAAAAAATAGCCCCTCCTGGGAAGGGAGGGGCCGCTTGATTAACTCACCAAACTGAGTTTAGAGAGCGTTACCACGAGGTAGAACTTCTTCAGGAAATTCAAACTTCTGGTGGGGTTGGTCTTGAGGAGCCATCCAGGCTCTCAAGCCCTCGTTGAGCAGGATGTTCTTGGTGTAGAACGTCTCAAACTCCGGGTCTTCTGCCGCCCGGATCTCCTGGGAGACGAAGTCGTAG
>JBHJGN010000012.1:0-67628 GCA_050331735.1 Cyanophyceae cyanobacterium
GGTTTAACTGTACCTTGCGGCAGCGAGTTTCACGGTTTGTCCGGCGCAGTTTAGCGTTCTCGAAGCCTGTGCGCAACCACATTGGCTTGCTGTGGAACTTTATCCATCACTACAATGCATCATTACCTGTTTAGCACTACCCCGGAGGCGACCTCCAGGAAAGTTTGGCACCGGAACGTTGAGACAAAACCTGCCGGCACCAGTTTTTTAAACCGACCGTTTCTGTAGTCCGTACAGAAATTAGCAGAGCAATAGCGCTCCTTGAACAGTGAGGACTCATTCCCTGTTCGTTGGACCTTATTTTTTATTGCCAAAAGGCGGAGAGAAGAGGATTCGAACCTCCGGTCCCGTGAAGGACTTCCGATTTCAAGTCGGACGCAATCGACCACTCTGCCATCTCTCCAAAATAGGCTCTGGGTTCAATATTATGACTGACCCGGTACTGATTGTGCAACTAGTTCTTGCGGTTGGTAAAGAATTTCTTCTCTGGCAATCTGCCCCACTTCATTAACCCACACGAGAGATACTTGTTTGATAGTGCTATTGTGCAGAGAAACTAGAGAAAAGTTGCGATACCGTTCTCCCTCAAGTTCGATAATACGAGGAACTCTAGCCGCATTTAGATAAACGGTGCCGGCTTTGTGTTGAAGCGCTTGGCGAAGCTCGGCTGAGGTATGCCGCAGTCGATGATGCATGTGACCAAACGTCACGAGGGGGACTTTTTTCCCTGTCGCCCGCACAGAGGCGATCGCTTCTGCAAAATCTGGATCGCCATAGTCTCCGCCAATCGGTTTCCAATCTTTGCCACAGGCAGACTCTGGTGTATCTCCCAATCCGGTAGGACCGTTATGCCCAATAAAAATGATGGTATCGTAGGCAGTTTGACGAGCAGCGGCGACAATTTTCTCGGTTGATTCTGCAAAGCCATTAACCTGATAGCGATCGCGGTAGAATCCGCGATTTTTCCATTGAGAACCGCCCCAGCTAAACGGACGACTGCCCACCACTGATAGATTCAGGTGAGGAAAGTCTAAGCTGCCATACCCAACGTGAGCTTTTCCCAACAGCTCAAGCTGTTGCTGTACCCGATCCTCTTTGGTGCGATCGTAGGGACATTTTTTTCGTCCCCAGTCTGAGGCAGAGTACCAGGCATCGTGGTTGCCTAAGATTGCGGCTTTGGGCAGATCAAGAGCAGCAATGCTTCTCACGACATCCACCGCTTCGTTCCCAAAATCGCCAACAAACAGGACTAAATCGACCCCAAGCTGCTTCAACGCTTTGCCATCTTCTCCTTCCCACTGCTCGTGAATATCTCCAACGACCGCCATCTGAATTGGCTGTTGCTCCCTTGTCATTCCTGCTCCTTAAGCCTGCTTTTTCTACAATAGTCAGCTAGAGAGAATTTTGTCTCATTCAGAAGCAATAGTTAGCATTCAGTTTGACCTCCGCTCGTTGGTTGATGATGGATACTTTCCGGGTCGCTATTCCTCGCGGCTTCAAGAATGACTAGATACGGAGTTGGGTAGAACGAGCAAGCTGGTGACTCCCCAAGCCCGAATGACGACTGCCAACTCACCAATTGTTTTAACTACACCTGGCTACTGAGCAATTCTTTGAGGCTTAATTGTCCTCTGAACTAACACTGCGGCGCGAGCTAAAATAGAAAAAAACTAACTGAGTGAGCGCCTATCGATACTGTTTACGGAAATCTTAAAGGTCTTAAATCTAGCCAGCTTAAGCAGCTCCAGCGCCTGTATCATCAGCGTTTGCCAGGCGATCGCCTGGCAACTCCAGAGTTTGCTCAACGGCTGGCAGCCATTAGTACAGAGCTACACCAGTCAGTCTGTGCCTATATCAATCGTCGCGGACAGGTCATTCGAGTGGGAGTTGGAACGCCTCGTCAAACCCAAATCCCGCCGCTGGAACTGCCGCGCTACGGTGCCGAGCGTCTCTGCGGCATTCGCTGTATCGCCACCACGCTTAAGCCGGAACCGCCGTCCGAATCTAGCCTGACCGCGATGGTGCTTCAGCGACTCGACTCTCTGGCCGTACTCACCCTGACAGGAAGTGGTTTTCAGCGGCGCGGAGGGGGAGCAACGGGCTATGTTAAACAAGTCTATCTGGCCCATCTTCTGCCCCAGCCAGAGCATCTTACCAGCAGTGACTATTGGACTGTTTCTCCGGCGCTTAGTTTAGATGCTCTAAGCAAGCAGGATTTCCTGGCTCTGGTTGAAGGACTAGAAGCCGAATTTCGCCGGGAATACATTGCCCAGCGAGTAAAAGCCGATCACGACCGGGTGATCGCCGTCGGTTTGATGACGGATGGCATGACCCTCGAGCAGTTTAGCGATGGTGTAGCAGAACTGGTGCGGCTGATTGATACGGCGGGCGGAGAGGTCATTGAAACCATTGAACAGAAGCGGTCTCGTCCTCATCCGCAAACCGTTGTTGGCCAGGGAAAAGTTCAGGAAATTGCCCTGCGAGTACAAACCTTGGGAGCCAGCTTAGTGGCCTTCAATCGAGACCTTTCTCCTGCCCAGGTTCGCAACATAGAAACTCAAACTGGAGTACGGGTGGTAGATCGCACAGAGGTTATTTTAGATATTTTTGCCCAGCGCGCCCAGTCCCGTGCTGGAAAGCTCCAGGTGGAGCTAGCTCAGCTCGAGTATATGCTGCCTCGGCTAACTGGTCGAGGACAGGCTATGTCGCGCTTGGGCGGCGGTATCGGGACGCGAGGTCCGGGAGAAACTAAGCTAGAAACCGAGCGTCGGGCAATCGCCCGACGGATTGCGCGACTTCAGCAGGAAGTCAATCAGCTTCAGGCTCATCGTTCCCGCATGCGCCAGCAGCGGCAAAAACAAGATGTTCCTACGATTGCCATTGTTGGGTATACCAATGCTGGTAAATCAACACTCATCAATACACTGACAGATGCCGAGGTCTACACGGCAGATCAGCTATTTGCCACCCTCGATCCAACGACAAGGCGATTAACGGTTGCTGAGCCGTTAGGTCAAGAGAGGCTTACTGTCTTGCTTACCGACACCGTTGGCTTTATTCACGAACTGCCTCCTCCTTTGGTTGATGCCTTTCGAGCTACCCTAGAGGAAGTCACGGAAGCGGATGCGCTTCTCCACGTGGTCGATCTCTCTCATCCGGCCTGGTACAACCATATTCTTTCGGTGGAAAGCATTCTAGCAGAGATGCCCATTACCCCCGGTCCTGCCCTCATCGCCTTCAATAAAATAGATGCTGTTAATAGCGATACCCTCGCTCAGGCAAAACGAGAGTACCCGCAAGCACTCTTTATTTCGGCTAGTCAGCGGCTTGGACTAGAAACCCTTCGGCAAAGTCTGGCTCAGTTGGTTCGTACGGCGGTCCTGATTTGAGCTTACCAATAGCGCTGCGCGAGTTGAGCAACCGCTGCCGCCCATCCCTGAGAACCGGGTGCCGGGGCTATTGGTAAGCCTCTTTGAACGAGTTCTGGATGCGGACCATCTCGTCCGGGAACAATGAAGGCAATATCCACCGCTGCCAACATCTCTTCGTCGTTGGGACTGTTTCCTAAACCGACCGTCACAAGCTGGGCATTAACTGAACGGTACTGCTGCACGAGCCAGCAAACCGCTCGCCCTTTGCCGGTATCTTTGGCAATGAGATGGGAAAAGCGATCGCCTACTAAAACTCGTAACCCCTGCTGCTCAGCCGCTTGTTCTAGCTGTTTTGACGGAACGCTATCGGGAGTCACAAACGGCTCAGAAAACTCGCGAGCTTTGGCTCGTTTTGCTTCTTCAATGGTGAGTCCAGTAAGCTGCTTGAGCGCCTCTGGGTCCAAATCTCCAAAACCGCGCAGCGTAACAGCTAGCTCAGACGCGATTGCCTGTAAACCGGCTCTCGCCTGGGTATAGGTACAGCCTAGTCGATGGCACTTGAGCGGCCCAGTCACTGAGCCAAACCGTTGGCTGCTGGCGCTGATGAAGATACCGCTTCCGTTCTCCACGATAAAAGGGTCCGTTAGCTGCAGTTGCTGACGCAGCACTTCTACTTCTAGTCGAGTTTTACTGGTAACGGGAATGACGGGAATTTGCCGCTCTTTGAGCTTTGCCAAAACAGGAAGGACTGGGCGATAGTCGTAATCGTCTTGATTGAGTAACGTCCCGTCTAAATCGGTAAAAATGATCAGTGCCATGCCCAAAGAGTAGAAAACGTCTCGTCGCGGACTGTCGATTCAGCGACGCTCAACACCAGTCAATTTTACTCCTCGTCCTGACTTCCCTGCGTCCTAAACCTTACCGAGTCAGCGTGGGAAGGCAGTCCTTCGGCTCCGGCCAGAATCTGGATGGCACTCGAGACTTTTTTCAAGGCGGCGGGCGAATACTGCACGATGCTGGAGTACTTCATGAAGGTTTCGACTCCCAACGCCGAAGCGTAGCGCGCCGCGCCCGATGTTGGCAGGGTATGGTTCGGTCCAGCTAGATAGTCCCCAACCGCTTCGGGAGTCGAAGGTCCAAGAAAAATTGCTCCGGCGTGGCGAATTTGCTCGAGCAGCTCCCAGGGTTCGTTAATTTCCAGCTCTAAATGCTCAGGAGCAAATAGATTGGAAAGTTCTGCCGCTGTTGAGAGCGAATCAACCACGACAATCAACCCGTAATGAGCGATCGCTTTTTCGGTTAGCAGTCGCCGGGGATGATGTTCGAGCTGTTGCTGTACCGAGCGCTGCACCTGCTGGGCGAGTTCTGCGTCTGTGGTAATTAAAATGGCGGCGGCCATCGGGTCGTGTTCTGCCTGGGCTAGCAGGTCGGCAGCCACATGAGTCGGATTAGCGGAATGGTCAGCAATCACTAATACTTCCGACGGACCTGCTAACGAATCAATCCCTACCGTTCCATACACCATCTTCTTGGCCAACGTCACGTAGATATTGCCCGGTCCGGTAATGACGTCTACTTTAGGCAGCGTTTTGGTTCCGTAGGCGAGGGCGGCGATTGCCTGCGCTCCCCCAACGCGATAAATTTCTTCGATTCCGGCTTCCTGAGCAGCAACAAGGACGGCTGGAGCTATTTTGCCTTCCTCTCCTGGTGGAGTAACCATGACAATCCGAGGAACCTGAGCGACTTTCGCGGGAATCGCGTTCATCAGCACTGTACTCGCGTAGGCGGCCCGTCCTCCCGGTATATAAAGTCCGGCGCGATCTACAGGAGTATAGCGTTTGCCTAAAACAACATCGTGGTCTTCAAACTGCACCCAAGAAGACGGAACGCGCTGCCGATGAAACGCTTCGACCTGTCGGCAAGCTAACTGAATTGCCTCCAGCAGCTCTGGAGAAATCTGCTGATAAGCCGTATCTAATTCTGAACCGCTCACTCTCAACTGTTGAGGAGCAAGGGTTTGCCGATCGAACTTCTCGGTATAGCCTAGCAGGGCTTGATCTCCTTTGAGCTTGACCGTCTCTAAAATTTCTTTAACCGTTGCTTCTTTTCCCTGAATCTGAGCGTCTAGCTGACGTTCGCTAATTCGCCGCAGTTCAAGTTCTGCTTCGGTCTGTTGAGTAATAATTCGCAGCATAGAGTCAGATTGCCTATCATGGCTACTACTCGTCAGTAAAACTTTAGGCACAACACCGTCGCAAGCTGACGATGAAGCCCAAACTCACTCCTTTAGCTTAACTTGGTTTTCCCGGGTTGTCCGGTGAGGGTTACAGAATCTATGCGATGTGATATAGAATAAACTGTAGGGAGCCAACGTTGATTCGAGATTAATTCACTCTATACTAGGCTAGCGTTCTCTGAACAGTCTGCTGATCTGGACCGGCTTTGATAAGGTGTCCAGTGCAAAAGCCGCTCAAGCGCGAAAAAGTTGTTATAATATTTCTTCTGTATCCTTATTCAATTTCTGTAATCCTGAGCTGTGGCGAATACGAAGTCTGCAATTAAGCGTATAAAAACGGCGGAGCGCAATCGCTTGCGCAACAAAGCCTACAAATCGGCTGTCAAAACTCTGATGAAAAATTACTTTAGCGCTGTAGGCGAATACGCTAGCGCTCCCAGTCCTGAAAATCTGGAGACTGTCCAAACAGCGATGTCAAAGGCCTACAGCAAAATCGATAAAGCCGTTAAGCGTCGCGTTTTACATCCTAACAACGGCAGCCGCAAAAAAGCTCGCCTAGCAAAGGCGCTAAAGCAGGTGGAATCTGCTTCTGAGTTTTCGGCAGCCGCGGAACCAGCTGCTTCGCTGTAGGACAGGTCGGCTGTTGCGAATCAATTTTTAAATGCAGATAAGGACGGCAGTACAGAGCAGTTCATGCAGTTAGTAGATACCCACGTACACATCAACTTCGATGTCTTTCAAGGGGATTTAGCACGGCTCGAACACCGATGGCAAGAGGCAGGGGTCGCTTATTTAATTCATTCCTGCGTTGAACCATCAGAGTTTGAGGGCATTCAGGCTTTAGCAAACCGATTCAGGGAACTCTTTTTTGCCATTGGTCTCCATCCTCTCGATGCGCGAAAATGGAACGAGCAAATGGGCCAGAAAGTAAGAGAGCTGGCCTGTTGTGATTCTCGAATCGTTGCCATCGGCGAGACGGGACTAGACTTTTACAAAGACCAAAATAAGCAAGAACAGCTCATGGCCCTAGAAGCGCAGCTAGAGCTGGCTAGCCAGCTCGATAAGCCAGTAATTATTCATTGCCGAGAGGCTGCTGTCTGCTTGCGAGAAGTGCTAAAGACACGAACCGCTAGAGGGGTTATGCACTGCTGGAGCGGGACGCCGGCAGAAACAAAGTGGTTCTTGGATTTAGGCTTTTATATTAGCTTTAGTGGGATTGTGACGTTCAAAAATGCCCAATCTGTTCAAGCCTCAGCTCAAATTGTTCCCAGTGATCGCCTGCTGATCGAAACAGACTGTCCGTATCTAGCGCCTGTGCCCAGGCGAGGCAAAAGGAACGAACCAGCCTACGTTCGTCATGTCGCCGAATTTTTGTCTCAACTGCGCCAAGTTCCTCTTGAAACCCTAGCGAGTCAGACCACTCAGAATGCCTGCCAATTATTTTCATTGCCAAGACTAGCTGAGTGAGTCCTGCTGGCTGCCCGCTGCCGAGCAGTCGGATTGACTCCGAGAATCTCGATTGGGTCTCGGCTGAAGCCTTCTCTTCCTTCCGGCATTGTCAACCTAATAACGGCAACCCCATGAACAATATTGTCAACAACCTGCTGCCCGATCTCATTGAAATTCAACACGCTAGCTTTCGCTGGTTTTTGGAAGCAGGACTCATTGAAGAATTAAATAGTTTTTCTCCGATCACCGACTATACCGGTAAATTAGAACTGCACTTTATCGGTCAAGACTACCGGCTCAAAGAACCCAAGTACGATATAGAAGAAGCGAAGCGGCGGGATAGTACCTATGCCGTCCAAATGTATGTTCCGACTCGCCTGATCAACAAAGAAACCGGGGAAATCAAAGAGCAAGAAGTTTTCATTGGCGATTTGCCGTTAATGTCGGATCGGGGCACTTTTATTATTAACGGGGCAGAGCGCGTGATTGTCAACCAGATCGTGCGCTCTCCTGGAGTTTATTACAAAGCTGAAACCGATAAAAACGGTCGTCGCACCTATTCCGCCTCTTTGATTCCGAATCGGGGTGCTTGGCTTAAGTTTGAAACCGACAAAAATGATCTTGTGTGGGTGCGCATTGATAAAACCCGCAAATTGAGTGCTCAGGTTCTGCTCAAGGCGATTGGACTAAGCGACAACGAAATTTTTGATGCCCTGCGTCATCCCGATTACTTTCAAAAGACCTTGGAAAAAGAAGGAAATCCTAGCGAAGAAGAAGCGCTTCTGGAGCTGTACCGCAAGCTGCGTCCCGGGGAACCACCCACGGTTAGTGGCGGAACTCAGCTATTAGAATCCAGATTTTTCGACAGCAAGCGCTATGATTTGGGTCGCGTCGGTCGCTATAAGCTGAACAAGAAACTGCGACTAAGCATCGCCGATACCACGCGCGTGCTCACCCCTCCTGACCTGCTCGCCGCTATTGACTACCTGATTAACTTAGAATTTGATATCGGCAGCACGGACGACATCGACCACCTCGGCAATCGTCGGGTTCGGTCGGTTGGAGAACTGTTGCAAAACCAGGTGAGAGTGGGCCTCAATCGCCTGGAGCGAATTATTCGCGAGCGGATGACCGTGAGTGAATCAGATACCTTAACTCCCGCCTCTCTCGTGAATCCAAAGCCTTTGGTGGCAGCAATTAAAGAATTCTTTGGCTCTTCGCAGCTCTCCCAGTTTATGGACCAAACTAATCCCCTCGCAGAGCTGACCCACAAACGCCGTCTGTCAGCGCTGGGCCCCGGAGGATTGACCCGAGAGCGCGCCGGATTTGCCGTTCGGGATATTCATCCTTCTCACTATGGTCGTATCTGCCCAGTGGAGACCCCGGAAGGTCCGAATGCTGGACTGATTGGTTCATTGGCTACGTACGCTCGCGTGAACCAGTACGGTTTTATTGAGACTCCCTATCACCGAGTAGAAGCTGGACGGGTGCTGTTCGGTGAACCGCCGGTTTATTTAACGGCTGACGAAGAAGACGATCTTCAGGTCGCTCCCGGAGATGTAGCTACCGATGAAGATGGCACCATTATCGGCGATACGGTTCCGGTACGCTATCGTCAGGAGTTCTCCACCACCACTCCTGAGCAGGTAGACTACGTAGCCATCTCTCCTGTACAGATTGTTTCAGTCGCGACCTCGCTGATTCCGTTCCTGGAGCATGACGATGCTAACCGGGCTTTGATGGGATCGAACATGCAGCGGCAAGCTGTGCCGCTACTGCGTCCCGAACGTCCATTGGTCGGAACTGGGTTAGAAGCTCAGGCCGCTCGGGACAGCGGCATGGTGGTCGTCTCCCGCACCCATGGGATTGTCAGCTACGTCGATGCTAAGACAGTGCGGGTTCGCGTAACCAACGAATCTGGGGAGGATTTAGACCAGGAGTTGGAGTATCGGATTCAGAAATACCAGCGCTCTAACCAAGATACCTGTCTCAATCAGCGCCCTCTGGTCGACATTGGGGAAGATGTCGTTCCGGGTCAGGTGCTGGCAGACGGCTCGGCCACTGAAGGAGGAGAAATTGCTCTCGGGCAGAATGTTCTGGTCGCCTATATGCCCTGGGAAGGCTACAACTACGAAGATGCCATTTTGATTAGCGAACGTCTTGTGTATGACGATGTTTATACCAGCATTCACATCGAAAAGTTCGAGATTGAAGCTCGCCAGACTAAACTGGGCCCCGAAGAAATCACCCGAGAAATCCCGAACGTAGGCGAAGATGCGCTCAGGCAGCTCGATGAGCAAGGAATTATTCGCCTTGGTGCTTGGGTAGAAGCGGGAGACATTTTGGTCGGGAAAGTGACCCCCAAAGGAGAATCGGATCAGCCTCCAGAAGAGAAGCTCCTGCGGGCTATTTTTGGAGAAAAGGCGCGGGATGTACGAGACAACTCGCTGCGAGTTCCTAATGGTGAAAAAGGGCGAGTGGTAGATGTTCGGGTTTTTACTCGCGAAGAGGGCGACGAACTGCCTCCCGGAGCCAATATGGTCGTGCGAGTCTACGTAGCTCAGAAACGCAAAATTCAGGTGGGCGACAAAATGGCCGGACGCCACGGTAATAAAGGAATTATTTCCCGGATTCTGCCTATTGAGGACATGCCCTATTTACCGGACGGAACGCCCGTCGATGTAGTGCTCAATCCCCTTGGAGTACCGAGCCGGATGAATGTCGGACAGGTATTTGAATGTCTGCTAGGCTGGGCCGGAGAGAACCTGGGTTCACGGTTTAAGATTACTCCCTTTGATGAGATGTACGGGGATGAAGCGTCTCGAAATACCGTTCACAGCAAGATTCAAGAAGCCACGCGCAGACCCGGAAAACAGTGGGTTTTCGATGAGAATAACCCAGGGAAAATTCAGGTTTTCGATGGTCGGACCGGCGACCCCTTCGATCGTCCCGTTACCGTCGGGAAAGCC
Organism: Cyanophyceae cyanobacterium; assembly: GCA_050331735.1. Taxonomy (GTDB): domain Bacteria; phylum Cyanobacteriota; class Cyanobacteriia; order Cyanobacteriales; family JBHJGN01; genus JBHJGN01. The sequence goes on from JBHJGN010000012.1 coordinate 10,026, forward strand.
TATATGCTTAAGCTCGTTCACTTAGTAGATGACAAGATTCACGCTCGTTCCACAGGCCCCTATTCCCTGGTTACTCAGCAGCCTTTGGGAGGAAAAGCTCAGCAGGGAGGACAGCGTTTTGGGGAAATGGAAGTCTGGGCATTGGAAGCTTACGGAGCCGCTTATACCCTACAAGAACTGCTGACGGTAAAATCTGACGACATGCAGGGACGCAACGAAGCGCTAAACGCCATTGTGAAAGGGAAACCGATTCCGCGACCCGGAACTCCAGAATCGTTCAAGGTACTGATGCGCGAGCTACAGTCTTTAGGACTGGATATTGCGGTTCACAAGGTAGAGACCGAAGAAGACGGAACCAGCCGCGATGTTGAAGTGGATTTGATGGCAGATACCTCTCGCCGGACTCCGAGCCGTCCAACTTACGAATCAATTTCCCAAGAAGAACTGCAAGAGGAAGAAACCTAAAGGAGCCGAGGAGGGGCGTCCTTCCTCTTCGTCTTGTCCGTCGATTACACACTGTCAGTCATCGTTTTACTACCAATGACACAACCAATTTTTTATAATCGTATTATTGACAAAGGTCGCTTGAAAAAGCTGATTGCCTGGGCGTTTTCTCACTACGGTAGCGCTCGCTGTGCAACGGTGGCCGACCAGCTCAAGGCTCTTGGCTTTCGCTACGCGACGAAAGCAGGAGTGTCTATTAGCGTTGAAGACCTCCAGGTTCCCTCGGTAAAGCGCCAGATGCTTGATAGTGCTGAGCAAGAAATCAAAAGTACAGAACAGCGCTACTCCCGGGGAGAAATTACGGAGGTAGAGCGTTTTCAGAAAGTCATTGATACCTGGAACGGCACCTCGGAAACGCTGAAGGATGAGGTGGTCAGAAACTTTAGAGCGACGGACCCGCTTAACTCCGTCTATATGATGGCGTTTTCTGGGGCGCGAGGCAACATGAGCCAGGTCCGCCAGCTCGTTGGAATGCGAGGTCTGATGGCCGATCCCCAAGGAGAAATTATTGCTCTTCCGATTAAAACTAACTTTCGGGAAGGACTGACGGTAACTGAGTATATTATTTCTTCCTACGGAGCCAGAAAAGGCTTAGTTGATACCGCTCTGCGAACGGCTGACTCTGGGTATTTAACGCGAAGACTGGTAGACGTTTCTCAGGATGTGATCATTCGGGAAATGGACTGCGGAACCCAGCGCGGTTTGGTCGTCGGAGACATGAAAGAAGGCGATCGCACCCTGATTCCCCTGGCTGACCGTCTCCTCGGGCGAGTGCTTGCTCAGGATGCCGTTTCCACCGATAGAGAAGTGATTGCTCACCGGAACCAAGACATCGATCAAGAACTAGCCCAAAAAATCGGGAAATGCTGTGAGCAAGTGATAGTGCGCTCTCCCCTGACCTGCGAAGCAGCGCGCAGCGTTTGTCATCTTTGCTACGGCTGGAGCTTGGCCCACGGCAAGATGGTCGATCTCGGGGAAGCCGTCGGCATTATTGCCGCTCAATCGATTGGGGAACCGGGAACGCAGCTGACCATGAGAACCTTTCATACCGGAGGCGTATTCACCGGAGAAGTCGCCCAGCAGGTGCGGGCGACTCGTGGAGGAACGGTGGAATTTGCCGCCGGACTGAACACGCGGCGGGTGCGGACGCGCCACGGCGACGAAGTGGAGCAGGTAGAAACCCCCGGCGCTATTATTCTGAACCAAGATGGTCACTCGGTCCGCTACCCAGTAACCCCAGGGTCTCAGCTCTATGTTCGAGACGGGGATTCAGTGGAGGCGGGTCGGCTCCTGGCCGAAGTAACCAACGTTAAGCGGCAGCGCTCCACCGAAAAAGCCGTGAAAGATGTTTCCTCAGATTTAGCTGGAGAAGTGGTGTTTGCCAACTTGGTTCCAGAAGAAAAAACCGATCGCCAGGGCAACATGACCCGGACAGCTCAGCGGGGCGGATTATTATGGGTTTTGTCTGGAGAAGTTTACAATCTCCTACCGGGGGCAGAACCAGTCGTGAAGAACGGCGACCGGGTTGCAGAAGGCACGGTTCTGGCGGAGACAAAACTCGTTACTGCTGATGGCGGTGTCGTCAGACTGACTCCCGGCAGTCGAGAAATTGAGATTATTACGGCCTCTGTGCTCCTCGATCAGGCAGAAGTTCAGATAGAGAGCACCGGTGGACGCGAACAGTATGTTGTCCATACGGCCACCGGACAGCGCTTTCTGCTGAAGGCTACTCCCGGAACCAAAGTCCAAAACGGGCAAAGTATTGCAGAACTCATTGATGATCGCTACCGTACCCATACGGGGGGTATCGTGAAATACGCTGGCGTAGAAATCTCTAAAGGAGGGCGGAAGCAGGGCTATGAAGTGGTGAAAGGCGGAACTCTTCTCTGGGTTCCTGAGGAAACCCACGAAGTCAATAAAGATATCTCGTTACTGATGGTCGAAGACGGTCAGTATGTAGAAGCCGGAACAGAGGTCGTCAAAGATATTTTCTGTCAGTCCTCGGGTGTCGTCGAAGTAATTCAGAAAAACGACATCCTCCGGGAAATTGTCATCAAGCCAGGAGAAATTCATCTCGATGTCGATCTCGAGGCTCTGCGAGTGACAGATGGACAAATCGCTGCCCCCGGCACTGAAGTTCTCCCTGATGTTACCGTCTCCGAACTGCGCTACTGCGAGCAAGTAGAAACCACAGAAGGCATGGCTCTGCTGCTGCGCCCGGTTCAAGAATACACCATTGCCGATCAACCAGCTGCCCCGAGCCAGGGCTCGATTAATCAAAAAGGCGGCAGCAAAATTGAGCTGCGCTCGGTACAGCGACTATTTTTTAAAGACGGAGAGCGAGTCCGCTCTGTGACTGGGGTTTCTTTACTGAGTACTCAGCTAGTTTTGGAAATAGACAGGAGTGCTGAGGAAGACCATCTCGCCTCTCATCTCAGTGCCGATATTGAACTCGTTGCTGACGAACAGGACTCAGAGATTCAAAGACTACAAATGGTGATTCTTGAATCTTTGGTGCTGCGACGGGATACCGATACCGATCCCCTCGGCGGCAGTACCCAAACGCGCCTTCTGGTAGAGGATGGCCAGGAAATTCCTCCGGGGGCCGTGATTGCCCGCACCGAAATTCTCTGTAAAGAGCAAGGCGAAGTGCGCGGTATTCGCGAGGGAGTAGAAGCGATTCGCCGCATTTTAATTGTGCGGGAGAGCGATCGCCTCAGCGTCGCCGCTCCTCAGCCAACCGTTTCTCAAGGCAGTCTGGTGGTTGCTGGAACCGAAATCTCCCCTGGAGTGGCGGCTCCAGAGTCTGGTCAGGTGGTGAGCATCGGGCCAGAGAAAGTAGTGCTCCGTTTAGCTCGTCCCTATCGCGTTTCTGCTGGCGCAGTGCTGCACATCGATCATGGAGACCTGGTTCAGCGGGGAGATAACCTCGTGCTGCTGGTGTTCGAGCGCTCTAAAACGGGAGATATCATTCAGGGTCTGCCTCGCATCGAAGAACTGCTCGAGGCTCGCAAACCGAAAGAAGGCTGTATTTTAAGTCGACGACCGGGAGTTTGTCAGGTCGAGCGCTGGGAGGATGATACCGTCGATGTGAAGCTCGTTGAAGCGGATGGCGTTATCAGCGACTATCCTTTGACCCCCGGTCAGAACGTGATCGTAACCGATGGACAGGAGGTGGGAGCGGCTGAACCATTGACCGATGGTCCGCCTAATCCCCACGAAATTCTCGAAATTTTCTTCAACTACTATGTAGAGGAAAAGGGGGTTTACGAAGCCGCTCTAATTGGTCTGCAACAGGCTCAAGTCTTCTTGGTCAATCAGGTCCAGTTAGTTTATCAATCTCAGGGCATCGACATTGCCGACAAACATATTGAAGTGATTGTGCGACAAATGACTTCAAAAGTCCGGGTAGACGATGGCGGTGATACCACCATGCTACCGGGAGAGCTGGTTGAGCTGCGTCAGATCGAGCAGGTGAACGAAGCGATGGCCATTACTGGGGGGGCTCCCGCTCGCTATACCCCGGTTTTGCTAGGAATTACCAAAGCTTCTCTCAACACCGATAGCTTCATTAGTGCCGCGAGTTTCCAAGAGACAACGCGAGTCTTGACAGAAGCAGCTATTGAGGGTAAGTCGGACTGGCTGCGGGGACTCAAAGAAAATGTCATTATTGGCCGCTTAATTCCGGCAGGAACTGGCTTCAGTGCTCATGAAGAGGCAGTGCTCGGCAGCGATAGTCATGACGATGCCCAAAATCGGAACTCCCTGTACGAATCGGGATTAGAAGATATGGGTTCCCCAACAGAAGGGCCGCGATCTCGCTACCGGATGCCCGAAGATGAAGACGTTGTGCTAGACGATCGAACGGCAAGAGCCTACACTCGCGAAGACTTCGATTCCGATCCGTTAGCTGGCAGTTCGCTAAACTTGTTCCTCGATGAAATTAATGTTGGCGAGGTAGACAGCAGCGAAGATTCAGGAGAAGAGTAACCGCTGGGGGATAAAGCGCCGCTAAAGGCTGCTTTATCCTTACAAAAAATTAAGCTGGGGCCGTAGCTCAGCAGCATAATTTGACTAGCCGGAAATCTTCAGCAGAATTAAGTGAGTAGAAACGATATAGCTTAGACCCGACTCCCCCATGACGACTTCACCCGTTTCTTCATTACACCTACAGACACTTGACTAGGAAAACAGAGATTTAGCGTAAACTGCTAATTTATTGGCTAATTACAGGAGCTATTCTATTGGTTGAATCGAAGCGGGTCAAAGACGCGGTGGCTGATCAGCATCACCACGGTGAAGACATCTCCCCTCACGTTCATAGCGAAGAATCTTTGCGACAGATTACGAATCGGCTTTCTCGCATTGAAGGACACGTCAGAGGAATTAAAACAATGGTGGCTGAAAGCCGTCCTTGTCCTGAAGTGCTAGTGCAGCTAGCGGCTGTTCGCGGGGCTATCGATCGGGTAGCGCGAGTCATTCTGGACGAACACCTCAGCGAATGTATTACCCGTGCTGCTCAAGAAGGCAATATTGAAGAGGAAGTTCAGGAACTAAAGTCCGCTTTAGACCGCTTCTTACCCTAGGCTGTCAGAATCAGACCAAACTGATGGCTTTCCCGAGCGCTGACTGCCTCGATCTAAATCTGAGGACAGAGGTAAACTTCTAGCTCCGCTCGCTAGCCTTTGGGCAGTAAACAAGCAAATATTGCACGGATGAATTATCTTATTGCTGTTTTAGCCAATAGAATGCAAGCAGAGCAGGCTTATACGGCTCTCGAGCAGGAAAACTTACCAATGCAGCAGATTAGTATCTTGGGGCAGGGGTACCAGAGTGCTGACGAATTTGGATTGATTGAACCAAACAAGCAGGCTCAGAAACAGTCGCGTCGATTAGCTTACTGGGTCGTTCCTTTTGGCTTCATCGCTGGCTATGCGTTTAACTTACTCACTGGCATCGTGATTTTTTCCTGGGCTGGCAAGATTGGTAATCCGATTATTGGCGGCATTTTAGGCGCTGCTGCGGGAGTTTTAGGCGCTATCTTAGTTGGCGGTGGAGTAGGCTGGACAGTTGGTAGTGGTGACGCGCTCCCCTATCGCAACCGTCTTAATGCCGGAAAGTACCTGATCGTCGCCAAAGGGGATGAAGGAGTGATTAATCGTGCTACGCGCATACTACGTCAGTACGAACCAGAAAATATTCAAGGGTACATTGAACCAGTAGCATAAATAAGAAGGAAACGCCGCGCCCTAATCTGAACTAGGAATTAAACCGCCTCAACCTTCATCGCTCAAGCTGGAGGAGACAATTTGCGGATGACCATTCTTCATCGTTCTGGAGTCTGATCTTTCTGAAGCTGGAAAAAGCAGACATCTGTATCTTTCTATAGAATTTTAAAAAAAGTAATTATTTTAACATAGTTGCAGCCAAAGCTAGAACGTAGGGAATCTTGAATTCCTGCTCGACTGGCTTGGTTTAGTGAACTGTCAATAGAAACTTATCATACAGATAATACAAATGGAGGTTACTCTATGGTATCTAGTAATCTAGAACCAGAACTCTCAGGAGCTTTAGAAAAATTTTCCGGGTTAGGAACTAACGATCAGCTAGCATTACTATGGTTTGTCTACACAAAGATGGGAGATTCAATCACGCCTGCGGCTCCCGACGCTGCTTCTCCAGATATTTCAGAAGGACTTTATGACCAAGTCAAAGACTTATCAAAAGATGAACAGCTGCAGGCGCAACGAAATTTGCTTGAAGGAAAAGATACTTTAATTTCCCGCGAATATGGCTCTTTGAGCGCCAACTCTAAACTGCTGTTTTGGTACCGTCTGGCTCAGGGAATGGAGCAAGGAACCATTATTCCGATGCCAGATGATTACAAGATGGCATCGGAAGGCAGCAGCTTGTTAGGCTCCCTAGAAAACATGGACTTTGAACAGCAAATTACCTTTTTGAGAAATGTTGTCGCACCCGCTGGTAGCGAGCCTAAATCTGGCGCAGTCATTTAAGGGAGCCTCTACTAAGGCATCTATTGCTCGCTTAGGAGCCTTGAAAAGAGTGGCGTGTAAGGCTACTAACAAGTAACTAGGTGCTCTATAGCAGGCGATCGCCACGGGTAAGCTATCCGCTGTGATCGCCTTCTGCTTTATTCATGGAGGGGATTAATCTCGTTTATCCTCTCCTCTCAGCGACAGTATTACTGGCCAGAGAGAGTCGGTTGAGGCTGTTCTGCTCTTCCAAGTGTTGATAGTAGCTGTTCACCGCCCAAGCAAAACCAATCAGCGCAAAGAGCGCGGAAAAAATGAGTGCTCTTTCAAACATCAGTAGATTACCTCTTGAACCATAGTGAGCAATGGCAAAGCCGCAGCTTTCGACCTCATTGTGTCTATTCGCTCAGCGGTGTGCCACGGTGATATCACTGAATTGCTGCTACTCTTTGAGCCTCCCAAGAAATACGGAGATTGAGCTCCTTAATGGTTATGATTGGCAGCGCAGGCAGACGGTAACAAAGCTTATCCACGATCGTGGGCCAAAACAGACAAGCGACATTCTGGCTGATCTGAAACCGACAAAAAAGGTAAGCAAATTCTGCTTACCCGACTTACAGATGATGGCTTTCTAAAAGCTAGTGCATCAGAGCAAGTATACTAAAATAAATAAAACCACCCAGACTACATCAACGAAGTGCCAGTATAGCTCTGCTGCTTCTACGCCAAAATGCTCTTCGCTAGAGTAGTGTTCCTGTTCCTGAGCACGAATCAGCACAAACAGAATTAACAATAGCCCCACGGTAACGTGAAGACCGTGAAAACCAGTCAGAGCATAAAAGGCACTGGCAAACAAATTAGTCGTTAGGTCAAATTCTAGATGAGCGTATTCGTAGAGCTGTCCCACCAAAAACACAGCTCCCATAACGGCAGTAAGACCAAACCACAGTCGTAACCCCGACACGTTATTTTTCTTAATTTCTTCCTGCCCTCGATGCATCACAAAGCTACTGGCAATCAAAATCACCGTGTTGATAGCGGGCAAAATTAGCTCTCGCTCTGGCGTTCCTTCTGGCGGCCAAGCCGGAAGAATGCTGCGGTAAATTAGTAGTGCAGCAAACAAACCAAGAAAGATCATGCTCTCGGCAACGAGAAACAAGACTACGCCAAACAACCGATGGTCAGGATGAGCTCCGTGGGGAGAGTGGGCCTCTACTTTGTGGTAGTTGAGGGCGACTTTAGACTCGTCTACAGTGGAACCTTGCATAAATTTAACGGGTAATAAGAGAGTAATCGGTTCGCATGATAGCGCTACTGTTCGGCAGCCATCACGAGAGGCTAATTGAGACAATCGGCAGCGACCATGCTTCTGCTAGCTCGACTCCGCGCCAACTTCAGCCAGCATATCAGCGACTGATTCTTCTTCGTCGGCTTCGACATCAATGCCATAATCATAAGGACCAGCCCACAAAATTGGCTCTTCCTCAAAATTTTCGATAGCTGGTGGAGATGTAGTTTGCCACTCTAAAGTGAGAGCCCGCCAAGGATTGCGACCAGCAGCCTCTCCTTTGTTAAGGCTCCAAAGAATGTTGATGATAAAAGGAATTGTGGATACAGCCAGAGTATAGGAGCCAATCGTAGAAATTTGGTTAAGAGGCTGAAATTGCGGGTCGTAGAGAGCAATCCGGCGGTTCATACCCAGCAGTCCGAGCTCATGCATCGGCAAGAAGGTTAAATTTAACCCAACCAGAGTCAGAATAAAATGCAGCCTTCCTAAAGGTTCGTTCACCATCCGCCCCGTCATCTTGGGGAACCAGTGGTAGAGTCCAGCAAACAGTCCGAGGACGCTACCGCCGAAGAGCACATAGTGCATGTGGCCGACAACAAAATAGGTGTCGTGAACGTGAATATCAAAAGGAACCGAAGAAACCATGATGCCGCTCAAGCCTCCCATTAAGAAGGACGAGATAAAGCCGATGCCGAACAACATCGCGCTATTGAGGCTAATTTTACCGCCCCAAATCGTCGCACACCACCCAAATATTTTAATGCCCGTTGGGACAGCAATAATCATGGTGGTGGCCATGAAAAACATCCGCAACCAGCCAGGAGTGCCGCTAGTGAACATATGATGTGCCCACACAATCAAGCCCAGAAAGCTAATCGCCAAACTCGAATAGGCGATCGCCCGATAGCCGAAAATGGGCTTACGAGCATGAACGGGCAGCACCTCTGAAATCACCCCGAAAAAGGGCAGAATCATAATGTAGACGGCAGGATGGGAGTAGAACCAGAACATATGCTGGTAAACAATGGGGTCTCCTCCTCCGGCTGGATTAAAGAAATTTGTGCCTACTAGAAGGTCAAAGGAAAGCAGAATTAAAGCGGCTGCCAAAACCGGTGTAGAGAGAAGAACCAACGCTGATGTGGCAATCATCGACCAGCAAAATAGCGGCATGTCGTGAATGCCCATTTCTGGAGTCCGCATTTTGAGAATAGTGGTGAGGAAATTGATCGCCCCCAAAATTGAAGAGGTTCCGATCAGCAGAATACTCAAAATCCAGATTTCTTCGCCGACTTTACCGCTTACCAGGCTTAGGGGGGGGTAGGAAGTCCAGCCCGCTTGCGGCGCGTCGAAGAAGAAGCTGCTCAGCAGTAGCAGTCCTCCCGGCGGATTCAACCAGAAAGCGACGGCATTTAGCTTAGGAAATGCCATATCCTCAGCCCCAATCATTAGGGGAATCAGGTAGTTGGCAAAAGCCGCTCCAGCAGGCACGATCCATAGAAAGATCATGATCGTTCCGTGCAGGGTAAACACCTGATTGTAAAGTTCTGGCTGAATAAAATCGGGATCGGGAGTAGCGAGTTCTGTCCGAATGATCTCTGCTAAACTGCCGCCAATAAAGTAGAAGAAGAAGGACGTAACCAGATACTGGATACCAATTACTTTGTGGTCTGTATTGAAGGTGAAGTAGTCTTGCCACTTCCGCGTTTGGGTTGCGTGTCCGTTTTGAACCGAAGCTACGGACTGTTCTTCTGTTGTAGTCATTGATCCTCTTAGTTGTTTCAGTCATCGATGGCGGCGTGATGGTGCGCCTGAAGCTGCGCTAGTGTTTCAGGCTGGATTCCTGCCTCTTGTGCATGGGAAGCTAGAACGCTATCTGCATTAGCCGCAACCGCCTCGTCAAGGTCAGCTTGGGCAAAGGTGTTATCCTGCACCCACTGATTGTATTCCGACTCAGCTTGAACGAATAGCTGCGATTTCATCGCTCCGTGATAAGCACCACAAAGTTCGGCACAAATAATCGGGTATTCTCCTGTCCGAGTGGCGGTAAAAATTAGTTTGGTTTCTCTACCAGGAATAGCATCCTGCTTGATCCGAAATTCTGGAAGCCAAAAAGCGTGAAGCACGTCTCCAGCGCTAATATTGAGCTCAACGGGTCGCCCAATAGGAATATGTAGCTCACCAGAAACAACTCCCGAATCTTGATAGGTAAAAATCCAGGCGTACTGAATTCCTTGAACGTTAACAACTAACGGTCCTTCCTCTTGTTGTTCGCTCCCCGGAGAAGCTCCAATACCGAGCGCGAGGTCAGCCTGACTCGGATCTAGAGCAATCAATCTCTGCGTTGATTCCGAGGAAGCCAGTACCTGAGGCCCCGGGTCGCGAGAATTCATCGGATCGAGTCCGCCCATGTTGTTGTAGATTTCAAAGCTGTAGATAGCAAGAATAAAAACAATGACGGTGGGAATGGCAGTCCAAACAATTTCTAACGGAATATTGCCTTCCCAGGCTGGACCATCGGTTTGATCTCCTTCGCGCCGGCGAAATTTGATCACCGAGATAATCAGGATTCCTTCGATGAGGAGAAACAACCCCGTGGCAATGGTCATCATCATGTTGAAAATGTCATCTACCTGAGTGGCTTCAGCAGAAGCGGCCACGGGCAGAAGACCGTGATTTTGACCATACCAAAGGCTGATCAGGGTAATGGCAATACCGGCAATAAGGGTCAGAATGTTACTTGGGATATTCACGGGTTCTTTGCAGTCGATTCGTAATAATGCTCAATCTACTCGAGTAAGCCTTCCTTGGCTATTGAGTCAGCAACAACATACCGACCAATCGGCCATTGCTTTTAGCTCCACTACCAAGGTAAAGCAACTAACGGCAAAATGGCGGCGCTATGCACACCAAATTGTAAATTTAAGCTTTTCTTCGAGATACCGATACTACAAAGTTTTCCTCGATTGAGTTGGTATTCACGGCTATCAAATCCATGCCAATTATGTAAACTTTTGTAAAATAAATTGAGGCATTCTGAAGAATCTCTAAAGCAATCCAGGGGAAGTCAGCAGACTTAACTAGAGTTTGAGTGAAGTATGTTTGCCGCCATTCTTTAGTTAGATAAGCGATCTAGATTATAAATACTGTCAGAATGAGCTGGTGTAGCAAGCCCTCGTCTTCAGTCAACGTGTGTAGGACATCAGTGTTATGAACTCAACTCTTAATCCGCAAATTCCTGTTCCAAAACTTTCTCCTCAAATTCTCATTCGTCGTTTAGTTTGGAAGATCGCGATCGCCACCTGGTTGCTGATGGCAGTTGGTAGCGCTACGCGGGTCATGAATGCTGGTCTGGCTTGTCCCGACTGGCCGCTGTGCTACGGGCAGCTAATTCCCAGTCAGCAGATGAACCTCCAGGTCTTTTTAGAGTGGTTCCACCGCCTCGATGCTGCTCTCATTGGTCTCTCCACCCTTGTTCTCGCCGGTCTATCATGGTGGTATCGGTCTGCTTTGCCTCGATGGCTTCCTTGGGCGACTACTCTGGCTGTAGGTCTGATCGTTTTTCAGGGCGTGCTAGGCGGTTTAACCGTCACTGAGCTCCTGCGCTTTGATATTGTCACGGCTCACCTCGGTACGGCTCTGCTGTTCTTTAGCACTCTGATGGTGATTGGCACGGCCCTAGTTTCCTACAGAGGCTCTGGTGCTGTCGGTCGTTTACCCTGGTTAGGAGCAGGAGCCGCTATCCTGATTTATCTTCAAAGTCTCCTGGGTGCTTTAGTAGGCTCTCGCTGGGCTCTCCATCAGTGCTTAGCTGGCTCTCAACTGTGTGCCGTGATGAATAGTCATATTATCGGGGTATTTCCAGCCACAATCGCAACGATCGCTCTGTTCGTTTGGGTGCGGCGCTCCCCAGCCATTCATCCCGCTTTGAGAAAGCTGGCTGACTGGGCGGCTGTCTTAGTGATTGGGCAAATTTTGCTCGGCATAGCCACGTTTAAACTGCACCTCCAGGTAGAACCCCTAACGGTTAGCCATCAGGCAGTGGGGGCAGCACTTTTGGGAGTTTTGGTGGCTTTTACGGTCTTAGCCATTCGCGACCGCTCCGCCGCTGCTTGACTCCATTAAAATCTTCGTGAACGATAGCATAAATTAATTTTCACTATTTGGGTGTGCATGATGATTGGGACCAGTGTTTCCCGCCGTAACGAAAACTTTCTTCAGATTGTCAAAAGCTACTTTCAGCTCACTAAGCCGCGGATCATTCCTCTGCTGCTGATTACCACCGCCGCCGCGATGTGGGTGGCGGGGAGCGGACAAGTCGATCCTCTGCTCGTGGTGGTCACTCTTTTAGGAGGAACCTTAGCCGCTGCCTCGGCTCAAACCCTCAACTGCATCTATGACCAGGATATCGATTACGAGATGCAGCGAACCCGCAAACGCCCGATTCCCTCCGGTCGCGTCCAGCCTGTTCATGCGCTGATTTTTGCGATGGTGCTCGCCGTCCTCTCGTTTGTTTTGCTCGCCGTGTTTGTCAATCTACTGAGTGCCGGACTGGCAATGGCTGGTATTGCCTTTTACATGCTGATCTACACTCACTGGCTGAAGCGCCATAGCTCTCAAAACATCGTTATCGGTGGCGCGGCGGGCGCAATTCCTCCTCTAGTAGGCTGGGCGGCTGTCACAGGGAGCTTAGATTGGACTCCTTGGGTACTGTTTGCGCTGATTTTTCTGTGGACTCCTCCTCACTTTTGGGCCTTGGCTTTAATGATTCGAGACGACTACGCTCAAGTGGGCGTACCGATGCTGCCAGTGGTAGAGGGAGAAGAGGCCACGGTGCGTCAGATTTGGGTGTATAGCTGGCTAACGGTAGCCGTTTCTTTGCTGTTAATTTATCCTTTAGAGGCAACGGGCAGTGTGTATGCCCTGGTAGCTTTGGGGTTGGGGATTGTGCTGCTGCGTAAAGCGTGGAAACTACAGCAAGCCCCTGCCGATAAGCAAGTAGCCCGTTCTCTGTTCAAGTATTCTATTCTTTACATGATGCTGCTCTGTACGGGAATGGTTGTAGATAGTCTACCTCTCGGCGCTCAAGTAACGGCAGCACTGAGTTATTTGAACACCTTCGTGAGTCAATTGACGATTGCTTAGACGCGCTGACAAAAAGGGCTAGGAATCGGCTACGATTCTCGCCCTTTTCCCGGTCGGGAAGTAACGTTTCTCCTAAAAAATCGAGTGATGGATGAATTTATGACGGCAGCGATCGCTGAAGCGCAACAAGGACTCAATGAAGGAGGCATCCCCATCGGTTCTGTATTAGTTAGAAACGGACAGATTATTGGTCGAGGTCACAACAAACGCGTTCAGGACGGCGATCCGGTCACTCATGCAGAAATCGACTGCTTGCGGAATGCCGGACGGATCGGTAGCTACCGGAACACAACCCTCTATTCTACTTTGATGCCTTGCTATCTCTGCGCTGGGGCAGTCGTTCAATTTGGCATCAAAAAAGTCATCGTCGGCGAGTCGGAAACGTTTGCGGGGGCTGAAGCCTGGATGCGATCGCACGGGGTCGAAGTCGTTAATTTAGATTTAGACCAGTGCAAGCAGTTAATGAAAGATTTTATTGCCCACAATGCTCAGCTTTGGAACGAAGATATTGGTGAATGAGCGAAAGCAATGGCAATTCTTAGAGGACAAGTGGTGAGTGGTTTAGGAAACTTCTCCTACTGGATAGAAAGACTGCAAGCCCACTACCAAAAACTTACGGGAATGACCTTTTTCCCCGGCACTTTGAATCTTCAACTAGAGTATCCGTACAGTCTTCCGCAGCATATCCTTCGTTTAGAAAAAGAAGATTATGGCGGCACTGTTTCAGTTAACCTGATGCCTTGCCGCATCTTCGGAAGACGGGGGTTCATTCTCCGTACAGACACCAACGAAAGCGGACAGGGACATCATCCTCAAACCATTATCGAAATCGCTTGTGACGTAAAGCTCCGCGAGCAGTATGGTCTTAAGGACGGGGACTTCGTTGAGGTTGAACTAGATGGGGATTAACCTTTTCCGCCTAAAGCGGCCATCGCTCCTAAAGCCGCTCCACTGCCTGTAATCCACATCCAGCTACTATTCTGACTCCGTTGAGGCTGGACAGCTTCAGATTTGACCTCTTTGGCCGTGACACTAACAGCAGTCAGCGCTAATGCAGATACCAGGATGAGTGTTTTCATGGACAGTCCGATGATTCTTCAATTCCTTGATACCTCAAAGCGATCGCGTCTTCATCGGGAAAAGCGCTGAGGCGAAAACAGTTGAGGGAAAAATGCCGTATATCCTCGGATGCAAAAATCGAATAATTGTGGTGTTAATGAGCACAAAAATGAGGACTTAGTGGCCGAATAAACGCGAATAAGCGGTAAAAATTCTCCTTTTAACTCCCATTAGCTCAAGCGAGCGGTGCATTCTAAAATAAGCTTTTGGTTAATTGAAGCGTAGGGCTGAATCTCTAACGCTCTGCGAAAGGCTGAAATAGCCGTTCGATAATCGCCAAGAGCAACATGGCATAACCCCAAGCCATGCCATGCGCCAAAATGAATTGGATTTAAACGGACAACTTCCTCGCAGTCGTCTCTAGACTTATCAAACTGTTCCTGAACGTAATACAGTACAGCTCTCCGATTCCAGGCTTCAGCAAAATCTGGCTGACTATTGATTATTTCTGTGAGGATTTTCTCGGCTCGAGCGATGTCTCCTGCCTCTAAACACACTTGAGAGCGTCTCAAGAGTTCCAGTCCTAAAACGCCTTTTTGCTCAAACCAATTTTGCCAGAATGCATCTGTTGCCCGAGCGCGAACGTTTTCGTCGGTGTTTTTTAAATCTTCTAGTAATCGCTCTATTAATAATCTATCCATTGTTAACTGGAGGCAGGAAGAAAGAGGACGGTCAACTGGCTTAGTTTTTTGAGTCACCGACACCCGGACTATCTGATTTATCTACTTTTGGCACAACATCGGGGCGTTCTTTGTTTTCCCAACCGACTGGGCGTTTGGAGTTGTACCAGGCAATCGAGCCAATCGTAACCGCCGCAATAAACCCAATCACGTAAACGGCGACAAAAGAAGTGGGAAATGAGCTACCAGCAGCAGCGGCATCCATCAATACGTACATGACAATTCTTCCCTATGATTCAAGCATTGGGCTTATCTTATCAAAATATCGGGGATCATCTTGCAATTTTTTCTGAAGCCCTGTCCTCTACGGGGACAGAGAGTATTGCCCCCTCTATTCGTCTGCTTCTTTACGGGATGCCGGAGGAGCAAGGGGAAGGTCAGAGGCAGGAGCGCTTGCTGGAGGAGCTGAGGAGGCGGCTGGGGGAGCTGGGGCTGGGGCGATTTTGGGAGCAGGAGCCGGGGCTGGGGCGGGAACCGGAACTGCCACGGGTTTTGGGGCAGGCGCGGGAGCAGGAGCTGGTTTTCTGGGGGGACGAACAGGCTGGCGATCGCGTCTGCGCGGAGTTCTATAGGATGAGCCAGATCTTCTTGGGGCTGGAGCTTGAGTGTAGTAGCTCTGCGTTGGCTCGATCGGTTCGGCTTCAATCGTGCCTTGGCGTCCTTCAAGCTGCGGGAGTTTGGGAAACGATTCAACCGGAAAGTCTGTCACTGCTGAAAGCATAAACTCGCGCCAGAACTGAGCGGCAATTCCGCTCGTTCCCCAAGTCGGCTGATTGTCATCGTTTCCCAACCAAACACCAGCTACCATCTGGGGAATGTAGCCGACAAACCAAAGGTCACGAGATTGGTCAGACGTTCCGGTTTTTCCGGCGACGGGTCTGCCGAGTTGGGCTGGGCGACCTGTTCCTGATGTTACGACTCCTTGCAGCATCCAGGTCATGATGGCGGCAGTGTCTTCATCGAGAGCCGGCTGAGGAGTAAACTTTGCCTCGTAAATTACCTCTCCTTTCTGGTTGAGGACGCGGCTAATCCCGTAGGCCGGTTGATGAACGCCCTGGTTGGCGAAGGTGCCGTAAGCACTGGTCAACTCGAGCAGATTTACCTCTGAGGCTCCTAGCGCCAAAGAATAGGTTGGCTGCAACTTTGACTCAATGCCCATTTGTTGAGCGAGTGTAATCGTAGGGTGCCAGCCGACATCGACCAGGGCGCGGACGGCGACAACATTCAGGGAAGCAGCGAGAGCGTGATAGAGGGAAACATAGCCGCCGCGATATTGATTGCCGTAGTTCTTCGGCTGGTAACCATCGATGAAATATTCCGCATCCAGAAAGCTTTTGTAGGGAGAAATTCCCGCCGCGATCGCGGCGGCATAAACGAAGGGCTTAAAAGTCGATCCGGGCTGCCGCTGCGCCAGGACTCGATTATATTGATTATTGTTAAAGTCGTTTCCTCCTACCATCGCCCGAATTTGCCCGTTGCGGGGATCGATGGCAACGAGAGCCGCTTGTTCAAAGCGCTGCCATTGGCCGTACTCCTGAACAGCTTTGGCAACTGTTTCCTGGGCAGCTCTCTGCCAGCGAGGATCTAAAGTAGTTTCTACGACAATCCCTCCAGCGGCCAAGGCTTCGGTTGGCACTAATTCCCCTAGCTCTTTCTCAACATAGTCTGTAAAGTAGGGGGCTCGATTAGGGGAGCGGTTGGGCGCTTGTCGCTGTGTCTTTAAAGGAGAAGCAATGGCCGCCGCTGCTTTGGCAGGGGCAATCATTCCCTGTTCCTGCATCCGCTCCAAAACCAGATTGCGACGCTGGAGCGCGGCTTCTCGGTTACTGAAGGGAGAGTAAGCGCTGGGAGCTGGCATAATTCCGGCGAGAGTCGCGGCTTCTGCCAAGCTGAGTTCATCGACTGACTTGCCAAAGTAAACCCAGGCAGCATCAGCGACGCCATAAGCTCCTGCTCCAAAATAAACCAGGTTAAGGTAACGCTCTAAAATCTGCTCTTTACTCAGAGTTTGCTCAATCTGTTGCGCTAGCAAGATTTCTCGCAATTTGCGAATCAAGCTTCGTTCCTGATCTAGAAAAACCATTCTAGCTAGCTGTTGGGTAATCGTACTGCCACCTTCTACCACGTTTCTCGCTCGCACGTTCGCGTAGGTTGCTCTAGCAATGCCCAGGTAGTCTACGCCGTGATGCTCGTAGAAGCGACGGTCTTCGCTGGCAATAAACGCCTGTACGAGCGTCTCTGGCAGTTGCCAACTTTTGAGCGGCTCGTGGGCGAGCGGTCCCACCTGCTGAAGCACGGTACCGTCAGCAGCTTGAATCGTCCAGGTGTTTGGGCGCGCGTAGGTGAGTACTGTTTCTACGGATTTAGGCAGGTCACTGTCCACCTGTTGCCATCCCCGGTAAAGCGCGATCGCTCCCCCACCGATACCGATACTAATACCTAAGCTCAACCACCATTGGCGGCTTTTTAGTACTCGGCTACAGGCAAGCTGAAATCTTCTCCCCTTCTTTCCTGGATGCGATGAGGAAGATTCTGAATGATGAGATGTCTCTTGATTCAGTTTAGGAAACCTGGTCACGTTCACTCCTTCACTTGATAGGATTTATCTTCTCGCCCGAGCCTATCCGTCCGGACAGTTTTAAGAGCGATCGCCAAAGCCCACTTTAATGTGCTTATTGTAGGACAAGGCAGCCCGAGGGCTGCTCCCGTTGCTTAAAAAACAGCGATAGAGTCGAATCCCCTTCGGGAGAAGCAACCAAGAATTCGTTATTACTGCGCCTGACTTTTGACGGGAGAATTTTACTCTCTAGGGCTCTGCTGCCACCAGCGACTCAACGGGTAGTAAAGGACTGGAGCCCACAGGCTGCTGAGAATCGCCGATGCGAGAGCGATTCGCTGGTAATCTGACCAAATGTTCGCTCCCTTGAGGTTCAAGACCAGCAATTGAATAGCCGTTAACGTTTCACTGACAATCGTCATGGCAAAGACGATGAGAGCCACTGAAATAAAGTCTTCCTGAATGTAGCGCTGTTTCTGAAGGCGAGCCGTTAAAAAACCCACGATAGCAAGGCTAAACGTATGGAGAAGATATCCAGAAGTCATGCCATCGTGAATTAAGCCTAAAGCGCCGCCCGCGAGCGCTCCTTGAATGCCGCTGCGATTGATACTCCAGGTTACCACCCAGATCAGAAGCCAGTTAGGACTAATCCCTAACAGCTCCATTCCCGGTAACCGAGCTGGCAGGAGCAGTAAGCAGACAAGAACCGAACTAACGATAACTAGCCCATTCAGAATTTGACATCGGGGGGAGGGATAATGAGTCACAGTTCATGGGGTGGCAACATCAGCGGAATTTTCAGACAAGTCATTGACAGCGAGATTGACCCGAATCTCCCACCTTGGATTTCATGATATCTTGCTATTGAACCCCTTGAAACCCTGCGCCCTTGCCCTGGTTTTATCGCCATCACCGATTACTTTTTCGGGCCGGACTGATTTCCCAAGCCAGCGGATGAACCAGAACCCATTCTAAATCGTCAAGCGGAGCGGACAGCTCAACAAGCGCCACTGGCGCTGGACCGCTTTCTAGATCAATGCTTTTGACCTGACCAATGGGCAAGCCAGAGGGATACAGACGGCTTAGCGATGAGGTCACAATTGTATCGCCGGGACGAACGTCGGGGTCTTTTTCGAAAAATTCAAGCCGCGCCACCTGAGAGCTTTGCCCTTCCATAAAACCGGGCTGTCGGCTGCGGCTCACGGTGACTCCGACTCGGTGAGTGGGGTCGCTCGCGAGGAGAACGCGACTGGTGTGAGGAGTGACCTGCACCACGCGACCGACTAGCCCCCCAATTCCTGATACGGCAGCTCCTTGTTGAATTCCGTCTTGGCGACCCCGCCCCACCGTTACCTGTCGCCACCACGAATCGACGCTCCGCCCGATGGTTGGGGCAGCGATCGCGGCTGGCTGTTCTCTAGCGTAGCCTAAAAGCTTCTGTAGCTTCTGATTTTGGCTTTGCAGCTCCGCTATCTGCTGTTCTAGCTCGAGAATGCGAGCGTCTGTTAGCCGTTCCAACACAGGCTCCTGCTCAGGCTGAAGGCGAAACAGAGAAGAATAGAGTTCCCAAACAGCAGCGCCTTGAGTCTGATACAGCAGCCAAACAGCTCCAAACGCTAACCCAGACATGACCAGGGTTAACCCATGTCGCTCCCACCAACGACGCACAAAAAACATACGAATCAAGAGCTAGAGTGAGTAGACTATGACTGGCTCGGACTATCACTGAATACCCGGTCGAGCTGCTTAAAGTTTTCCAGAGCGCGACCGGTTCCCAACACAACGCAGCTTAGAGGATCTGGGGCAATGTGAGTCACAATTCCCGTCTCGTGACTAATGAGAGTATTGAGTCCTCGCAGCAGAGCACCACCGCCTGCTAACATAATTCCCCGGTCGATAATATCGGCTGCCAGTTCGGGGGGAGTTTGTTCGAGGGTTCTTTTAATAGCATCAACAATAACAGACAGAGGCTCTGACATACTTTCCCGAATTTCTGGTCCTTTAATAGTCACGGTCCTCGGCAGCCCAGAAAGCATGTGTAATCCTCTGACCTCCATCAGCGGTTCGTCTTCATTTTTGAGAGGATAGGCAGAACCAATCCGAATTTTAATTTCCTCAGCAGTCCGTTCGCCAATAATTAAATTATGCACTTTTTTCATGTAGTGCGTGATCGAGTCGCTCAACTCGTCTCCAGCCACCCGCACGGATTCGCTCAATACAGTTCCCTGAAGGCTTAATACCGCGACTTCTGTCGTGCCGCCCCCGATGTCAACAATCATATTGCCAGTGGGATCGGCAACGGGGAGACCGGCTCCAATGGCAGCAGCAATAGGCTCCTCGATGAGATGAACTTCTCTCGCGCCCGCCTGAAGAGCTGCTTCCTTCACTGCCCGGCGCTCTACTCCGGTGACACCGCTCGGAATGCCAATGACGATGCGCGGATGAAACAGGGATCTTCCCTCACTGGCTCGCCGAATGAAGTGCTGAAGCATAATTTCTGCTAGCTCAAAATCCGCAATCACACCATCGCGCAGGGGACGAACGGCAATCATGTTACCCGGAGTCCTCCCCATCATTCTCTTAGCGTCCTCCCCAACTGCCAGGGGAACCTTTCTGTCTCTGTCCATAGCGACGACAGAGGATTCTTGCAGAACGATTCCTTTGCCCGATACATAAACCAAGGTGTTGGCTGTACCGAGATCAATTCCAATATCTCGAGAAAACCGATTGAAAAGCCCCACTTGCCTCTCCTCCTCAATGAATGCTAATTCTCCAGCCTATTGATCGAACCAGACCGATGGGATTATATTACTTTTTTCAAGCTTCTACTAGTAAATATTATTAATGTTTGTTGGCTTATTTGCCTGTAAATTTTGATGGTTAACTTGAAAAGTTCCGTTTTTTTTCGGATGTACAATTTTCTGGTTTGTTTTTATCTA
Source organism: Cyanophyceae cyanobacterium (assembly GCA_050331735.1). Classification (GTDB taxonomy): domain Bacteria; phylum Cyanobacteriota; class Cyanobacteriia; order Cyanobacteriales; family JBHJGN01; genus JBHJGN01. Next base: position 30,248 of record JBHJGN010000012.1, read on the forward strand.
AAAAACTTCCGTATTTTCTCGGGGTTTGGTCACAAATAAGCTGGCATTACTGGCCGTTAAAGAGGTTAAAACGGCACTAAGTAAGATACCTTTGTACTATCAAAAGAGAAAAGGATAGTGATGAGCCTAAACATCGTTAATTTAGTCGGTCGTGCTGGAACCGACCCGGAAGTGCGCTACTTTGAGTCTGGTAGTGTTCTCTGTACGCTACCGCTAGCCGTAGACCGCAACACCAGCAAGTCAGATAAACCCGACTGGTTCAACCTCAAAATCTGGGGAAAGACGGCAGAGATTGCGGCAAACTACGTCAGGAAAGGCAGTTTACTAGGTATTCAAGGCACTTTAACGATCGAAAGCTGGAGCGATCGCAACACCGGAGCCAACCGCTCTAGACCGGTGATCAAAGTAGATCGCCTGGAATTATTGGGTTCAAGAAAAGACAGCGAAGCAGAAATGGCCAGTAGCTACGAAGAGGAATTCTAGGACAGCAACCAGTAATCAGTGATTAGTTAGTAGTGACCAGGGTAATTAACAGCCTCGGTCACGGGTCACTGCCTAATAGCTAACCTGGAGCGTAACGGAGGCTCGCACTTCCTGTTCGCCGCCAATCACGGGCGTCGAGACATCTCTAGCTAAGGATTCTGCTTCAAGCAGCCTGGGGCCAGGGGCGTTAGCTCCGTTGACCTGAATCGAGATAATTTCTTGAGACGTCAGGTTGAGTGCCTCTAATACAGCCTGGGCCTGCTGCTGAGCATCTGCGACGGCTTGAGCGAGAGCCTGCCGCTGGGCAGCGGTCATGGCTGCTTCTGTGGCCGTAAAGCTAACTCCATCGATGCGGGTCGCTCCGGCTTGAATGGCTTCGTCGATGATTGTGCCTACCTGCTCAGTGTCAGCACGAAAGCTCACGATATTGCTAGCCACATAACCAGTCGGCTGATTGTTCTCTCTATCGTAGCGGGGCTGAAGGCGAATCCCGCTCGTCTGTAGCTGTTCGACCGCCCGCGATCGCAGTAACTCTACAACGGCAGTGGTTCTTTGGGCCACCTGTTGCTGAACGTCTGCCGTCTCGCCCTGAATTTCGACTCCGAGCCGCACTGCCGTTATGGTTGTAGGAATCCTTTCGATGGCTTCTCCTGTCACCGTCAAAGTTCGCCGCCGCTCTTCAGAGGCCAACGATCTTGCTGGTATTGTTACTAGCACCAACGCCATCAAGAGGGGCAGTCCTCGTCTCCATTGAACTAATTTCACGAATGTAAAACCTTCCTGTCGAGTTAAGGCTGAACGAAGCCTTTTATAGTAATATTTTTCAACTAGACGACGAAGATAGCTTTCCGGTTTCATGAAGTATGCATTAGTCCATGAATGGTTAACTCCACAAGCCACTGGGGGATCAGAATTAGTCGTTCAAGAGATTCTGCAACACGTTGAGGCCGACCTCTATGCCCTGATCGATTTTGAGTCTGTTAATGCCCACAGCTATCTGTACGGACGCTCTATTGGGACCACCTTTTTACAGCACTTGCCGCTGGCTCGTCGTGGTGTACAAAAATATTTACCGCTGCTGCCTCTAGCAATTGAGCAGCTCGATCTAAGACAGTACGATGTTATTCTTTCCTCGTCCCATGCCGTGGCAAAAGGAGTGCTCGCGTCCCCAGAGCAACTGCACATCTGCTACTGCCATACTCCCATGCGCTATGCGTGGGATTTAACGTTTGATTACCTCCAAAGTCGCCACCTCGGTTTCGGTCCTGCTGGACTAGCAACGCGCTATCTGCTGCATCGACTGCGGCAGTGGGATGTCCTCTCGGCAAATCGCGTTGATTATTTTATTGCTAACTCCCGTCATACAGCCAGACGAATTTGGCGCTGTTATCGTCGAGAAGCGACGGTCATTTATCCTCCGGTGCGGGTGGAGCAATTTGCGGTGCAGCATCACAAGGAAGACTTTTATTTGACGGTTTGCCGACTCGTCAGCTACAAATACGTCTCCTTAATTATCGCTGCCTTCAATCAGTTGCAAAAACCTTTAGTCGTAATTGGTGGTGGTCCTCAGCTTCGTCAGCTCCGCCAGATGGCTCAGCCTAACGTTCAGCTTTTGGGAACTCAGCCCGATTCAGTGGTCGTAGATTACATGCAAAGAGCCAAGGCTTTTGTGTATGCTGCCTGTGAAGATTTTGGCATTGCTCTGGTAGAAGCACAGGCCTGCGGTACTCCCGTCATTGCCTACAGAGAAGGCGGAGCCCAAGAAACAGTTTTAGATGTGCGTCATCACCCAGCCGGAACCGGTCTATTGTTCTCACCCCAGAAGCCTGCGGCGCTAGTTGAGGCGGTAGAAACTTTTGGCGCCCGTCAGCAGCAAATTGACCCGGAAAACTGCCGTCGCCAAGCCGCTAATTTTCGCTCTACAACCTTCAAAAAAAACTATTTAGAGTTTCTAGACTCTTGCCAACAGCTTTCTTGAGTGGCTCCCAGAACAAAATTGTCGTTTTTGTTGTTAAATTCGCTGCCATTCGTCACTTCTCGCTTTATGATCGTGACTGTGTGGTGTGATGTGAAGGAGTAAGATGACTGCTAATAGCCAACTTATCTCCGTCAAGCTCTTGCAGGCTTCTATTCGAGGAGGCACTGCCTTCAAGATCAGCAAAGAGAAAATCTTTTCAAGAGCTGTAGACGGACAGGTTTTCAAACGCTTGTTTGATATCCTCTTTTCTTTATTTGTTCTCATTGTCTTTTCGCCGCTTTATCTCTTGCTAGCTGCTTTGATTGCCGTTAGCTCTCCTGGACCAATCTTTTACGTTCAGCAACGGGTCGGAAAAGACTATCGGCGGTTTAACTGCCTAAAATTTAGAACGATGGTTCACGATGCTGACGAAATGCTGTTGGAGCTGATCGCTGATTCGCCTCAGTTGCGTGAAGAGTTTGAACTGTCTGCGAAACTGAAAGACGACCCCCGGGTAACACGGATTGGCAAAATCCTGCGCTTGACGAGCTTAGATGAATTTCCCCAATTTTGGAATGTCCTTAAAGGAGACATGAGCGTTGTTGGTCCTCGTCCGCTTGTGCCTGAAGAGCTATACAAATACGGACATCGAATCGACAAAGTACTCACAATTCGCCCAGGAATTACTGGTTTATGGCAAGTATCGGGTCGCAACGATATTCCCTATCCTCAGCGAGTTCAAATTGACGTTTACTACGTCAACTGTCGTCATTGGCTTTTAGACCTATGGATTGTGATTAAAACAGTAGGAGTGATGATCTTTCCCCGCAACAACGGAGCCTATTAGAGTAGCAGAGCCGCAGCGAGAGTAGAGTGGGATGAGTTCTCCGCTAGCGTCTAGTTCCGCCTTTCTAAGCAGCAAGCTAGGAGATAGAGGGTTGGCAAAAAGATACTCTACTGACTTTTTCGCAACAGTCAGTCCTCTCTCTTCTTACTTTTTAATGACTCAGTTTGCTCGTCGACCGTTAGCCAATGAAAAATTTTTAGGCTATTTTAGGTAAGAATTTATTCTCAGGCAGACCTCGTGGCTTTGGCCAATTTTTCCCTGCTGAAGACCGCGTTGATAGATCGATATAGAATACAGGAAATTTAGAAATGACCCCTCCTAAGAGAGCTTTAATCACCGGCATTACTGGTCAAGATGGTTCCTACTTGAGCGAGTTGCTACTTGAAAAAGGCTATGAGGTTCACGGCATTATTCGCAGAACTTCCACCTTCAATACGGACCGCATCGACCATATTTATGTAGACCCCCATAACGAAAACGCTCGTTTGTTCCTTCACTATGGCGATCTGACAGATGGCACTACTCTCCGCCGCATTTTAGAAGAGGTTAAGCCCGGAGAAATTTACAATCTAGGAGCACAGTCTCACGTTCGCGTGAGCTTTGATTCTCCTGAATATACAGTAGATGCGGTGGGCATGGGCACTCTACGACTGCTGGAGGCCATTCGCGATTACCGACAGCGTACGGGCATCGACGTGCGCTTTTATCAGGCGGGGTCGAGCGAGATGTTTGGGAAAGTTCAGGCGGTTCCCCAGCAGGAAACGACCCCGTTTTATCCGCGCAGTCCCTATGCCTGCGCGAAAGTGTATGCTCACTGGCAAACCCTAAACTACCGCGAATCCTATGGAATGTTTGCCTGCAACGGGATTCTGTTCAATCACGAATCTCCTCGCCGGGGCGAAACGTTTGTAACGCGAAAAATCACCAGGGCGATCGCGCGGATTGTCGCCGGAACTCAGAAAAAGCTTTACCTCGGTAATCTAGATTCTAAGCGAGACTGGGGCTATGCGAAAGACTATGTTAAAGCGATGTGGCTGATGCTCCAGCAGGATGAGCCCGACGATTATGTGGTGGCGACAGGAGAAACCTATTCCGTCCGAGAATTTTTAGAAATTGCCTTCGAGTATGTCAATCTTGACTGGAACGATTATGTGGCTTTCGACGAGCGCTACCTGCGTCCGGCTGAAGTAGAGTTGCTAATTGGCGATCCGACGAAAGCCAAACAGAAGCTAGGCTGGCAGCCCTCGGTTACCTTTGCAGAGTTAGTTCATCTCATGGTGGATGCCGATTTAGCAGCTCTCGGCATGACTGCCAACGGCAGTAATGGAGAACTAAAAGATAACGCCTACATCCGCCAAAAGATCGGTACGATGGTGGTGGATTAATACCGTAAGCACAAACGACGACTGAGGAACTCATCACATATGTTAGATTGGCGCTCAAAACGGATTCTGGTTACGGGGGGAGCCGGATTTCTAGGACGACAGGTCGTCAACCAGCTCGTCGAGGCTGGAGCCACACGGGAAAAAATCACCGTACCGCGATCACGCGACTGCGATCTCCGCATTTTGGCAGACTGCCGACAGGCCGTTGCTGAACAAGATGTTGTCGTTCACCTGGCGGCCCACGTTGGCGGGATCGGCCTCAATCAGGAGAAGCCTGCTGAGCTGTTCTACGACAACCTCATGATGGGAGCGCAGCTTATTCATGCTGCTTACGAAGCCGGGGTCGAGAAATTTGTCTGCGTTGGGACAATCTGCGCGTATCCTAAATTTACCCCGGTTCCGTTTAAGGAGGATGACCTCTGGAACGGCTATCCAGAAGAAACTAACGCTCCCTACGGCATTGCCAAAAAAGCTCTTCTGGTGCAGCTTCAAGCCTACAAGCAACAGTACGGGTTCAATGGAATCTATTTACTCCCGGTCAACCTATACGGACCTGAAGACAACTTCGATCCCGGTAGCTCTCACGTGATTCCGGCTCTCATTCGTAAAGTGCACGAGGCGCAACGGCAGGGCGACCCAAAACTGCCGGTTTGGGGAGACGGTAGCCCAACCCGGGAGTTTCTGTATTCTACCGATGCAGCGCGGGGGATTGTCATAGCCGCGCAAAAATACGACGAGCCTGAGCCTGTTAACCTAGGCACAAATCACGAAATTTCCATTCGGGAGTTAGTTGAGCTCATTTGTGAACTGATGGAGTTTGACGGGGAGATTGTGTGGGAAACTGACAAACCTAACGGGCAGCCGCGCCGCTGTTTAGATACTCAGCGGGCCAAAGCTGCCTTTGGCTTCGTAGCCCAAACAGAGTTTAAACAGGGATTAAAAAACACCATCGACTGGTATCGCCAGCATGCTCAATAAAATTTACGTCCTGAATCTGTTGAGAGCTTAGACAAATTAGATTGGGGCAAAGGGGAAAGGGAAATTTGTCCCGACGGGACGGAGAAAGACCACAGGACTAGGGAACAACCTGAACTTCCTTTTCCCGCGCCTAGGGCGTTTTTCCCCCTTGCTTTTAAGTGGCAATTGCCGACTGTTCGGCTCTCTCTGCTTCGGAAGGCAAGGAAGGACGCAGGCACAGATAGGCTAAGGGTCCAAAAAGCGGCACTAGAGACACGGCCCAAAAAATCGACGAGTTTCGCAGTCCTCGCCGCGCCATATCATCCCCGAGTAAGGCTGGGAACAGCAGGCAGAGTAGACAGAAATCTAGGCTCATGACGTGGATAAAGCGACTCGTTTGCCACTGCCGGATAAAATCAGGCCAGTTACCGTACAGCAGTCCTCCCCCCACCAAAGCGGACGCCACTAAAAGGAGTACAACGCCCGTCCAGCGAGAATCTAGTACTTTCAGAAAAAGATTCTTGCCGCCGGTAAAGAGCGAATTGGGCTGACGGAGTGCTAAGTAAGGCAGCAGAGCAAAAGCCCCAACTCCAAAAGAGGCAGTCGCAAATGGCCAGGCCCAAATCTTTTGGCCTCGACCATCAATAAACAATAAGCAAGCATAGACGAGAGGCCAGACCCCCATCAAATTGAAAAGCGCAACAATAAGAGGATTAATGCCATCCCAGTCGCCTGTAGAAAGATCCTTAATTAGTTCAAAGGTGTCGGGCTGATTGGGAGGAGCCAGTAAAAAGGCATAGAGACTAAAAGCGATCCACAGCAGGAGAAAACTAATTTTCATGGCTCAGTAGCTTGGTGTCGTTAGATAGAACAGGCAAAGTCAGCAGTCAGACAAAGGTGGGCTCGTTTTTTGCCGACTCACTTTACTCAGAAATCTACTGGAGTTTGCAGCAGCAGATGTTCTGGGTACGCTCAATGGAGAGCGATGTAATAGCGAGTTTAAGCAAAATGTTTTTTCAGCGCTCATCCTTCAGCGTACTGCTCAGTCAACGCGGAAGTTGAAGGGGAGACGGGCGTAGATCCCTTGAGGATCGCTCAGCAATTGAAAGGCTAAATCGGCCTTAAAGCGCTTCAACTCTGTGGACAGCGGATCGAGCGTTGCTGACTCACTTCTTAGGGTCAGCAATCTGGCAAAAATTTCTCCTAGGCGTCGCTGTTGAGGATATTCGCTCAGTTCCCAGTCATCATCGAGATCTGCTTTTTCCGCTGCCGATTCAACTGCCGCTTCGAGTCCACCAAGGCGATCGACCAGCCCAATTTGCTGAGCATCCGTTCCGGACCACACTCGTCCTTGAGCAATTTCAGCCACTCGCTCCTTGGGTAAGTTACGAAACTCAGCTACTTTGTTGAGAAACGTATTATAGGTTTGATCGACGTATTGCTGATAAATCGCTAATTCCTGCTCAGATTTGGGTCGTAAAACGGTGTTAATGTCGGCTAGACGCCCAGTTTTAACCACATCCCAGGTAATGCCATTATTGTTGGCGAGTTCCTGGATGTTGGGCAGGAGGCCAAAAACGCCAATTGACCCTGTAATCGTGCTCGCTTCGGCAAAAATTTCGTCGGCTCCCATCGCGACCCAATAGCCCCCCGAAGCCGCAACGTTGCCCATAGAGACAACAATCGGCTTTTCCTCACCCAGAAGCTGCACTTCCCGCAAGATGATGTCTGAAGCCGTCGCGCCGCCGCCGGGACTATTGATCCGCAGCACGACAGCTTTAACCGCCCGATCTCGCCGCAGTTTTCGGAGGATCTGGGCAAAGCGATCGCTGCCCACTTGTCCTAATGTGCCTTCGCCGCCGACAATCGCTCCGTCTGCATAGACTACGGCGATTTTATTATCTGAGGAATTTGCGCCGCCTGTCGCCCCTGAGTAGGCTGATAAGGACAATTGTCGGAATGAGCGATCCGCTGCGGTGACATCGGTTAGTTCTTTGAGTTCGGCGATCACTTCATCGAGATAGGCCAAGCGGTCCACCAGCCCCGCAGCGAGGGCCGATTCGGCATCCAGCAACCCCTGAGTATCCGTGATTGACTGGAGCTGTTGTGGCGTGATTTCTCGGCTGCCGCTAATGGTGCTGACAAACTCTTGCCACAGATCCCCTAACAATTCCTCGGTTTGTTCCCGACTTTCAGGACTGAGGCTCTGTTGCGTAAAGGGTTCGACCGCTGACTTATAGCTACCCGCTCGGACTACCTGTACGTCTATTCCGTACTTTTCCAAGGCTCCAACAAATAACGGCACTTGAGAACTAAAACCATCGATGGTCATTGTTCCTAAAGGATGCACAATCACCGTATCCGCTAGTGAGCTTAAATAAAAGCTCGATTCTTCCCAAGCAGTATCGTAGGCAATAATTTGCTTTCCCGCTGCCTGAAACTGCTCGAGAGCGCGGCGGATTTCAGCAAGCTGGGCATAGCCGCTGTTTCCTTCTCCCTGAGTTCCGTCGAGCAAAAGACCCACAATGCGCTCATCAGCGGCGGCCTTTTCAAGGGTGTCTAACACCTGCCGCAGAGTCATGGCGTTGCTGTCAGTCCCAGAGAGAGTGGAGTTTAGAGTTGATTGGGGTTGAACATCACTAATTTGAGTAGCAAGATCGAAGACTAAAACGGTTTTATCTTTTACTCTGGCTCCATCTTCTTTTAGCAGCGTGGAAACAAACAATAGAGCCAGTCCACTAGCTCCCAGGGTCAGTAACAACAGCAGAGCAGTCAAACTGCCGATGAGGCTAGCCAAGGTTTGTTTGAGGAATTGACCCATCAGAAATCGCAGGATGAAGAACGAACCGCTGATCGCGAAGCCTCAAAGACGAAGTAACGTAGAACTAGCTCAACAGCTAGCTTTGTCTAGTCAATTTTTTGAAGCGCCTGAGAATACCTTAACTCAGACAGATTGGCATGACCAGTACAAAACAGAACAGTCGTTAGTTCTTCTATAAGCAGCGTTACTAATTCATCAAGCGCCTCGGGTGATTGGGCAGCGGCCTGGAGAAAGGGCCAAGCTAAGCCCGCTACATCGGCACCAAGGGCGATCGCTTTCGCTACTTCCACACCATCTCGCAATCCTCCGGACGCGATCAGCGGAATGGCCGGATTGAGCTGGCGAATCGCGCTAATACACTCTGCTGTTGGTAATCCCCAGTCAGAAAAGGTTTTGCCTAAACGCCTCTGCAAAGCATTGGTGGCTCGTTCACTTTCTACCTTAGCCCAAGAAGTTCCGCCAGCCCCCGCTACATCAATAGCGCTGACTCCGGCTTCTATAAGCTTTTGAGCCATCGGAGCCGAAATTCCGTTACCGACTTCCTTCACGATGACGGGAACAGACAGCCTAAAACACAGGTCGCTTATCTTGTCAAGCAATCCTTTAAAATTGGTATCGCCGTGCGGTTGAATACACTCTTGGAGAGGATTTAGATGTAAGACTAGAGCATCTGCCTCCAGAAGAGCAATGCTTTGCAGGCATTCTTTGATGCCGTAAGAGTAGTTAAGCTGCACAGCCCCTAGATTAGCAAACAGAAGAATATCAGGAGCTACAGAGCGAACAGAGAACGTATGAGCGACATCCGCCTTTTCCACAGCGACTCGCTGCGATCCCACTCCCATAGCCAACCCATATTTCTGAGCCGTTGCCGCCAGACGGTAGTTAACAACCTTAGCAAATTCGGTTCCCCCCGTCATGGAAGAAATCAACAGAGGGGCCTTGAGCTGTTTTCCTAAAAATGTTACCGCCGGAGTAATTTCACTGCGGTCTAGTTCAGGCAGACAGCAGTGGGTAAAGCGATAGCGCTCGAACCCATTCGTCAAGCGGCGAAACTGAACATCTTCTTCCAGACAGATGCGCAAGTGGTCATCTTTGCGCGTCTGGGTACTACTCATAAATCACTTAAATGATCGGGGACGGTTTTCTATTGTCTCACCTAAACGCGATCAATCAATAGAGTTTTGAGAGTTGAGTTCAGAATTAACCCTTGAGAAATCAAAGACGATTGAGCAATGGCTGATTCCCTTTTCCCCGCTCTCATCACGAGGGTTGTTTAAGCAACTCCACCGCATCCCGTCCATCGATATCCTGTAGATAGACTTTCACCTGTTCGTCCGCCGCCGTTGGTAGCTGCTTCCCCGTGAAGTCGGGATGAATAGGAAGTTCGCGATGTCCTCTGTCTACCAACACTAAAAGCCGAATATTCTCTGGTCGTCCGTACTCAGTGGTCGCGTTGAGGGCGGCGCGAATGGTGCGCCCTTTATAGATAACATCGTCTACTAAAATAATGGTTTTCCCAGTTAGGTCGACCGGAACTCTTGATTTTGCTGGCGTTCGGACTCCGATGCGGTCCAGATCGTCGCGATAAAAGGTGACATCTATGGCCCCAACGGGAACCGACACTGATTCTAGCGCTTCAATCTGACGGGCCAGCAGTTGAGCGAGGGGGACTCCTCGGGTATAAATTCCTAACAAGACGATGTGAGAAAGATTGGCGGTTTCTACAACTTGAGAAGCAAGGCGAGTAATGGTGCGGCGCATCTCTTCTGCTGAGAGAATTTCAACGATCTGAGCAGACATAAAAGGGGGGTGAATGCTAGTCAGGGATACTCGGAAAAAATTGGGGCAAAGGACAGGAAGTGCTGTTTAGCTCAAACCCAGGGCTAGTTAAAGAAACGGTCGTTATTGCGGTAGAACTGAAGTCTACCCGGTCCTAAATATAAGCCGTAGGGATTTTCTCCAGCCGGAAACGCCGTCACCCCAAAAAGATAAATACCGCCTAGATCGGGATTGCGTCTTGGTTTTAAAGCAACCGTAAAAGTTGTTCCTGGCGGGACTGGTGAGGCAAAATCAACGGCAATGGTTTCAGTGGCTTCATCGAGCGTCGCCGACTGCACCGCGATGGGTTCGCGATCGCCATCGGTAGTGCCAACGAACGCAAAGGTTTCATCGAGGAGAAACCGAATGTCGTCTATTCCTTGACGGAGCTCAAACGTAATTGTCTGTAGAGGTTCGCCCGCCTCTTCTGGAAGTTCTACGGTAAAGTAGTATTCAGATCCCCAGGCTCCAGCGCTTTTAAAGGTTGTACGGGCTTCAACCAAACGAGGAGATTTTTCAAAAGCAACAGTGCCATCAGCGAACTGGACAGCATGAACGAGAGAAACACCACTCGCAGTACCTGCGAGGCTAAGGGCGATCGCTGAGATCAGTGTGCGCATTACCGAAAATTCCTAGGCACGTCCTCTTTTATCCTAACATTTGCGCTGCGGACAGAGAGCGGTGACCAGGAGGGAGTCTTCTACCAGCAAAGCTTAACGATTGCCAGGATTTCTTCAAGAAAATTAGGAAAAGTTTGCCAAAAATTTACTTAGCTTGCGTACATTGAGCCTAACTTAGGGTGCGAATATGCAAGTTAAGCTTTCAAGTCGGAAACGGCTTCGGTTCTCAGCATGGCAGGCGGTAGCATTAACTCTCTTTGGCGCTGGCTTTGGCGCGGCGATCGCCATTGCCGCAGTGGGAACGCTAACTGTGGCTTGGTTTGGGGAAGATAGTATCTGGCGCTATCTGCTAGCAGTTCCCCAGCTCAACAATTATTACCTGTCCGCGTTTACTGTTGTGTTGCTGGTGCTGGTTGGAGGAGTGATGAAGCTATCTCCGGCTCCTCGACTCTGGTCGCGCTCTGTGGTTGTCGTGATTTTACTGGCGTTGACGGGGCGCTATCTGCTGTGGCGATCGCTATCGACTCTCAATTTAGCCGATCCGCTTAACGGCAGTTTGAGTTTGGGGGTGTTTGGGATCGAAGTCTTGGCGATCGCGAGCTATAGCCTTCAGCTCGTGTTGCTGCTCAAAGCTAAACCCCGACATCGGGAAGCTGACTATTTCTCGATGGCCGTCACGCAGGGTAAATTTACCCCAGCGGTGGATATCTTGATTCCAACCTATAGCGAACCGCCTTTTATCCTGCGACGCACAATCATTGGCTGTCAAGCTTTGAACTATGCCCCTAAAACGATTTATCTCCTCGATGACAAACGCCGGCAGGAAATGCGCGACCTGGCGGCAGAACTGGGGTGCGAATACATTACTCGGGCTGATAATCGTCATGCCAAAGCCGGTAACCTAAACCATGCCCTGGCGCTCACGAGCGGAGAATTAATTGTAGTTTTTGATGCCGATTTTGTGCCAACGACCAACTTTCTCACGCGCACTGTCGGTTTTTTTCAAGACCAGCAGACCGCTCTGGTTCAGACCTACCAGAGTTTTTACAATGCCGACCCCGTTGCTCGCAATCTTGGGTTAGAGACCGTTCTGACCCATGAAGAAGAAGTCTGTCAGCGGCATTATCAACTGCTGCGGGATGGATTAGAAACGGTTGTCTGTTCTGGCACGGCGTTCGTTGTCAGACGAAGTGCGTTAGCAGAAGTAGGCGGCTTCGTTACCCAGTCTTTAAGCGAAGATTACTTCACCGGCATTCGCTTAGCTGCCTGTGGCTATCGAACGCTGTACCTTAGTGAAAGCCTCAGTGCGGGCTTAGCCGCTGAAAATATCGCCGCGCACGTTGCTCAACGGCTGAGGTGGGCGCGAGGAACGCTTCAGGCCTTCTTTATTCAAGCCAATCCGCTGACCATTCCCGGCATAAGTGTTTGGCAGAGACTCGCTCATCTAGAAGGCATCTTGCAGTGGGCCTTAAGAGGCTGCCGCGCTCTATTTTTTCTTCTTCCTCCGGTGTGTTTGCTGTTCGATCTGGTTCCCTATCGGGCAACGGTTGCAGAATCGCTGTATTTTTTCCTGCCCTTATATGGCGTACAGTTTTTAACCCTGTCTTGGCTGAATCAGCGCAGTCGCTCGGCTTTGCTGTCGGATATTTATGCCGTGTTTCAGTGTTTTCCGGTGTTAATTACTACCATTCAAACGGTCATCAGTCCCTTTGCTAAAGGATTTCGAGTCACGCCGAAAGGAATCAGCAGCGATCGCTATACGTATAATTGGGCGCTGGCCTCGCCGCTGGCGGTCGCGTTGCTCCTGACTGGGGTGAGTTTATGGTCTGGCACTCAAGCATCCCTCGCCTCAGCCTCGGTCGATGGGGCGGGCATCCTCTTAATCTGGCTGATGGGAATCTATAACCTCTTTGTGCTGAGCGTAGCGCTGTTGATTTTACTCGATGCGCCCAAGCCAGATATTTACGAGCGGTTCCCTCTGCGGCAGTCGGTCCGGCTCAGCGATGGCAAGCAGACGTGTTGGGGAACCACTGTATGGCTATCTGAAGGAGGAGCAGAAATTCAGCTCAGCACCATGACGGATCTGGAGAGCTCGATCGCCCTCAGCCTCGTTGAGGAAGACATAACGCTATCCGGATGGATTACCCAGGCTAACGCTAACATCCGTCCAACGGTGCAGGTAACGTTTGAGCCGCTCAGTCAACATCGTCGGCTAGTAGAGCTGCTCTATTGTCGTCCGGGGCGATGGCAGCGGCGGGAAGCCCCAGGAGAAGGGCGCTCGCTGTGGCTACTCGTGCTAGCTCTGCTGCGCTCCTGCCAGCTAGGATGGCAAGCGCTTGCTGCTCAACCGCTCAGGCGATCGCGCTCCTCAACCGGATAGAAACGAACATTGTGGGCATCACAATAGCACCCAAATTTTATCGGTTTTACTTATCAAATTCTTCACCTCTTGTCGTTATTGTAATCCTTACCCTTGAGGAAACATTGTGACTTTGAATCAGCCGTCGATGAACCACTCCCCTGTGGCCATCAAACCCCCTACTTTTGAGCTTTCGATCGTCATCCCTTGCCTTAATGAAGCAGAAACTTTAGCAATCTGTATTGAAAAGGCGCAGTGGTATTTCTGGCAGAATAATATTGCTGGCGAAATTATCGTGGCCGATAACGGCAGCACAGACGGCTCCCAAGACATCGCTAGCGAGCTAGGGGTTCGCCTCGTTCGCGTTCAGGAAAAAGGCTACGGTAGCGCTCTTCGAGGCGGAATTGCCGCAGCGCGGGGTCAGTACGTGATTATGGGCGATGCCGATGATAGCTATGACTTCAGGCAGCTCACTCCTTTTCTGTGCAAACTCCGCGAAGGCTATGACTTGGTGATGGGGAACCGGTTCAAAGGCGGGATTCAGCCAGGAGCCATGCCGCCCCTACATCGCTATCTGGGAAATCCGGTGCTGACCTGGATTGGGCGGTTGCTCTTTCCGAGTCCCTGCGGCGATTTTCATTGCGGACTGCGCGGTTTTAGAACTGACGCCATTAAACAGCTCAATCTACGGACAACCGGCATGGAATTTGCCAGCGAGATGGTGGTGAAAGCTTCTCTATACAACATGCGGATTGCCGAAGTGCCGACTCCTCTGTTTCCTGATGGTCGCTCTCGTCCCCCTCATCTCCGGAGCTGGCGCGACGGCTGGCGACACCTAAGATTTCTGCTGCTGTATAGCCCCCGCTGGCTGTTTCTGTATCCCGGGGCACTGCTGATGTTGGTGGGATTTGTCTCGACTCTGTGGCTGCTTCAGAGTCCGAGAATCCATACGTTGCTGTACTCATCAACAGCCATTTTTATCGGGTTTCAGGCAGTTTCTTTTGCCGTGTTTACGACAGTGTTTGCGGTATCAGAAGGGCTGCTGCCCGAAGGTCGGCGCTTAAAACGCCTATTTCGCTACCTCAACCTGGAACTGGGCTTGACGGTGGGCAGCCTGATTTTACTGTTGGGCATTATTGGCTCTGTCTACGCCTTCGTTATGTGGGAGCAACAGTTGTTTGGTCCGCTAGAGCCTGTTAACATGATGCGCATCGTGATTCCTGCCGTGACTTGCCTGGCTCTTGGTTTCCAAATAATCCTGTCGAGCTTCTTTTTGAGCGTACTGGGGTTGAAGCGGCAGTAAGAAAGCGGTTAGCTGTTAGCTCTTAGCTGGCCGAGGCGAATCGGGAAGAGCAAGTGGAAGCCTCTAAAAACGGGTCAAGCTAGTCAAAACTTTACTAGCGCTACATGAGAGTAGTCAATGAAGAAGCCTAACCTCTTTTTAGTCGGACAGCCTAAATCAGGAACAACGGCGCTACACGGTTTTTTAGGACAACATCCGGATATTTATATGTCGGAAGTGAAGGCTCCGTATTTTTTCTGTAAAGACTTTCATCAAGAAAGCGATCGCTATCACGGTCGTCGGCTATTTTTTGATATTAGAAACCTAGAAACTTATCTTAATCTCTTTACCAAAGCAGGTTCAGAAAAAATCGTCGGTGAGTCTTCCGATCATGCGCTTTATTCAGAAGTAGTTGCCGATGAAATTCATCAATTTAATCCAGACGCCAAGATTATTATCCTGCTGAGAGAGCCGGTTGATTTTCTCTATTCACTTCATGGGCAATATGTAAGGTTGACCTACGAACATGAAGCAGATTTTGTCAGCGCCCTGGCCTTAGAGCCGCTCAGACGGCAGCACCAGCAGATTAGCTCTCGAGTGATGTGTCCGTCGTTTTTATACTATTCCCAAAGGGTTCACTATTACGAGCAGGTCAAGCGTTTTTATGACAAATTTAGGCCAGAAAATATTAAGATTATGCTTTACGAAGATTTTCGGGCTGACAATGACCGATCTTATCGGGAAATCCTCAGTTTTTTGGGGGTAGACGCTAATTTTTCAGCTCAGTATAAATCTGTCAACGTTGGCAAGGACATCCGCTTTAAGCACCTTAACTACCTGTTGAATCATCAAGTGTTGAAGAACGCTGTGAGACAAGCCATCTCTCCCAAGCTCTACGATCTTCTGATCGAGAAAGTCGTTGCCAATCTGCTCTGGCAGCAATCTTCTCAACAGCTTTCCCCCGAAACCAAGAGACAGTTGATGCCAAAATTCAGGGCAGAAGTTCTCAAAATATCACAGTTAACCGGCATAGATCTGGAGCAGAGGTGGGGATATGACCGCTCAGGCTACTAGGCTCATTGGCAGACGGTTTCTCTGTTCCAGGGATTGATTCAGAATGCTAGTCAAGAATTTGCTTTACAGTATTTTCTCGCTTATCCTCGGACTCTTTCTGGTCTGGCTGATTCTTTATCTCACCCCTGTTGATGCGGAGCAGGTATTAGTAAGCCTGAAGAGCATTAACCCCATCTATGCTGGCTTGGTGCTGCTGAGTACTTTTGTCCATCTGTGGCTAACGGCTTACAAGTGGAAGCTGATTACTCAAAAACTGACCTCAGAACAAAAGCAGCCCCAGAAATTCTACCTGGCTTATATTACTGTGGCTTGCTTAACGATTCAGTTTGTCCCTCAGCACATCGGGATGCTGATCGTTCAAAGCTTCGCGATGAAATTTCACAAAATTAGCACGTTATCTAGAGGCTTCTTTGGCATTATTTACGACCAGTTCTTTAACTTATTAATTCCTCTCGTCTTATTACTGCCGTCGCTGCTCTTCCTGTTCAACTATCTATCTTTGTCGGCGGCTATTTTTGTCTCAATCAGCAGCGTCGTGATTGCTCACTCCGTGCTCAAAAAATGGCAGAAAACCCTGGTTTTGTGGCTCGTTCAGGGTTACTACACCGTTCAGAAGCTAGTGCGGAAGAAGGCTCAGCCCGTTAACGACATTCAGCTCCCCGTTTTAGGAGCTCGGTTCACCAGTCGTCTCTTTTGGATTTCTGCGCTGCGACATGCGAACTGGGTCTTGCGCGGATTTTTAATTGCGATGGCAGGAGGCTTGAGCATTCAGTTTTGGGCGATCGCCTTTGCCGTTCCGGTCATTCAGCTCGCCATGATTATCAGCTTTACCCCCGCTAACTTAGGGTTTATGGAGTGGGGCTGGATTGGCGTTTTAGGGCTCTTGCAGGTTTCTACCGTTGAAGCCGTCAGCTTTGCTCTGCTACAGCGCATTCTCGGTCTATCGTCTCTGCTGTTGATTACTCTGGGTTTATCGCTCAGCTTGGGAATGGAGCGAGCGAAAACTGATCCCAACAAGCTGCTTTAGGCGCTTTCACTCATCAGCTTTCCAGCACTTCAATGAGATTGCCGTATGTCGAATCCCCTGTTAGATCAAGACAAACTGACGCCAGCAGCCGGGCGCTCGCTTCAGATTTTGCTGCTATACGACTGTATTTACCCGGAATCTTTGGGAGGCGTCGAGCATCGCAATTATCATCTCGCCCGCTCTCTAGCTCGACGGGGTCATCGCGTGACTCTGGCAGGCTGGTGTCGGCCAACATCTCCTCTGCCCGGGGTTCAGGTGTTGCCAATGCGGTTTCCGACTCCTCTCTATAACCGGGCTGGCAAGCGCAGTGCCTTGACTTCACTCAAATTTGCTGCCGCCGCCGCTAGCCTAAAGCTGGCAGAGTACGACGTCATTGAAACAGCCAGTATTCCCTACGTTCACTTACTTCCTCTCGCCCTCCGCTGTTATCTAGCCAAAAAGCCCTTAATTGTGACCTGGATTGAGTACTGGGGAAGCTACTGGCGCGACTATAAAGGGCTCACGGCTCCTCTATTTATGGGGGTGGAATGGGGGTGTGCTCAGTTAGGCACCGTTAACGCCATTAGTCATCTCACCGCTCAGCGCGTACAGGCCAATCGCCTGAGCCCCGACGACGTGAAGGTGATTCCTTGCGGAGTTTCTTTAGAAAAAATCCGAGCGGCGATCGCTCCAGCAACAGGGCCTGTCCCCCCTTTAATCTACGCAGGACGGTTAATGCGAGAAAAGCGCGTTGAGCTGCTGCTCGAAGCGGTTCAGCTCATCGATTCAGAGGAAGCGCTGTTAACCATTGTCGGTGATGGACCAGACCGCCAGCGGCTGGAAACTCTAGCCCAACAGCTCGGCATTGGCCACAGGGTAGTTTTCCTGGGTCGTTTACCCGATATCGACGATGTCTGGCGACAGCTCTCCCAGGCTCGCATTGCTGTCCAGCCTTCTTCGCGTGAGGGGTTTGGCATGTTTCCCCTCGAAGCAATGGCAGTGGGTATTCCAGTGATCTATTGCCGCTCCACAGAAAATGCCATATCAGGACTGGTTCGCCACAACCGCGAAGGGGTTTGCTGTGAAGCTCATCCAGAGACGCTGGCGCGGACCATCCAGACACTGCTAAACAACAGCCAAGAATGGACTCGATTGAGCCAAAACGCCAGGGCGAGAGCACAAAGTTATGACTGGGACTCGATCGCTCAACAAATAGAAGCTCTCTTTGAGCAGGCCGTTAACCAGTGATTGTCTGCTGATACCAATAATGGGCCGTGAGCCATCACCCCTCAACAAACGAGAATGAGCATCAAAAAGACCAAGCTATTTTTACCAACCATCAGCATTGAAGTGTGCCTCAAGTTAGTCGCCCTGCTTGTTGTGGTGCTGATGTTTTTCAAGAGTATTATTGATGTCGATCGCTCCTACGATACTTGGGTATATCATCTGCCCTTTGCTGCCAGAATTTGGGGAATCGTTCCGGCAGAAATTTACGGCTTTGAACCCCATGAGGAGGCTCGCTTCGATGGATTTCCGCTTTTGGCAGAGTTTTTCCAGGGCTTTTTTTGGTTGGTCTTGAGGCGCGTTCAGGCGGCCAATTTGGCAAGTTATGTGAGCCTAATTATTTATTTTGGCTTTTTGAAAGTTTATTTTAGGGTGCCTCTGTATCTGTCGGCGATCGCCCTGCTGGCGATTCCTTTGGTGCAAACCCATGCGACCACCTGTTACGTCGATCTGCCGGGGAATCTGGCTCTTTCGGCGCTGATCTTGATGACGTACCGGCTCTATGCTCAGCCGCATTATCAAAAGCGCGATTTATTGACTCTATTCATTGCCGCCGCCAGCGCTGCCAATATTAAGCCCCAGCTAGTTCCGTTAGTTTTTTTTGTGCTGTGCTTCACCTTGCCAAGAATCGTCTGGCTGCAATACCAGCACTCTCCTCAACCCCGAGCTTTCTTCAGGTGGCTGCGCTTTCTCCCCATCGTCAGTTTGGCGATGCTGATCGTTTTTGCCACTCCGATCAAAAATATTGTGCTGCTCGGCAATCCTTTCTATCCCGTCAGAATTGAACTGGCGGGTCGAGTGCTCAACCATCAAGTAGGACTGTACAACGCCTCGCCAGAGGCTCTTAGAGATGCACCGCGACCGCAGCGATGGGTACACTCTCTCCTAGAAATTAATACGCCTGGCTGGTCAGTGGATCAGTGGAACGGCAACAACCCCCAGTTGATGAACCGGATGGGGGGATTTTTTGGCGCTTATGTCGTGTTTAACGTGCTGCTGCTTGGATATCTCTGCGTACGCGATCGCTCTCGTTCCACAGTTACCGCCGTTATTCTGGTAGCGATTATGTCTACGGTCGCCTCTATTTTTCCCCAGTCTCACGAACTGAGGTATTTCATGTACTGGATGATTTCTCTGGTATCGCTCAACCTGTATCTCGTCACTGCTCTAGAGTGGTCGCCAAAATTATGGGTCGTCAACCCAAGAACGGTGGGACTCGTCTGTACCGGGATGTTAGCCGTTGTGATCGCCTCGACAAAATCTTTTTATATCCGACCGTATTTCTTCACGCTGGAGAAGCACATTCAGCAGCACGCCAATCGCGATATTCTCAGTCAGATCGACGAAGGCGATCACGTCTGTCTAGTGGGTAAACAGCCCTACACCTTTCTCTATTCGGCTTACTTTCATCCAAACAAGGCTCCCTATTCCCTCAAAGCCAGCGGTGAGGCCGAGGGCTGCGGAACGCGGCGAGTCATTCAACCTTGACCCAACTCCTGAGACCGCTCTGCCGCTGCCTGGACTGCTTCGATAATAGCGGAGCGAAAGCCCCCCAACTCTAACTCCGCGACTCCGGCGATGGTAGTTCCGCCCGGACTCGTCACCCGATCTTTGAGTTCCGCCGGATGTAGTTGAGATTCAGCCAGCAGTTGGGCCGTCCCCAGAACCGTTTGCAGCGCCAAGCGCGAAGCGATCGCCCGAGGCAGGCCGGCGGCGACTCCCCCATCGGCCAAGGCTTCAATCATGATGGCTACATAGGCTGGACCCGATCCCGATAGCCCCGTGACCGCGTCCATCAGCGATTCTGAAACCTCAACCACTTCTCCGACAACCTCGAAAATGGCCTTGGCCTGCGCAATCTGATGAGGTTCTACGGTATCCGAGGCGGCGATCGCTGTGATCCCAGCACCCACCGTTGCTGGTGTATTGGGCATCGCCCGAATCACCGGGCGATCGGGAAACGCCGCCTCAAGGGAGTCTAGAGAAACCCCAGCTAGCATAGAAATTAAGAGCGTGTTGCTCCTCTCATTCCCTAAACCGGTGGCAACGGTCTTCAACACCTGCGGTTTGATGGCTAACACAACCACGTCAGCGGCTGCTGCGGCTCGGTTGTCTCCTGTGACCTGTACGCCGTATTTCTCCTGTAAGAAATCTCGTCGCTGCGGCTGAGGCTCGCTGACTAAAACCGCAGTGGACGCATAAACAGCTTGAGACACCAAGCGGGAGAGAATGGCTTCTCCCATCGTTCCGCCACCGATGATTCCGAGTTGAATAGACACGTTGCTTTAATGACACTGCTAACCACCGTTTCCACAGAAGAGCGGTGGAGAATATCGTACCAGGCTCAGCGGCTACTGAGCAATGCGCTCGGTGTCTGGGCTCCAGGGAATCGCTGACGGCACCGCAGCCTGCATAGCTTCTTCGGCTTCGTGAACGACACCTTGTAAGGTGCTGACTTTAACGCAGCTAGGCGTGAAGAGAAAAATACTTTCTCCAATGCGTTCCTGATGTCCGTCAATCGCATAAGTCCCGCCAGCCACAAAATCGACGGCTCTTTGCGCTTCATCTGGGTCCATGACGTTAAGGTTAAGAACCACCGATCTTCTCTCTCTGAGAGTTTGAATAACCTGCGGCATGTCTTCAAAAGAATTAGGCTCGATGACCACAACTTCTGAAACGCCAGTCGAAACTCCTGGCATCCCGATCACGTTACTTCTAGTACTGGTTGTTCCCATGTCTGTTTCTGCGGTTAAAGTTGACTCACGGTTACGTCGGTACGCTGGACGTTCTTCTACTGGAGCATCCTTCTCGTCGTAGATTGGCTCTTCGCTGCTCGGATAGACAAGTTCTATGTCGTCGTAGTCTTCAGCCTCGTTAAGACCGACAAAATCTTTTAACTTAGTCAGAATTGTTTTCACAGTTTGGTGTCCTTAACAACTTTCGTTAAACAGAGAAAACTAAAGAGCGTTGAAAAAATGGGCAGTTTTGTTAAATAGACAACCATTTTTTTAACTCCTTATCACATTGGCCTAATCGCACATCTGCCTTTTCCTCTCAAAGCCCTTTCGTTACTAAAACGTGGCTGATCGGAAGCCTTGATACTGCCAATACCGCTTTGTGTTGACAGTATATTACTCCCATTCGGGAAATATGTTACTGCTAATTAGGAAAAAAATACATCCCTGAGACAGATAATTATCAAAAGATTGTAAAAAATCTAGGTTTTTTCAATTTTTATCTCATCCTCAAGCAAGGATTGCCGGAGGGCAAAGTCCCAAATCCACCCTCCTTTTTCCTCCAAAAAGTTTGGACCTATCCTTAAAGATTGTCAGCGGCCAGAAAGCTTTTGAATTGGAAGGTAAACACGCTCACTGAGGGCGATCGCCGAAAAGAATCCGTCCCAGTCGGATCATGGTGGCTCCAGCTTGGGTTGCTAGCCGATAATCGGCTGACATTCCCATAGAGAGTTGCTGCATGGCTATGTTGGCTAGACATTGCTGCTCAATATTATGAGCTAGTTTCCGGGTGGCGCTGAACGCAGACAGTGCCTGAGATTCAGATAAACCCAACGGCAATATTGTCATCAAACCTTGAATTCCTAGATAATTACACTGGTCTAGTTTGGGTAAGTTTACCTGTAGCTCTGGTACGGTCCAACCGTATTTCTGCGGATCTGGCAAAATTTTGACCTGAAGACAGCTCCGTAGTTCTACTGATTGCTGCGCAGCTAGCTGATTGAGGCGAAGCGCCAGCTTCAGGCTGTCTACTGAATGAATCCACTGAAAATTTTCAATAACCTTTTTCGCTTTGTTGGTTTGAATGTGACCGAGGAAATGCCAACGCAGATCCGACAAATCTCTTAGTTGTTCCTGCTTAGGTAAGGCTTCTTGAATGCGGCTCTCACCAAAATCGCGAACGCCAGCCGCATAAGCTTCTCGCATAGCGGCTATTGATACTTGCTTGGTAACCGCAATCAGGCGCACGTTGGACGGAAGCTGCTGATAAATTTGCTCGATGCGTTGGGCAACTGAACTCATAAAGCGACAGAAATAACCGATAAAATGCTGGAAACAGGATCTATTGAAAAGTTTGTTGATGAATAGCGTTGAGCTCGTTGTACTCTTCAGTGAGTCCGTTGCGGCGTAATTGACGAAGGCGATTTTCCACTAATAAACGAGCCTCTGAGCGGCTGATTGGCTCAAAGCTAATGCCGTTAGCGCCCAGCTTGACTAAAAAAAATAAACGCTGAGCATAAAGAGTTGTAAACAGTTCCTGATTTTCTGCAATCAGACAGACTCTGTAGAGCAAACCAAATGTGGGATGATTGAGGTAGGTTTCAAAATTCATCAAATTTTATTATACTAATCCCTAATTTTAATTTTGGGATCGCATCAATAGATGTTTAACAAGTACAGTATCCGCCTGCTTCCGGCTGGGAATGTTTAGAGTTTTTCAGAAAATGGTCTCTACTTTAAAATTGAATCAAAGTAGCATTGGTTTGTTTTATTCACAGTGCCGTCAAGCAACTAAATTGACGATCAAAAAATCTTGCCAGCAAAAATTCGCTCAATCTATTTAAAGCATTAATCTCCTCCTTTTTAGTTATTCTTTAAACTTTAATTCTAGAGCTGAAAAACTTTAGAAATACTTAAGGATTTTGCTGCTAAAGTTGATGATTTCTAAAACTTCAGTCTCTGGCCTTGAAGTTAACTATCTTAAGCAGAATCATTAAAATCAGGTTAGGTAGATGATATCTTGATTTGTGTCCTATCGGATATTGAAAAAATACAAAATTTTGGTCATGGGATGACCAGGCACTGGCTACAGCTCATCGTTGCAGAAACCCACAAAGGACGGTAAGCAATCTTCAAAATTGCTCCACATTCGTTATTCGTTAAACTTGATACCAACTTGCTTAGTTGCCTCCCCACCCAATCCGCGTCCACCAAAATAGTCCGAGAGCGACTAAAGCAAGCCAGTCCCAAACGCGCAGGCGGAGCTGATGCCACTGAACTTGATGTCGGTCTGGACTGGTGAAACCACGGACATCCATCGCCACCGAAATTTGTTCAGCGCGCAGGAGCAGATTTTCTAGCACTCGTTCGGCAACCATCAGCCAAACCTGAAGACTTCGGCGAATTCCGAGTTTTTTCCAGTTAATTGCGCGAGTCCGGACAGAACGGGTCAAGTTCTGGACTTCTTCAAGCACGAGAGGAATAAAGCGCAGGGAGAGCGTCAAGGTTAGCACAATTTCGGTGATTGGTAAGCGGAAACGGCGCAGCGGAGACAGCAAGTCTTCTAACCCGGCTGTAATTTCTTCAGAAGCCGTTGTCAGTAAATACAGATTCGTACTGTAAATGAGCGTAAAAATTAAGGTGCTAATCCGAATAGCAACATCCAAAGAGCGCCGGGTAATGGTGACTGGTCCTCGCTCAACTAAAACGTATTGATAATTGGTTGACGGTACCTCTAGGTCGGGAACCGGCAGTCTGGGCTGGTAGTCAACGGCTAAGCCATCAGGAGCGATACAGGTGATGATAAACACCAAGACGCAGAGCGGCAGGAGCCAGCCTAGCTGCTGTCGCCAAACTCGGAGCGGCACGGACGCGAGCAGGGTGAGCAGAATGAGCAGTCCAACTAACCCGAGTCGCCAATAGGGGTTCGCCAGCAGGGGAGACAGCAAAAAACTCATTAACCAAGCTAGCTTAACTCGCGGATCGAGTTGATGAAGCCAGGTAATGGGTTTTTCGAGATATAGTCCAATGGGGAGCGATCGCAGTAAATCCATTTCCAAAAATCAATCCAGCTTAATTTCCCCAACCGCTAGACCCGCGTAGCGCGGTTAGCGCTACTTTCGACATCTCGCGCTTTTTTGCCGCGCCAGAATAACCGAATCGGGGTTCCGGCAAAGCCGAGCTGCTGCCGGAACTGCCGCTCGATGTAGCGACGATAATTATCTTGAAACCGCTGAGGATCGTTGACAAAGAGAGCAATCGTGGGCGGTTGAGCCCTGACCTGAGTGCCATAGTAAATTTTCCCTTGTCGTCCCTGGCGGTTTGCTGGGGGCGTATGCCAGCTTACGGCTTCTTGAAGCACTTCGTTGATCACGGCAGTACTCACTCGCCGACGGTGTTCCTCAGCCGCCCGGTCCACTAGCTCGAGAATTTTCTCCACTCGTTTGCCGGTCAGCGCACTGATAAAAATGATTTCTGCCCAGTCCATAAAGTAGAGGCGGTGTTGCAGAATGCGCTTGTATTCATAAATGGTGTAGGAATCTTTGTCTACAGCATCCCATTTATTCACGACAATAATCGCCGCCCGCCCCTCTTCGACAACGCGCCCAGCGAGCTTTAAATCTTGTTCGGTGACGCCATCGAGGGCATCTAGCACCAGCAACACGACATCGGCCCGACGAATGGCTTTAAACGCACGATTGATGCTGAAAAATTCTGCCCCGTACTCGACGTTTTTCTTCCGACGAATCCCGGCGGTATCGATCAGCCGATAGGCCGTTCCGTCTCTTTCTACCACCATATCAATGGCATCGCGAGTTGTGCCAGAGACCGGGCTAACAATCGAGCGGTTTTCCCCTGTTAAAGCGTTGAGCAGGCTAGATTTACCTACATTCGGACGACCGACAATCGCGACGCGAATCTCTGGAGTCTCTGAGACGACCGTCAGGGGCAGATTCGTAATCAGGGTATCCAGTAGTTCCCCCGTCCCGCTCCCGTGGATGGCAGAAATCGGGTAAGGTTCTCCTAAAGCCAGTTCCCAAAACTGAGCCGCTTGAATCAGGCCCTGCTCCACTGATTCACACTTGTTGACCGCCAGCAACACCGGCACAGCCTGCTGACGAAGCCAGTCAGCAATCTCCCGATCCCCTGGGGTTGGTCCGGTTTGCCCATCGACAACAAAAATAGCGGCACTGGCTTCTGTGAGAGCAGCCAGTGCCTGTTCTCGGATCAGCGGCAGAAACTCGGTATCGTCATCGAAGACGAGTCCGCCGGTATCGACCACTTGAAAATCGCGATCTTGCCAAAAAGCCGGACGGTAAGTGCGATCGCGGGTAATCCCAGGTTCGTCGTGAACAATGGCCTGCTGATCTCCAGCTAAGCGATTCACAAGCGTTGATTTACCAACGTTAGGTCTTCCAATAACGGCAACAATCGGGAGCATAACTAGCGGTCCATAGAAATCGACGGCGAACTTGAGAGAACCCCTTAACCAGCTAACGTCTTCAGCCTAAGACTCTCAAAAAATTCGTGAGTTCAGACTCTTATCATAACGATTTAGCCTTCATAATCGCAGAGTGGAAACCTATTTAAATTAGGAGTCGTTGATCTGCCTGTTTCCTGCCACTGCCGAAGGCGTTCCCCAGGCTAACTGGTAGGCTAGAAGAAAATTAGTGGGATAGTGTCATCAATATCGAGCTGCGGCAAAAAGTTCTTCTCATTCACGCTCGCCTCTGTCGTGAGTACCGTTGTCCGGTGCCCTACTTCAGTCACTTAGATCCTCTGAGCGAACTGGTGTCGGCGATGCTGTCCCACCGCACTAAGAATGCCGATTCTCACCGCGCTTTTCAGCAGCTTACCCAGCGCTTCCCGAACTGGGCAGCCGTTAAACAGGCCCCGACAGCAGCCGTACAGGAGGCGATCGCTTGCTGTACCTGGCCCGAGCAAAAAGCACTCCGTCTACAGCAGGTGCTGCGGTTAATTGCCGCTCGGGGCGAATGGTCGCTAGATTTTTTAGGAGAAATGCCGATTCCAGAAGCACGAAGCTGGCTTGAATCTCTGCCGGGAGTCGGACCCAAAACTAGTGCGGCGGTTCTGTCGTTTAGCCGGTTGCGTCTTCCCTGTCTTGCCGTTGATAGTCATCACCATCGGGTGGCCCAGCGTCTCGGTTTGATTGCCAGTCAAGTGAGCGTCGGTCCTGCCCACGCGAGGCTCGCTTCGTTGCTGCCTGAGAACTGGAGCGCCCAGCAGGTATACGACCATCACGAAGTGATGATGCTACACGGCCAGCGGTGCTGCACCTATCGTTCTCCCAACTGCCAAGGCTGTCCCTTGCTAGAACTCTGTCCCTTTGGAGAGGCGTTGCTGAACCCAGTGCGCTGAGGGCAGTTGATTGTTAGTTGTGAGTTATCTTTGGGCGAGTTGAGTTGACGTTTCCCTCTATTCCGCTCGGACAAAGCCTGCCCGAATTCCCTGGGAGGGGTCGCGGAGCTTAATGCCTTTTTTAGGGACTTCAGCACAGGGTAACGAAGCTGCCCAACATCTTAAGTACCAGTCCTCGGGATAAACGTATTCCACATCATTAATCTTCGACTGCACGACCTGGGGCTGTGGGAGGTTAGCAGGCAAAAGCAGGCGAGACTGGAGCTTGTCATTCATCAAAACCACTATCGCCAAGCTCGCTAGCAAGGTTCCGGCAAAGTGAACTAAAGCCGAGATTTGCTGCTGTTGAAGCGACAGCAGTGAAGACGGTAGCAAGGGCTTAACTCTGCCCCAGGTATTTTGACACCCATGAGCAAGAATCAGTGCCGGAATTAAAATACCGTATCCGATCCCGAATCTAATCCAGGGAGCTTTGAACACGATAAACAGCAGGCCTAAACTTCCAAGCGCCGCTACCCAAGTAACTTCTTGACGCTGGCGCTGATGATGTTTCCAGAGCCACCAACCTGTCGCCCCCATTGAAACAACTAGCAAGCCTAGGATGAGCTGAGACTTGGGGTAATGAATCCACTGCTGCCAGAGCCAAACGAGATAACCTGGACGCGTTTCGGCCATTGTTTGTTGTCCCCGAACTTGAGTCAGTTCTTGGTTGGCCAACTGTTCTGGCACTGTCCACGGTAAATCCAGGCACATAAATGTGGAGGGAAATAGCGGACAGCCAGAGGTCACAATCCCAGAGGCAGCCACTGGAGTCAGGACAAGGACGAGGAGAAAGCCGAGCGTGAGCGCTCGCTTCACGACAGATTGAGCGTGAGTACCGCAATTTTGACAGAGGTAAAATAGAACGGCGATCGCTAACAGAGGCAGCGCTGTTAGCTTCATCGCAACAGCCCCAATAGCCAGAACAACGGGCACAATCCGGGCATTGCTAGAGGTGGCTGCTGCCGGAGAGGTGCCAGTGACCAAAATTGTCCAGGCAGCGACAGTAATCAGCAAGATAATTGAGACATCGGGAGAGAAAGAGATGAGCAGGGGTGAGCCTGTCAAGGCTTCAACGACCAAAGCCGGAATAATCAGCGAGGAGGAGGTCACAATAAACCAGTCAGCGAAGGTCCGCTCGGAGGTTTGAGCGAGAGTGAGCAGAAAATGCCAGGAAAAAATCAAGAAAATCAAGCCATTGGTCGTGGCTCCGATGCGAGTTCCCAAAAACTCAGGCGTCAAAGGCGCAGACAGGGCAAACCAAGCAGACGTAAACCCAAATCGATGATGAATTAACGCCACTCCCGGAACCGAGCCAAATTCCGATAGCCATTTGATCGCTCCAATGTGGTAAAGTCCCGAGTCAAACCACTCCATTTGTTGGATTGTTAAGGCCGCTACGGCTAATCCTAAGCAGAGAAACTGTAGACTGATCCCTGGTGAGAGATGTTGACAAAAACCAAAAACTGATTTTCTCGTATCAGCAGAGACAAGAGACAGTGACACTAACGCTGTCACCATTGTGGCACCAACCCAAGCCGAGAGAGGAACCCACAGTGACAGACTTAAAAACGATAGGGCAAAAACCACGACTCCCAGCCAGACAGCTAAACTGTAGTAATCTTTGCTGGATTCAAAACACCGTATCTTTAAGAGACTGAGCAATGCTGTTCCTACAACCAGGCAGGCAGCCCCAAAAGTAACCCATATCAAAATGGAATAAAGCATGTCAATTGGTTTTTCGCACTCGTCTGGAAATTCTTTTGAGCTGTACTAAGGAAACTCTATCAATTAATATAGAGGCTGACGACTTAGGAATCTGTTACGTACTAGTCTTCGCGAACGATCGGGTCAGAAATACGGCAAGGTAAGTATCAGGCATACCGAACCCTTCGCCATCGGGAATTAACTGCTTAGGAGTAGGTTCATGGCTCTGGCGGCTTGATGCCCTCTCTAATCACCGCCAATCTTGCTGAATCAGCGTTAACTAGATTTCTTGGGCTTCTTCTCTTTCCGTTTGAAGCCATTTCGTTTGCGGTTTGATCCAAAAGGCTAAGTACAGCGGAATTTTCCACAGGACGTAGAGTGGAATAGCCAGGAGAGTGCGACCGGGAATGAGGTCACGTCCAAATTTAGCCCAGGCTCCGAGAATTGAAACGCTAATCAAGACTCCGGCGATCGCGCTGATCAGCAGGGGAAGCCACGACAGCCCCCAGTAAACGGCCACTGCTGTCCCCCCGGTGACGGCTAACCAGAGGATGACCAGCAGCGATAGTGGAGGAACGCTCAGCTCTAGGGCCAGCGCCCAGAGAGCCCACCGCTTCTGCACAAGAGCTTCTTTGAGCAAGCGGGGAGTTTGCCCCAATAGAGTTTCTAGATGACCGTGCTCCCAGCGCGAGCGCTGACTTTTGGCAAATTGCTGTGCCATCAGGCGACCCTCGACGAAGCCCTCGCGACAGAACAGCGGCGGATAACCTGCGATCGCCAGATCTAGCCCAAGCTGCATATCGTCAACGGTTTTGCTATTGGCCAAAGAAACTTTGCTCATGACCGGCCACGGAAACGCCATTCCCGACCCCATCAATAAGCAGGGAAATCCCATGACCGTCAACCCAGAAGGACGGACCAGATTCTTGACGAGGACGGCTAAGGCAGAAATAGTATCTTTGACGCTGGGTTCATCCGGTTGCTGCATTAAATAGACCGACTGCACCGGACGATTGGTTGCTTTGGCCAACCGAGCAATGCGCTCGACGGTCTGCGATGCTACCGTACAGTCGGCATCGACGGTGACGACGACTTCCGGTGGCTCAGCCTGTAGATAATTCAATCCGTAATCTAGCGCGTACCCTTTACCGCGTTTTTGCCGATCGGGTTCGTGTCTTTCGATCACAATGACGCCCAACTGCCGAGCGAGGTCAGCGGTATTGTCGGTACAGTTGTCGGCGATGACGATTAAGCGGTCTTGAGCCGTGAGCTGCGGGTGTAGCGTCTTTATCGTCTGAGTAATGCCGGCGGCTTCATTGTGAGCCGGAACTAAAACGGCGACAGTGGGCCGTTGAGCGACCTCTGGCTCTCCCGGTCTGAGCCAAAAAGCCGCCAGACACTCCCCGAGAAGGACAGTACTGGGAATCAACAGAAGCAAGGCAGCGATCGCTAGAATTAATTCGATTAGATGAGACATGGTTGCATCAGCTCAAGTACGCGGACTATGCTTTTGCTGTGATCATACCGAGTTTTTCCGTTAGCGGAGCTTTCTGTGGAGGGCCATCTCCTAGAAAGTTGCTGGAGGAAAGTGAGCTTGCCACCAGCGATGCCAGTTTGACCAAACCTCTTCTAAAATCTGCTCGTCGGTCATAGAAATGTCGGTGTCTACTGGAGTAGAGAGCAGTGTCCACAAACAGCGATTGTCAAATAGCTCGTTCTGTCCTAGGAGCCACAAAAGCAGGCGTTCGCCTCGTAGACTCTGAAGATAGCCATTCCGAGTAAACTGCTGTTCTGTGACTGTTGTCTTCCCGCGCGGATTAATGCAGGCACTTAAATAACCACGGTCTTTGTACTGAAATAGGCTATAGTAGCCTATCGCTTCCTGATATCTAAGCTGGGGACTGACGGTAGCTGGACGAATGGGAGTATAGACAACCAAAAAACGATTAACGCTGCCGTCCGTGCTGACCTGATAGCGGGCACTAATCTCTAAGGAGCGATTTTGACGACGATATTGATAGAGTTGACCTGGAGATTCAGAGTTTTTGGCGGCTAGCAAGGTTGTTTCAACTAGCTGCCATCCGGGTAAGGGAACTGCCGTTGGGAACAGAAGGGAGTCGGCAGCCCGTTGCGGTTCTTCCTGCGGCCATAGGATAGTTTTGAGCAGGACTCCAACGCTCCCTCCGAGAACGAGGCACAGTAACAGTAAACGCCAGGAGCGCCAGCGGAGTACAGTCATTGGCCTTCTAGCTCAGATGGGGGATCGCGGAAAAAGACCAGCCAGCAGAATATCCCAAAGAGCAGCACGGCCATCATGGAGAAAAATAGCGAGCCACTACCGCCGTGCCAATACTCAAAGGCTTCGGTGTGAGCAGAAGCCACTAAAACTGCCAGCAAAGCAACTCGACCAGCGTTCACAATAAATCCAAGCAGGACAGCAACGATGAGACACAAAAATTGTTGCCACCGGGGCAGAGAAATGAGCAGCAAAAAGAGAACGGCAACGCTAAACATCTGAATAATGTTTTCGATGCCCGAACAAGCCCCCCAGACCTCAACTCTTCCTGTGGGAAGCACGATCAACACTCCCTGGCGATAAACTCTAAATCCCGCTGCCCAAAGCACGAAGGTTGAAAATTGGGCCGTGATCGTCGGCAGGTCGATCGCTCTCAAAATGAGGGAGAGGACAGAAACGACTCCAAAAAGACTGAGGACGACTAGCTCTTTCCAATATTGGTAGACTTGCTTAATTCCTGAAGCCAGCAGCGCGAGACCACAACCGGAAATGAACGGCAGAATTCGGACATTGTAGCCGTCCGGCGATAAAGTTCGCAACAGTACAAAAGCAATCAGACCAGCCCCAAGCAAGCTCGCCACTCGACCGCTATTCAAGTTTAACTGCTTCCGTTTGTCCCACAGGAGAGAGCTGATCGTCAACCAAAATAGAGCACTCATGCTCAGAAGCTCGGCATCGTCCGCTTGCAGAACTGCGGTTAGTTGGAGAGTCGCTAAAGCCGTGGCGATCGCCAGCAGCCAGTACTGTGGGGTGCGTAGTTTTGACCAATTCATTGGGAAAAGACGCTCAATAGCTGACTATGATTAAGAGCTGTTCCGAAGAAAGTCTCCCGCAAATTCTGGCATTTGAGGCTTGATGAGTCAAGCGTCATTCTCTCAGTTCGTGACGATTAGCACAGAACCCTCCGCAGGTCTTTGGAGGGTTCTGTAACGTTCACTCTAATGAGCGGGGCTTAAACGAACCATTCTTCTACGGCTTCTTCCTTTGTATTGGTTCGGCGAGAAGGAGTTTCGCGGGTAAACTTCATGTGAATCGAGCGATTTTGCTCGCCATCAGCCGCCACTGCCACGATTGGGTAGTCGATCAAACCGTCCTGGAAGGACATCTGGAACCGAAAAGTTCCATCGGGATTGAGCTGAATGGAACGACCGCCAATGGTCACGGTAGCGTCAGGCTCAGTAGCGCCATAGACAATCAGTTCCGCATCGGCTACTAACCAAAACTTACGGGGGCGAATCGGCGGTGCGGAAGCGGAGAATCCGGCTCCAGACATGGTTAGTCCCGACATGGTGGGCACGGCCCACATGCCAACCCCAGACGGGAAAACGTAGGAACTGACCGCCTGGGCGTGTATCGCTGCACCAGCTTGCTGCATTGAGCCAAACAGAGAGCCAGCAACCCGCTGAGCTTCGGCAGACTTGGTCATGCCAAAGATTTCGTCGTAAATGGGGTTAGCAGCGCCTTGATCTGGGGCTTGACCTTGACTGGGTGACGGAGCGCCACGGTGGCTGGGAGGAACTAAATTGTAAACGGTTTGTCCTTTGAGGTCTTGCTCCCAATCAACCGTAACAAACGCATCTTCAATCCAGTCTGAGGGATACACTGGCGGAATTCGTACCGAAGAAGAACGCGCTAGCACCAGCCAGCGACCGTCTGCACAGCGGTAGCCGATTTCAACAACGTAGTCGCGATCGCTGACTGGCACTGGCAAGTACCATTCCCGCGCCAGTTCGTCGCAGAGGTATTCCTGAACGCTGTGAGGGCTTTGGTGGTTGAGATTGATGTCCGTTGTATCGTAAAAGCGCAGAGCGAGTTGCTGACCGCCCTGACGACGCAGCTCTTCTTTATGCTCATTAGCAATATCCCAGTAAGCATAGCTCCACTGGGGATCGCGCGGCAGCAGGACAATACGGCTTTCTCCGTAGCCTGCGGGCAGTTCCCCTAAACCTTCGTCTACTGACGCTAAGGGACCACCAGTCCGATCTTCTTGACCTAGTTCAAATTTTGCGGCTTCCACTTGTTGCTCCTCCTGAACGCGAGACGGCTGAATGTTGGCTGGAATTGATGAGGCTTCTTCGTTGGCCAGTCTTTTCACTTCTGCTAGCAATTGCGACTTACGCATGCGGCTGTAGCGAGAAACATTGTACTCGCTAGCTACTCTCCGCAACTGCCGCAGCGTCATTTCTTCTAGGGGTGGACGTTCTTTTGCCATGGGAAATCTCCAGGTATGGACGGCAATGATTGAGCTTGTTCAAAGCAGCCGGGGTTGAGTTCCGTATAGCCTTTGGCCTGCGCCTTCCTGCGGTCGGCTTAGCGCGAAGCGTTTCCGCAGGAGTTGGCTCCCTCGGAACGTTAGACGGCCACGGAGCCGGAATCTTGTCCGGCGGAACTTTGAGTAAAAACGCGATCCGACAGCCAAATCGGCAAGCGTGACTGAGCGGTTCAGTTTTGCTCGAGTGAGCCTTGGATTGAACTTGTTCGCTTTGTCTTAATTTGCTGACTTTACGAGTCGGCAGGGCTCAAGCTAGAAAGCGACTGAAGTGTGCTCGTTC
Source organism: Cyanophyceae cyanobacterium (assembly GCA_050331735.1). Taxonomy (GTDB): domain Bacteria; phylum Cyanobacteriota; class Cyanobacteriia; order Cyanobacteriales; family JBHJGN01; genus JBHJGN01. The sequence goes on from JBHJGN010000012.1 coordinate 62,849, forward strand.
TCGAACAGCGCCTTTTATCAGGCGGGGATCGCTTCAATTTTATGTAACAAAAAGTTAACGGCTTTCGTCAAGGGGTTTAACGATTATTCCAGCAGCATTAACGAGGGCATCAGGAATCCGGGGATCGAAAAGTCATGTTTTCATGACAAAAAGTCGCTCGCCGGGATCGCAGCCCGAGAGAATTCGATGACAGACGGCCCGTTAAGCAATGGCTTGGAGATTTTAAACTAAAAGGAGAGTTAATCTTCGCTCAGCGAGCTTTGTTGATGCAACGCCCTATTTACCTAGACTGTCACGCGACAACCCCCATAGATGAACGGGTGTTGACGGCGATGCTGCCTTATTTCACCCAGTACTTTGGCAATCCCTCCAGCATCGGTCATCAGTATGGGTGGGAAGCTGAAGCGGCTGTTAAGCAAGCCAGAGTAGCGCTTGCCCAAGCCATTAATGCTGCCCCGGAAGAAATTGTGTTTACCAGCGGGGCAACAGAGGCCAATAACCTGGCCATCAAGGGAGCGGCTGAAGCTTACTTTAGTAAAGGTCGCCATCTTGTTACGGTTCAAACGGAACACCGCGCGGTCCTCGACCCCTGCCGCTATTTACAATCTCTTGGATTTGAAGTCACTTTTTTGCCAGTACAGCCAGATGGAATTGTCGATGTGCAAGTTCTAGAGCAGGCCATCCGCACCGACACCATCTTAGTGTCTGTCATGGCAGCGAATAACGAAATCGGCGTTCTCCAGCCGCTAGCAGAAATTGGCGCGATTTGTCGCTCCAGAGAAGTCTTGTTTCATACTGATGCCGCTCAGGCGATCGCCAAAATTCCTTTAGATGTCCAGAGTTTCAACATTGATTTAATGTCCTTGACGGCTCACAAAGTATACGGACCCAAAGGGATTGGGGCTCTCTACGTACGTCGCCGCCGCCCGAGAGTGCAGCTTGCTCCTCAACTTCAAGGAGGAGGACAAGAGCGCGGGCTGCGCTCAGGGACTCTTTATCCACCGCAGATTGTCGGTTTTGCTGAGGCCGTTAAGCTCGGACTCGCCGAGCTAGAATCAGAAACCCAGCGCCAACTGGAACTCCGGACTCGACTGTGGCAGCCGTTCAGTCAGCTACCAGGCATCCACCTCAACGGACACCCTAGCCAGCGCTTACCAGGAAATTTAAATATTAGTGTAGAAGGCGTAGACGGAGCCGCTCTGCTGCTCGGCATCCAGCAAGTAGCAGCGGTTTCTTCTGGCTCAGCTTGTTCCTCTACGGCCATGTCTCCTTCTCACGTTCTCAAAGCGTTGGGACATTCAGATGCGCTCGCCGCTGCGTCTATCCGCTTTGGCATTGGCCGCTTTAATACAGCGGCGGAAATCGATGCAGTCGCTGGGGCAGCGGTAGCCGCCATTGAATCGCTCCGTCTTCATCCTCAGCACGTCACGACTGACAGCTAGCTTTCAGAAATCTGGCTCTCACTAAATTGACTGTTCACTTCCATGTCGTCCGATGGCCTATTCGTGAAGAAATATTACAAAGGACATGACAAACGCCATCAGATTACGGAAAAGGAACCAACGATACTGAAGTGTGAATCGTTGCTAGCAATAGGAGAGAGAAAGTGAATCAGAACCTTGAGCCAAGAGACCAGCCGCTTGAGACCTTATCCCATAGCGCTACAGTGATTCACGAACAGATAGTCGATGACCTAGGCGATCGCGGTTCTGCTTTTTCTGCCCAAGAACTAGAAGACATTCAACGCGATATTGAAGCAGTCGAAGCGCAAGTACTTTCCCAATTTCCTCAACTCAGTTTTGACTCGAGTGCGGTTAATCTCATCGAGGGCAGTGACGAGGATGATGTTGCCCTAGTTGGCACCAACGAACCCGATCTCATTTTCGGCTTTGGAGGTGACGATGGCATCTTCAGTCTCGACGGAAATGATACGGTTTCCGGCGGTGATGGCGTTGATATTGTCGTTGGTGGCGGCGGCGATGACGACCTTAGTGGCGATTTAGGAAACGATTTAATTTTTGGAGATTCTCAAGTCTTCGGAGAAGGAGGCAACGATCTGATCGCTGGCGGTAGGGGGGCTGACGTTCTCTTTGGAGAAGGAGGCAACGATACCGTGAGCGGCGGTGCCGGGGCTGACAACCTCAACGGGAATCTGGGCAACGACCTCCTCGAAGGAAATGAGGGAGCGGATGTCCTTAGTGGCAACGCAGGCAGCGATATTCTGATTGGCGGTAGTGGAGCCGATCAGGTATTTGGCGGCAGCGGACGCGACTTCCTCAATGGCGGCAGCGGTGCTGACGTGCTGTTTGGCGGCGCCGACGATGACCGTCTTAACGGTGACGGGGGCGCTGACCGTCTCTTTGGGGAAGATGGCAACGATCGACTTCAAGGGCAGCGAGGAGCAGATGTTCTCAATGGGGGAGATGGCAACGATACCCTCAATGGCGGCAGCGGCAATGATAGTTTCTTCGCTGGCAGTGGCAACGACCGCGTTTTGGGGGGGAGCGGAAGCGATCGCGTGGATGGAGAAGCCGGCAACGATACCCTCAATGGTGGCAGCGGCACCGATACTCTATTTGGCAGCCTCGGTAGCGATACTCTCGCTGGTGGAGATGACAGCGATATTCTCGTATCTGGCGTGGCTAGTGATTCCCTCGATGGCGGGTCAGGCGATGACGTACTCATCGGCATCGATCCCTTTGTCCCCGCCTTTGGGTTTGGTGGCACTCCCGGTAATCCGTTGGCTCCCTTCGAGCAGGATACTTTGACAGGTGGAGCAGGCAGCGATGTCTTTGTTTTGGGCGACAACGGGACTGTCTTGGGAATCGAACGAGAAGGGGGGCCTGAACTGTACTATTTTGGCGGTGGCAATGCTGATTTTGCCCTGATTCGGGATTTCACGGTCGGTCAAGACACCATTCAGCTCGCGGCGGATACCTTGTTTAACGATCTCGAGCTTGGTATAGCCGATGGCAGCTTACCGTTTGGAGTCACTCTTTCTTTCCAGGGCGATTTGATTGCGATCATTCAAACGGGAACCGCAGCGACTGCGTTCAATAACAGCTCCCTCTTTACTACTACCAACTCTGCAGAGTCTGGCACTGCTGCGATTCCTAGTTAGCCGGGGAGCATTAGCCAATCACTGAACTGCCATTGTCCACACAATATTTCCCTCAGCATAGACAATGGCAGGAATCGGTTTCGGCTAAGAAGAAAGACTCTGCTGATACAGGGTTCGGATTCTGCGCAACAGTCTGTCAAACACCGAATGGGGAGATTCGTCTGGAGAAAAAGACTGCAATTGGGACAGTAGTTTAGCTTCTTCTGTATCTACATCACTGTCACTGTAGATTAAGGCGCTCATGGCTTCTAGCAGGCGATTGTAGTCTGCCTTTTTTGGATGCGAGCCGAGATAGCTTTCTAGCCAACCATAACATTCGGCTGGTTTCACGGGGTCCGTTGTTGCTAGTAAAGCTTGAATCTCGGGATCGTCGGCAACGTCCTGTTCCACGGCCATGCGGTCAAGATAGGTGCGTTCTTCTGACTGCATGACGCCATCTATCCACGCCGCCCCAATGAGAATCTTCAGCAGTTGTTTATTAGTATTTTGATTGCTTGACATGGGACAATTCTCCCTGTATTTACTTTTGAAAGTGTACTTTTTCTAGGGGGATGAATAGATAGCCATTCATCTTGGGACTAGGAACAGAACGCGAGCAGATAGAAGCAAGACCCCTCTGTTGCCTTTCCCAAAATGAGGTCAAAACTGCTGCGCACTCGACCGCCATCATCTCTCAAACAATTTACCAAATAGTCATTTTTTACGGCGTTTTCCTGCCGATTCCTTAATAATTCTTTTTAGCGAGGAAAGCGACGACAGCAAATTGGGCTAAGATTAGCCGTTTAGGAGACTTTAAAAAAAGTTCGCCGCATTGAGCTACATCAAGTATTCTTTAGTACAGTCAAGAAAACAGCATCGTGTTTTATTTACTGCTCTTAACAACTGGTGTAGGAATCATCTGGATCGGATTACAAATTAAAGAGGAAGTGTTTCGGTTGACCGCTGCCGTCATTGGCACTGTTGTTTTGGTCTGGGGATTTTTCTGGACTCCAGCGCCCTTGCAGCTTCTAGTGGAAGTGCTGCTAGTCTTATCGGTATTCTCGATTTGCGTTCGCTGCTGAAGCGCCGACGGCGCGGGGAAAAGGGGAAGGGGAGTAATCCTCTTCTGTCAGACTCCGAGTTCAAGAAGTCATAAATAAGCTAACTCAACTATTAGGAAAGTAAGAGTGAAATTGATTCATGGCATCAATTAACTGATGAAAGCCCAGCAATAGATGGCGATTGGGAAAAATATCTAACCAAGGGAAAATCAACCACAACAACATAATCGGTTGAATGAGCAAACGAAGATTGTTTAAGGTATGTTTCCATCCTCCTTGAGAATTCCATTGTTGATGACGAGGAAAATTAACCAGAACCTTGTCAGCACTGAGTGAGGATTGAGATTGATGTAAAGTACAACACACTTTCGTGTTTAAACTGATCATCAAATAAGCACTCATGATGATTTCCCACCACTTCTCAAAGTTTCGCCGGAAGAGGTTCCGGCGGCTGCTTTGAGCAAGCTCAATTTGCTCAAATTTGGTGAAGCGATAGTCAGCCCAACCTAATTTTTGTTCACACTGTCGGAAGCTATATTCAACCCACGTTCTTAACCGATAAAGATTCCCCAAACTCTTTTTAATTTGGTGAGTTTTACCTCTAAGATTGGTCATCACG
>JBHJGN010000013.1:0-47455 GCA_050331735.1 Cyanophyceae cyanobacterium
AAAAAGTAATAGGAGACTTGATGAGTTGGGGGAAAGGGGAAGGGGTAAAGGGGAAAGGGAAGCACAGCAGCTCTTTGCCCTTGAACCTCCAATTGTTGGTTAGTTTGGGAACTATCTGACTACTTTCGGTAAATGGTATAATTTGGTTTTTCTTCAATCCCCTAGCGATTACGCTGCTCCTCATCGGCGTGGGGCTGATGCCCAAAGAACCTGAACGAAAAGAAGCAAAGGCAGAATTGCTCAATTAAATAACAGACAGTTACTGAGAATGGCTTTTAAAGAACAAGTTGTAGGAATCTGAGAAACTGTGTCTTGTTACCACAGGACTTCGTTATGTGAGATTCACGAAAAGGACTGCCGTCGCTCGATGATTCAGACGACAACTAGAGCGATAAGACGTTAATCAGACCGAGCAGATTTAATCCTTAACGGTTAGTCGCCAGCGGTTTTGCTGACTACCGCCGAACGAATAGCTAAAAGAAGCTCAACCTATTGTTTACTCAGTAAATTCACTATCATGTCATTAGCCACCATCGAAACCAGCCTGCCAGAAGCACGGCTGTTTGAACCACCAGCAGACTTTTCTGGGTCATGGGGCGGGTTGATGATGTCATTAGCGTTGCCGGACATCGACTCGGCACTATGGAGGTAGAGTCGGCGTTTGTTTCTCATCCAGCCGTTGCCGAAGCAGCGGTGGTGGGGAAACCGAGTGAAATTAAAGGAGAAGACATTGTGGCCTTCGTGACGTTGGAAGCGAATGCCTCTCCGAGCGAGGAGTTGAAAAAAGAGTTATCGCGTCAGGCAGTCAAGGAGATTGGCGCGATCGCCCGTCCGGCGGAGGTGCGGTTCACTTCGGCCTTACCGAAAACTCGCTCAGGGAAAATTATACGCCGCTTTCTGCGCTCACTAGCAGCCGGAGAGGAAGTCACTGGTGATGTTTCTACCTTAGAAGACCGCAGCGTTATTGAACAATTGCGTCGCGAAGTCTAACACTGACTATGCCATCGGCGTCGCCCAGCATAGAATGATTCAGACTCATCCAGGGATTTGCTTGTGCTTGAGGTAGTAGAGGAGCAGTCGCACTGCAATACTTTTCAGAATTGGTATTCCTACCTTGGATTGCTCAAACTGGTTTGTGCGCTACTTTGGTATCGCCGATGTTGGCGCTTATCCGTTTTGAAATAATGTATGGAAAGGTTGTTAGAGTCGGGGTTTGCTGTACGATGACAACTGAAACCCCGTTTGTTTTCGGATTAACCAGGAGCCGCTTATCCCTTCACGCAGACTACCTGCTTCAGGGTCGCCACGATTTCTACCAAATCCGACTGCTGTGCCATGACTTCATCAATTGGTTTGTAAGCCCCTGGAATCTCATCGATCACGTTTTTGTCTTTGCGGCATTCCACTCCCTGGGTTTGGGTCACTAAGTCATCTAAGGTAAACCGCTTCTTAGCCTGATTGCGAGACATCTGACGACCAGCACCATGACTGCACGAACAGTAGCTATCGTGGTTGCCTTTCCCTTTCACAATGTAAGATTTCGTCCCCATTGAGCCAGGGATAATGCCGTAGTCTTCCTGCCGAGCGCGAACGGCTCCTTTACGAGTGACGTAAACCTCAGAACCAAAGTGCGTCTCTTTCTCCGCGTAGTTGTGATGGCAGTTCACCGACATCAACGGTTTTGTCGGTTTTCCTCCGGCGAGGTGTTTTTCCACAACCTGACGGAAACGAGCCATCATGACCTCTCGATTGAAACGAGCGTAGTCCTGCGCCCACTGCAAATCTCGCCAGTAAGCTTCAAACTGGGGCGTTTGAGCTACGAAGTAAGCTAAATCTGGGTCGGGTAAAGTACTATCGGTCAGTTTGGCGAGCTCTTTAGCCGTCGAGATATGGCACTGAGCGAGCTGATTGCCGATGTGCCGCGAGCCCGAATGCAGCATCAGCCACACCTGCTCATTGCTGTCGAGGCAAACTTCAATGAAGTGGTTGCCGCCGCCTAAAGACCCCATCTGCTTAAGGGCTTTGTTTTCTAGGTCTTGTACGCCTGAATGCAGCTCTTTAAACGAACGCCATCCTTGCCAGTTAGCAACGGGTTTGTCGATCTGTTTGTTCTGGTTGAAGCCCACCGGAATCGCCGCTTCAATTTCTTGCCGGATTTTCTTGAGCTTGCCTTCTAGCTGCGGGGCAGCAAACGGTAGCTTCACGGCGGCCATCCCGCAACCAATATCTACACCCACCGCCGCTGGAATGACGGCATCTTGGGTAGCCAGCACCGAACCCACCAGTGCTCCTTTTCCTAAATGAACATCGGGCATGAGGGCAACGTGTTTAAAGACGAACGGCAGCGACGCGACGTTTTGAGCCATTTTCGCTTCCTGAGTCCCTAATTGGTGATTAGCCCAGGATAAAATGGGCTTGGGAGTTGATAGCTCCAATTGTTGTTGAGGCATAGACCATTTTTTATATGACAACGATACTACAATTATACTTCTTAATATTGGTATCTAGAAAATATCGACTAGCCTCGCTCATAGTCTTTTTCTCTAGTGAAAGGAATAAAGTTTTTTACCTCAATAGGATGATTAATTGAGCGATCGCTTTCCTCGGCTGGCAACAAGCGCTCACCTTTCTTGTTTTATCTCTCTGCTAAGAGCAGACCAGCACTCAACTATCTGCAACCAAGAATAGTTGCTGCCTATCAACTGGTAGTTGGCGCTTTATTCGATGAGGATGACGCGAGGAGATGGTTCATTTTGAGCCATTTTTTGCAGAGAGATAGTTGAAGCGCTTACTGAGTGAGGTTTTTGTCGAGCGCTCAGTAACACCTTTTTTGAGAGTACGTCATAATACAGATCGACTGTGTTGGTAACTCCTGGATATGACGACAGCACTCAGGGAAAAAGTGGCTGCTATGCTAGAAAGCGATCGCTCGCGCGCTGGCGTAACGGTTAACCTCATCATCCTTGGACTCATCTTACTGTCCTCAGCGATGTTCGTCGCGGAAACGTTTGTGATTCCGGCATCGCTGCAAACCTGGTTACGGGCTATAGATACAGCCATTGTGCTGATCTTCGCAGTAGAGTACGTCGTTCGTTTTTGGAGTGCTGAGTCAAGACTCAAATTTTTCTTTTCACCGCTGTCGTTTGTGGATTTGCTGGCTATTTTGCCTTTACTGGTCGGCTTTATCGATCTCAGGTACTTTCGGGTTTTTCGCTGGTTTAGAGCCTTAAGAATCATTAGATTCTTTAATTTGGAAATTTCGATCTTCCGCATTCAAACAGAAGACGGCATCATTATTGCTAGAATTCTGCTGACGCTATTTTCGATTATTTTCGTTTACTCAGGTCTGATCTATCAGGTCGAACATCGCGCTAATCCTCAAGCTTTCCGAAACTTCTTAGATGCACTGTACTTCTCCGTCGTAACCATGACCACCGTTGGCTTCGGTGACGTGACCCCTCTCTCAGAAACTGGCAGATTACTCACGTTACTGATGATTGGTACTGGCGTGTTGTTTATTCCCTGGCAACTCAGCGACTTAGTGAAGCAACTGCTCAAAACTACCAACAAAGTCAAAAAAAGCTGTTCTGGATGTGGCTTATCTCTCCACGATGCGGATGCTGAGTTCTGTAAAGTCTGCGGAACTCAATTAGAAGCAATATCTCAGCAAACTGTCAGTAGCGTTGAAGTTAATTGAATGACCGACGGAGCTGAATAGATCCAAGCGTAGCCAATCCTAACCCAGGATGCCGCAGATTTTTGCCGACAACCCGAGAGCAAAGCATGTTGCAAGAAGACCGCTGAGAACAGGTTTGAATTTCTTCAAAATTGAATCGACTAACAATTTTTGGTAACGGTGACTCAAGCAGATTGCCAGCAGACGAGTGAGCCAAACAAGGAGACACATTTCCGGCTGAATCAATGACGATGCTGTAGCGTCCCGCGTCACAGGGTTCCAAAGATTTACCCGATAGCCAGGTTAAGTTATCTTGCACGTAGTCCCGAAAGAATCCTCGGGGAACGAGGTTAGACCGCAACACGGCTTCAAACACCGCCAGCGCCGCTTCCTTCTGATACATGAGTTCGTCGCTCACCTTGCCGTACTCGCCTACGTCCCAATGATACGCTCCCATGATAGGCATAAATCCCCGTTCTCGGGCAAATCGCGCTACGGCGATTGCGTCTTCCTGATTCACCTGACTGACAATGCATACAAGGGACTTGAAGCCAGAGAAATTTTGTAAGGCTGCAATGCCTCTTAACACTTGCGGTAACTGATCTCGACCGCGAATTTTTTGGTATCGTTCTCGATCTAAGGTATCGAGGCTAACGGCGATTTGAAGGGGTAAACCGTTGAATCGAGCGCTCAGTTCAGCAGTGAGTAAGGTTCCGTTGGTAATCAGAACTAGATAAAAGCCTAGGTCGGCTAAATCTTCTAGAATTTCCGGTAGATCTCGGCGGAGCAGTGGTTCGCCGCCTTGAACAAACAAAACGCGCAGACCCTCCTGATACAGGGAAGAGAAGACCTGCCGAATTTGCGATCGCGTCATTTCGGTGTGGCCTTTGTTTAAAGGCAGATCGCAATACTGACACTGGGAGTTACAGCGCAGACAAACTTCAAACACCGCTAAAATCGGTCGTTCTTGAATCAGATTCGTTATCGGCTTAATCGCTGACCGCATTGCCGGAAACTTCCCCACCTTATCACTCCTAATATTTTTCAGATTTCTATGCCTTTTAGTTGGTAGACGCTCGCGTGTTTTGAGTTGCCACTTGGCGATCAATCTAGGCAAAAATAAAGGAAGAAGACTGCCAAGCCTCCTCCCTGTGACCGTCAGAGCTTTTTAGAAAAAAAATTTATAAGACCTGCTCAACTTCAGCAATTTCAGGAATGAGTTCTCGAAGACGGCGCTCAATTCCCATTCTGAGGGTCATTGCTGAACTCGGACAAGAACCACATGCTCCCTGGAGGCGTAATTTTACAACTGGTCCATCAATATCAACCAGTTCCACGTTCCCACCATCCGCCATCAGGTACGGACGCATTTCGTCTAAAGTATTTTCAACGTTTTCTGTTGTGAGTGGCAGAGCCATAGCTTACCTCTTTTTGAAATAGCGTTTACATTTATCCTAGCGTTAAAAGACTAGAAGGTGTTTGAGGGAAAGGGTAGTCCCTCCGGGACGGGGGAAGCAGCGAAGCTGCTGGGGAAAAGGGGAAAGGGTAAGGGAAGGATGAATCAGTTTGTTCTCTAGCCCCTGTTCTTTCCTCGTCTCAGAGAAACACTTTTCCCTGCGCCAGGGTTGCTTTCCCTTTGCCCGCCGCGAAAGCGGCTTCTCTTAAGAAACTGACGCTGGCTGAAGCAGCTTAATATCAGAAAAGTTAAATTCGGTTGTTGTTTTGTTCCCCTCTTGATCGATGCTGTGAACGACCTGGTGAGTGGGGAGGTAGTAGTCGCCAAACTGCTCGTAAGTTTCTTCAAATTCGCTTTTTCCCCGGAGCGCGTTGGTTTTAGAATTGCGGAAAACAGCGTTATATTTAGCAGAAACGTAGCCTTCTCCGGTTTGCAGGCTTTCTTGAGTATTGATGGTAAACGCCATTGGTCCCATGACTCGACTCACCTGGCAAATTTCCTTTCCTCTGACCTTGTAGTTAGACCCCATTGCATCGCCGGTAACGAGAATTTCAACGGCTCCAGTTTGGTCGGTTTCGCCAAAGCTAAATTGATTTTTGCCGTGGGCTTGCTCAAAGGAGGAGCGCTTGCGGTGGGTAATGATGTCCCGCATCTGATTCGTGACGCTTTCTGTCACCTTTTCGTCTTCGATGCCTGTTACGGCCACGCTCAGGTCTTGATTGACCTGGACCTGACCGCTGTAGACTTCATCTCCCTGCTTGAGGGTCAACGTGGCTGAGTAGCCAGGGAAATTTTCATCCCACGTGTAGCGGTTTTCGTAGGCTGAGCGAAAGACATCGCGAGCTTGAGTGGATTCTGTCATCTTAATTTACTGATTGCTTCCTCTATTAAGGATAGTGGGATTATCTCCAAAGCAGCAATCTAGGTTAGCAGGTGGCGATCGCCCGTTTCCGCGGTTTTCATGATTGGGACGTGGTTGAGCGGAATCGTAAAGGTAACGGTGGAGCCGAGTCCCTCTCCCATGCTGTAGAAGTAGATTTTACCGCCCATCGCCTCAATCAGCTTTTGAGAAATAGCCAGCCCTAATCCGGTTCCGCCATAGCCTTTCGTGCGAGAGCCATCTGCCTGAACAAACTTTTCAAAGAGCTTGTCCTGCTTTTCTAAAGAAACGCCAATCCCCGTATCGGCAACGCTGATTTTAACAAGTCCAGGAAATTCTTGCTCGTGGCGGTCAATTTTCTTTGGGACGATTTCCCCACTGATAACGATGCCCCCTTCGTGGGTAAATTTAATGGCGTTACTCACTAAGTTGAGCATGACCTGGAGCAGCCGCTGATAGTTGCCGTACAGCATTACCTGATCGTAGGTCGGCGGTAGCTTCAGTTTTAAATAGAGCCGTTTCTTCTCCACATCCGCCCGGGTAAACTTCTCTACATCGCGAAACAGTTCGTCGAGGGGAACGGTAGACAACTCTAGCTCCATCTTCCCGGCTTCGATTTTGGCAATATCGAGGATGTCGTTGATCAGATTCAGCAGATGAAGCGCAGAACTGTACGCCTGTTCCAAAAATTCCTGCTGTTCTTGCGAGTCATCGGCCATACCGTCTAGAATCAGCTTGAGAAACCCGATGATGCCGTTGAGAGGAGTGCGGAGTTCGTGAGTGGTGCTGGCGAGGAATTCGCTCTTTAAGCGAGAAGCTTCTTCGGCTCTTTGGGTGGCCTGCTCCAATTCTTGATAAATCGTCGCGTGGGCAATCACCGTACCGAGGTGTTCGGCCAACTCTTGCACCAGCTCTACTTCGGCAGCGCTCCAGCGTCGTTGGCGATCGTCCTGGCCCAGCATTATAATGCCATTGCAAACATCTTGGTAGCAGGTAGAAACCACCAGCACTGAATATTGCTCGAAAACGTCAGCCTGCTCTGAGTTGAGCGCAATCGGCGCGGTTGAACAAACAACTTGTTTGAGGTAGGGTTCGGCTTGAATAGGAAACCGACAGCCGAGCAGGGGTCTTAGGGGATCTTGACAGTACTCCGCCTTGACCTCTAGCTGTTCCTCTTGAGGATTGTAAGACAACACGAGACAGCGACTCACCCTGAGCGCCGCTCCCAAGCTATTCACCGCCTGCTGACGAATGAGATCGACATCGAGAGTGCGACGGGTTTTTTGAGCAATCGAGGATAGCAGCTTCCGGTAGCAAATCGGTTCTGGCGGCAGGTGGCCAGCGGCGGCTTCACTGAGGCGACATCCCATAACCAGGACAGCGTACGTCCCCTGAGTCTGCAAAATCGGGCTGATGATCAACTCAAATGCGAAAACCTGTCCGCGATACAGAAAACGCCAGCAACATTTTTGAGGAATTTGCTGCTGAATAACATCGGCAATTCTCTCGCCATACTTTGATAGCGCTTCTGGAGTAAACACCTGTTCCGGCAGGGTTCCCACGACTCGCTCATTTTGTAAACCGTAGTCAGGCGCTTGTTGCCAGTAGAAAGAGCGATACCGTAGCGAGCGCTCCTGCACGAAAACCAGTTCCGCACCAATATCTTTGCTGTTCGGCTCTCGGATTCTCTGCCGTTGGCCTGCATCACCTTGTCTGGTCTCTGCCGCTCGAAGTTCAACCGTCCCCTGCTTCTCTCGCCAGTCAGACTGCGATCGCTCTACATCTGGTCTGGCACGATGAGAACCGTTAAAATTGGCAGAGATACTCATGCTCCAAGCAAAGGCTTTTAAACGTCAATTAGAGTGCTTCATTAAGGAAAGAGACTCTTTGGGTCAGGAAGACTAAATCCCACAACTGCTTAAACAGTAGCTACTTTTGCTTCCCAATGTCATTCTCTCAATCAACCTTAATAGAACGGTACGTAGCTTAAGAGTTCCCAGAAAACTTTAATAAAGTAACATTTTGGAGCGATAAATCTTATCCCTCTCGCTGAAAAAATCTTTTCTTAGTCGTTCCATTCTCCTCGCGGCGGAACCGGAGGATTCCGTCTGAAGGTGCGACTGAGTTCTTCATCGAGGCGCTGTTCCCCCTTCAGCCATTGTTTCACGGCTGTTTCAATAACGCGACTCGGATCGTTAGTCAGGTGTTGAATTTGTTCTACTAAGGCCGGATCTAACGAAATCGAGATTTCAACTTTATCAGCCGAACGCTGAGAATGGACAGCATTGTCATTCATATCTTAACTTTTTGACCGCTCTAATACGCATTGTACTAGTTAGAGCCAAGACTTGGATAAATCCAACGACAAAACTAAACTTCATTACATCAATGAGTAGCGATACCAGTGATGGGTTGGGGAACAAGGGGAAGCGCCACCGGCGCAGGGAAAAGGGAAAAGGGGAAGGGGCAAAGAGACTTGACAGTTATCAGTTAAATGAACCAGCCTGATCGCTGCTTACTGTTCACTATTTCCCCTTTCCCCGTTGCGAAGCAACTATTTCCCCGTTTCCCGCGCCAGCGGCGCTCTATAGAGCCGGAACGGGAGACCGTTGATGGAAAAAGGCCGTCATGTCTGCTGTTCCTAACGGTTTGCTGAAATAATATCCCTGCATCTCTGAACATCCCAGTTGGCGCAGAGTCTCTAGCTGCTGTGCTGTTTCTACTCCTTCGGCAACAATACTCAGTCCAAAAGCTTCACCAATAGCGATCGCCGCCCTCGCAATGGTCTGCGTTGCAGGGTTTCGGTCGAGAGACTGAACGATGGAATGGGCAATTTTCAGTTCGCTGAGGGGAAGCTCCTGTAAATCTGCTAAAGAGAAATAACCGGTACCGAAATCATCGAGAGCTACGCCAACGCCCAAATCGCGGAGGGATTGGAGAATACGCCGTGCAGAGCCAACATTTTGCAGAATCGTCGCTTCCGTAATTTCTAGCCTGAGCCACCGGGGGTCTAATCCAGTATTTTGAAGCATTTGGGCCACCAACTTCACGAGATTGGGCTGCTGAAACTGTTGCCGGGAGAGATTCACTCCCATCCGCACCGGCGGTAAACCAGCCTGTTGCCACGCTTTGTTTTGGGCGCAGGCGGCTTGCAGCGTCCAGTTAGCCATCGGCAAGATTAAATTCATCTCTTCGGCTAGAGAAATGAAGGTAGACGGCGATACCTGACCAATTTCCGGGTGATGCCAGCGCAAAAAGGCTTCAACTCCAGCAATCTCTTGCGTTTCTGCCTTGAGCTGGGGTTGGTAGTGGAGCATAAACTCATCTTTGTCAATGGCCTGCTTGAGCTGTTCTGCTAGCTTAAAGCGCTCGCTAGTTCTCACCGTCATTTCCGAGCAGTAAAACTGATAGTTGCTAGTCGATTGTTCTTGAGAACGGCGCAGCGCCACTTCAGTTTTGTCAATCAAAGTTTCCGGCGTGTCCGCATCTTGAGGATAAACAGCAATGCCGAGATGGCTCTTACAGAAAACCTGGTGTCGATCGACCGTGAGGGGGTCGCTAAAAGCTTGCACAATCCGCTGACCGACTTTAGCCGCATCTTCGGCCAGCCGAATTTGAGGCAGCAGTACGGCTAGCGTCTCGGCTTGCCAGTGAGCCAGCAAATCGCCGGAGCGGAGACACGACTGGACGCGATCAGCAAATCCCCTCAGCAACGAGGGTTTAACTCGTTCTAGGGGTTTATTGCTGTCTGAATGCAGCGCTACCAGCAGGACGCCTAAATTGCTCTGGTGTCTTTGGGCAAGGGCAAAAGTGGTAGCAAGGTGTTCTTTAAAGAGGATTTGATTCGGTAGATTGGTGACCGAGTGATAAATAGTTTGTTCTAAGCTCGTCTCAGCCGAATGAGGGTTCAACGGCAAAAGAGCCGGACTGATAGCGCCGGCAGCCTGCTCTTGAGAGTTATCTAATAGCTCGATTTGAGCCAGCAAATCTAAATTAGAGAGAATGTAGTAACAGGCTTTGAATCCGTTTTCAAAATCGATGTTGTCGCCGTGCTTGAGTTCGCGAATAAAGCTGCGTTTTTGATTGACGACAATTCCTTTACGGGCCTTGCGGCTCTGAGACTGATTGCAAAGCAGGAGAAAAGAGCAGCTATTGGTTTTTGTGTCGGTTCTTCTCACGATTGAAGCTAGCTCTGCCGCAGAATTGCCAGCTTGGTCGGTGCGCCCTTTAGCTAGGACCGTGAGAGCATTATTTAAGTAGCTCACGGAGTAGACGGGAGCCTCTAGGGAGACGGTCTGCCGAGTTTCGTTGCTTTCAATCAGCAGAATATGACGAATGGACTGTAGATGATCTGTGGACATAGTGAGAGCCTTAGAGTCGCCAGAGACGATAATTGTTAAAGAATGTTTAAATTAGGGTCTGCCATTACAGATGCGGCTGGAGATCGCTGATGTCTTCGAACTTCGTGGAAGACAAGCGCTGGAGCAGTTGAGCAATTTTGTCTGCCTGGAGCGGATAGCTCAGCCGATATCCCTGCATTTCTTCGCATTCGAGACGACGCAAAAGCTCTAGCTGCTCGGTTGTTTCTACTCCTTCTGCCACCACTCTAAGATTAAAAATGCGCCCCAAAGCAATGGTGGCAGCAATCATGGTTTCATTCTGAGGATTGCCAATCTGCTGAATCAAGGAACGATCGATTTTGACTCCGTGAAAGGGAAATTCCTTGAGATGATTGAGAGAAGAATTGCCGAGACCAAAATCATCAATAGAAGTATAAATCTGCATGGCCCGAAGCTGTTGTAGGGCGCGGCGGGCAAATTCGGTATTGCTGTGCAGGGCAGCTTCGGTAATTTCTAACTCTAGCCAGTGGGGGTCAAGCGCCGTTTGTTGCAGCACTTGGGCAATCATATCGACTAGGTTGGGCTGTTGAAACTGATGAGGAGACAGGTTGACCGAAACTCGGAGCGGTGGTAGCTTTTCTTGCTGCCAAGCTTTGGCTTGAGCGCAAGCTGTTTTGAGTACCCACTCGTTGATGGCAGCGGTGAGGCCAAATTTCTCGGCGAGCGCAATCAGCTCGACCGGAGTGACCTGACCAAACTCTGGATGACACCAGCGTATCAGGGCTTCTACCCCATAAATTACTTTTTGGGTGAAGTTGATTTGGGGCTGGTAGTGGAGCGAGAATTCTTGGCGTTCAAGGGCTCGATGAAGTCCATTTTCTAACTTCAGCAGCGTGGCTGCTTTGGAGGCGATCGCACTGCTGTAGAACTGATACCCGGCTTTCTGTTGGCGCGTCAGCGCTTCTTCTGCTCGCCGAAGCAGCGTTTTGCTGGTTTCTCCGTCCTGCGGATAAACCGCGATCCCGATGGTGCTTTCCACTGGCAGGCTGTGGTGTTCCACCTCCAGCGGAGTTCTAAAAGCGTCAGCAATTCTCCGGCAAACCCGCACCGTGTTTTCTGCCTCCTTTACCTGCGGAAGCAAAATGGCAAAGGTTTTGCCTTCCCAGTGAGCAAAGATATCCCCAGAACGCAGGCAGGACTTAACTCGTTGAGCAAAGCCCTGCAGCAAGGCCGCGTTTTCACCTGAGATATCGCGCAGACGTTCAAACGGGTCTAATCGAATGTATAGAACAGCACTTTGGGTTTGGTGACGTTTGGCGAGGTCGAGGGTTGTCGAGAGCTGTTCTTCAAACAGAGTCCGGCTCGGTAGGTTGGTGACAGCATCAAGAAATTCATTCTGCCGTCGATGCGGTTCCGGTGTGGCCTCTGTGCGCTGAGTGACGAGGGAGCGATCACGCTTAGCTGAGGCGGATAGCGGTTCCTGGTTGTGGTCAATTAAAGTAGGATGAGGGGACTTTGCTTGGGCGCGAGAGAGCGGTGAATTGGATGACAAGCCTGGCAACTCAACGTCTGAAGCCATCTCTGACTGGAGAAAAACGTAGTAGTGAGCGCGAATTTCCGGGCTAAAGTCAATGACATCTCCATGCTTGAGTTCCTGGACTAAGCATTTCTTGTGATTGACTAAAATCCCGTTTTTACTTCTGTTTCCCTGGAGGTCTCCATCTAAAACCCAAAAGGAAGAGCTGTTGTGTTTATCGGTGCGTCGAATAATCGTGGCATGATGCCGCGAGACCTGTGGAGAAGAAATGATAATCGAACTGTGGGGAGAACGACCAATCGAGTAAGTCGGATTTTCTAGATAAACAGTTTTCTTGGAATTTTCGCTTTCGACAATAATTAGATGACGAACAGATTGGGAAGCGTTTTCCAAAGGGGGAGCTAGTTCTTTCATGTTTTCCACAGCAATTAACGAAAAGAAGCAGTTCCGCCTGGAAACTCCTCTTTTGTTGCTCTTCGCTTTCTTTTTAGGGATGCCGGAATAAGCTCATCTTAAAGCACCCAATGGTACTAAGCCTGGTGGCGATTACGGAGATTGCTCAGCTCCTACAAAAAGTTTCAGTAAGTTTACCGAGAGTTCTCCAGGCTGAGGAGCGGCGACAGACCTCAGCGGACAAGGGCGATCGCTTCTGTATCTGCATCCCTCAGAGGGGCTCCTTGAGTGCCTCCGCCGCCGGGAAAGCTGCGCTTTCAGCTCCCCCTTGGTTTCCTCTGACTTCGTAAATATCTGTATAATCTTTGCAGGTTGGCTTCCCGGCGCTGTACGGCGGGGCTGCCTCTAACTTCGTTCAGTGGCGCACGAATATCGACATGAGTAAGCAGCGAGTTCTCTCTCTAGTCCAGCCTACCGGCAATCTTCACCTCGGCAATTATTTAGGAGCAATTCGGAACTGGGTAGAGATTCAAGACCAGTATCAAAATTTCTTTGGCATGGCAGATTTACATGCCATCACTGTTCCCCACGATCCAGCCTTGCTTGCCAACAACACCCTGCAAACAGCGGCCATATATCTTGCTTGTGGCCTCGATTTGAAGTCCACCACAATTTTTGTTCAATCTCACGTGACGGCCCACAGCGAACTGGCCTGGCTACTCAACTGCATTACTCCCCTCAACTGGCTAGAGCGCATGATTCAGTTTAAAGAAAAAGCCATCAAGCAGGGAGAAAACGTCAGCGTCGGCTTGCTCGATTATCCAGTGTTAATGGCGGCAGATATCCTGCTTTACGATGCGGATTGCGTTCCCGTTGGGGAAGATCAAAAACAACATTTAGAGCTAACCCGCGACATTGCTATCAGGGTCAACGACCGCTTCGGTCAAGGCGAGCCAGTGCTGAAGCTTCCTGAACCGATGATTCGCCCAGAAGGAGCACGGGTAATGAGCTTAACCGATGGAACGCGCAAAATGTCTAAATCCGATCCTGCGGAAATGAGCCGGATTAATTTGCTCGATCCTCCTCCAGAAATCCACAAGAAGATCAAGCGCTGTAAAACCGATCCAATTAAAGGATTAACCTTCGACGATCCCGAACGTCCCGAGTGCCACAACCTCCTGACTCTCTACACTCTCCTTTCCGGTCAATCTAAAGAGGCGGTGGCCGCCGAATGTCGAGATATGGGGTGGGGGCAGTTCAAGCCATTACTCGCAGAGACGACCATTGCAGCGCTCAAACCCATTCAGGAGAAATATCAGGAGATAATGAATCAGAGAGACTTTCTCCACTCCGTTCTGCGAGAGGGCCGTCAGCAGGCCGAAGCCGTGGCCAATCAAACCCTCTCCAGAGTCAAAGAAGCTCTTGGTTACTTACCGCCCCTGTAGAGCAGGTGGTTTCAAGAGCAAGCTACTGATAACCGATCCTGCAAACCTCACTACTCACTCCTCTAATTGACTATGACCAATCGTTTTCGTCGTGCTGTTGAAGCCCAAGAATTTTTAATCACTGCGGAAGTGGCACCGCCCAAAGGAGGCAACCCGGCACATACCTTGGCGATGGCTCAATCTCTTCAAGGACGAGTTCACGCCGTCAATGTTACCGACGGCAGTCGGGCTGTGCTGCGGATGTCGTCGGTGGCAGCATCAGCAATTTTAGGGCAGCACGGCATTGAGCCAATCTGTCAATTTGCCTGTCGCGATCGCAACTGCATTGCTCTCCAAGCCGATTTGATGGGGGCACACGCCCTTGGCATTCGCAATATCCTAGCGCTGACAGGAGATCCGGTCAAAGCAGGAGATCATAAAAAGTCTAAAGCGGTATTTGAGCTAGAGTCAGTGCGTCTCCTGAAGCTGATCCAGGCGCTCAATACCGGCTTCGACTTCAACCACAAACCGCTCGTAGACGAACCCACCAATCTGTTTCCCGGGGCAGCCGTCGATCCGCAGCTCAAAAGCTGGTCAAGCTTGCAAAAGCGCTTCGAGCGTAAGCTGGAGGCCGGAGCACAGTTTTTTCAAAGCCAAATGATTACAGACTTTGAGCGCTTCGATAAGTTTATGACTCAGATAGCGGCGGCAACCGATAAACCGGTTCTGGCCGGCATCTTTCTGCTCAAGTCTGCTAAAAATGCTCACTTTATCAATCGCTGTGTTCCGGGAGTCAATATTCCGGATGCAACCATCGAGCGGCTAGCAACGGCAACCGATCCGCTCACCGAAGGCATGAAAATTGCGGCAGAACAGGTTAAGCTAGCGCGGCAGCTCTGTCACGGCGTCCACATGATGGCTGTCAAAAAAGAAAATTTGATTCCACAAATCCTGGAAATGGCGGAAGTTGCTCCGGTAGAATCCCCCGCAGCGGTGAGGGTTTAAGGACGCTGGCCCTGAAAATACAGAGCGTCAGCACCAGTGGGACAAAATTAGCTACCATAAATAGTGTGGCCATCAGCTAGCTTCCAACACTCTCAAAAGATTGACAAATCACTGGAAATACAAAGCTTCTGATCTACTTCTGCCATCGGTATCTCGTTGTTTCCAAAACATGCAGCAATCGGCTCTGAATCTTCTTGCCATTGGTATTTTTACAATTACTTTCTCGATCCTCCTGGGACCGTTCCTTCGTATCTCGCCCGCCGTTCCAGCAGTAGCTACTTTTGGGATCTTGAGTCTGGTAACTGTCGATACTCTGGGATGGAACAGTCGTGGCGTTACTCTTCTGTTAGATACTCTAGCTTCGGCAGAACATCGCGAACGGGTGATTCGTCATGAAGCCGGACACTTTCTCGCAGCTTATTTTCTGGGCATTCCCATTACTGGCTATACGCTGAGCGCTTGGGAAGCCTGGAAGCAAGGTCAGCCCGGACTTGGGGGCGTGGAGTTGGATACTTCCGGTTTGCTGAAGACAGCGCAGCTTGCCTCCGTCCAGGCACTAGCCGTCGATGCCCCTAGCAATCGTCTGATTGTCGACCGATTTTGCACCGTGTGGATGGCAGGCGTAGCCGCAGAAAAGCTAGTGTATGCTCGCTCGGAAGGCGGCGATGAAGATCGACAAAAAATTAGGGAAGTGCTGAAGTTAGTTGGCTCTCCCCACCAGTCTCAGCAAAAGGAAGACTGGGCTTTGTTGCAGGCAAAAAGCTTAATTGACAAGCATCGGGAGGCCTACGAAGCGTTGGTTATAGCCATGACCAAGCGGGCTTCAGTGACCGAATGCGCTCAGGCTATTCAACAACAGACGGCAGGTGGGAGTTAACGGTTAGTTTAACAATCGCCGCCACCGCTCTCGCTCTGTTGAAATACATCAGCTTAGCCCAGTAGATCAGGCTACTCGGACACCGCACCGATGAGCTAATCAGCCTGAGGCCCATCGCAATCTTTTTGTTTTTGAGGCTCACCAATCCCCAATGGAGTTTCAAAAAGGCAATAATCACGTCCAGAGGAGGCAAACGCAGATCGTCTTGCTGAGGAACTAGCTGATACAGTTTTTTTTTAATGAGAATGTTCATCTCTAGTCGTTCCTGAAGTGGCAGGTTGCCCGAACAGTTGCCTGACCAGATCGTGCGATACACTAGAGGCTGATTGAGCAACACTGCATCTCCATACTGCGTAATCCGCATCCAGAATTCTGTATCGTCGTAGTTCCCGTCAAAGGCTGAATCCCACCCCCCCGACTGCAGAAAAGCATGACGATTGACCGCGACCTGAACTGGCGTCCCAAACGCTAATCTTTCTAGCAGCATTCCGTAGTGAATGTTGGCCTGCGGAATGAAAACAACGTTTTGGAGACCAAGTGGCAGAGTCCGACGTCGGGGAACATTGTGTTCGTTGACGTAAATTGCTTGACAGGAGGCGATCGCCGCCTGCGGGAATTTGGCGACGGCGGCAGCCATTTTTTCAACGCACTCGGGAGCAAGGTAGTCGTCGTCGTCCAGGAATTTAATCCATTCTCCCCTAGCAACGCTCACTCCGGCATTGATACTTCGCGAATGGCCAAGATTATAGCGGTTGCGAACGGTAATAATAGCGTTGCCTAATTGAGTTAGGTATGCTTCAGTGCCATCTTGAGAAGCATCATCAACCACGACAACCTGACAAGGATAGGTCTGAGTCAAGGCAGACTCCACGGCTCGTTTAAGCCACGTTATTCGGTTGTGGGTTGTAATCACAATCGTAAAGTTAATCAAGACAAGCCCCAAGAATGGCTTCTAGACGAGTACCGCTCCTATGGGGTTATATCACAATTCCCACCCGCTTTCTAGCTCTTAGCAACAATTACTCTTTTGTCTGTCACCAGTTTTTGAAGAGTCCGCTGCTCAATCCTCCTCACCCGGATTCCTAACAAAAGTGCTTTTGACCCCCTCCTCTCCTGGTGCTCAAACTCTAGCGAGCTGAACGCAGCACCCGGAAATTCTTCCCGGGAATATCTAGTAGGCTCCTTTTTTCGTCAAAACAACATTGACAGTTTTTAACAAAATTTGAAAATCCAGCGCCAGACTCCAGTGCTGAATATAAGCCAGGTCCAGATAAAAAATTTCTTCTGAATCTGTATTTGAGCGGCCCGATACCTGCCAAAGTCCAGTGATTCCCGGCAAGATCTCGTGTCGGAGGAAATGCTGTTTAGAAAAGCGTTCTACATCTCTGAGCGGTAGCGGACGTGGGCCAACCAGGCTCATTTCTCCACGCAGGACATTAAAAAGTTGCGGCAGCTCATCTAAACTATACTGACGAAGATACTTTCCAACGCGAGTGATGCGCGGATCTTCCTTGATTTTAAACAAAACACCACCTTTCACTTCATTCTGAGCCTCTAGCTGCTGCTGATATTTACTGGCGTCCTTGATCATTGTGCGGAATTTCCACACCTCAAACTGTTTGCCTTTTAAACCAACCCGCGCCTGCTTATAGAAAATGGGGCCTGGCGAGTCTAGTCTAATCAATAAAGCGATCGCCAGCATTGGCAAACTCAACAGCAGCAAGACAAAGACCGAGACGGTTAAATCAAAGCTGCGCTTCAGCCAGAATTCACTACCGATGAGAGGAGGAGAATTGAATCGTAGCGTGGTAAATCCTCCAATCATTTTGATCTCCGACCACTGCCGAGGAATATCCAAACTAATCGGGACAATCCGTAGCTGAATTCCCGCCGATTTAAGCGCCCAAAACAGAAATATGGGTTCTTTAATCGACTGCCACGAACACACAAAGACTTCAGCAATATCGCTACTGCGAATTTGGGCCAACGTTTTTGCCCACTGCTCCGGATGATCTTGAGCCGCTAAATCTGCCGTTCCTTGAACACAAAACTGTTCCGTCCGCTTCAGCAACTTCTTCGCCTGTTCAATTTCGTGAGGATGACCCAAAATAAAGATTGGCTGCTTAAAAGCGCGATATTTTTCCCGCAGGGCCACGACTGCTGAATGCAGCAACAGGCGCTCGCTACCGACAAAAATGAGCGATAAAAACCACGCTAGCAAGAAGACAGAACGGGACACCCAAACTCCAGGCTGATACAGAAACGCCATCAGTAACAAGACGATCTGCACTAAGGTCAGCACCTTAAACAAGTTGGGAAAGCTGCGGCGCTTATCGTCAGTGCTGTAAAGACCGGAAGCATAAAGAATTCCAATGCTGACAACGAGAATCGGCAACAGAAAACCGGGCTGTTCGGCGGTTCCCAGCAAACTAAAGGTTTTAATGGATGTTCCTAGATATTCTGCAATCAGCCATGCTAGAGAGATTGATAAAGCATCGAGGACAAGAAGAATCGATACGCGTACCCAGCCTAGGACTGATAAAGCACTGATCTTAGTAATGATTGAGGCTCTAATATCTCTCACGGTATGCATCTTATCCAAATTGCTGACGACAGATAATGATACGACTTGCTACTTCAACAGAATGCTAACAGCTCGGGAACTCAACTGAGTCGGCTTGTCTTTGTCGCTGGGGTCAATTTTTCACACACTAATATAGTTCAGCCCCCTTAAGACTGTTATTAATTCCTCCACCACACTGCTATCTTCACTGAAATTCTACTTAATAATATCGTCTAGATATAAAAAATCGAAAAGTGTCTGACCTAGATTCTATCAAGTCAAAAAAAGCGCTGTTGTAGAATCCTTAATAGCATCAACTCCTCTAAGCGCCAGCAGTTTCATGACCAACGCTGCCATGAAGCGCTGATGAATGGGAGCTGATTTTTGCCTGAGCGATCGCCGAGTCACCTCCTCTCGTTCTGCTCTTGACGTTCCGTTTGGTTGAGCTGCTCCAGAGCGTCTCGGGCGGCTCGGGCCTCCCGCGCCTGCTGCTGGGCCTGCTGGCGATCGCGCCTAGCCTCTGCGATCTCCTCTTGCAGCTTGGTTCTCGCCTGCACGAGTCGGTTATTTTCTTGTCTTTTCTGGGCGAGCTGCTCGGAAATTTGTTCAAGCTTTTTCTCGGTCTCTGTTTTGGTCGTTTCTAGCTCCCCGATTTCTCGGCTAGCATCCTCTACCCTCTGGCTGGCGTTTTGCGCTACAACGGCGGCTCCGGCAGCGGCCATGAGCGAAACAATCACAACTGTTAGTCCCAGACGGATAGGGCGGGTTGGCCGTAACTCAGGCGGTAACACCGCGACTGAACTTTCCCGGGGCCAACTCTTGCTTCCGCCTTCCGTCGCTGCCAGCAGGGCTCCTCCGGAATGGGGGGGGAGAGCTGTCTCTGCGAG
Organism: Cyanophyceae cyanobacterium; assembly: GCA_050331735.1. Classification (GTDB taxonomy): domain Bacteria; phylum Cyanobacteriota; class Cyanobacteriia; order Cyanobacteriales; family JBHJGN01; genus JBHJGN01. Next base: position 19,039 of record JBHJGN010000013.1, read on the forward strand.
CGCCAAGTCCTGGGGATATCTTGTCCGAGTCTCTCGGCCCGGTTGCTCGACCGCGCCTAGAGAAATTAACTGCTCCCGAGCCCAGCTCTGGCTAAATATCTCTTGATAGATCCGATTGGCAAGCTCAAACTGCTGAGCTGTTTGCACGACTAACCCGAGATGCTGTAGCTCCGGGTCGGGCCGCGCCACTGTGCCCTCTTGCCAGCAGTAATACCGCCGCAGCAGACGATAGTTGTCGTCGCTTGTGAGCAAGCGATCGCAGACGCTTCTCAAGTGGGCCAGGGGTGATCGCTCCCAGTTTTCGATGACCTGAGAGCGCACGATTTGTTCTACTCGCAGAGCCTCTTCTCCGGCGGCAATTTGCGGAGCAGCGAGAATCAACTGACAAAGCAGTTGGGTCAGGTAGGGGTGCCCGCCTGTCCAGTCAAGAATAGCGTCGAGGACTGCCTGGGGAGAGTCGCAGTGGTCTTGGAGTCCTTTCGCTAACGGCTCGACATTGTGAGAGTCAAAGGCGGTTAATTCAATTCTGCTGGCAATACTCCAAAAGCGATAGACTGACAAACTCGGTTGTGTTGGTGGGGTGACTCCCAACAGAGCAAAGGTCAGACGCTGATACTCTGAAGATGACCTACGCCGCTCGTAGCAATAGCACAGCCACGCCCAAAAATCTTCCTGCCACTCCAGTTGAGCGATTATCTCGGCGTTATCAATAAAAATCACCAGCTTTTGGGGAATGGTCTGCAGTAATTCGCTCACAAATTCATCAAGCCGCTGCATAGGAGACAGGTCTGCATACTCTCGCCACCAGTGCAGCACGTTGACCGGCAGAGCTAAATTTTTCTCGAGCTGACGAACAATTCCGAGATACCAGGCTTCTGCGGTCAGTTGACGGCCAATGGCGGGCAGTTGAATTGTGCAGCAGGCCACGTTCTGTGCCTGGAGCCGTCGCACCGTTTGTCCGCCTAGGCTAGACTTCCCCAGGCAGACTGAACCGAGAACGTAACAGTACTGACCTGCGATGAGCGCGTCATAAAACTCTCGATCGTGCGGTCGGTTGACGTAGCTTGGCGCTGTTTCTGATAGCGCTCCGCCTACCTGATAATAGGTTGAGCTTGATGCTGTCCTCATTGTTTTGCCTCCCTGGGCGATCGCGACAACAGCGCTTTAATTAAACACCATAATTACTGAAAATGTCGTTAACAATGAGTCACATAAGGTTAGCTTGGCCCTGAGCACGGTGAGCTTTCGTCGTTGAGATCGACGAATGCCTTGAGCCTGCGGGAGCGCCGGGGAAAAGTTCCGCCTCGGAAGCACCGGAACGGTAAGTAACATATTGAGGCTCTTCTGACGGCGAGGACTTGAGTCAAATCTGACTTTGTTCTAACCGACGAATCGATTCCGCTGGTCGTTTAGTTAGCGCTGGCTCCTCTTTGTGGAGAGAAAGGACAATGGTAACGTATAGCAGCCAACAGAAGATAGACAAAGAGTTGAATAACACACTTTCCGTGACGTTACACAGCACCAGAAACGTTAAATAGGTCAGTGCCCAAAGACTCACCAATGGGCGTCGGCGCAGGCTCAGTAACGCCTGAACGCAGACCGTCAAGAAGCTATAGATAAATATCGACAGACCAAGAAACCCAAGGTCGAGCCACAAATCTAACCAGCCATTATGAGCGTGAGCTGCCCAGTCACCAAGGACTCGCCGGACCGCTTGCGAACCATCACTGACTAGCCAAAAACCTCCGTAGCCATAGCCAAGCCACGGACGTTCCCAGATGTGCTCAATTAAGAGAGACCACAGCTCTGTCCGACCAGAAAAGGAGAGATCTCGGCCTAGGGCATTCAGCATCGTTTCTAAGTTGAAGAGGCCCAGAACCACTATGGTGACCGCGATATTGAGCAGCACCACGAGCGCGGATAAAGCGAATGGAGAATTCCGCTGTAGCTTAGTTAAATAGAACCATCGCAACGCCTGGAATAGTCCCCAAGCGACGATGACGATGCCAAGAATAGCCAGAGCGGTAATGGATGTTGAGCCGATGACTAGCCCCACTGACAGGCTACAGCCAGCCCACGCGACCCAGCGAGACTGACGGCTGCTCCGGGCCAGCAAAAAGAATACGAAGGTACTGAGAACCATCATGGTTCCTAAAACGTTTTTGTGTGGGAAGACACCGCGCCAAGTTCCTCGATGGGTCATTTCTTGGGCTTTCCCGACGATGGAGCTGCCCATGCCCATCACTCCGTAGTGGGGCAGTCCCCAAATGAAGATGACGCTCAGCACTGCTGCGATTCCAAATGTCCAGCCCAAGAGGCGCAACTGCTCTTTGACCGAGTAGCGCACGGCAAAGAAGACCCCAAACAAACTGGCGTTCAGCAGCACCAGAAATCGACGCAGAGTGGCGGTCGGCTCCTCAGACCACAGCGCTGATGCTAGGGCAAGCGCGAGCAGCACCCACAGCAGCTTTTCCTTCCGGACAAGGGCGAGCACTTGCCGATGCCAAAGAGCCACCAGGAAACAGTTGACTGCTAGCACAAACAGAGGGAGTGCGACTCTCAAGACTGCTTCAGAAGCGATCGCGCTCTCCTCGAGAGTGGAAAGCAGAGCTCCAGCAAAGAAGAGCAGCGCAAAGACAGCAAAACTTTTTTCAATGAGTTCCAGCGCCCGTTGAGACTGAATGGGCAGGGGGAGATTCAGCACGCTTCGATCGTTAATGCTCTCATCAGATACTCCTAAATTTTACTCAATCGACAAGAGCAGAAGAAAACTAATGACCAGGAAGTGACTCGGCGCTCGCTCCTCGTTTTGGAGCCGACAAAAGAGTACCCTACCTCCGCCAAGGGCAAAGGTAGGGCAGCCAGCTAGCTTAAAAATATAGGGTTAGTATAGCTTAACAAACTGACCCGTTACGTCCACCAACTCAGATCGCTCTGGTCGAGGGTTGCGCCTCGCCTCGTTGGTGACTAAGTGAAGGAAGCGATAAAAACTCCACAGCCGCACTTGCCAATTCGCTTGTTAATCGTACTGTCCCTAGCCTGCCAGTTCGCTCTCCTTCGGCTTCGGGCAATGAGTCACAGCGACAAAACCCTCATCCAGTACAGTTATAATCTATCACTTGTCGCTGACTGAAGCGATCTGCCTAAAGTTGCAAAGTAGCTCTCTCACTCGAAGTAAAGTCAAGCAGGATAATGCTCTACCTTTTGTCAGAGCAATAGCGATATCCCTTGAACGCGGCTTGCCTCAAGAGCGCTCGTTAGTTGCGTGACGGCTGTTGTAGAGACTCATCGCTTTCTCTACCCCTTCCTTGAGACTGGCTTCAACGGCCTCAACCGCTAAGTGTAGTACTGGCGCAATCACCGCCGCTTCCTCAGGAGAAAAACGCCCCAGCACGTGAGATACCGTTGCTTGGGAGCCTGACTGACCGATGCCGATGCGCAAGCGCGGGAAGTCTTGGCTCCCCAAGTGAGAAATAATTGATTTCATCCCATTATGTCCTCCCGCAGAACCAGACAGGCGCAACCGCAAACGCCCCACTGGCAGATCCATATCGTCGTAGATTACTAGCAGAGACTGGGGAGCCAGTTTGTACCAGTCTACTGCAGCCCGAACCGACTGTCCGGAACGGTTCATGTAGGTGAGGGGCTTAAGCAAGCGAATTTTTGTTCTGCCGATGCTGCCTTCTGCGATGACTCCCTGAAAGCGACGCTGCTGCTGCCAGGAGAAGTGCCAAGCTTTAGCGAGGGCATCAACAGCCTCAAAACCGACGTTATGACGGGTTTTGTCATATTTTGGCTCTGGATTGCCTAAGCCAATAATCAGTTGAGGAGCGATGGCGGATTGAACCATTGAAGCAAGCTTGGATCAGCTTGACTGCTGAAATAAAGTTTCTAAATAAACCCGAGCGCAGGCGCGATAGTTTGGAGAAGCCGAGAAAGACTGGCTACCGTCATTTTGAAGTAAAAATAGTGACAGAGCGGCAGCAAATACCCGGTCTTGGTCCCAAGTAGGATGACTGTCTAGATAATTTCTCAGAGAGTGATGGAGCTCTTCGGGAATTTCAGTCAGGATGCTAATGGTTGACATAGTTACCTCTATTTAATCAGATGGTCATCGGAACAAATAGATTGTTCACACAGGAAAGGAACGGGCAATGTACCTAGGGATAGATCTAGGTTTGCAGACGAAGCCTTCTCGTCTGCAAAAATTTGTCTAGATGTTTGCCGTTGAACCCGATGACAGCCAAATCGTTTTTTAGTTGGTCGCACTATTTTCAGGAAGATGAGAGGGATTTGTCAATGCTACGAAACATTACATTTTTCTTTGGAAAGAAAAAAGATTTACGAAATAATGGGCGTTTGAAGCGCTTTTTCGTTACTTTAGTTTACATTAACTCGGTAGAGCGAGGAGAAATCCGAATCAAAACCGAATATCCCCGGCTCAATCGTCAAAACCTGATGGTACCGTTTGAACTTGTGGAAAAGCTTGAGCGAATTGGGGAAAACAGCGGAAATCTTTGTGGAAATAGTGGGGAATCTGTGGGGGAAAAAGAACCAAAAAATAAGAATTGCAAAGAGAAAAAAATTATTTCACATCTTCTCCTGTGTCTGTTGTCTCCATTGCGCTGCTAGAGAGCGTATTTGAGCCAGTTCTGCGGTCGGCATTTGCCGTAGCTGCTTTAAGACTAAATTCATCCGACCTTGATTGTGTAGCTGATCGGTATGGCGAGCCAAAAAGTCCCAGTAGAAAAAGTTGAAAGGACAAGCTTTGGCTCCAGTGCGATCGCGCCGACTGTAAACGCAGCGTTGGCAGTAGTCGCTCATGCGGTTGATATAGTTAGCCGAGGACGCATAGGGCTTAGAAGCCAATATTCCGCCGTCGGCGAACTGACCCATGCCAATCACGTTGGTCTGCATCACCCAATCGTAGGCATCGATAAACGCCGCGTGGAACCAGTTTTCAATTTCTTGAGGAACCACCCCGACAATCAGCGCAAAATTACTTAGCACCATCAGCCGCTGAATATGATGAGCATAACCGGTACGCTCAACCTGGGAAAGAACTTGACGCAGGCAGTTCATCTCAGTCTGAGTGCTGTCCCAGTAAAAGTGAGGGAGGGGCTGAGTGTGGTTTAACCAGTTCTTCTGGGCATACTCCTCCCCCAAATAGTGGTAAATGCCGTGCATGTACTCCCGCCATCCCAACACCTGACGAATAAATCCCTCCACCGAGTTGAGGGCCAAATCGCGGTCGTAGAAAGCCTTCTCTGCGGCGTTAATCGCCTCCATTGGTCTTAATAACCCAATGTTGAAGTAGGGCGACAGCAGAGCATGCCACATTGTTTCTTCCCCCGTCATCATGGCATCTTGGTAGGGACCAAACAGGGGCAGGCGATCGCTCAGGAAGGACTCTAAAACCGCCACCGCCTGCTGACGAGTCACTCCCCACCGAAACGGCTCAACCGCTCCGTAGCCACCCGTCAAGGTTTTTACCCGCTCGATCGTGGTTCGGGTGATATCATCTGGCTCAAACCAGAGGGCCTCCGGGGTGGTGAGCTGCCTGCGAGGTGGTTTACGGTTTTGCTTATCTAGATTCCATTGGCCTCCGACGGGCTTCGCTTCAGCCATCAAGATCTGAAATCGCTGGCGTCCTTCCCGATAAAAATCTTCCATCACCAAGCGCTTCCGGGACTCGGCCCACCGCCCAAATTCGTCGGCACTCCACAGAAAGTGATTGTTGGGAATCCAATTAACTGAACAGGGAAGAGACAACTGGCGAATGAGCTGAGCAAACGGACGGTCGGTGGGAGACATAATCCGCAGTTCAGTCACGTTGTGTTCTGCAATCCAGCGCTGGAGAGGTGCTTCAAACTCGTCCGCCATCGCGTAAGTGACCGACCAGCCCGCCACCCGCAACTGCTGCGCAAAATGCCGCATCGCCGACCAGACTAGCACGAGCTTCTGGCGATGATAGGGTCGCTGCTGAACGTACTCACTAGACTCTACTAAAATCACGGGGGTTCGGCGATCGCACGATGCTAGAGCAGCCTGCTCAGCCCAGAGTTGATCCCCAAGTATCCAAACGCCAATCGTCATAACGAGCTTTTCTGAAACATCTATTATTGATATAGCAGTTCTTGCGGAGCGTGAGGGACAGAGGAGCAGCACTTAGGGAGCAATGAACCATCAACTTGTTGCTGAAGCCTTATCGGTAGATGGATTAACAGCCTACATTCAAGAGCTTTTAGAAGACGATCTTCAGCTCCAGCAAGTGTGGGTAACTGGGGAAGTCACGAGCCTGAGCAACCATCGCAGCGGCTTGTTTTTTACCCTCAGCGATCCTCAAGGCAGTGCGGCGATTCGCTGTATCGTCTGGCAGTCTCAGCGCCAACAACTGGTGCAGCAGCCCCAGCAAGGCGAGCAAATTGTCGTTTTAGGCAGTATGCGGCTCTACCCTAAACGAGGCGAATATCAGCTCAACGTGTTTCAGGCGATCGCCGCCGGGGCAGGATTGCAGGCTCTGCGAACTCAACAGCTCCGCGCTCGCCTCGAGGCCGAAGGACTGTTTGAGCCGCAGCGCAAGCGCCGCCTGCCCTTCCATCCCCAAACCATTGCCGTTGTTACCTCGCCCACCGCCGCCGCCTGGGGGGATATTCAGCGCACCCTCAGCCAGCGCTATCCAGGGCTCCATCTGATTTTGTCTCCGGCGACGGTGCAAGGAACCCAGGCTCCGGCAGCCATTGCTACCGCCATCGAGCGGGTCAACCACGACGGACGCGCTGAAGTCATTATCCTAGCGCGGGGCGGCGGCTCTACCGAGGATTTAAGCTGTTTTAACAACGAGCAAGTCGTCAGAGCGATCGCCACCAGCACGATTCCGATTATTACCGGAATTGGTCATGAGCGAGATCAATCCCTCGCCGATTTAGTCGCCGACGCGAGCGTTCATACCCCCACCGCCGCTGCCGAAAGAGTCGTGCCCCAGTATACTCAGCTTGTCGTTGAGCATCAGGAGCGAGTTCAGCTCTTGCTCAGCGCTCTTCAAAGGCGGCTCGCCCAAGAAACCGACCACCTCGAACAGCTTCAGTCTCGTCTGATTCGTTTGCCTACCACCGCTCGCTCTTTGGAACGGGCGCTTGCCCACTGTCAACTCCTGCGTCAAAAGCTAACGGCTCTCGATCCGCACGCTGTCTTGGCCAGAGGCTATGCCCTCGTCCAACAGAATCAAACGCTGGTTCAGTCTACCGCTAATTTAGCTCTCGACCAAGAAATTACGGTACAGTTAGCCCAAGGTTCATTGACAGCAAAAATTATCGAAATCCATGAGTAGCGATCGCGAATGGAACTACGAAGCAACGGTGGCTGAAGTCGAAGAGATTGCCGCTCAAATTGAGTCTGGTTCGCTTGCCCTCGAAGCAGTGTTTGAGCAATTTGCCACCGCCGTTAAGAAGCTAAATCAGTGTGAAATCTTCTTAGCCCAGGGCAAGCAGCGCATGGAAACCCTTGTAGAAACGTTAGAAGACCTAGATTTTTGAGCTTTTCGATATCTGTTGATGGTTAATGGTCAAAGGGCAATAAGCAATGAACAATCAGCCATCAACACAAAAAATTTCAAGTTGCCCCTTACTAGTGCCAAATTATGATTGATCTTTATACCTTTACCACTCCCAACGGACGTAAACCGGCTATTCTGCTTGAAGAACTTGGTTTGCCCTACAGCCCGATTAAGATAGACATCACGAAGGGAGAACAATTTGCTCCTAAATTTGTGCAAATTAATCCCAACAGTAAAATTCCCGCGATCGTCGATCGAGAGACAGACATAGCCGTTTTCGAGTCAGGGGCAATTTTGATTTATCTTGCTGAAAAAACGGGCAGTCAACTGCTGCCAACCGAGGCAAAAAGCCGCTCTCAAGCGCTCGAATGGTTAATGTTTCAGATGGCCAATGTCGGACCGATGTTTGGTCAGCTCGGTCACTTTAAAAACTCAGCCCCAGAAGAGATTCCTTACGCGCTTTCTCGCTATGAAAAAGAAACCTTGCGCCTGTATGGCGTATTGAATGGGCAATTAGAAAAGCACAACTATTTAGCAGGAAATTATTCCATTGCCGATATCGCCACCTACCCCTGGGTGATGGGCTACGAATATCTCGGATTAACCCTCGACAATCACCCTCACCTCCAGCGCTGGGTAGAAACCCTTCAACAACGTCCGGCTGTGCAAAAAGGGATGGCGATTTTGTCTGAGTAAAGCGCTCTAGTTGCTCTTCTTACAAAGTCTGACGGCCTGGATTGAGGCTCCTACCGTTTTAGCGATAACAGAAACTGTGTCCATATTAAAGCCAGCCTCTCTTTCTCTCCTGACTTAACCGCTTTTATAATGCTTGTAGCGTTACCGAAACGAATCTCTCTCTTGTGAAGTGTTGCTGGTTGATGGTTGATTGTTCATTGTTCATGGTGGGTAGAAACTATTTTCCCATCAACAATGAACAATCAACAAATTCCCTATTCGTTGTGCATGGGATCAGTTAACCTAGAGTGCTTGCGCTCTCAGCCAAGCAATGGGTAAGTAGAGTAACTTCTTTGGTTTGGGAACGAACGCCCGACGGTTGAAAACGTCGTACTGATTTTTTTCGATGTAGTCCAAAATTCCCTGATAGAGCATCAAAGCAGCCCAAACGGGCCAGCGAGAGTCGGCACTGAGGGCCTTGATGCCGCTTTCTGCCTGACTGTAGTAGGTTCTAGCTCGCTCGATTTCAAAGCGCATCAGCTTCTTCCAGCGCTCGTCGTTAATCCCCTTCAGTAACTCGGCTTCGGTGTAGTTGAAGCGCTCTAAATCTTCTAAAGGAAGATAAATGCGTCCCCGTTGGGCATCTTCTCCCACATCGCGCAAGATGTTGGTGAGCTGGTTAGCAATGCCGAGGGCGATCGCCTCCTCAACCGGTCCGTCATGGCGCTGGCGGTTCCAGGGCGCGGTGCGATGCCCCTGCTCAATCCCGAGCACATCGCTCGACATCAGCCCCACCGTCCCCGCTACCCGATAGCAGTACAGATTGAGTTCCTCAAACGTCTGGTAGCGGCAGCGATGCAGGTCCATTCGCTGTCCGGCGATCATGTCTCGAAACGGCTGAATATCGAGGGGAAAGCGATTAACGGTATCGACGAGAGCGACATCGGGATCGGTAAACGGCCTCCCGGCAAAAATAGCCTCTAGCTGTTCTTCCCACCGCTCTAGGGTTTCTAGGGTTGTAAACCGCGACTGCGGACCATCGACTAATTCATCGGTGCGCCGACACCAGACATAAATTGCCCAAATTGCTTGCCGTTTCTCCCGCGGCATCAGTAACGTGCCCAGGTAAAACGTCTTGGAGTACTTTGCCGTAATCTGACGGCAATATTCGTAGGCCTCCTCGATAGAGGCTAGGGGGTCCGTAGATTGAGGTCTAGGCGATTGCAGCATTCATCGCAGGCAGGAAGATTACTTATGAAGACACTGTGCGTGTCCACTTCGGGTTGATAGCCTTCAGTTAAATTGTCGCACTCAATGTCAAACTTTGAAGAACAATTCTTGTTGAGCGAGAGGACGACGCTCACGTTCTGCCGCCTGCCGGAGCCAACCGACTCGGCGGCTAACGCTTCTGCAAGCTATGAGGCGGCTACGGCCTCCTTTCCTTTTGGTGCTGAATCTGCTCCAGATTGGGAAATTGCCTGCGCTGCTAGCTTACCAGAAAGCACGGCTCCTTCCATACTTCCTAGATATTGTTGCAATGTATAGCTGCCCGCCAGATAAAAATTGTCAATCGGAGTCTTTTGCGGCGGACGGTGCGCCTGTCTGCCTGGGGTTGCCCAGTAAACCGAGCGCGGCGTTTTGACAACCTGAAACTTTAACAGTTGTGCCGGGTTATCGCCGCCAAAGTGGTCGGGCAAAAGTTTTTCGAGCTCCGCCATAGTCGCCTTTACAATTTCAGCATCGGATTTGCGAATCCAGTCTTTGGCCGGGGCTAAGACTAACTCTAGCATCGAGCGGTCTGAAGCATACTCTTTGCAGGTGTTGCTCATGTCCGCATATACGCTCAGCAACGGCGATCGTGAAAACAGGAGCTGGTCCACATCCGTCAGCTTGCGGTCGAACCACAGATGAATATTGATGACGGGAACTCCCTCTAAGCCGTTCAGCTTATCAAAAAATTCCATCTGTCTCCACGCTTGGGGCAGCATGGCCTTGAGGGGATCGACGGGCATTGCCGAGACATAGATATCTGCTGTCTCAACGGTGTCTGGTTCCTCTCGCCCCCTGAGCGAGAAACCTCGTACTGTCCCATCGGCATTGAGCAAAATTTCCTTCAGGGGAGCGTTTAACCGGACCTCTCCCCCGCGCTCGGTGATGTAGTCTACTAGAGGTTGACAGAGGCGTTCGGTGGGCGAACCGTCTAGAAAAGCAATTTTAGAGCCATAGCGCTCCTGGAGAAAGCGATTCAAGGCCGTCAAGGGAACAGTTGCCGATACTTCATCAGGGTTGATAAAGGTGAGCGCCTTAGAAGCCGCAATAAACACATCGCTAGAGATCCGCTCTCCCACTCCCTGTCGCTGGAGCCATTCTAAAAGGCTGTAGCGGTCCATCGCTTCAACGTACTTTTGACCGCGTACAATCGCCGGGAGTAAGCCGACCGCAAAGCGAATCTTTTGCTCCCAGGTCAGCATATCGTTGTTGCGGAGAATCGACGCAATCACGTTGAAGGGGGCCGGGATATCGGGAACGTCAAAGCGCGACAGTACCCCTGGCTTCTCTGGCTGATTGAAAATCAGGGTATGCTCTTTCCACTGCAAACGGTCTTCGATGCCTAGTTCTTTAAAAAGCTGCAGCATGTTGGGATAGGCTCCAAAAAAGACGTGCAGCCCCGTTTCGTACCAGTCTCCGTCTCGATCCTGCCAGGCTGCTACTAAGCCTCCTAAAACATCTCTCCGCTCTAAAACAACCGGAGTATGTCCGGCATCGACTAAATACTTGGCACAAGACAATCCAGCTAAACCCGCTCCGGCGATCGCAACCCGCATTTTCAAGCTCTAGTTCTCACTTACGGTCAACGTTCCTTATTATACTTTGCACTTTTTAACATTTCACAGTCATCTTCGAGAACTGACGCTTGCTGCTCGCCTGTAGCTGCCTTAAACTGCTGCTTTGAAACCCTTGAACTAGCTAGAAGGAGCCATTCGTTTGCGCAGAGATTCAGCACGACGCTTAGCCGTCGTGTTGTCTGGCTCAAGCTGAAGCGCCTGTTCGTACACCGCTAACGCCTGAGCCGTGAGCTGCTTGCGCTCGTAAACGTTGCCCAAATTATTCAAGGCAACGACGTACTCAGAATTTAGTTTCAGGGCTTCTCTATACTGACGAATGGCCAAATCGTATTGCTCCTGAGCAAAATAGCTATACCCTAGAGCGTTGTAGATTAAAGCTCGATTTTCTGGCTCTGCACCTTGACCTTCTTTCAAAGCCTTTTGCAGAAGGTTATTGGCCTGCACAAATAGCTTTTTATCTAAATAAAGGCTTGCTAGCTGATAATACTCTTTAGCTGTCCCTTTCTCTTGCTTAAGCTTGTTCTGTAATTTTGAAAAAGTATTTTCTACACGGCGAGTCCGAAGCACCTGCCGGAAAATAAACACAGCCGTAGCGCTCAGTAAAACAAGCAGAACAGCAAGATAAACAATTGTCAGGTTTTCGCTCATAACTTATGACAGTAACCAGTGATCGGTGACCAGTGACCAGTTAGCGATCGCTTGCGCTCAGTGCTTGGCACAGTTACTGAGTCAGTCGCCGGTGACCAAACTAACGAGTTAATCGGGTCACTGGTCACTGTCTTTATGGTAGTCCCCAGTGGGCCGCTCGTTCGGCTAACCAGCCAGATTCTCGCCAGCGCTCGATCGCCTCGTTGATCTGCGTTCGTAATTCGACAAACTGCAATCCTTTGGGCATGACAACGCCGAGCGCTAACCCAGAAAGTCGTTCTGGCAGTAGTTGATAGGAGGGATACTCCTGCACCCAGCCTGCCAAAACGCTTATATCTCCGGCAAAAGCATCCGCTTGTTCATTTTCTAGCAGCGTGAGGGCTTCTTGATAAGAAGTCACCCCAACTAACTGAGCCGTCGATAACCGATACTTGAGGACAGCAACGGTACTGGAGTCTTCCAAGACAGCAATTCTGCCAAGGGCTAAATCCCTGAAGCTCCCCCTTGAAGAATCTTTCGTCACTAAACCCGTGCCGTCAAGATAATAATAGGGGCTGAAGTCTACCAGGCGGGCGCGAGCTTCAGTAACCGTTACTTTGGCGATCGCAATATCGACTTGCCCATTCGTAACGACCTCTAAGCGTTCTTGATTAGCAACGGGCCGTAAATCGAGCGCTTTTGAATTTCCTAAAATTTCTTGCGCTAATCGTTCAGCGATATCAATTTCCAGTCCCTGGAGGTTGCCTTGGGTATCATAAAAAGCCAGCGGACGGATATTGTCTTTAACCGCAACAATCAGCTTTCCCCGCTGCTTAATTTCTGCTAATTCTGCCGCCTGCAATTCCGGCATTGAGATCAATGCGCATGAAATTGCTAAGACTGATCCTGAGATAACTTTTCCAGCGGCAGAATTGAACAGCTTTCGTAGCGAAAGCCATTGAAACATTACTTTCCTCATCACCTTGACCCTTTGCTTGAACAACAGCAAAGGGATTCAGCCACAGATTGGTTCCTACTTAATGCCTCTGAAAACCGGGCTAGGATAAGCGAGGTCTTTCTCTTTTCCTTCCCTTTCTGCCTTACGCGAGAGTTCTAATCTTTAGCTTGATTGGCTAACTCAACGACTTTGCCAAAAGCTGCTGGATCGAGAACGGCGAGTTGCGCCAGCATCTTCCGGTTAAGTTCAATATTGGCCTTTTTGAGATTTCCCGTGAGCTGACTGTAGCTAACTCCGTGCTGACGCGCCGCCGCATTGACGCGGGTAATCCATAAGCGGCGAAAATCGCGCTTGCGGTTGCGGCGATCGCGGTAGGCATTCCGCAGTGCTTTCATGACCTGCTGGTTAGCGATGCGGAAAAGTTTGGAGTGAGAGCCGCGAAATCCTTTAGCCAGTTTAAGAATTTTTTTACGACGTTTGCGGGCCACGTTGCCCCGTTTAACTCTTGCCATAGTAATTAATGATTCAGCTCAAAGTAAGGACTTTTATCTCAATTCAGGGGACTAAACGTTCACCCGGAACTTCTTCCAAGGGCTGCGTTTAGCAAGCTAAATGTAAGGGAGCATCCGACGAACGCTCTTTTCGTCTCGCTCACAGACCGTGCTCAATCCTGTTAAACGGCGCTTGCGTTCAGAAGATTTATGCTGTAACAGGTGATTTTTAAAAGCTTTGCGGCGGAAAATTTTCTTGCCGCTGCCGGTAATCCGAAATCGCTTCGCCGCAGCACGGCGAGTTTTCATCTTAGGCACAGTTGTTTTTCAAATTCGACACAATTTATAATCATACCACAAATAACTAGAAAGCCAAGGAATTTGCTCTCCCGCGAGGGGTCATCAAATCGGTTAGAAATTATACCAATTAGAAAAAGTAATAGGAGACTTGATGAGTTGGGGGAAAGGGGAAGGGGTCAAGGGGAAAGGGAAGCACAGCAGCTCTTTGCCCTTGAACCTCCAATTGTTGCTTAGTTTGGGAACTATCTGACTACTTTCGGTAAATGGTATTAGCAGTCGAACAAACTACTTGTTCTTTCTGCCTGCTAAACTAACGCCAGCTCAGGGCGCGAGAGCAAATAACCACCGCTAGGAAGAGAGTAACGCTCGGTCGCGTCCCTGTTCTTTTGCCTGATAGAGAGCTCGATCCGCCGCTGCGATCAGGTGAGACGGAGCCTCTTTGTAATCTGTCGTGCTAGCAACACCACAGCTCAGGGAAACGTACTGGCCGGCCTCCGAAGACTGATGCGGCATTTGGCGCGCTTTGACCTCAGCGCAGATTCTGCGAGCGATCCCAACGGCGACCTCTGCCTTTGTGTTTGGCAAAATGACCACGAATTCTTCTCCCCCGTAGCGAGCCACCAAATCGCTAGAGCGGGTGGCCTGACGAATGGCCTTAGCGACCTGCTGTAGGCACTCATCTCCGGCTTGATGACCGTAGGTGTCGTTATAGCGTTTAAAAAAATCTACGTCACACAGAATGAGAGACAAATAGGGATGCTGGTGTTGATACCACTCGCGATGCAAATTCTGGTCGAAGTAGCGACGATTGGCAATGCCGGTTAAGCCATCAAGAGACGCTAATTTACCAAGCTGATAGTTTTTGTGGCCAGCGCTAGCCAGCGCAGAAACTAGCAGCACCAGCCCAGGCGTGGCCGTTGGCACCCACCACCCTAGCAGAAAACTGCCGTAGCTCATGCCCAGTAATGCTCCTCCTGGCAGCCCAATGCTGAGCAACAGCCATTTGATAAATAACTCCACCTTCTGTTTAAGGGCAATTCCCGCTAACGACCAGCTCAGCGTCGCCCCGGCAAAAGACCAGCTTCCAATCCACAGCCACTCGATCGGAGCGCTCCAAACTCGCAGCAGAGGACGACCTTCCAAGGCGGCCCCGAGAAGCTGAGCGATCGCATTAGCATGAACTACAACCCCTGATACGCGTCGAGGACTGCCGTTGAGACTGCTGCTATAGGGAGTATAGAAGAAATCGTTGAGGCTCGGAGCCGTTGAGCCAATTAAGACAATGCGATCGCTCATTAGCTCTGGGGGAATACGGTTAGCCAACACATCCGAGAGGGAGACCGTCGGAAACGTTTCAATCGGTCCCCGGTAGTTGAGCAAAATTTGATAGCCACCATCATCGGCTCGGACGTAGCCGCCATCGTGGCTCAGAAAGGGAACGATAGTCGCCTGACCGAGGGTCAACTGCTGCCGCTGCCAAAAACGGGTTGATTTTTCCTGGAGAGTAATGTCCTGGTCTTCTAGATACTTGAGAGCCAGTTTCGCGGCCAGACCGAGTTTAACCTGTCCGTCTAGTTCTGCCGACAGCAGGCTCCGACGCACCTTGCCGTCCGCATCGAACAGAATATCGCTACTGGCGATCTGCTCCGGACCCAGCACCTCCGGCGGAGCGACCCGTTCTCCCACCGCCTTTTCCACGGCAATCAGATTCGGAGTCGACTGCAAGACCTTGACCAGCTCTTGATATCCTGGTTCCACTGGCAGATCTCGATAGAGATCTAGCCCAATCAGACGCGGCTGCTGAGCTTTAATGGTTTTAAGAGCCTGAGCGAGGGTGCGGTCGGGAATGGGCCACTGCCCCACCTGCTTTAAATCTGCTTCGTCGATAGTCACTAGAACGATCCGCGTCTCCTGCGATGCTGCCGGACGTAGCCGAAACAGCAGATCCAACGCCATCCATTCCGGAAGCTGAAATAAGCCCATCAGGCTGCCGGCGATCGCTAAGCAGGTGGTTCCAGTGCCGACGATGAGCACTCCCTGCCAGCGCCCGAGCTGCTGCCGAAGGGTGCGCCACGCTTTGAGCATTGTCCTGATTCCCTAGAAATAGAGCTTTGATCGAGTTAGAGGGGCTGCCTAGCGCGGCTGGCTTCCCGCTTCAGTGAAATGTCTATGAGTGGCTGAGAGGCGATCGCCTCTAGCCCCACCGACGACAGGACCGCTTCCCAAGAAGCGGCAATATCTGGGTTATCCGGCTGCGATCGCCGTAACTCGGCGAGGGTCACCAGAGTTTCGTGCCAAATGCCGGCCTGACCGTATAGAGTGGCCTGCTCTAGGGGGGTCGCGCCCTGGAGCTGAGCAGCCAGAGCTGCTTCCGGTTCAATTCTCTGGACGTATCCCTCGACGAAAGGACTGTCGGGCCTCAGAGTGCCGTCACACATGACGACAAAATACCAGCGGTAGTTTTTGCCCACGGCGAGCGACACTGATTCAGGCAGCTCGATGCTGAGGATACCGGGCTGGCTGAGAGGAATGACGGTTTGATAGTGACTCATTCCTTGCTCGTCCTGGAGGCTGAAGAACGCTTTTGGGGCAGCCGTCGGCGGAACGTAAACAAAAAAAGTGGGATGAGCCGCCACCGTCAATCCCTGCTGATCGACCGGAATCAGCGGCATGACGTTGGCTCGAAAATGCTCCAGGTTTTGGGAACAGTCGCTTCCCCGAGAGGCTCCTCCGGTGGTCTGCATGGGTTGACCCGATTTAGGAGGCTCAAAGGTCACTTGAGCCGTTTGAGCGTGAGTGGCCCCGATCCCCAGGGAGAGGGCGGCCAACAAGATTGATAGTTGCTGATTCATCAGGATAACTCCTTTAGCTGTGTGAAAATAAATCTAGAGCTGTTAGCTATTCGCATAAGTCGTTTGCTTTTTCCTCCGCGTCTTGTCTCCGTTTTAAACTGATTTGTGCCGTCCTCCTTAGAAACCATCAAAAGCAACGACGCGGTTGAAGAGCCGGAGACACTGGGCAGTAGTTAGATGAGCCATCAACCGTTAACCATCAACAAAATTCCCAACGACTATCGCCAGTTGCCGATCAAGACAAAGGAAGACCAGTAGAAGGGATGCTGATACCGAGAAGAGCGAATGAAAGCAATTTGTGCCCGACGCAGGGCTTCTGCTTTCGTTACTTGCGGCTGGCTCAGCGCCTGGTAAAACTGAGTCATGAACTCAGCCGTCGAGGCATCGTTGACTGACCACAGGGTAGCAAGGGTGCTACGCGCTCCAGAACGGACAGCAATTCCCGCCAGTCCGAGGGCCGCTCGACGGTCCCCCGCTGCTGTTTGACAGGCACTCAGCACCAGCAATTCAATGGGGGTTGTGTGCTGCTGTCTCTTACTGAGTAACGTTTCAAATTCCTTTACCCCCACTCGCTCGTTCCAAGTCAGAATAAAGGTTTCCTGAGGATCGGAACTAAACTGGCCGTGAGTGGCTAAATGAACAATTTGAGCCGCAGAATTCTCAACGGCTGTTTGCAGATTCGCGCTGGTAAATTCCTGATTGAGCAAAAGCTGAGCGGAAAACCGCGCCGAGATTTGCTCGATTTCGGTTTCTACAGCAGGCAGCGCTGAGAACCCTTGATTTTGCTGGCTAACTCCTGCCAAGACGGTCTCTAGCTCTTGGTTGTTGGCCGCTTGAGAGGCGAGGAGCTGCAAACCAGGAGTTAAGGCAATGCTATACTTCTCGATTAAATATTGCTGCCCGTCGTAGAGGGCGGCGGTGGGCAAATTGCGCAGAGAACTATCGAGAACGAAGACGAGAGTTTCAATTTGAGTCAGGTCTGCTTCTGCTGGACGAATCAGCCAGTCGTATACCTGTTGCGACAGCCGCAGACGTTCTTGGGTAGAAAAGGCGGGATTGAAAGATTGAAAAAGCTGCTTAAAAACACTCTCTAGCTGCTCCTGCGAGAGCTGAGTCGCATAGTAGCGCAGCGGTTGACCCGGTACAGACATAATGACGGCCAGACGATCGCGGAGCACGATCGGGTAAATGACGGCAGCGGTGTCGTCCACCGCCTCGAGGGGCTGGGGTTGAACATCTAAACAGGCTTCCTGAAAGAAATTGTCGAGTTCAGCCACCTGAAGGGATTCAATCACTTCGCGGGCCTGCTGGAGGTGAGCTGGCGTTGGTTGGTGCAGCAGCAGCCGTACGAGCTCGCGGTAAACGGGTTCGACGCTGTCTCGAAATGAAAACTGCACGTCCGGAACGGCTACTAAATCACTCCGGAGAGACTGGAGGGTATCAACGGCGGCGGTATAGGCAGCGATCGCTCCTGGCACATCTCCCTGAGCAACGAGCAAGCGCCCTTCCTGCCACTGCCACTGATAGGCAATATCTCCAGCCTGAATGCTGAAAGCGAGCGCTTTAGCTTGCTGGGTCAGCTTTTGGGCTTGGGACCACTGCTGCTGCTGTTCGTGCCAAAAGCCCAGAGTTCCCAGCACATAGGATTGCGATTTGGGGTCGTGGAGCAACGTAGCCTGCTCGAGGGCCGTATGAAGCAAAGCCGCAGGGTCTTTAGATGCCGATTCCAGTTCAATGAGCTGTTTAGCTAAGTTAACCTGAGCGTAAATAGCTGCTCGACTGGGAGGAAGCTGAGCAACGTTCGTTTTCATCTCGGGCAGGAGAGCGATCGCGGCTGGCCGTTGCTGGGTCTCGACTAGAAGGCCAAACAAATTAACTTGTGCTGCTAGCCGAGCGAGCGGAGTCGTGGCCGAGGCGATCGCCTGTTGATAGAACTCTTCAGCCGCCTGCCAATCCTGCTGGAAGCGGGCGGTGTTGCCTAAATTCAGCAGCGTGGCGCTGCGTTCCTGGGAGCTGAGCGTCTGCGTTAAGGCGAGACTCTGCTGGAGCACCTCCTGCGCCTGAGAGGAATTGCCCAAGGCCTGGAGCGTTACTCCGAGGTTTTGCAGGCCGATGGCTCGCAGCCGAGGGTCGGGTTCTGCCGCGAGCTGTTTGTGGACCACCTCCAACAGCCGCCGGGCTCGACGATACATCCCTAAAGCCTGTAAGGCCCGTGCCTGGTTAATCCGACTCCCCAGCACCCCGGTTCGATCTTGAGCTTGGGCATAGAAAGACTCCGCCCGTTGCCAGGTTTGAAAGGCCTCCTCTGCCTGTCCGAGAGCAAGCTGAAGTTTCCCCTGGGTCGTGAGCACTTGAGGATACGCCGCTCCCGCTCCTCGATCGACAAGCTGAAGACTCTGGGCGATCGCCTGCTGCGCCTGGTCCCAGCGCCCCAACTCCTGCGCCGCTAGCGACAGATAGCTCAAGCTGAGCGCTTGCCTGAGCGGATCGTTGTCGAACTGATGCTGCTCGGCGGCCCGTTGCCAAGCCGTCGCCGCCTCCGCAAATCGTCCGGCCTCGTAAAGAGTTTTGCCGTGTTCTAAAGTCGATAAGGAACCGACTGGCTGCAAGAGCGCTTCTTGAGCTGTCACCTCTACGACTACGGAAGCAGCCAGCATCAAAGAGAGCAAGAGGCTGGGAACCAACATGGCATTTACATCCTACAGCTTGCCGTCTTGAACTGGGGTTGGGCCGTTGTCGGTACAGTCGCCAACAGCTCCATATTTCCCCTTGCGTTGATCGTCCATCCTTGCGCCTCGATGAGGGAAGCCGATGGATTTTGGTCCGGCCTGTCTTCATCTCGAGAAGCAAAGCGCTCAGACAGACTAGTAGCCCCATCGAGCGATCGCCAATCGAGCCATACCGACTGCCCCCGCAGTTGAGTTGGGGTTTCGGGCAATCCACCTCTGCCTGTGATCACAAAGGAATTCTCTGCCGCTGCACATCTTGTCGTAATCAATGCTGCTAGATTAACGGGAGATTCTGGGAGTTCTACTAATCCTGATTCCGCCTCTACTTCCGGGTTGTTGATCTCTACGACTCCATCAACGCCCAGTTGAGAACTCGCGCTTATAGCACTGTCGGGGGAGAGAAACAGACCTTGCGTGTTGATATTAACGTTGCCACCCAGACCTTCAAAAGTGTTGGCAGTAATGGCACTTTCTTCAAAAACAGCAGTAAAATCAACATCAATCGAGATGTTGCCGCCATTTCCCGTTCCTCCTGCTTCAGCCGTCACCTGGCTTCCATTGCGGAGCTGTAGTAAGTCCTGCACGTTTAGAAGAATATTACCCCCCTGACCAAAGGCGGTGGCAGCGGTAATGCTGCCGCCTCGATCCAGCAGCACCGACTCTGCATTAACCATCAGAGTTCCTGCATCGCCAGTACCGGGATGCTGAACCGTGATGTTGCCCCCGTCAGTGACGGTGAGGCTATCGGTGTTAATGATTAACTCTCCCGTGTCTCCCGTCGGCACAGGTGGCAAAGCGAGCGCTTCACGAACCACCTCACTCAGAATTAGGGCATTGGCAGAAATGGAGGCGGGAGCACCGGTAGCATCGGTTCCGCTCACTAAAATATCATCGGCATTGAGCGTGAGCTTGCCCGCATCTCCTGTCGCGCTGGTAGAGGAGCTAATCTGCCCGCCATCACGGACGACTAATTGAGAAGTATTAACCAGAGTATTACCGACGTTGCCAAAGCCAAAGGACGATGTTCCCAACAAGCTAGGAGTAGCAATGAAGGGAGCAGAGCCATTTATGACAATTGTCTCAGCATTAACGGTAACATCGCCTCCGTTGCCAGTTCCGGTTCCAGGAAAAGGTTCTCCAAGAGCAGAAATTCCCAGCGCTGCTGCTGATGTTATGTATCCTCCATCTTCAAGAAGTAATTGAGGAGTTGACACAGACACGTCGCCAGCATTTCCAGACCCGAAGGCCAAGCTGCCCAAGCTACTAATGTTAAATGAGGGGCTAATGCCAACTATCTCGACTGATTCAGTAGCATTCACGCCAACATGACCCGCGTTTCCCGTTCCAGCTCCAGGCACTAAATTTGTGATTCCAAAATCAGTGAGAGTTGATGATGAAAAAGAGGAAATCCCTGCTCCATCTCGAATTTTTAATCGGCCAGTGGATAAGCTAACATTTCCGCCATCGCGAGGACCGACGGTAATAGTGCCAATTACCCCTCCTTGAAGCACTGAGGTTGATGCGGTTGCCACAACCGTAACAGCTTTACTTTCGCCCGTCCCCAGCACGAGCGAACCAACAACTGCCCCATCTTGAACGTTGAGATGCTGTGTTGTCACTCTGACTGCCCCAGACGCTCCAGCCCCTAGGCTTTGACTAGCGATCAAGCTGCTTAAAGCGACAGTTGGTGCTAAGAAATTAGCGCCGATAGCAGAGATCGTATCCGAAACGTTAACGTTGATATTTCCTCCCGGTCCCGTTGCCGTTGGCCCTGCTTGCGTCCCAATCTGCCCGCCGTTGAGGAGAGTAAGCTGATTGGCTGAGACTTCTACATCTCCGGCTGCTCCGGTACTAAAATTAGCGCTAGCAATGCGGCTATTGGGTGGATTTCCGGGCTGGAAAAAATTGTCTACAAAAGGAGTAAATCCAGTAATTAAAACTGAGTCGGCAGCGACCGTGACTTTTCCGGCCTTCCCCTCGCCAAAGCTGAGAGTATAGAGCCTACCACCATCTTGCAGAGATAGCCGGGGAGTTGTGACGCGAATTTGCCCGCCATTGCCGCTCGTTCCCTCATTCACGATCGTCGTCACCACTGAACTAAAGGGAAACACCGCCTCATTCGCGCCCTCTACACTCACTGATTCAGTCGCGCTGAGGGTAATATCTCCTCCGGTTCCCTGATTTAGGGTCACTGACCCAATCTGCGAGTTATCGAGGATGATGTTGGCTCCGGTGAGGTGAATTCCTCCCTCTGGGTTCGGGCTAAAGTTAGGGTTAGCCAGCAGGGAGCGATCGCTCAAGCGAATATTCCCAAATTGCGCGACTTCCTCGTATCCCCACTGCCACCCGATCGCTGTGGAGGCAAAATCAACGTTTCCTTGGGCAACTCCAGCTAGTTCAAGCGTACCATCAGGAACAGTTGCTACGCCCCCATCAAAAGCAATCTCGCCTCCAATCAGGGCGAGGGTGCGATTGGGAGCAGCGGTAAGTCCCAAGTTGGGCGATTCATTGAGGGCAAAAGCTCCTTGACTGCCGTTTCCCTGAACCTGAATTGCTCCCGGTGCTTGTCCCATCTGTAAGCCGATCGGAGCCTTAATGGTGAGTAGCGGCGCGTCTGTCGGGCTAGCGCTGAAGTTCTGGTCATCTTCGAAGAGGATGCTTTCTGCTGTACTGCCCACAAAAGATCCACCGATGGCCAGTTGAGCATTTGGACCAAAAATAATGCCGTTGGGGTTGATAAAGAATACATTGGCGCTTCCGTTCGCACCGAGTAAGCCATCAATCGTGGACAGGTTGTTCCCCGTGACGCGGGTAATAATATTTTTAATTTTCGTCCCGTTGTTAAACCAGGCAGCAGTGCCCGTCGGCACAGAAAACTCGTCAAAGCTATGATACAGGTTGCTGTCAGCTTCTGTCCCGCCATCGATCAGGAGGCGATCGCCTTGGATACGTACCTCTGAATTGTTTGGGAGAGTGCGATCGGGAACAATTTGAGCCGCTACTCTTCCAGGCAGCGTTAGAAAAATTAGCGGTAACAGCAGACTGTCTCGCACCACCGCTGAAAATAATCCTAACTGTGGGGAGATGGGCCTGGTTGAACGAGCCTTAGAGATGTTAGACTGCAACACTGCTAATTACCAACCTGTTTCTACGTGCATTGTAAGAGGCGAGGTCGGTTAGCTAAATCCGTGCATCTGCGGAAGTTTGTGCCAGCCATCGTGGCGTTTTCGGCGATAGTAATGTCGTGGAGAGAGTTAAAATAGCAGGCAAAGCAGAAAAATACTGAAAAGTCAAGCTATCGATGCGTAGTTAGGGAAAAGGGGAAATTGTTCCCGTCGGAACGGGGAAAGGGTAAGGGGGAGAAGGTCTTATCCCAATTAGAAAAAGTCATGAGAGACTTGATGAGTTGGGGAAAAGGGGAAAGAGATGCACAGCAAGTCTTTCCCTTTGAACCTCTAGCTCTTGGTTAGTTTGGAGAACTGTCTGACTACTTTCGGTCAATGGTTTCAGCTCTCTTTGTTTGTGTAGCAACGCCATTAAGAAATGCTAGCAGCACTGCCTTTTAAGCTCGGGCATTATCAACCAACAATATTTTCT
Source organism: Cyanophyceae cyanobacterium (assembly GCA_050331735.1). GTDB lineage: Bacteria > Cyanobacteriota > Cyanobacteriia > Cyanobacteriales > JBHJGN01 > JBHJGN01. Next base: position 41,669 of record JBHJGN010000013.1, read on the forward strand.
TAGCCTGAAGAAACTGACTGTTGGGAATGGCAAACTAGTGAAAGGAACCCTGTTTCAGAGCGGGGTCTTTAATGTAAATACGTTATTATTCCCTAAAAAACGATGTCTCAGCTTCCTCCTCTCACTCCAGATACCGTCTGGGCCATTCTTAAAGAAGAAATTGATGATGCAACAGTCAATCAATTGGTATGGCACTGTTTAGGGTATCGTTACAGTCACTCAACTCAACAGTGGGATACTGCCAATGTTTCCCAAGACTGGCGCGAAGCCTATCCAGAACCTCCAGATTTTATTGCCAATCGCCCGCCCATCGTCAAGCTTACTCGCTCCATTCCCAAAGAAAATAAGCAGCTCCTCAAAGAGCAGCTTGGCTTTGAAGGATACAAAATTGGAGAATTTGGACCCAGACAAACCCGCCGTGCTACTGCGGCCAATTGGTTACTGAGCTATATGCAGCCTAGCCTTAACGGCTCGTAAATAGGGTGTTTTTTGACCCCCTAAAACCATCGCACCATTCTAGTTCTTGTTGACGATCTATGATTCATGGCGATCTGGTTCATAGACTCGCGTTCAAAAACTAGGTTTAGGAAGGTTGCCTTTTAAGTACTAGCTAAAGTGATATGTAACTTCTAGTCTCAGCTTTTGCATCTTTTTAAGAATTTCCTCAAGCATGTTAATTTTGGTGTTAATTTGTTGAATGCGTGAGGTGTTGCCTCCTTTTAGATAGCTTGCTTCTAGTTTCATAAAGCCAGCTTTAATTGTTGTTAGTTCTCTCTCAAAAAAGAACAGAATGACTTTGAGCTTAATTGAAGCCACATGATTGTCAGAAAGAGTGGGGGCAATAAATTCCTGGTCATGAATAAGTTTGTGAATATACTCGTTAATAGGGAGCTGAACTTCTTTGGCTCCCGCCCACAAAATTTCTTTAGAAATAGTCATTTCAATGAGTCTTTTATTTAAGTGCTGATTGACCATAGAAATAAAAATGCTGGCTAACTTTTTTGAAGGCATTGGGTAAATAATACAAAGTTATATTGGCACATAGGTAAAGTTATGATAAAAGTTTGTTTGGTTTTCTTGAAGCTTGTGTGAATCTCATTTAATCCTGTGTGCTTTTAGAGCTGGAAACTTAAATGGATAATTCTACTAATGCTTATGCTTGGATAAAAAAATCTTTAGATACGGTGCGTCGCGCTCACTGGTATCGTTCGGTAAAGCCCATAATTCGTCCGGGCGCTGTCGTGCAGATGGCAGGAGGTTCACTGCTCAATTTTGCCAGCAATGACTATCTAGGACTTGCCGGAGATCGCCGCCTGATTGAGGCAGCCGTGGCGGCTACTCAAGCAGGCGGCACCGGCAGTACTGGCTCTCGACTGCTAAGTGGACACAGACAGCTTCATCGGAACCTAGAACAGGCGATCGCCGCCCTTAAACAAACAGAAGATGCGCTAGTGTTTAGTTCTGGCTACCTGGCCAATATCGGCACGATTCCCGCTTTGGTCGGCCAGCGCGATCTAATTTTGGGCGATCGCTTCAATCATGCCTGCCTCAAAAACGGTGCTCAGCTCAGCGGTGCCACGGTCATCAACTACAGCCACTGCGATGAGGAAGATCTACGACACAAGCTAACTCAGCATCGGCAACAATACCGCCGCTGCCTGATTCTGTCTGATACTGTCTTCAGTATGGATGGCGATCTGTGTCCGCTGCCTCAACTGCTGGCATTGGCCGCAGAGTTTAACTGTATGCTGCTGGTCGATGAAGCTCATGCGACAGGGGTGATGGGGAAAACCGGAGCAGGCTGCGTCGAGCACTTTGGCTGTACCGGCAGGGAACTGGTGCAGGTTGGCACTCTCAGCAAAGCCTTGGGAAGCTTGGGCGGTTACGTAGCTGGTTCCGCTGCCCTGATCGATTATCTTCGTAACCGCGCCGCAAGCTGGATCTATACAACCGGGCTTTCTCCTGCCGATACTGCTGCTGCTCTAGAAGCGATCGCCGTCCTCAAAACCGAACCGCACCGTCGTCTAAAGCTGTGGCGCAATACTGAGCAGCTCAAACAGCAGCTTGCTCAATTCAATCTCCTGCCATCGGAGTCGCCGATTCTCTGTGTGGGTTTAGAGAGCGCTGCCCAAGCCTTGGCGATCGCCGATCAGCTCAAAGCAAATGGTATCTTTGCTCCAGCCATTCGCCCGCCAACAGTGCCGACTAGTCGGCTGCGCTTTTCGGTGATGGCAACTCACGAACGGGAACATCTTGAGCAGTTAGCCGCAGCTCTGGAGTCGGTTTTAAATCCAATTAGGTAAGAAGCAGAGCAAACAAAGTACAGATTGCAATACTATCAAACACTCCCGCACCGCCGATACTCAAAATTCCAGTACTGCTGCGCTCGCTCTTTTTGAGGTGCAGCAAATCCGCACCAATGAGAGTGCCAAGAATCCCGCCAGCAAAAGTAACAGAGGGAGCGAGCGGTTCGGCGATGAGAACGGCACTAATCGCGGCGGTGAGGGGCGGAATCATGGCATTGATTTGGACGCCGATAGCGGGGACAATTTGGGCAGACAAGTAACTAATAGCGGTAACAATTGCGCCGACAGAAACGATCGCAACGGCATCGGAGCGAGTCAGGACGTAAATAGCCAAAAGAGGAGCAATTAAACCACCGCCAACGTTGAGAGCAACAACCATTTGCTGTCCAACTTTTTGCAGGGGAATGCCCCAAAACTGCTGCAAACAGATGGCTTCAATGTCGGGAATAAGGGGCGCAGCAGATGGGACTCGATACAGAGGGATGTTGATCGTGCTGCCCATCAACATCGCTGTCAAGACGGCAAACGCTCCACCAGGAGAAAAACTAAGCTTAGCTACCAGTATTTCTATCACTCCCACAGCGCTCGCCAACCACAGACAAGGAAATAGGAGGAGAAACAGGAAAAACAGGAATGGAGGGACAGGGAAATAAATCATGTTTCAGCACCGAGTCTAGAATCGAGCATATACTAGACTCAAAGCGATAGCAATTTGGCTATCGATAGCGCTCTGATGAAGTTTTTCTAAGATTGCGTTCAGCAATCTAAAAATAGCGCCGGAAGGGCGCTATTGATTAGAAGTCTCGCTGAAGTTCGTACAGATAGGTCATGCCGAACGCCAGCGCTAAAATTAAGATTAGATGCATTGATGAGCTAGAACTCTCACGATTGGCAGGCGTAGCAGTGCAAGGGTGCAGTACAGCAGATTTTTAAACTTATTGGTTTTGTCTGCTTAAATACGCTCACCATTTCTATGGTAACGTTTATAACTCTCGGTGGCAAGCTTATACCAATTAGAAAAAGCAATAGGAGACTTGATGCGTTGGGGGAAAGGGGAAGGGGTCAAGGGGAAAGGGACGCACAGCAGCTCTTTGCCCTTGAACCTCCAATGCTTGGTTAGTTTAAGGAACTATCTGACTACTTTCGGTAAATGGTATTAGCCTCCTAAAAAGCTGTTCAATTTCTACCAGCCATCCTGGATTAGCCAAGCCAGCTATCTGCACAGCGGAGCGAGCAGGCTGGGCTGTTCGGCTGTGCCGAAATCCTGAGTGTAGCCCTCTATAAACCCCTCGAAGTCAATGCTGCTACCATTTTCCCCTGGGCCTGCGGCGCTTTATTTAGTTTGAAAAATATTCTGCACCATCTTCTTATCAACCCTCGCGGCAGCGCGGTCTAGTTCTTCAATTTCGCCCTCATCGAGTTGCCATCCCAACGCTCCTAGGTTCTCCTGTGCCTGCTGCACCGTCTTAGCACCGGGAATGGGAATAGTGCCTTTACAGATACACCAGTTCAGCGCCACTTGAGACATGGTTCGATCGCGCGATCGCGCTACTTCCCGCAAACAGTTGAGCAGCGGCGCAGCACCGGGCAGGAGCTGACGAAACAATAAACCACGCAGTCCTTTCGGGTACGACCCTTGGGAGTATTTTCCGGTTAAGAGACCCAAAGTCAGAGGGCTATAGGCAATTAGGTGGACTCCGAGTTCGTCGCAAACGTCTTTGATGCCCTGCTCAGCGACTAGAGTCGTAGACAGCAACGAGTACTGAATCTGGAGCGTTGTGATGGGAACGCCGCGATCGCTAAATTTCTGATGAACCTTTTGCAGCCGCTTAGGTCCGTAATTCGACAGGCCCACCCCTTTCACCAGTCCCTGTTCGTACACCCGAGCAAGACCCTTCAACAGCGCGTTCTCCTGCCAAGGGGCATAGTTTGCTGTAGACCAGTGCATCTGCACCAAATCTACTCTTCCCAGCCGCTGCGCAGACGCTTGACACGCTCGCACCATCGACTGGGGCGTTAACCTCCAGGGGTACGCCGCTAACTTTGTGGCTAGGCAAATTTGAGACTGATTCGCTCCCTGATACTCTTGGGAAAACTGTCCGAGGAGAGTTTCACTGCGACCATTCAATCGTCCCGTTCCATAGGAGTCGCCCGTATCAAATAAAGTTGCGCCTTTTTCAACGCACAGATTAAACACCGCCTGAAGCTGCTCGTCCATGCTCTTGTCGTAGCCCCACAGGAGGCGATTGCCCCAAGCCCAGGTTCCGCAGCCCATCGCTGGCAATGATATTGAACTAGATATCTTTTCAGTCTGCAATTACCTCTCCCTCGCCATAAGGAACGACGCCATCATTTTTATTGGCTACAGCAATCAAATCTTCCACGTTAATCAGCATGGTTTTACAAATATCATCAAGCGGCAGATCGTTGGGATCGTGACCGAAGGGATTTTCGATTTCGATGCCGATTTCCTCAATCCCAAACACAGAAAAACTAATCACACCCACAATTAGCCCCGTCCACCATCCTAGCTCCGCCACGACTTGAAACGGCAAGGTTAGACAGTAAATGAGCAATAGCTGCTTGATGTGGATCGAATACGCTAACGGCAGCGGGGTTTTCAAAATCCGTTCGCAAGCGCCCAAAACATCGACCATGATATCGAGCAACTTGAACATCGCCGTAAGCTGATAGGCATTAACGCACTGACGTTCGTACTGTTGCTGAAGATAATCTCCAATCCACAGCGCAATTTCTAACGGCGGGTGATTCATGTGCTGAAGCAGCTCATATCTGCGTTGAGGCATTAAAGCTGTTAGCTCACGATTGACCATTTCTGAACGCAGATGCAGCTTTGTAGCAACCGCAAAAGCAACCAGTAACCGCAACGCCGCTACTTTCTGTCGTCTATCTTCGGGTTCAGGAGCTACAATCGTCACCCATATCGTTCGCGCTAAATTTCGGACCGTATTAACTAACGTTCCCCACTGTTTGCGACCTTCCCAAAATCTTTCGTAGGCTGTATTGGTCCGAAAGACAAGCAGTAGACCCAATACAATACTGGGCACAACGCTACTCAAGATGGGCAAGGAAACATTGAAATTGAGCCAGTGAAGCACAGAGATGAGTACGCCAAATCCGGTACACAGCGCGACCCTAGGCGTAATGGCTGGAATGACCGAGCATCTCAAATTGAGCAGCACCCGAAACCACTGGCGCTTACTTCGCTCCCAGGTTGGAACTGATTGAGGTCGCTTCATGAAAATAATGAATTGTGTCGATTGTTGATGGATGATTGTTGATTGTTTCTATTAACCATCAACAATCAACAGATGTTCTTGTGACTTCTCCCGGCGTTCATCCTGCGGACAGAGCGCGGGCTTCTTCCTTCACACGGTCTTGTCTAGACTGAGTTGTTAGCTCAATCCCCGACAGCTCCCATCCAGAAGCAATTTCGATTGCCCATAGACCCCGGGCACAA